>CAKQKW010000001.1:0-203856 GCA_934249325.1 uncultured Clostridia bacterium
TTTCTCTTCTTTTATTTTTTCATTACCGAAAAGGCTTTCACTGCGTCCGCTTTCGCCGTCACCGATATCAGGTACTCGCCGTTTCTCGCCGAAACCGAAACTTTCGGCTTTTCCGTAAGATTAAAATAATCTTCCATAACGTACGATATGTCCTTCGATATAAGGTCGAGACTCTCGCAAGTCAACGACAGTCTGTCGGTCTCGATTACCGACCGCAATCTTCTTAACTGTTTTTCGTCCATTATAAACTCTTCTTAATCCCCCGTCTTATTCCGCCCCAAAAGCCCGCGTATTTGGATATGCAGTCGTATATTTTACTCTTTCCGCTAATTACGTTATACGCGAGAATTTTAAACGCTTTCAAAGCCTCGGAGTCCGACGGCAGAAGTCCGGCGTTATATAAAAACACTCCGTCGTCGTCTGGAATCACCCCCGCAAGGTTACACTTTAGCGTTCTCTCGATTTCTTCGGGCGAAAGCATTTCGCCGCTTGCGACGAGGTCGCCCCGAACTCTGTTTACGACGAGTCTCACGCTCTTTAACCCGTACCCCCTTAAAAGCGACAGCACTTTATCCGCGTCTCTCAAACTCGACAGGTGCGGCGTGGTAACGACCAACGCTTCTTCGGCGACCGAAACGGCGAGCGTAAAACCGTCGGCTATACCCGCGGGACAGTCGATTATTATGAAGTCAAAAGAAGCGGAAAGTCCCTCTATAAGTTCGTTAACGCCCTTTTGCGGCAATATTTTCTTGGATATGGAATGGAGCGACGGAAGCACGTAAACGTTCTTCGCGGCAGGACACTCGACAAGCGCCTGCTTCGCCCGACACCGCCCCTCTACGCAGTCCGCAACGTCGTATATAACGAGGTTTTCCACTCCCGTTACGACGTCGAGATTGTTGAGTCCTAAGTCGGCGTCCATTATACAAACTCTTTTCCCCGCTTTTGACAACCTTATTCCTAAATTTGCCGCAACGGACGTTTTTCCCACGCCGCCTTTTCCCGAGGCGACCACAATTTTTCTTGCCATAAGAATATTATAAAATAACGCCGCCCGTCCGATTTGGGATTTTTTGCCGTTATATAATATTTTTTGTCATAAAAAAGGCTGCAAGAACAAACTGCTTGCAACCTCTTATAATTTTCGACTTTTCTCTGTTTGAGTATCGGCTCGGCTTCGCTGCGCTCGCCGAACCGCTTCTACCGAGCGCGGAAGCAAAGAGACTACGTTTTATCCGCCGAGGCTCCGCAGTACGGGCAGACGGGCGCCTCGTCCGCATAGTAGTCTATGGGCGCGCCGCAATTCGGGCATTTCGTATGTAACGTTCTTCGCTCGGCTTTCCGATTGTCGTTAAAGCGGAGTGTCTCGCCGTCGAACAAAAGTCCCGTTATATATCCTTTTTCGATACATTTCAGAATGTCCGCCTTGACGATTTCTTCGTTTAAACCCGTCTGAACGGCGATATTTTTAACGTCGTATATCCTGTCGATTTCGACCGCTTTGACAACTTTTTTAAGGGTGTTTACTCCGCCGTAAATCGAAAAAAGTATCGGGCAGGCATAAAAATCAAACGCGGTAAACACGATGCCCAAGACCATTACCGCAGTCATTTTATTCGCCGCGCCGATTATTATCATGGGAATGCCGCCGACAAAAAGACAAGCGGAAAGGACTGCAAAGACGAGAAGCCTCGTCGCCGATTTATTTATCTGTTTCATATTTCTCACCTCTGTCTGAGATTTTATCCGATATACTTAATGAGCATCGAACTTATTTCCTTATCCGAGGAAAGTCCGACGCTTTTTTCTTTGAGTTCGCCGCCGCTGAATACCATAAGCGTGGGAATACTCGAAATGCCGTATTTAACGGCAGTCTTTTCGCACTCGTCAACGTTGACTTTCACGATTTTGACTTTGCCGCCGAGATCGCCGACCATACCGTGCAAGACCTCGCTCTGCATTCTGCAAGGCATACACCAACTCGCCCAAAAATCAACGAGTACGGGCTTGTCGGACTGTAAAACTTCTTTCTCAAATTCGTCGTCAAGTATGTTGATTATTTCATCCATAGTATTTTTACCTCCGTTGTTATCGGGACAGAATTAAATTGCCCCGAACTAAGTATGCGTAAATTTAAGCGAAATATGTCGAAATATCGTCGATACGGACTTCGGTCTGTATGCCGTCGGACATTCTCTTTATTTTGCAAACGCCGCTTTGTATCTCGTTTTCGCCGAGCGTGACTACGTTTTCCGCTCCTATTTTGTCCGCGTATTTAAACTGAGCCTTTATACCTCTTCCAGCGTGGTCGATTTCCGTTTTCACGCCTTTATCCCTTAACGCCGAGGCTATCGAAAACGCCTTTTCGTAAGCGGCTTCGCCCATAGTCGCGATATACAGTTTTACCGTTTCGGGCTTGGGAATTTCCACGCCTTCCGCTTCCATAAGCATTAAAAGCCTCTCTATTCCCATACCGAATCCCACGCCGGGGGTAGGCGTTCCGCCGAGTTGCGCTATGAGATTATCGTATCTGCCGCCGCCGCAAACGGTGCCTTGCGAGCCGAGCGAGGTCGTGACGAACTCGAAAACCGTCCTCGTGTAATAGTCGAGACCTCTCACGATATACGGGTTAATCTCGAAATCGACGCCGCAATCGCCGAGCAGAACCTGCAATTTCTCGAAATGAGCCTTGCAATCGTCGCAGAGATAGTCGGTAATTTTAGGCGCGTCAACGCACAAAGCCTTGCACTCCTCGCTCTTGCAGTCGAGTATTCTGAGCGGATTCTTGACGTATCTTTCGCGGCAGGTCGGGCAAAGTTTGTCGAGTTTATCGGCAAAATACCCCTTCAACGCCTCGTTGTACTTCTTTCTGCATTCGGGACAGCCCATACTGTTGATATACAATTTGACTTTAAGTCCGCATTTTCTTAAAACGGTGTAAGCGAGTTTAATCACTTCCGCGTCGGTGTCCGCCCCCTCGCCGCCGTAAATTTCCACGCCGAACTGGTGATGTTCTCTGAGTCTCCCTTTCTGCGGATTTTCATATCTGAACACGGGCGTTATATAGTACATTTTAAGGGGCATCGCGCCGTTAAAAAGTCCGTTTTCGATAAAACTTCTCGCAACTCCTGCCGTTCCCTCGGGCTTTAAAGTAATGCTTCTGTCGCCCTTGTCGAGGAAAGTGTACATTTCCTTGTTTACCACGTCCGTGGTTTCGCCGACTCCTCTTAAAAAGAGTTCGGTATGCTCGAAAGTCGGGGTGCGAATTTCTTTAAGACAATATAAGTCCGCCGTTTCTCTCGCTATTTTCTCGACGTAATGCCACTTATAACTCTCTTCGGGCAGTACGTCTTTTGTTCCTTTTGGTATGTTTATCATAATGTTTACTCCTATAAAATCCGTCTATGCCAGACAAGAATAATACGAACCATGGTCTAACGACGTATTTTTGATGATTTTTGGTAAAGGCGAGTGCAGATGTACTTGACGTACTTCAAACGAGAATTTGCCAAAAAGCACGGAAATAGCGGCGTTTTGACAAGGTTCGTATTATTCTTGTCTGGCATAAGTCGATTATCGTAGATTTTCGACGACAATCAAACAATCAAAGAATGTATTTTCTCACGCTTCTGTCCTCTATTTCCTTGGACAGATGGTCCGTAACGTATTTCTCGTCCACGACTACTTTGGTATGCGGAACGTCGCCGCCCGCGTTAAACGAAATATCCTCGACGAGATTCTCCATAACGGTATGAAGCCTTCTCGCGCCTATATCCTCGCTCGTCGCGTTTATATCCGCGGAAATTTCGGCGATTTTTTCAATCGCGCCCCTCGTAAATTCGAGTTCGATATTATCTACCGCAAGAAGGGTCGCGTACTGCGAAGTTATCGCGTTTTTGGTAAGAGTAAGAATGTTTACGAAGTCCTCTTTGGTAAGGCTTTCGAGTTCGACTTTTATCGGAAATCTGCCTTGAAGTTCGGGAATTAAGTCCTCGACCTTGGAAACGTGGAAGGCTCCCGCCGCGATAAACAGTATATAATCGGTCTTTACGATTCCGTATTTGGTGTTTACGGCCGAACCTTCGACTATCGGCAATATATCTCTCTGAACGCCTTCTCTCGACACGTCCTGACCGCCGCCCGACTTCGCGCCGTTCGCGATTTTGTCTATCTCGTCGATGAAAATTATGCCCTCTTCCTCGGCTCTTCTCACCGCTTCGGACTTCACCGCGTCGTTGTCGATGAGTTTGTCGCTCTCTTCCGCGACTATGATTTCCATCGCCTCTTTTACGGTGATTTTTCTCTTTTTACGCCTCTTCGGCATAATTCCGTCGAAGATTGAACCGAGCGTTATTTCGGCGTTCATACCGTTCGCGAGTTCGAGCGCCGGCGGGGCTTCGGCGACGTCCGTTTCGATAATAAATTTGTCGTAATCGCCCTTTCTGAGCCTCTCCAAGGTCTCGGCTTCCCATTCCTCTTTGGACTTCTCGCCCCTCTCGGTTTTAAGCGTTTCCGAAAGAGCGGCGAGGACTTTTTTCTCCGCGACGGCGGTAGCCTTTTTGGAAACGCCCGCGAAACTCTCCTCTTTTACCATTCGGTAACTCGCCTCGACGAGGTCTCTTATCATAGATTCCACGTCCCTGCCGACGTAACCTACTTCGGTATACTTAGTCGCTTCGACCTTTATAAACGGCGCTTTTACGAGTTTCGCAAGTCTCCTCGCGATTTCCGTTTTACCTACGCCCGTAGGTCCTTTCATTATAATGTTTTTCGGGGTAATTTCCTCTCTCAGTTCGGGGGAAAGTTTGCTCCGTCTGTATCTGTTTCTGAGGGCGATTGCCACGGCTCGTTTAGCCTTTTCCTGCCCTATGATGTATTTGTCGAGTTCCTTTACTATCTCTCTCGGCGATAAATCCATATATATGCCTCCTTATACCGTTTCGCAGCGAATATTGTCGTTGGTGAAAACGCATATTCTGCTAGCGATTCTTAGCGCCTTTACGGCGATTTCTTCTGCGGAATAATCGGTTTCGTCTTTTAAAGCCCTCGCCGCGGCGAGCGCGTAATTGCCTCCGCTTCCGATAGCGCAAACGTCGTCGTCGGGCTGCATTACGTCTCCTTGACCCGAGATTATGAACAAGCCCGTTTTGTCGGCGCATATCATCATCGCTTCGAGTTTTCTGCCCGCCTGATCCCTGCGCCACTGCTCGGCGAGTTCCACCGCGCTTCTCTCCAAGTTGCCCGCGTATTTGTTGAGCATCGCCTCGAATCTCTCGCATAGCGAAAACGCGTCCGCAACTCCGCCGGCAAAGCCTATAATTACGTTGCCGTTGTATATTCTTCTTACCTTTTTAGCGTTGTTCTTGAAAATTACCGATTCGCCCATAGTAACCTGACCGTCGCCGGCGATTGCCGTTTTGCCGTCTTTTCTCACCGCGCAAATGGTAGTTCCCCTGAATTCTATACTCATTTTGTTTACCTCCCGTAGGATTTTATAAGCGTATTTTCTTTATTTCTTCTATCGCCCTTTCGCTCATAAGGCGTTTTTTGTCCGATTTTTTAACTTTATCTATACCGAGCGGCGCGAGTATTCCGTAGTTCGCGTTCATCGGCTGGAAATCGGCGTTCGGGGTCGCGATATAGTTCGACAACGCCCCGAGGACTGTTTTGGTATTCAATTCGAGCGGCTCCTTTCCCGTAAGTTTCCGATCTAAGTTGATAGCCGCCAAAAGTCCGCTCGCCGCGCTTTCGACGTAGCCCTCTACTCCCGTAATCTGTCCCGCAAAGTACACGTCAGGATATTTCTTCATAGAAAAATCGGAATTTAACGTGTCGGGAGAGTTTAAAAAGGTATTTTTGTGCATTACCCCGTAACGCAGAAACTCGGCGTTTTTAAGGGCGGGGAATATCGAAAAAACCCTTTTTTGTTCGGGAAACAAAAGGTTTGTCTGAAAACCTACTATGTTGTATCTCCTGCCCTCGGCGTCCTCTTTTCTCAGTTGCATACATGCGTAAGGTCTCCTGCCCGTCTTGGGGTCGGTAAGCCCCACGGGTTTAAGCGGACCGAAACGCAAGGTGTCCTCGCCTCTTAACGCCATTACTTCGACGGGCATACAGCCCTCGAACACCTTCATATTCTCGAAGTCGTGAAGTTCGGCGCGTTTAGCCGAAATAAGTTCGCGGTAAAAATCGAGATAGCCGTCTTTATCTATCGGACAGTTGACGTAATCGCCCTTGCCGAGTTCGCCGTATCTGTCCGAGATAAACGCGTTGTCGAAATCTATGGAATCGCCCGAAACGATCGGGGCGGCGGCGTCGTAAAAATAGAAGCCTTTGCCCGTAAATTTTTCGAGGAAATCGCATAATTTCCCCGTCGTTAAAGGTCCCGTGGCGACTATCGTATACTCTTCGGGGTCGATTTTTTCGACCTCTTCGCAAGCGAACGCAATATTCCCGACGGATTTCAGTTTTTCGGTGATTTTCGCCGCGAAAGCGTCTCTGTCAACCGCGAGAGCCGCCCCTGCGGGAACTCTCGTTTCGTCGCCGCAAGCGATAATCATCGAACCTAAAATCCGCATTTCCTCTTTTAAAAGTCCGCAGGCGTTCGCGTAAACGTCGTTGCTTTTAAGCGAGTTGGAACAAACGAGTTCGCCGAAAAGCGGGCTTTTGTGGGCGGGCGTGAAACTCTTTGGCTTTATATCCGTAAGCGTTACGTCATAACCTCTTTTCGCGAGGTAATACGCCGCTTCGCTTCCCGCAAGTCCGCCGCCGATGATTTTAATTTTCGTCGGCATTTTCTTTACCCGTTTTCTTGCCTTTTCTCTGAGATTTGTTGCCGTAATCGCATTCTTTATTTGAACACTTCTTCGTCTTGCCGTCTTTCGCAAGCACTAAATAACTGCCGCACTTGGGGCAATGTTCGCCCGTGGGCATATCCCAACTCATAAAGTTGCACTCGGGATATTTCGAACAGCCGTAGAAAGTCTTTCCCGACTTGGAAAGCATCTTCTGCGTAGGACTTCCGCATTGCGGACACACCCCCGCTTTTTCAGTCATGCTCTTAGTCGCTTTGCACGCGACGCATTGCAAATATTTTCCGAATCTGCCCTTTTTGACGACCATATCGCCCCCGCACTTCTCGCACTTTTCGGTAGTCGTTTCCTCGTCGAGGGGTTTGACGTTCGTACACTCGGGGTAATTCGGACAAGCGAGGAATTTTCCGTATTTGCCCGTCTTATATACCATCAACGCTCCGCACTTATCGCACTTCACGTCGGAAACTTCTTCCTGTTCGGATTTAATATTGGAACACTCGGGATATTTCGAGCAAGCGAGGAATTTGCCGTATCTGCCGTTCTTTCTTATCATCGGCGAACCGCATTTCTCGCAGAGAATATCGGTAACTTCGTCTCCGTCGGTAGCCGCAAAAGCGAGTTTTTCGGCGAACGGCGGGTAAAATTCGGCAATCAATTTATGCCAGTCCTTACCGCCGTTTTCTATATCGTCGAGTTTGTCCTCCATATCCGCGGTGAACGAAACGTCCATTACGTCGGGGAAGTATTTCACGAGCATATCGGTTATTCTGAACGCGATGTCGGTCGGAACGATATATTTTCCTTCCTTGACCGTGTATTTTCTCTTGGACAAAACGGAAATAATCGTCGCGTAAGTGGACGGTCTGCCGATGCCCTTTTCCTCCATAATTCTGACGAGGCTCGCGTCGGTAAATCTCACGGGGGGCTTCGTAAATTTCTGTTCTTTATCGATTTTTTCGGCTTTTAAAACGTCGCCTTCGGAAACGTTCGGAATGACTTTCACCATTTCGCCGTCCTCGTTGTTTTCGTTAGCGCGATAGTCGTCGTAAACGGCCGTATAGCCCTTGAAAGCGACCGTTCTGCCGCTCGTTTTAAAGGTATAATCGCCGACCGCCGTATCTATCGTGACGAAATTGTACTTCGCCTCGCTCATCTGCGAAGCGATAAATCTCTCGTAAATGAGTTTATAGAGGTTATAATGGTTTCTGTCTAAAAGGGGCTTTACCTTTTCGGGCGTAAGCGTAAGGTCGATAGGTCTTATCGCCTCGTGAGCGTCCTGAGCGTTTTTCTTCGACTTATAGAAATTCGGCTTCGCGGGAACGTACTCCTCGCCGTATTTCTCCTTTATATACTCTCTCGCCGTAGCCTGACTTTCGGTGGAAATTCTCACCGAATCCGTTCTGATATAGGTGACGAGAGCGAGATGCCCCTCGGAAGTTTCGATGCCCTCGTAGAGGTGCTGAGCGACCTGCATACACATAGGCGAGGACATATTGAGTTTCGCCGAAGCGTCCTGTTGCATGGTCGAAGTCGTAAAAGGCGGCAGAGCGTGACTCTTGGTATCCGTCTTTTTTACTCCCGTAACCTTGAAAAGTCCGCCCGCTTTTTCTATCGCGGCTACGACTTCCAAAGCCTCCGCTTCGTTCGACGGCTTATACTTTTTGCCGTTTTTCTCCGCGAGGTACGCCGTGAACGGCTTGCGTTTGCCGTCCGACAATAAAGCGGTTAAATTCCAATATTCCGCAGGTATAAACGCCTTTATCTCTCTTTCTTTATCGACGATTATGCGAAGGGCGACCGACTGAACTCGTCCTGCCGACAACCCGTTCTGTATTCTCTTGCAAAGAAGGGGGCTGAGTTTATAACCGACGAGTCTGTCCAGAACTCTTCTCGCCTGTTGCGAGTCAACGAGGTTGTAGTTTATATCCCTCGGATTTTTGAGAGCCTCTTTAACCGCCTTTTCGCTGATTTCGTTGAACTCTATTCTCCTCGCCTTGTCTTTAAGCCCCAAGACTTCCGATAAATGCCAACTTATAGCCTCTCCCTCTCTGTCCGGGTCGGTTGCGAGGTATATTTTATCGGCTTTTTCGACTTTCTCTTTAAGCCTCTTGATTACGGGTTTCTTATCCGCGGTAACGACGTAATTAGGCTCGTAATTTTTTGCCACGTTTACGCCGAGTCTCTTTTCGGGAAGGTCTCTGACGTGTCCGCCGCTCGCGTCCACCTTATACTTTCCCCCGAGATATTTTTCAATGGTTTTCGCCTTAGACGGCGACTCAACGATGATAAGTTGCATATTTTCCTCCGATTTTCTTCCCGAGGCGGCTGTCGCCCGAGATGAAATTGCGTTTATTTTTTTATTTCAATACGGACAATCTTCCGTCGGTATTTCTGACTATTACCTTCTTTATTTCGAGCGAAGCGATTACGGGCGTTAACGTCCATACCTTTTCGCCCGTTTTCAAAGCGAGTTCGTCCACGTTGTCTATACCCGATTTAATCGACTCATAGACCGACTTTTCTTTATCGTTCAACTTAACGGTGGCTGTTTTTTCAAGGGTTATCCCGAGCATAAAAGCAACCTCTTCGGAAGTTTCGACTTCCGCCGCTCCGCTTTTTATAAGGCTCTTGCAAAGTTCGCCCGACTTAACGCCCAAGCCGTACGGAAGGCACGCCACGTCTCTGCCGTAGTCCAAAGCGTAACTCGCCGTGTATCTCGCGCCGCTGTCCGCTTCGCCGCTCACGATCAGAGAAACGTCGCTAAGCCCCGCGATTATTCTGTTTCTCACGGGATAGGAATAAGTCCTCGGCGCGACTCCGCACGGATTTTCGCTGAGAATAAGTCCGTATTTCGCAACGGAAGCCGCAAGCCCCTGTTTGCTTTTCGGATAAACGGGATTCAATCCGCCTGCCAAAACGGATATGGTCTTGCCGTTTTTCATAGATCCCATAATGGCGGAAGTGTCGCCGCCGTCCGCGATGCCCGTCACTATCGGAACGCCGCTTTCGGCTATCGCCGCCGCTATTTCTTCGGTTTTTGCAAGGTACTGCGGCAAGGTCTTTCTCGAACCGACTATCGCAAGTTTCTTCTCGCTTTTAAGCAGTTCTTTGTTGCCTTTGTAGTACAAAATCAACGGAAAAACAGGCGTTTGTCTCAGTAGTTCTGGATAATCTTCCGAGTAAAAAGGAATTATCCCGTCAAGCCCTTGTACGGATTTTCCTATACGTTCCTCTACTACCTTTTTATTCCGCATAGCCTGCGAAATCGAAAGTCCTATCTCGGGTTTCGTCGCCGCAAAAAACCTTTCTATATCCTTGGGCTTCGGAAAGCCGTCGAATTTTTCCAGAAGTTTGAGTTTTATTTTATAATCAAGCCCCTCGAACGAGTCGATAAATATCGCGAACCCGTCTCTTTCGGAAATTGCCGTCATAAATCGTCGCCCCTGTAACTTATAGCCTCTAACAAGTGATTGGTTTCTATGTTTTCGGAAAGTTCCATATCGGCGATAGTCCTCGCGACTTTCAATATTCTGCTCCTTGCCCTTGCGGACATTTTGAGCGACTCGAACGCGTAACGAAGTACGTCCTCGCCCTCCGCTGACAATTTGCAGTATTTTTTGATATGCTTTTCGCTCATTTCGCCGTTGGAAGTTATCCCGTCGTCCTTAAACCTTTCCAACTGAACCGCTCTCGTTCTGTTTACGCGTTTTCTCACCTGTTCGGAACTCTCGGACTCTTCGCCCGAAGCCAAATCGTCGTACTTCACGTTATCCACGTTTATTCTTATATCCATTCTGTCGAGAAGCGGACCCGAGATTTTCTCTTTATATCTCTTTATCTGATATGGCGAACAGGTACATTCCCTGTCTTTCGAGCCGTAATAGCCGCACGGACAAGGATTCATACTGCCGACTAATATAAAATTCGCCGGATAGCGATAGTTCGCCTTTACCCTCGAAACGGTGATTTCTCTGTCTTCAAGCGGCTGACGGAGACTTTCGAGAACGCTTCTCGGATATTCGGGCATTTCGTCCAAAAACAACACTCCGTTATGCGCGAGGCTCACCATTCCGGGTTTCGCCGACTGTCCGCCGCCCGTAATCGAAGCCGCCGACGCGGTGTGATGGGGAGACATAAACGGACGTTTCAAAACTATGCCTTCCGAACCTTTAAGGGTTCCCGCAACGCTGTGGATTTTCGTGGTTTCGAGAGCCTCCGCGAAACTCATATCGGGCATTATGGACGGTATACACTTTGCAAGCATTGTCTTACCCGCCCCCGGAGGACCTTCTAAAATTATATTGTGGTTGCCGCTCACGGCGACTTCCAAAGCCCGCCTTGCGACGAATTGTCCTCTGACGTATTTCAAATCGTTGTCGTACTCGCCGCTTTTCGCGTCGTTTTCGTAGTTTTTGAGTTCGACCTTTTTAAGTTCGCTTTTGCCCTCGATAAAGTCGCAGACCTCTTTTAAAGTACTCGCGACGAACACGTCTATTCCGTCGATATAGCCGCCTTCCTGCTCGTTTTCCTTGGGGATAATAACGCTTTTCACGCCGTTTTCCCGCGCGGAAATCAAAGTGGGAAGTATTCCGTTTATACCTCTTATGCCGCCGTCGAGCGAGAGTTCGCCCACCATTACGGGGCTGTTTTTCATATCGCCTAACTGTCCGTCGGCGGCGATTATCCCTACCGCTATCGGAAGGTCGAGACCCGCGCCCTCTTTTTTGAGTTCGGCGGGAGCGAGATTGACGGTTATCTTGTGTACGGGAAACTTCTTGCCGCTGTTTTTGACCGCCGACCTTACCCTTTCCTTCGATTCCTTGACCGCCGCGTCGGGAAGCCCGACTATTTCAAAAGCGGGAAGTCCTAAATTCGTATCGACTTCGACGTCGACCGCGTTCCCCTCTAAACCCGTAAGAACGTAACCCGTGGTTTTTGCCAACATTTCTTTTTACCCCTTGTTAAACCGTTATTAAATTTGCCAGCCGTATAAAATATTCTTCGCCGCCAAGGAAACCGCTATTCCCGTATAACCTATATAACCCGTGGCGAACGTTACGAAACTAAGCCCCGTAACCACCGCAAAAGTTATAATCGCCTTTTTGCCGTAAGCCTTTTCGGCGGCGAAAAACGCGAGCGCCGTCGTCGCCGAACAAAACGCCGAAGCGGCGGCGAACCCGATTACCGACGAATTACCGAAAAATACGGGTAAAAGCGTCGCGCCGAGAGCGGAAATCACCATTTTCGACCTGTTTACGATTTTTTTCGAAGCGTAACCGAGCCTCTTCGATTTTTTTCCGAATACCGCGAGCAAAATAAGAGCCGCCGCGGACAATACGAACAGTCCGCCCGTTATATAGTTCGCGAACGCGTAATACCCCTTGCCGAGGTCGTCCGACCCCAAGCCGATTAAAAGCCCGAACGGGTTTAACGCGTACCCGAAAGAGAAAGCCCCGCCGTAATGTTTAAGTAGCGAGCCTAAAAAACCGCCGCCGTAAGTCGCTTTAAGCGAAGCCGAGAAAAACGCCGCGGATATGAGAGTTATAGCAATCGGAAGGACAATAAGACACAGCGGAATCGCTATCCAAAGAGTAACCCGTCCTTTTCTGTACGCCATGTATACGTTTTCTTTTTCGAGACCTTTCGCCTCTTTTTCCTGCGTTTTAAACTGTTTTTTCGCCCTTATCGCCGCGAATATCAGAATGGCGATTACGCCCGCTATCGTAGTTAAAGCGGAGCGGTCGGAGGCTAAGGCGAGACCGAAGAAAAGACCCGTGAAACAGAGGTTTTTAACCCCGTCTCTGCCGTATTTCATATCGTAGTCGTTTATGAAGAACTTTATAGCGAACGCGAAAGCCGCGATTATAAAGCACGCCGAAACCGAGCCGTAAGCCGTGAGCGAAGCCGAGAAAATCTGCCCCGAACACAACGCGAGCAAGGTCGCAAGTACGGATATTTCGCTTTTGCCGAACAACGTTTCGACTATATAATATACAATGAGCAACGAAGCGAAGCCCGCGAGCATCGAGAAAAACCTCAGTCCGAAAGTATTCATACCGAAAATCATAGTTCCGACCGCGTTCAAAAGGGTGTTCAAAAAGCCCTGACCCGAGAATTTTTCGCCGCTTACTATCGCTTTTATCGCGGAAATTTCGTCGAGCTCCTTGTCGGTAAAGTTGTACGCCTTACTCTGCGAAGAGGTGAAACAAGCCTGCTCGTCGATAAGTCCGCCGTGATTCTTTTCGCCCTCGAACGAGGAATGTTGAACCATCGATACGCTTATGAGTTTGCCGTCCTTATCCGAAAACGCGAGTTCCACAACGTCCATATCGTCGCTCGTATGGAACCTCACGCGGCGTTCGCCGACCGTTTTCTCGCCGCCGTCGTAGATTTTTATCCACCTGTAAAGGTCGGTTTTGCCGTTTAAATATATTCTGTTTTCCTTGTTCGCCCCGATTCGCGTAGTGTAAGTACCGCCCTCTAAGAAGGTGTTGGAACGCGGACCGAAATCGAACACGAGATTGATATAATCGCCGTCCTCTTCGTCCGTATGCCACGAACGAACTTCGCCCACGAACGCGTAAATCTTGTTTACCTGCCCGTCTCCGAGGTCTAAAACTACGTTAGAGGTCTTATTCGACAGCGGTTCGCCGCCGCTTGAAGTTCTCGCCTCTACCGTCGAATAAACGCTTTTCGGCATTTTCGCGGAAGAAGCCGCGAACGCGCCCGTCAAAATGTAGAACAGGGCGAGGATAAGAGTCGTTATTAAAAATGTCAGACCGTTTTTCTTCATAGGCGAAACCGTTTCCTTTTCGTATACCGTCGGACGAGAATAATACAAGCCTTGTCCGATACGTTTATTTCCGTATTATAATACAATGCTTATTTAATATACAACTATTTTTCGAGTTTGTAAACAAATTTTATAAAGTTTTAACTACTTTTCATTATATATATATTATGAAAAGACAAAAAAACCGCTTTTCAGGCGGTTTTACCGTTTTCCCGTTCGGGATATTTTCTTCCGTTTAATTCATTTCCGTATCTAACAAACGTTACCGTAGGGGACGGCGCCCCGACGTCCCGTAAAGCGCAAGTATTTCTAAGTGAATCGTCCGTTTTATTATTCATTCCAAGAAAAAAAGTTCGGTAAACACCGAACTTCCTTTGCTCTTCGTTGTCGGGAAACCCCGACGATTGTTTTACAGTATCTCTTCGACCTTAGCAGCCTTACCGGTAAGATCACGCAGATAGTAGAGTTTCGCTCTTCTTACTCTGCCCCTCTTAACGACCGTGATTCCCGCAACCTTGGGGGAATGAACGGGGAACGTTCTTTCAACGCCGATACCGTACGAGATTCTTCTTACGGTGAAGGTCTCTCTGATGCCGCCGTTTTTCTTAGCGATAACGATGCCTTCGAACGCCTGAATTCTCTCTTTCGTTCCTTCGATAACCTTTACCGATACTCTTACGGTATCGCCTACCGCAAAAGAAGGAACTTCCGCTTTCAAGTTTTCTTTCTCGATTTGCTCGATGATTGTCATGACTTTTACCTCCATATAACAAGACGTTCATAGCCGATTTCATTAGATTTTGTCGGTATTTTTCGCAGTTTTGCCCTACCGACGATAGCCAGCGGAACGCCCGAAGTCTATGATATATTATCATATTGCGTTTTTTTTTGCAAGCGTTTTACGCTCTTTTTTTATTTTTTCGGCATATTTTTTAACGTATTTTTCGGCGGAGAAGCAAGCATCGAGTAATAATTGCACTCTAATCTGCCGTTGTAAATCTTACGTTTTTTGTCCGCTTTTCTGCCGAAAAGTCTC
The DNA here is from genome assembly GCA_934249325.1 of uncultured Clostridia bacterium. Lineage (GTDB taxonomy): Bacteria > Bacillota > Clostridia > Christensenellales > Borkfalkiaceae > UBA10281. The sequence continues at coordinate 14,645 of CAKQKW010000001.1, forward strand.
TCGAAATCGTCAACCGACGTCAAGGTATAGCAGCACCACTCGTCGAGCGACTTCACGACTTTTCCGTAATCTCTGTACAGTTTTTCTATCTCCCGTCTTTCCGAAAGCCTTTCGCCGTACGGCGGATTGGATATTATCACGCCGTGAGAAAACCTCGACGAAAACTCCCTCATATCCATGCGTTGAAAATGAATTTTCTCCGCAACGCCGGCAAGACTCGCGTGCTTTCTCGCAAGCGACAACTGCTTTTCGTCTATATCGAAGCCGCTTATGCGGACTTCCTTATCGTATTCGATTTTGCGTCTCGCGTCCTCTTTGATCTTGTCGAAAATCTCGCGGTTTTTATCGCTCCAACCGAGGAAATCGAATTCCCTGTTCATTCCGCTCGGAATATTGAGAGCGATTAAACACGCCTCGATAGGTATCGTTCCGCTGCCGCAGAATAGGTCGGCGAGCGGTCTCGACGGGTTCCACACCGAAAAGTCGATTAAAGCCGCCGCAAGCGTTTCTTTTAAAGGGGCTTCGCCGACAAGTCCTCTGTAGCCTCTTCGGTGAAGTCCTTCGCCCGAAGTATCGATAGAAACGGTAACGATATCCTTCCTTATCGCCGCTTCAACTTTGTATCTCGAACCGCTTTCTGCTAAGATAATCGACTTATAGGCGGACTTTAACCTCTCGCATATCGCTTTTTTCGTTATCGACTGAATAGCCGAATAAGCGAAAAGTTTACTCATTACGCTCTTCGCGGATACCACGATACTCGCGTCCTTTGGCATATATTCTTCCCACGGTATAGACTTTATGCCGTCGAATAGTTTATCGAAGTCGTCCGCTTTGAACTCGCCGACGATTATCTCGACTCTGTTTGCCGTCCTTAAATAAAGGTTGCATTCAGCGACGGTTTCAATATCTCCCTCGAAGGTTATCCGACCGTCAATTGCGGCGAGGTCTTTTATGCCCGTTATTTTATACAGTTCTCTTTTAGTCGCCGCCTCGACTCCCGAAGCGGTCGTAACGCATATTTTCATATTTTTCACCTAGAACCCGATTTTCAGGCGTATCTTACGCTTAATTCATTGTTCTTTCCGTGGCTTGTATTTGTCCGAACGGTTATTTGCTGTAAAACAGATTTTTTACAAGGGCGGGACGTCGAGGCGCCGTCCCCTACGGCAAATCCATTATTTGCGTTGAGCGGGAGGGGCGTCGGGGCGCCGTCCCCTACGGCATAACCTAACAAGTTGTTATATTCAAAAAACCCCCCTATGGCAAAATTCGGCAAATTGCCAAGTTTAATAATATTATGCTGTTTGCAGTTTTATCAAGGCTGAATAAACGAATGAAATAATCATCTAATAGGACATTTTATTTTGGCAATCGTAGGGGACGGCGCCCCGACGTCCCCTACCGGCATAACCTAACAAGTTGTTATATTCAAAAAAACTCCCCTACGGCAAAATTCGGCAAATTGCCAAGTTTAATAAAACTTATTTAATAATATTATGCTGTTTGCAGTTTTATCAAGGCTGAATAAACGAATGAAATAATCAACTAGTAGGACATTTTATTTTGGTAATCGTAGGGGACGGCGCCTCGACGTCCCTCGTTTAAATCCAACTAAACTTAAAAGGCATCGAATTAAAAGGCGTCGAAAATTATGTTTACGCCCTCTTCCGTGACTTCCGCAACGGCAAACCCTACGTCTTTGCCGTCCGCTCCGCCTAATAAGAAGTCGGCTATTCTGCGATATTTCGCCTGCTTTTTGGAATCCACCGCCTCGCAGGGAAGCCCGAAAGCCTTGCCGCTTCTCGTCTTAACCTCGACAAAAACCGTCTTGCCGTCTTTCTCGCACACGATGTCCGCTTCGCCGAATGGAGTGACTACATTGCGTTTAATCGACTTATAGCCCGACTTTTTAAGTTCTTTTACCGTTAATTCTTCTCCTTTTCGTCCGAGAAGTTTTTTATGAAGGTCTTTCTGTGTATCGGGCATGCTCCCGTCTCCTTTAAAGCGTCGATATGCGTTTTCGTTCCGTAACCTTTGTTATTTTTAAACCCGTACTCGGGGTAAATCGCGTCGTATTCGTCCATAAGCCTGTCTCTGTAAACTTTGGCGATTATGGAAGCCGCCCCTATCGAATAACTCTTTGCATCGCCCTTTATAATCGGAACGGATTTCACGGGCAGTTCGAGATTTAAGGCGTCCACAAGTACGACGTCGGGTTTGATTTCAAGCCCTTCTACGCACATACGCATACACTTTTTCGTCGCTTCGAGTATGTTTATCTCGTCGATTTCTTCGGGTTCTATCCTGCAGATTTTATACGCTATCGCTTTCGATTTCAACGTTTCGTAAAGCGATTCCCTCTTCTTTGCAGACACTTTTTTGCTGTCGTCCACGCCGTCTACGGCGTTTTCGTCGTCCAAAGGCATTATCGCCGCGCAGCATACCACGGGACCCGCAAGCGGTCCTCTTCCGACCTCGTCCACGCCTGCGATATACTTTACTTTATCGCTTAAAAACGCCCTGTCGTTTTCGATTTTTTCTCTCGTTTTGTCGGTCATATCATTCCCTTTCCGTAAACGGTTCTCTCTCCAGAGCGATTTTACCTATTCTTCCCTTGCGGAAATCGTCGATTATCGCGTTGGAACAGCGTTCGTAATCGCTCTCGCCGCCCCTTAACAGATAGCCTCTTTTTTTGCAAATCTCGTCGAACAGTTCGAGCGGCGTTTTATCGAGCGAGTCGAGTTTGTATTTTTCCGCAAACTCGTTCGGGGCGATTTCTTTCAACTCGCCTATAAGTTGCAACGCTATATCCTCGGAATTTAAAATATCGTCGTTTATCGAGCCGATATAGGCGAGGTGGCTCGCGTACCTCTGATCTGACATATTCGGGGGCATCGTGCCGGGGGTGTCGAGAAGTTCGAAGCCGCCGAATCGTACCCATTTATTACTCCTCGTAACGCCCGCCTTGTTTCCCGTCTCGGCTTTCTTCGCGCCGCAAAGGGTGTTTATAATCGTGGACTTTCCCGTGTTCGGAATACCCGCGACCATAAATCTTAAAGACTTCGTAATGCCTTTCTGTTTGTTGCGTTCGGTTTTTTCTCTCATAACCCATTCGCATTTCGAGCGGATTTTTTGCGAATCTTTTTTAGAAAGTCCGTCTATAAGTTCGTAAACAAGCCTTTTTTTTCTGAAATACCTCTCTATATCTCTCGCCGCAAAGTCCGAAATTAAGTCCCTTTTATTGATGACGTACACGACGGGTTTATTTCCGAAAACCGTAAAAAGCCGCTTGTTGAAGCACGCGAAAACCGCCCTCGAATCGAGAACGTAAATTATACCGTCGCACAGTCTGACGTCCTCTTCCATTTTACGAAGAGCCTTCGCCATGTGTCCGGGGAACCAGTTTATGTTTTTTACAACGTAGCCTTCCGCTTCTTCTCCCTTCATACTATTTGTCCTTTCCCAATAAATCGGGACGATTTTTTTCGGTGATTTTAACAGACATTTCCCGACGCCATTTATCCACTTCCTTATGATTGCCCGAAACTAAAACTTCGGGTACCGTAAGCCCCATAAACTCCTGCGGACGGGTGTACTGCGGATACTCCAAAAGGTTACCCGTAAAACTTTCTTCGTTTAAACTATCCGTCGAAATTACGCCGCCAATGTATCTGCAAACGCAGTCGGTAATAGCCATAGCGGGTATTTCGCCGCCCGTCAACACGAAGTCGCCCAGCGATATTTCCTCATCCACGCAAAGGTCCAAAACTCTTTGGTCAATGCCTTCGTAATGCCCGCAAAGCAGCAGTATTCTGTCATAAGAAAGCATTTCTTTGACCATTCCCTGACAAAAACGCCTGCCTTTCGGGGACATAAAAATACGCCGCGCCTCGTGGTTCGGGTCAACCGCGTTTATAGCCGAATAGACGGGTTGCGGAGTCATTACCATTCCCGCGCCGCCGCCGAACGGATAATCGTCGCACTTTCTGTGCTTGTTTTCCGTATAATCTCTTATATCCGTTATCACGATCTCGACTTTTCCCGATTTGACCGCCCTGCCGATTATGCTTTCGGTAAGAGGAACGAACATTTCGGGGAAAAGGGTGAGTATGTCAATCCTCATACATTACCACCTCTGTAAACCTCTTCGCGTCCACCGTCACTTGTCTTTTTTCGATATCTATACTTACCAAAAGGTCGGGAAGAAGCGGAAAAACCGCCGTGCCCTCGCTTGTATTGACGTAATAATAATCCACGTTGCCGCTCGCTATGTCGATGATTTCGCCGAGCGTTTTGCCGCTCGTAAGCACGAGCGAACAACCTAAAACGTCGGAGACGAAATATCTTCCCTCTTCGACTTTTACCTCTTCCCTTTTTGCCGACACTTCTTCGCCGCGTAAAAGTTCCGCCGCGTTTCTGTCGTTTAAGCCTTTCAGTTTTATAATCGCCTCTTCGCCGCCGCAACTTTTAAAGTTCTCGACCTTATACGATACGCCCTTGATTTCAACTGCCGTAACGTCTTTTACCTGTTCGAATCCGTCGCCGAAAAGTCTTATTTTAAGTTCCCCTTTTATTCCCTGCGGTTTAGCGACCGCTCCTATTTCGATTTTATCCATTCGCGTTGTTTATAGCCCGTTAATCGGCTTATAGCCTCATTTGTACGGAAAGAAATACGCCCGACCGTTATATGATATTAACGGTCGGGCGGCAAAGTTCGCTAAGCAAAACAGAAGCAGCGTTTAAGTTGTTCCCGTTTTTCATTCCTTAGTTTTTACTTTTGATTTCGATATTGCATCTCTTTCCGTTCTTTTTGGAAACGGCGTTGACGATGGTGCGAAGGGCTTTGGCGATTTTGCCTTGGCGACCTATCACCTTACCCATATCTTCCTCGTCGATAAGTACCGTTACTTCAATCACGTTGCCTTTTTCTTCTACCGAATACTCAACGTCTTCGGGCTTGTCGGCGAACTGATTTACGACATACTTGATAATTTCCAACATTTAATTCACTTCCCGATTTTTACTTCTTTTTCTTCTTGGGGTTAGTCTTAGAAGGGGACAATTTGTCCGACTTCTCGATAACGCCGGCGTTTAAAAGAAGCGCTTTGACGGTTTCGGTGGGCTGAACGCCTTTCGAAAGCCAATCTGCCGCTTTCTCTTTGTCGATTACGATTTCGGCGGGCTGTTTGGTCGGATCATAGTGTCCGACTTTATCGATATATTCGCCGTCTCTCGCTTTTCTGCTGTCGATTACGACGATACGATAAGAAGGGGACTTTTTGTCGCCGAGTCTCGTCAATCTCATTTTTACTGCCATGGTTGTATCCTCCGTTAAAAATTTTACGAAATTTATCTTCCGACGTAAACCTCTTTTGTTATTCGTTTACGGCGTTTCTTAATTTAACCCTCGGGAAAATTCCCGATTCGGGTTCGCCTCGTTTAAAAAGGCATTTTCAGACCGCGTTTTCCGCGCATCATCTTCATCATCTGCTTCGTCTGGTCGAACTGTTTAAGCAGTTGATTTACTTCCTGTATACTCGTTCCGCTGCCGTTTGCAATCCTCGTCTTTCTCGAATAGTTGATTATCGACGGGTCGTTGCGTTCCTTTTTCGTCATGGAAAGAATTATCGCTTTCGTTCTCTCGATTTTCTTTTCGTCTATGTCGTCCTCGCTCACCTTTATTTTCGTTCCCATACCGGGAAGCATACCGATGAGACTCTTCGCCCCGCCCATCTTTTTAAGCATCGCGAACTGTTCGAGATAATCGTCCAAAGTAAAACTGTTCGACTTGAACTTTCTCTCCATTTTTTCCATCTGTTCTTCGGTGACGGCTTCCTGCGCTTTCTCGATTAAAGACAAAACGTCTCCCATTCCGAGAATTCTGTTCGCCATTCTGTCGGGATAAAACGGCTCTAAGTCGGTGAGTTTTTCTCCGACCGAAGCGAATTTTATCGGCTTACCCGTAACCGCTTTTATGGAAAGGCACGCGCCGCCTCTCGTATCGCCGTCGAGTTTAGTAAGTACCACGCCCGTGAGTTCGAGCCTGTCGTTAAAAGTCTTGGCGACGTTTACGGCGTCCTGTCCCGTCATGGAATCGACTGTTAAAAGTATCTCGTCAACCCTTATCGCTTTCGTTATATTTTCAAGTTCTTCCATCAGGGCTTCGTCGATGTGAAGTCTGCCTGCGGTATCCACGATAACGGTGTCATAGCCGAATTTTTTAGCGTGTTCGACCGCTTCCGCCGCGATTTTAACGGGGTTACCCTGTCCTTTTTCAAAGACGTCCGCTCCCGCTTTTTCACCGACGATTTTTAATTGATTTATCGCCGCCGGGCGGTATACGTCGCACGCCGCGAGTAAAGGCTTTTTGCCCTGTTTTTTGAGATATACGGCGAGTTTTCCGCAAAGCGTCGTTTTACCCGCGCCCTGCAAGCCGCACATCATAATGACTGTCGGAAGAGACGAACTTACGATGAGTTTACTGTTCGTCGAACCCATAAGTTCGGTGAGTTCGTCGTTTACTATCTTTATAACCTGCTGAGCGGGACTTAAACTTTTGAGTATTTCCTGCCCGACTGCCTTTTCGCTGACTTTCGCTATAAAGTCCTTGGCAACCGAAAGATTGACGTCCGCTTCCAAAAGGGCGATTCTTACCTCTCTCATCGCCTGTTTGATTTCGAGTTCGGTAAGTTTTCCCCTTTTCGTCATCTTGGAAAATATGTGATTAAGTTTTTCCGATAAGCCTTGAAATATTGCCATCAGTTATCTCCCAAAATTTTTCGAAATTCCGCTTTTACCTCTTCATTACCGTCAAAATATCGGTCTATAAGTCGATAAACAGCCTTTTTCTTCTCTACTATCCCGAGTTTTTCCTCAAACGACAAGAGTTGCTTTTTCGCTTTTGCGACCGCGTCCGAAACGCTCTGTCTCGACACGTTCTTTATCTCCGCGATTTCGCCGAGCGACAAGTCCATTCCGAAATACATATCGAATATCTCGCGCTGAGTTTTGCTAAGCATCGTCGAATACTCTAAGTACAGTTCGTTATAGTATAAATCGCTCTCTATCCCCTTCGCCATAGTCGCATTATACCACATTAAAAATGCTGTGTCAAGCATTTTTGCCTTACACCGTAAAATCTTTTTCGGCAACCTTGCGGTTCGATATTGACAATTTATATAAATAATGCTAAAATATTTTTATAAAATCGGGAGAAAAATTATGAGCGATATTACGAAAAGGGCGATTTCCGCATCTTTAAAGCGGTTGCTTCTTACGAAAAGTCTCAACAAAATAACCATACAGGACATCGCGGACGACTGCGGCATAAACAGGCAGACGTTTTATTATATTAAAGGAACGGACGCAGAAAAACTTGCGAAAGAAAGCGGTATAATTTAAAAAATATACTAAAAGGGCGTAGAGCCAAAACTCTACGCCCTTTAATTTTATTGATTTTTTAATCGAAAATAGCGTCCACGAACGCTTCTTTATCGAATACGTCCACGTCCTCGATTTTCTCGCCCGTTCCGACGTAGGCAACGGGAACGCAGAGTTCGTTGCAAAGCGAAACCACGAAACCGCCTTTTGCCGTGCCGTCGAGTTTGGTAAGAATAATTCCGTCGATACCTATCGCCTCGTTAAATACTTCGACTTGCGACAATGCGTTCTGCCCCGTCGTGGCGTCTAAGGCGATAAGTTTGTAGAAATTCGCTTCGGGGTATTCCCTTTCGACTACTCTCGACATCTTTTTAAGTTCTTCCATAAGGTTGGACTTCGTATGAAGTCTGCCCGCGGTGTCGATTATGAGGACGTCGGTTTTTTTAGCCTTTACGGACGACAAAGCGTCGAACACAACCGCCGAAGGGTCGCTGCCCTCTACGCTCTTGACTATTCTTACTTTCGCCCTTTCCGCCCATATTTCGAGTTGGTCGGCGGCTGCGGCTCTGAACGTATCCGCGGCTGCGATAGTGACCGTCTTTTTTTTCTCGGTGAAAAGGTGAGCGAGTTTGCCTATCGAAGTGGTTTTCCCGACGCCGTTTACGCCGATTACCATAATTACGGCAGGGTACTCGATTTCGAAATCGTCAGCCTGCGAAAGGCAATTTTCGATTTCTTCTTTGAGACATTCGACGACTTTATCCTTGTCGGTCTCTTTTTCCTTAATCATTCTTTCGTGAATGTTTTCGACTATTTCGTCAGCGGTGGAAACCGAGACGTCGGAAGAAATGAGAACGTCCAAAAGGTCGTCGTAGAAGTCCTCGCCTATTTTATCTCTTGCGAAGAGTTGGCGGAGTTTTGTTCCGAGACCTTCTTTGGTCTTTTTCATCGCTCCGAACAGTTTACCGAATAATCCCATAATAACCTCGTTTTATTTTTAGCGTTTTGTTCTTGTCCGACATATAGCGAAAATCAACGCTTTCTCCTTCGGGGAAAGCAAGAAATTATGTTTTTGCCGATAGGCAAATATCACTTTGCGAAGCAAAATATAACTGCCGTAAACAATATCGCTCCCGTTTTACGGGACGCCGTGGACGTCGTCCCCTACGGCTTCACTCAAAACACCTGCCGATAGGCAAATATCACTTTGCAACGCAAAATATACGTCAGGCGCTACCGCTTTTTACTGAGCGAGCGTGTCCTCTACGTCGGCAAGTTTAACCGATACTATCTTCGATACGCCCTTTTCCTGCATCGTTACGCCGAACAACGCGTCGGCAAGTCCCATCGTAACCTTTTTGTGCGTGATTACTATGAACTGCGTGTTGTCCGAGAAGTTACGAAGATAATTCGCAAATCTCTCTACGTTCGCGTCGTCGAGCGCCGCCTCTATTTCGTCGAGTACGACGAACGGCATCGGACGAAGTTTCAGTATCGCGAACAATATCGCGATAGCGGTAAGCGACATTTCGCCACCGGACAAAAGCGATATCTTCTGCAATTTCTTCCCCGGCGGCTCCGCGACTATTTCTATGCCCTGTTCGAGCGGGTCTCCCGAATCGCTGTCCTCGAGTACGAGGTCAGCCGAACCGCCGCCGAACAATTCCTTGAATATCCTCGAGAAGTTCGTCTTGATTTTCGCGAAGCCTATTCCGAACTTGTCGCTCATTTCCTCGGTGAGTTGGTCGATAGCGTTCTTCAAATCCTCTTCCGCTTTTAAAAGGTCATCCCTCTGCGTCGCCATATCGTTATACTCGGCGGACTTCAATTCATAGTCCTCTATGGCGTTGAAGTTTATGTTGCCGAGCGAGGCGATTTTTCTCCTTAACCTCGCTATTTCCGACTGCGAAACGGTTATATCGTAGTTCTCGTCTTTAAGCGGCAAAGCGGTCTCGTAAGTGATTTCGTACTCTTCCAATACCCTTTGAGCCATATATTCGAGTTCGCTGTCAACCTTCGACAAAGCGACTTCTTCCGAATACTTCTTCTCGCTGAGTTTCGTGATTTCTGCCTGAGCCATTTCACGTTTCAGGTTGTCCTGCTTCACTTCCTCGTTGAGTTCGGCTTTCTTCTTCTCGAACGAAGCCCTCTTCTCTTTAAGTACCGAGAGGTATTCTTTCTGAGAACTCGTGAGCGCGACCCTTTCGACCTCGCCCATAAGTTCGGAAACGATTTTTTCGTCCGCTTCGATGGTCTTTAAGTCTTTTTCTCTCTGATAAATAAGAGCCTGCCTTTCCGAAGCCATTCTGTCGGCGTCGTCCTTACCCGCTTTAACCTCTGCGGCGAGCGAACCGAGCGTTGCTCTTACTTTCGTATTCTCTTCGACTAAAACGTCTCTCTTCTTTTTGAGTTCGTCGAACTCCGACTGAGTTTTCTCCGCGCTCGACGAAGCCGAAGCCTTTTCTTCTTCGAGAGTTTTGTTGCCGCTTTCGATACTCGTGAACTCTCTGTCGATTTCCGCCATTCTCGCTCCGAATACCGAAAACGCGTTGCGGTATCCATCGATTTCCTTCTTGACGTCCTCGATTTTGATTTCGTTAGCCGCAACCTGCTCTTTCAAAGCGACCGACTTCTGCTTCAAATCCTGCAAATGCGCGTTCGTTCTGTCGAGATCCTGTCTCTGTTCGACGATCTGCTTTTCGAGTTGAGCCTTTTTAGCCTGTCTCTTCGCCATTTCCTCTTTTTTCTCGGCAATGGACTTGTCCACGTCGCCTATTCTTCTGTCCATAGACAAAAGTCCCGACGCGCCCTGACGTCTCGAACCGCCCGACATCGAACCCGTGGAGGACAGCACGTCGCCGTCCAAGGTTACGATTTTGAACCCGAAGTTGTATTTCTTCGCGATATTCGTAGCGTTGTCGATAGTGTCCGCAATCAAAGTATTGCCGAGCAGGAACTTGACTATTCCCGCAAAATATTTATCGTAGGTCGTAATTTCGGTAGCAAGTCCGAGCGCGCCCCTTTCGCCGAGCGCACGGCGAAGTTCGGGGTTATCGTCTCTCGCCTTGATCGACGAAACGGGCAGGAACGTGACCCTGCCGCCCTCGGTACGCTTTAAGAACTGAATGAGGTACTGCGCGTCGTCGGGGCTTGCGGTGATTACGTTCTGAACGGTGCCGCCTAAACTTACCTCGATAGCCGTTTCGTATTTCGCGTCCGTCTTGATAACGTTCGCGACTACTCCCTTTATCCTCTTCGCAACTTCGGGATTACTCTTCCCGCTCGACAGAAGGTTTCTGACCGCTATCGGGAAGCCCTCGAAGTTGTCCTTTATGCTCGCGTAGGTGCGTTTATTCGCTTCCAACGCCGCGATTTCCGAGTTGAGTTTATATATTCTCGCGGTAATGTCCGAAACGTACATATTCGTCGCGGATATATCGCTTTCTTTGTCTTTTATGTCGTTTTTCGCAACCTGAACGAGTTTTTCGGTCTCGTTAAGTTCGGTCTGCTTAATCGTGTTATCCGAAACGAGCGAGGAAAGTTTGCCCGAGAGTTCGTCGATTTTCTCCGAAGTCTCTTTCTGTCTGTTTTCCATAGCCGTTTTCTCGGAAGAAAGCGCGCCGATGTTCTGCTTGAGATCCGCCATGCTCTCGACGCTCTTTAAAATCGCGCTCTGAGCATACTTCGCCCTTCTTTCGCCTTCCTCGATTTCCGCGACCACTACCGCCAACTGCTCGCCTATTTCCATCGCCTTCGTTTCGAGTTCGGCAACTTTCTTCTCGCATTCCGCGGTCTTAAAGTTCCTGTCCTCGATTGCCGCGGAATACTCTGCGGTTTTCTGCTCGGCGGTCTTTACGGCGTCTTTGAGTTTCGCGATTTCGGTACGGAAATAGTTCAGCCTTTCGCCGTAGACCTTCGCGTTTCCCGACTGCCTCTCGAACTCCTGCGTTTTTTCGAGAAGTTCGTCGTTGACCTGCTTTACATACTCGTCCGCATCGGCGATTTCTTTCTGGTGCCTGTTGTACGACTTTATCGCCTCTTCGAGCTCGGCGTTCTGCTGCTCTAAGTTCTCTACGATATTCCTTATCCTTTCGTTTATCGCCTCTTTCGTGGAAGCCGCGTGAGACGATTTATAAAGGTATGTATTGACCTCGTGATATTTGAGTTGGTCGCTGAGCGCGCGATGCGTTCTCGTCGCTTCGGCTTGTTTTTCCAAAGGTTTCAGGTCGTCCTCCAACTTGGTGACGACGAGATTTATACGGTCGATTTCGCCCCTCGTTCTGTCGAGTTTCTTTATCGTTTCCGTTCTCTTTATCTTAGTTTTGGAAATTCCTACCGCCTCTTCGAATATGCCTCTTCTGTCGGCGGGTTTGGACTGAAGTATTTCGGCGACCTTGCCCTGTCCTATAATCGTATATCCCTCTTTGGATATACCGCCTTCGCGGAGATAATCGACGATATTTCTCAGCCTCGAAAGTTGTCTGTTGACGTAGTATTCGCTCTCGCCCGTTCTGTAAAGTTTACGGGTGAAAACGACTTCCGTATAGTCGAGGTCTTTGAAAATTTTATCCGAATTGTCGAAGACGAGCGAAACTTCGCAGTACGACAGCCTTTTTCTGTTCTGCGTACCGCTGAAAATTACGTCCTGCATGCTCGAACCTCTCATCGACTTCGCGGACTGTTCGCCGAGAACCCATTTTATGGCGTCCGCGACGTTACTCTTTCCGCAGCCGTTCGGCCCTACTATACAAGTAACTCCGTCTTCAAACGTTATCTCCTGCTTGTCGGCGAAAGATTTGAAACCTATGAGTTCTACTCTTTTAAAATACACTAATCTTTCTCCTTTTTAATCGGATTGCGGCGTTTTCCTCTCGCCGCGATTGTTTTTTTCGGGCTTTACGCCCTTTTTGCGCTCGATTTTATTCCCGTTTCTTTTATCGCCCGTTTTCAGGGCTTTCGCGCCGCTTCCGCTATGGCTTTTCGCCTTGCCGTCGCGGTTTTTACCTTTATTATTCCCGTCGGTTTTTTTATCCGATTTTTCGGTAAATTTTAGAATCGCAACCCGAGCCGCCGCCTGTTCGGCTTCGCTCTTTTTCTTGCCCGAGCCTTCGCCCTTTTCTTCGCCGCCGACAAATACCGCGACCACGAAAGTGGGACTGTGCTGAGGTCCGCTTTTGCTTTTTTCTTTATAGACGATTTCACCGAGTTTGTTCTTCTGAACGTACTCCTGCAACTTGCCCTTGAAATTGCTTACGTGCGTTTTGTCGCCGCCCGAGCCGACTTTATCGGCTTCGGCTTTGCCGTTTTTGCCGTCTTTACCGCTTTTATCCGCCGCCCCGAGAGTATCGAAATTCGCCTCTTTAAGCGACTTCGAGGGACGGAAACTCGCGAGCAGCGTTCTCTTTATAAAGTTCGCCGCCTCGGCAAGTCCGCCGTCCAGATATATTCCCGCAACCAACGCCTCGTAGAGGTTTTCGCACGCCGCTTCGTGGTGTTCGGGAGTGTTGTTCTTCTCGCCGACTCCGTATAAAATGTAGTCGTTAAGTCCGAGTTTGTTTATCGCCGCGGCGAGAGGTTTTCTCGAAACGAGTTGCTGTTTATAGACGGTGAGTTGCCCTTCGCCGAGGTCGGGGTACTTACCGTACAAATACTCGGTCGTTATGAAACCGAGTATAGAATCGCCGAAAAATTCGAGCCTTTCGTTGTTTTTGCCGCCGTGTTCGTGCGAATAGGAAGAATGGGTGAAACACGTTCTGAGCAGGGTCTTATCCCTGAACGTATAACCTATTCTCTCTTCGCATTCGTACATCAGAAAAATCATACGTTGTCCTCGCCCGTAGTGAGTTTCGACCTGATTTTGCCGCCGACGTCCATAGTGGCTGCGTAGTAAGCCTGAAAAATCGCGTTCTTGAACGCTTCCGCTTTCGACGAGCCGTGGGCCTTTACTATGACCTTTTCCATTCCGAGCAGAACGGCGCCGCCCTTTTTGTTGTAGTCGAGTTTGTTTTTGAGATTTCTAAGAGCCTTTTTCATTAAAAGCGCGCCCAAAGTCGCCTTTTTCGAGGCTTTAATCTCGGCTTTAAGCGAGGTGAAAATACAGTTTATCGCGCCTTCCATACTCTTTAAAGCGATATTCCCGTTAAAACCGTCCGACACTACCACGTCGTAATTTCCCGACAGAATGTCTCTCGCTTCCATATTGCCGACGAAATTTACGTCTTTTTCGTCTTTGAGCATTTCGTAAGCCTCTTTCGTAAGCGAATTGCCCTTGCCCTCTTCCGTTCCGTTGGAAAGAAGTCCTACTCTCGGGTTTTTAACCCCTTTGACTTCGCTCATATATATGCTTCCCATAAGGGCGAACTGAGCGAGGTTCATAGGCTTTACGTCAACGTTCGCTCCACAGTCCAAAAGCATCGTTTCGCCGCCTTGCAGATTGGGCATCGTGGGGGCGAGGGCGGGGCGAATTATTCCCTTTACTCTCGGAGTCAAAAAGATTGCCGCCGCGAGTACCGCTCCCGTCGAACCTGCCGACACGAACGCCTTTGCGGACGAGTCCTCTTTCAGAAGTTTAGCCGCGACGACTATCGACGAGTTCGGTTTTTTCCTTATCGCCTCTACGGGGGCTTCCTCGCAGGTTATGACGTCGTCGGCGTTCACGACGGACACCCTCGACGCGTCGTAATCGGTTTCTTTTTGCAATATCGAACGCACGGCGTTTTCCTTTCCGACAAGGGCTACGTCGAACCCTTCTCTTTCCCTTATCGCGTCGAGCGTTCCTTTCACTATTTCCTCGGGCGAATTGTCTCCCCCGAATGCGTCAACGATTATTTTCATTAAAATGCGTTCCTTCTTAGTATTCGAGATTGCCGACCGTTCTCGGGAACGGTATTACGTCTCTTATGTTCGCTATGCCCGTTAAGTACATAACCATTCTCTCGAAGCCGAGACCGTAACCCGAATGGGTCGTTCCGCCGAATTTGCGGAGATTGATATACCAATCGTAGTCCTCGGGTTTAAGTCCGAGTTCGTTCATTCTCGCAAGAAGAACGTCTACTCTTTCCTCCCTCTGACTTCCGCCGATGAGTTCGCCGATACCGGGTACGAGAAGATCCGCCGCCGCAACCGTTTTCCCGTCGTCGTTCAGCCTCATATAGAACGCCTTTATCTCCTTCGGGTAATCGGTTAAGAACACGGGCTTTTTATAAACCTGTTCGGTGAGATATCTCTCGTGTTCGCTCTGAAGGTCGCAACCCCAGTATACGGGAAATTCAAACTTGTCCTTTACGGGTTCGAGTATTTTTATAGCCTCGGTGTAAGGAAGCCTTACAAAGTCGTTCGAGGCGACGTTTTCGAGCCTTTCCAGAAGCCCTTTATCCACAAAGTCGTTCAGGAATTTCAATTCGGACGGACAAGTTTTCGTAACGTGCCTTATTATGTGTTTTACCATCGCTTCGGCGACGTCCATATCGCCCGCGAGGTCGCAGAACGCCATTTCGGGTTCTATCATCCAAAATTCCGCGGCGTGTCTCGCCGTATTCGAGCGTTCGGCTCTGAAAGTCGGTCCGAAAGTATATACGTTTCCGAACGCCATGGCGTAAGCCTCGGCGGAAAGTTGTCCCGATACCGTAAGGCTCGCCTGTTTGCCGAAGAAGTCCTGCGAATAATCGACCTTGCCGTTTTCCGTTTTCGGAACGTCGTTTAAGTCGAGCGTGGTTACCTGAAACATCGCTCCCGCGCCCTCGCAGTCGCTGCCCGTGATGAGGGGCGTATGAACGTAAACGAAGCCCTGCGAGTTGAAAAACTCGTGAATCGCGAAAGCGGCTTCGCTCCTTATACGGAATACCGCGCCGAAAGTGTTAGTCCTCGGGCGAAGATAGGCGATTTCTCTCAGATATTCGAGAGAATGGCGTTTCTTCTGCAAGGGGTAATCGGGCGAGGAAATCCCCTCGACCTTTATGTTTTCGGCTTTGATTTCAAACGGCTGTCTCGCCTCGGGAGTCAGCACGAGCGTACCCGTAACGATAAGGGAGGCTCCTACGTTCTGACGAGCGATTTCGTCGTAATTTTCTATTTTGTCGCGTTCAAACACTACCTGAACGTTTTTAAAGCAACTGCCGTCGTTGAGTTCGATAAAGCCGAACGCCTTGGAATCTCTGAGCGTTCTGACCCAACCCGCGACGGTGACTTTCTTACCGCCGTATTTTTCGGAATCGGCAAAAATCTCTTTAAGATAAATTCTGTCCTGCATATACTTCTCTCCGTAATATATAGTACAACGAATATATTTTAACATAGAACGCCGTAAAAAACAACAAAATTAAAGCAAAAAAAGCCGCCCTCGAAAAATTTTTCCGAGGGCGGCGACAAGATTTTTATCGAATCGGTTTGATATAGGTCTGACGGCGTTTGATTTCTTCATGCTCCACCCATTTCCATTGAGCGAGTATACCCGCGTTGTCGACAAGCATCGGGTTACATACGACGTCCGATATGCGATTTTCCATAAGGTTTTTATGAATTTTCGTGATTATCATAGAGTTTATGCCCGTATTCCGATACTCGGGAGCGACTCCTATAAGCGTAAGTTCGAGTCCCGTCGGCTTGGAAATTTCTCTCATCAGCGAAAACAGACTTTTCAAAAGTACGCCTTTATGCCTCTTGATTGCTCTGCCGATTGCCGGTATCGCAACGCCGAACGCCGCGACTTTATCCGTTTTCGGGTCTAAAAGACAGGAAAAATATTTGCGGTTTATCACGCTTGCGAACTGTTTTATAACGTTCTTCTTGACGTCGCCTTTCAGTTCGACGTAACAGTCGAGTTCTTTATAAGATTCGTTGTAACAATCGAAGAATTTATCGCCGTAATCTCTGATTATTTTCTTTAAGGGGTACTTCTCCGTGAGTTCGACGAACCCGTACTTTCTCTTGACGAATTCAGCCGCTTTATACACTCTCGGGTCTAAGGTGGACGGGGTAAATCTGTATTCTACCCATTCGCTTTCCTTTTCGTAGCCGAGATTGTTCATAAACTCGGGATAGTAGTCGTAGTTGTAGTTCGTCGCGTAAGTGGACTGACTATCGAAACCGACGGTAAGCATTCCCTCGCGGTCGGTATCGTTGAAACCCCACGGCCCGTGAAGAAATTCCATTCCTCTTTCCCTGCCGAAGTCTTCCACGGCTTTTAAAAGAGCCGAACAGACTTCCTCGTCGTCGATAAAATCGAATCTCGAAAACCTTATTTTCTTCTCGTTGAATTTTTTATTGCTCTCCTCGACGATTATCCCCGCGACTCTCCCGACAAGTTCGCCGTTTTTATAAGCGAGAAAACATTTTACCTCGCAGCCTTCGGCGGCGTAATTTTTCTTGGGGTTTTTAATATTTTTCTCGTCCGACACGAAACAAGGAACGTAGAAATCGCAATTTTCGTAGAGTTTTATAGGGAATTTTGCGAACTGCGTCATTTGTTTTTTCGTAGTCGCTTCGATAATTTTTACCATCTATACCTCTGAATTTTTCATTCTTCGGTATTATACCACTTTTTCACGAGTTTAGCAAACGATTTTAACCTTAGGTTAATATTCGCGACCTCAGACCACCCTGAAATTGTTTGTTTCGACGTTTTTCGCCGTAAAAACTTATTCTTCTTTCGGAACTATGGCTTTGACGGGTTTTTCGTCTTTAAGCGACATAATGTAATTTTCGTAATCGGTCTCGGTCATTTTTTTGACGGGGTGCTTTTTCTTTTTGCTCATAATAACTGTCCTCCTTTTTTGCCGCAGGTATCGGCGGCTGACGGTTTAAAGTTATTGTGAACCTTAAAGCCCCGTTTTATACGGAACAATAGTGCCTATCGGTAGTTATATTTTGCGTTGCAAAGTGATATTGCCTGCGGCAGTGATATTTTGCTCCGCAAAGTGATATTGCTATCGCAGTTATATTTGCCTTGCGGCAAATTGTAAAATACGCCCCTTGCTTTCCCCTTTGGGGTCGGCTCTCCCGATGAAACGGGCAAATGTCCCCGATGAAACGGGGAAAATGTCGCAAAGCGACAAAAGGGGCGCGTCCGCCGCGTAGGCGAAGGTGGCAGACGAAGTCTGACGGAGAGGGGGCGTCCGCCGCCGAGGTGAAGTGGCTTGACGGAATGAAATGGAAGTCAAGACGATAGAGGTCTGCAATGCAAGTAAAATGAATGCTCGCAACATTTCTCAAAAGAGAAACCTCTCTCGTCTTTTGCTCGCTTCGTTCGCAAAATCCACTCTCCCCAAAGGGGAAAGCAAGAAAAGAACCGCAACAAGCGGTTCCTTTTCTATAAACTTTATTCAGTTAAACTTCTTTCAGTTGAGTTCTTCTATGGTGTGCGCGACAAACGTTATGTGGTCGCCTACCCTCTCTAAATTCGATACTAAATTTATGAATACCGCGCTGTTTCTCGGCGAGCAATTACCTGCGTTAAGTCTCGCTATATGTTCGTCAATCAACTTTTTCCGCATCGCGTCTACGCTGCTTTCCATCTTTTCGAGTTCCGCAAAACCGTCCTTGTTTTTCGTCTCGAATATCGCTATCGCCATCTTATACATATCGCAGAGTTTGCCGTACATAGTCTCGATTTCCGATATAACGTTGTCCGAAAAAACAAGTTCCTTTTCCACCGTCGTGCGAGTATATTTCACTATGTTGTCCGAAATTTCCGAAATACGCAGAAGGTCGGCGAGGGCGTGATATAATATGGATATTCTTTGGTCGTCGTGAACGGACACGTCCGCCCCCGAAACCTTTATTAAATAGTCGGTAATCTGCCTCGATACAATCGCTATTTCCTCGTTTTCGGCGTGTATCGCTTCGCCCTGCGAGGAATCTCTGTCTATAAACGCCTCGAACGCCGCGTTGAGGTTATTCATACATCTGTCTCCCATTGCGACCGTCTCTTTTTGAAGTTGGGCTATCGCTACCGTGGGAGTGGACAACATACGTTCGTCCATATAAGTGATGCGTATTTCCTCTTCGACGTGTTTTTCCTTGATTAAAAGTTCGGTTACTTTCACTATAACGCTTGTCATCGGCAGGAAAATAAGCGTGCAAATCGAGTTAAACGCCAAGTGGAAGAGGGCGAGTTGCATTTCGGGCGACTTAATGGCATTCTGCCAGAATCCCGACATAAAATCTTTCCATATCATAAGTACGATAAGGAATAAGACCGAGCCGCAGAAATTGAAAAGGAAATGAATAAGCGCGGCTCGTTTCGCGTTCGTCGTCGCTCCCGCCGAACTTATAAGGGCGGTTACGCACGTTCCAATATTCGTTCCTAAAACTATATATAATATGGCGTTGCCGCCGCTGCCGATACCTATTCCCGCTGCAACCATCGATAAAAGCACGGCGTTGACCGCGGTACTCGACTGCATTACGGCGGTAATTACCGCGCCGATCAACATAAGCACGATAGGCTCTATAAACGAGGGTTTAATGGCGGTACCTAATATAGTCTTTATCACTTCGTTGTTTTTGAAATGATTGCTGCAATTTGAAATTACCGTAAGCCCGAAAAAGACGAGGCCAAAACCCGCGATTGTCAAAAACCAGTTTTTCGCCTTGCCGTTTTTCATAAGCATCGACATAAATATGCCGACGAAAGTCACGACCATAAAATAAACGCCCACGCTCGACATGCCGAACGCTATTAAAATGGTTGTAATAGTCGT
This sequence comes from uncultured Clostridia bacterium, assembly GCA_934249325.1. Lineage (GTDB taxonomy): Bacteria > Bacillota > Clostridia > Christensenellales > Borkfalkiaceae > UBA10281. The sequence continues at coordinate 33,727 of CAKQKW010000001.1, forward strand.
ACCGATATTCGCGCCCATAATTACGGCTGTCGCCTGATACAGACTCATCATACCGGCGTTTACGAAACCGATTACCATAACGGTCGTCGCGCCGGAACTCTGCATAAGCACGGTTGCCCCTACGCCTATGCCGACTCCCGCGATTTTGCTTTTCGACGTTTTGTCGAACAACTTTCTCAGTCCCTTATTCGCGACCTTCTGCAAGTTTTCCGAAAGGAGTTTAAAGCCTATCAGAAACGCTCCGAGGGCGGATATAAGGAACAACGCCGCGATTAAATCGCTTTTAAAATCTACCATAAAATGTCTTAATTTTTCGTTTTCTCTTCCGTTTTTTGCGTAATAATGTTTTATCGAGTATCTTTTATCCTTTCAATAATAGAATATAAAGCGACTAAAAGTCAAGCGAAAAACCGTGAAAAACCGACCGCATGGCAAATTTTTATAGAGTTAATTCGCATCGTTTCTCACATTTTTATTGTTATACGGGTAAATATTGTTAAAATCATAGTCGCGGAAATATTTGCAAAAAATTTTCAATAGTGATAAAATGTGAATGCAGAGTATTTTTTGTATAAATTTTTGGAGGAATTGCAAAAATGAAGAAACTACTTTTGATTGTTTTGTCGATTTTAACGTGCTTTTGCATGGCAATCGGACTTACCGCCTGCGGTAAAGACGGACAATCGAACACCCCGACTATTGAAATAGGTTCGGACGGCTACTGGTACATAAACGGAACGAAAACCGATTATAAAGCGAGCGGCGAAAAGGGCGAACAAGGGGAAAAAGGAGACAAGGGAGACAAAGGAGACAAGGGAGACAAAGGAGACTCCGGCGAACAGGGAGAAAAAGGCGAGCAGGGCGAGAAAGGTTCCGACGGCGTAAACGGTTCGGACGGCAAAGACGGTAAAGACGGAGTTGACGGCGTAAACGGTTCGGACGGTAAAGACGGAAAAGACGGAGTTGACGGAAAAGCGCCCGAAATCAAAATAGGCGAAAACGGCAACTGGTTTATCGACGGCGTAGATACGAACGTTAAGGCTCAGGGCGAAAAGGGCGAACAAGGTGAAAAAGGAGACAAGGGAGACAAAGGAGACTCCGGCGACAAGGGAGAAAAAGGCGAGCAGGGCGAGAAAGGTTCCGACGGCGTAAACGGTTCGGACGGCAAAGACGGAAAAGACGGATTTGACGGAATAAACGGTTCGGACGGCAAAGACGGCGTGAACGGAAAGTCGGCTTACGAAATATATAAAGAAAAGTACGGATACGAAGGTACGGAAGAGCAATGGCTCGACGACCTCGTAAACGGCAGACTTGCGTTAAAAGATAAATATACCGTAACGTTCGATTCGGACGGCGGAAGCGAAGTTAAAAGTCAGGAAGTTTCGGACGGCAAGAAAGCAACCGAACCCGACGCGCCGACTAAAACGGGATATACTTTCGGCGGTTGGTTCGTCAAGACGACCGAATGGAATTTCCTCGCCTACACCGTTACCGAAAACGTAACGTTAAAGGCAAAATGGATAGCCAACGAATACACTTTAAAATTCAACTCAAACGGCGGCAACGAAATAGCGGATATGACCGTAACGTACGACGGCGACTACACTTTGCCCGAGCCGACAAAAGAACATTACGTTTTCCTCGGTTGGAAAGAGGGCGAGACCGTTTACGAGCAATCGGGTAAATGGCAAAAGACGAGCGGAGCGACTTTAACCGCCGAGTGGGATATTTTAAGATATACTATAACGTTTGAAAATGCCGAAGTGTCGCCTATGAAGGTCGCGTACAACAATTCAACGTACAGATTACCCGTTCCGACAAGAGAAAATTGTACTTTTTTAGGTTGGTATAAAGACGGCGTTAAGTTCGAGGGCGGCGTACTCCTCGCTTCCGATATAACTCTCTCGGCAAAATGGCAAGGCATAACCGACACGTTCGAGTACACAGAAGAAAACGGCGAAATAGCCTTGACGAAATTTAAAGGCGGCGTAACCGACGTGATTATTCCTGCAAACATAAACGGCGTGGCGGTTACGAAACTTGCGGACGGAATATTCAGAAACAATACAAAGATTACTTCGGTAACTTTCGACGGCAGTTTTGAAAACTATGACGCTAAATTATTTCAAGGTTGTACTTCTCTCAGAAGTCTTGTAATTTCGGGCGTGTATGATAAACAGTTATACTATCTTTTCGGCGACAGCATAAACGAAATCCCCGAAAGTTTCGTAGAAATAAGTTTTGCAGCAAACAGTACATACTTTGACGGAACAATATTCAAAAACAAGGTTGCGAATCATACAGTAACGTACGTCATTCCCGACGGAACAACAGAAATTAAAGAAAATCAATTCTATCGGTACGAATGTATGCGGGCGATATATATTCCCGACAGCGTGACAAGTATAGGTTATCAGGCGTTCTATGCTTGTAGCGGACTTACAAGCGTAACAATACCCGACAGCGTGACAAGTATAGGTTATCAGGCGTTCTATGCTTGTAGAGGACTTACAAGCGTGACAATACCCGACAGTGTGACAAGTATAGAAAATTATGCGTTCAGCCATTGTAGCAGACTTACAAGCGTAACAATACCCGACAGCGTGACAAGTATAGGAAATGAGGCGTTCGGAAATTGTATCGGACTTACAAGCGTAACAATACCCGACAGCGTGACAAGTATAGGAGATTCGGCGTTCAATAGTTGTATCGGACTTACAAGCGTAATTATAGGAAACGGCGTGACAAATATAGGAGATTCGGCGTTCTATAATTGTAGCGGACTTACAAGCGTAATTATAGGAAACGGCGTAACAAATATAGGAAATTTTGCGTTCAGAGATTGTAGAGGACTTACAAGCGTGACAATACCCGACAGCGTAACAAGTATAAGACAGCATACGTTTAGCGGTTGCAATAACATAATCAGAAAATCGAAAGGAATTTGTTACGTTGACAAATGGGTAGTTGGCGTAGTAAATAACTCACTATCGACAGCAGAAATTGAAAACTCTACAAAGGGGATCGCAGACTATTCGTTCAGTTCTTGTAACGGGCTTACAAGCGTGACAATACCCGACAGCGTGACAAGTATAGGAAATTATGCGTTCGATGGCTGTATCGGACGACTTACAAGCGTAACAATACCCGACAGCGTGACAAGTATAGGAGATTCGGCGTTCAGATATTGTAGCGGACTTACAAGCGTAATTATAGGAAACGGCGTGACAAATATAGGAGATTCGGCGTTCTATAATTGTAGCGGACTTACAAGCGTAATTATAGGAAACGGCGTAACAAATATAGGAAATTTTGCGTTCAGAGATTGTAGAGGACTTACAAGCGTGACAATACCCGACAGCGTAACAAGTATAGGAGAGAGGGCGTTCTATGGTTGTAGCGGACTTAAAACAGTATTCTACAAAGAAACGGCAGAACAATGGAAACGAATTTCAATCGGCGGTTCTAATTCCCCCTTAAAAGGAGCAACACGTTATTATTACAGCGAGACCGAGCCGAGTTTAAACGCGGACGGCACGGCGTATAACGGTAATTACTGGCATTATGATTCAGACGGTAAAACGCCGCTGATATGGAAAAAAGAAACAATCGGTTGATATTTTAAAACATAAAAAAGGAACTGTCCTACTTTGGCAGTTCCTTTTTTGCGCGTAAAACAGACCCGTTTTTGCGGGACGCCGCCTTAAAGTCGTCGTCCCCTACGGCAGAACTTAATATTTCTTCAATGTTAAAAAAATTTTTTAATTACGGTTTTATTTCCGATTTCTTCGATTGTTTTCGCTTCTTAAAAACTTGCTTTCCCCTATGGGGTATGCTCTCCCGATGAAACGGGTAAATGTCCCCGATGAAACGGGGAAATCTACCCCAGAGGGGAAAGCAAGAACTGTATAGAGAGTAAAGCGAGGCGAATAGAGAGAAAAAGAAGATAAATAAACGGAAAAGCAAGAAAAATAGAATATTCTGTGCTTTTTTAATTAAGTTTTTCGGGACGCCGAGGGCGTCGTCCCCTACGGCTGTAAAGCAACATACCGCAAAGCAATTTCTAACCACCCTTGCCTTCTCCTTCGGGGTATGCTCTCCCGACGAAACGGGAGAGGTGGCAGGCGAAGCCTGACGAAGAGGGGGCGTCCACCGCCGAGGTGAGGTGACTCGGCGAGCAACTGCGAACCGAGACGGAAGGGGACAATAAATCTCTACTACATTTTGACTTGCTTTTTTATCCCCTATCGTCAAAATCTCGCTTATGCTCTATTTTGCCACTTCCAACCTCTTTTGTCGCTTTGCGACATTTTCCCCGTTTCATCGGGGAAATCTACCCCATAGGGGAAAGCAAGTAAAAAAGAAGCTTTTTACATTAAAAAAGACCGCATTTCTATCTTTTTTTGATAGATTTGCAGTCTTTGTTCGTTTTTTTACAGTCATTTTTTTGTCATTCTTCGTCGGGGGTCAGTATTTCCCATTCGCTTAAAACTACGGAAAAATCGGATTTGAAAAACGTTATTACTATTATTATCGCTAATATAATCGAACTTACAAGCGTGTAGATTACGTTCCCCGTCGTCCAGAGTTCGCCGACTACAAAACCGCTTTCAAGCAGAAATCCGCCGACGTCGAATAAGGCGTGTATCAGTATCGGAACGTATACGCTTCCGCTCGCGAGAAGCGTTATCGAACATACGCAACCTATTAAAAACGAGTACCCGACCTGCAAAAATACCGACGGCGAAAAACCGCCTAAAAGGTTTAAAAGGTGCATCGCCCCGAATACCGCCGACGAGACTACCACCGACAGCGTAAGCCCCTTTTTATCCTGTCCGAATTTTCTCACGAAAAGCGGCAAAAGGGTCGCCCGAAATATCGTCTCTTCCAAAATTCCTATCGATAAACAATATAATATATAAGGAAAAAGTCCGCCTATATGTTCGTTAAACGCCATATCGCCCGTAATAAACGGAACGAAAGGCAGGTTGTTTACAGCCACTAAAAACGGGGCGATACATATCGCCGCGCCCTTTATTCCGCCCGAAAAATTGCGGAACATTTTTCCGTTTCCGAACTGAAAAACAAGGTATACGGGCAAAATCGAACAGAGCGTTTTGAACGCGAACGCCAAATACCATTCGAGAATTTTTCCGCCGCCTATCCACGCCGCGACTTTGACGTAAGGCACAGACACCGCGCCTATTCCGTATAAGACGACGGTCGCTATCATACCGATAGTATCTTTTTTCGCGCTCCTCCCGAGATTAGTCATTTTCAGCCTTGTACCAAAGAAGCGCGATAAGCGTTTTCGAGTCCTTGATTTCGCCGCTTTCTATCATTTCGTAAGCCTTTTTCAGGTCAACCCAATTACACTCCACGTCCTCGGTATCGTCGAAATGCGTTTTCCCGTTACTTAATCCCTCGGCGTAAAATATTCCGATCACCTCGTTGGTGTACCCCGGCGAGGGGTAAATGTACGCTATTTTTTTAAGCGACGAAGCGATAAGCCCCGTCTCCTCTTCGAACTCGCGTTTCGCGGTGGTTTCGAAGTCCTCGCCCTTATCTCTTTTCCCCGCGGGAATTTCCCATATCACTTCGCCGTACGGGTATCTGTACTGCCTTTCGAGCAGAACTTTGCCGTCTTTTACGGCGAGAACCGCCGCGCCGCCGCCGTGAGTGACGAATTCCCTTACGCCCTCGTTGCCGTTTTCGGCGCGTATTTTATCCACTTTCAGAGTAATTACTCTTCCTTCGTATATCTTTTCGCTGCTTAAAGTCGTTTCTTTCATTTTTACACCTCTTCGGATATGCCTTTCATTATCTCGTCGAGATTTATTTTCAGATTAAATTCCGACAACACGAAATATTTGAGCGCGGTGTACGCGAGCGTGACCGTCTCGGCGTTTTTCTTTCTCAATGCGTTTTCGAGCGAGAAAAGAATGTAGTCGAGTTCTTCCTTTTTCTCTCGATTGCGTTTAAAAATGCTACGCCCTTTGTAGTATTTTTCCGCAACCTTTCTCGCCTTTTCGATAAACGGGTATCCTTTCTTTTCGGGAGCCTTTTTAACTTCGGCTTTCGGGGGTTCGGATTCGCTTTCGGTCGCTATTTTCTCTGTCTTTTCCCCGACTTCCTTTTCAGCCGATAACTCCTCGCTTTGGGCGTTAATCAACCTATCGGCGGCTCTTTCCGTCGCTAAGCCGAAAGGAATGATAACCTTTAAAACAAACGACGCGTATCTCGCCTGACCCGTTTCGTTCGCGCCGAAGTACTTTAAACAAAGTCCGTCGAGCGACTCTTTATTCATATCTATTTCCATAAGAAGGAGGAAAACGAGCGCTAAAAGTTCGCTTTCTTTCGCGGGCATTTTCACGCCGTTCCCGTCCTCGGGGAAACACACCGATTTAAAAGTGTAATAGTCGAATCCGTCGGTGACGTATTCGAAAAGTTCGTAGAGCATTTTCGAATCGGTTATGACTTTTAAAAGGTCGCTTATTTTCCGCTCTGCGAGAATGTATTTGCAGTTGACGAGTTCGTTGATTTTTTCTTTGAAATTTTCGAGTGATTCTCTGTTTGTCGCCATATTTTTTCGCTGTCGCCGTAAAATCTTTCGGCTGTCCGAGTTTTTATTTCACCGAAATTATACCATAATAATAAAATTATGACAATATATTTGCTGCAAAACTATTGATTTTTTTTTAATTATCGGATATAATATACGCAGGTCTTGAATAGACCGATTGAAGGAGGAATAATTATATGAAATCAGTTCGCATATCTCTTCAGATGGCAAGTCAGGTAAAGGCATTCGTGTCGGTCGTACAGAAATACTCCTACGAAATCGATTTAAGAAGCGACAGATACGTCGTTGACGCAAAGTCGATTCTCGGCATATTCAGTCTCGACCTGTCGAAACCCATCGTCGTCGAAATCCACTCGGATAACTGCGATGATCTTCTTAACGAACTTAAACAGTTCGCCGCTTAAAACAAATATACAGTAGTCGATAGGCATAACCTCCGTTAGAGCCGTTATCGGCAACCACAGAGGATAAAATGAACGACATCGTACAAGTCAAGGGCGACGCATTCGTAAACAAGTTAATACTTTTGTTCGTCTTTGACAAGATGGAAGTTCCGCTCTCGGAAGATACGGTACTCGATATGTGTTGTTCGGCGAACGGCTGGATATCCTATATGGATTGTAAGCCGCTATTGATAACTTTAAAGGACCATTCTTTCATTTACAACGCCGCGAGTCAGGGAACGCCTTTATACGGGATTACTCCGGACGGAAGAAACTGCCTCGCCGATTTTTACGTTAAAATTCCCTCCTCTCTCAGGGAGGAAATTTCCCTGTTCGTGAAGAACAATCGGACTAAGTACAAAAAGAGGCAGGAATGCGTGGCGGATTACTTTATGAATAAAGACGGAACGTATACCGTCTATTTAAAAATAGTCGAACCTTCTCAACCGCTTCTGGAACTGAAATTCGTCGTACCGAACAGACAGACGGCTAAAAACATTTACAGAAAGTGGGAAGAGAAAGCAGGCAATCTCTACGCTACGGTGTACGATTGTCTCGTAGACTGACAGGAGGCTTATATGCAAACATATCTTACGAAAGGCACTTGCAGCAGACAGATTCTGTATGACGTAACGCCCGACGGCAAGGTTAAAAACGTAAAATTTATCGGAGGATGCAGCGGAAATCTTCAAGGCATAGCGAAACTTGTCGAGGACAGACCGATAGAAGAAGTAATCGCGACCTTAAAAGGCATTAAATGCCGCGCGAATACTTCCTGCCCCGACCAACTTGCGACAGCGCTTGCCGAATATAAAGCAAAACACCCCGAAATTCAATAAAAATCAGAATTTTTCGCCACTCGGCGATCTATCGAGCCGCAACCCTGCAAAACTGTGTTGCGGCTCTCTTCGATTAAAATTATGGCATTTATTTCTTTACAGAACATTACAAAAAAATACGGCGAAAAAGACGCCGAAACAATCGCTTTGAACGGCGTCAATCTCGAGATAGATAAGGGCGAATTCGTCGTTATTCTCGGCTCCAGCGGCGCGGGCAAATCGACTATGCTCAACATTATCGGCGGAATGGACGAGGCGACGAGCGGAAAATATTTCGTAAACGGCTCGGACGTAACGGCGTACAACTCGAAACAACTCGCCCTTTTCAGAAGAAAAGAAGTCGGATTCGTCTTTCAGTTTTACAACCTTATGCCCAACCTTACGGCGAAGGAAAACGTCCAACTTTCCATTCACGGCGAGAAAAACCCGATAGACCCGTCCGAGGCGTTGAAACTCGTAGGTCTCGAAAAACGCGAGAATAACTTTCCGTCGGGATTAAGCGGCGGCGAACAACAGCGGGTTTCTATAGCGAGGGCAATCGCGAAACGCCCCTCCATACTACTCTGCGACGAACCGACGGGCGCGCTCGACTCCAAAACGGGCAGAAGCGTTCTTTCGCTCCTTAAAAAAATCGCCGAAAACCGCAATCAGACTGTAATTATCGTCACCCACAATCAGAATATCGCCCTTTGCGCCCGAAGAGTAATAAGGCTTTCGGACGGGCAAATAATTTCGGACGAAATAAACCCGAACCCAAAGGAGACGGACGAAATAGAATGGTAAACGGCGCGTTAAAAATCAAAGCGTTGAGAGAGGTGAAAACAAACTTCAAGCAGTATCTTGCCGTAGTTCTGATAGCCGCCCTCGCAGTAACGCTTTTTACGGGAATATGGGCGAATTACAGAGGATTTCAGGATAAACTGTCGTATATTTACGTAAAATCGTCAATGTGCGACGGAATTATTACTATGGAAAGGGCAGACAGCGACGTCGAAAACTTTCTGAAAGAAAAGGGCGTTTCCTATCAAACCCGAATTTTTATGACGGCGAAAGCAGACGGCAAAAGCGTTTACGTCGCAACGTTTTCAAAGTCTGATACGATGAACAAACCTTTCGGGGAAAATGGCGAAATCGACGAAAACGGCATTTATTGCGACGAGAATTTCGTTAAAAAACACCCCGTCTCGGAGATGTTCGATATTTCGTTTACGCTCAGCGGCGAAGAGAAAACGGCGAAAGCGAAGATTTCGCATACTATTTCTCACCCAGAAAGCCTCGGCAACTCGACTTACAACCCGTCGTTTTTATACGTCGGCGAAAAGGCGTTGGTGAATTTTTTATGTCAGATTTACGATAAAATATCCCCCTCTTTTATCGAATCGATGTTGCCGTCGTTCAAAAATCAATACCTTATACAAAGCGACAAAGCGGCGGAAATCATAGCGGAAGCGAAAGACAAATTTCAGGACAAAGGCGAGTTTGTGTACGCGTTGGAAAGAAAAAACCTGCCGACCAACGTAACGATAGAAGCGGACGTAATTCAGGCGGAAAAACTGCTATACATATTCCCCGTTATATTTTATCTCGTCGCCGCGCTCATAATAGTGACTTCGGTCTCGCAACTTATAAACCGCGAGCAGAAAAATATCGGCATACTGAAATCGCTCGGCTACACCGACGGCGAAGTGTTCTTGCACTACACGGAAATTTTCGTGATACTCGGCTTTATCGGCGCGGCTGTCGGAACTATTTTAGGTCCGCTGATTATCCCGAAAGTCATGGGCGTTAAGTACGGAATACTCTACCAACTCCCCGACATACGAATAAAATTCTTCCGCGCCGAGTACCTTTTAAGCGCGGCGCTTATAATAATCATCTCGTTTTTAAGCGCGACGGCGGCGTGTCTCGGCTCGGTGAAATTAGCGCCCGCAAGGAGTTTGAGAGGCGAAAACTCCGTAAATATGAAGTTGAGCCCCTTAACACATACTAAAATCAGTCAAAAAATACCCCTTTCCGTAAAAATGGCGGTAAGGAATATGCGTAGGAAAGTGAGCCGTACCATAATGGTAATAGTCGGCGTTGCGGGCTGTTCCGCCCTTCTTCTTTGCGGTTTCGGCATCGAGGACACCATAAATTACGGTCTCGACCTCGAATTTGAGAAATATATTCCTTACGACGTGACGGTCTCATATTCGGACTACTCTTCCCACAAGGAAAAACTTCTGCAAGCCGAAGGCGCGGTCGCGGCGGACGAATACGCAAAATATTCGGTGACGGCGCAGGGTAAAAACGTTTTATCCTCATATATATACGTTTTCCCGACGGAACGTAAGGTCGCTCGGCTGCCGCTCGACGATAATTCGTTTATTCTCACCTCCAAACTTGCCAAAGATTTAGGCGTATCGGTAGGCGACAAAGTATCGTTTTCGATAAACGGAGCGACTTATTCGGACAAAGTTACGGCAATTTACGACCTATGCATCACGCAAGGCGTAATCTTCACAAACGGGCGTTTCGCGGGGCTGAATTTAAGTCCGACGGGAGCGTATATAAAAACGGAAAGCCCCGAAAAAGCCGACATTCTTTCGGGCGAATACTCGAAATACGACGGAATAAGTTCCGCTATGTCGATGTCCGAAATGCGAAACCACGCCGACAGCACGGTCTCGACCATTCGGGTAATGACGCTCACTATAAGAGTTTTCGCGATACTTCTCGCAATAGTCGTTTTATACAACCTCGCCCTTTTAAACTTCAAGGAGCGCGCCAAAGATATCGCAACCTTAAAAGTCCTCGGTTTCTCGGCGTTTGAAACGGCGGTTTCGTTCGTAATCGAAATTATCACGCTTACCGTATTCGGTTCGCTGATCGGTCTGTTTTTCGGCTATCCTCTGCTCTACGCGGTGCTATCCATAAACGAAACGCCGCTCATCAGTTACATATACCATATATACGCTCGCTCGTTTATATACACCGTACTTTTAACGGGAGTAACGAGCCTTGCGATAAACTCTTTGTTCGGACTTTTAACGAACAAAGTCAAGATGACCGAGTCGCTCAAATCGGTCGAATAACACGCAAAAACCCTCGTATAGGTCGATTATCGTATGAATAATAAATTTATCAGAACGGATATGCTTTTCGGAAAAGGCAGTTCGGAAAAACTGAAAAGTAAAAAAGTCGCCGTGTTCGGCGCAGGCGGCGTGGGCGGCTACTGCATAGAAGCGTTGGTACGTTCGGGAGTCGGAACGATAGAAGTTATCGACAACGACAAAGTAAGCGAATCGAATATCAACAGGCAGATTATCGCCACCGAAAAGACTATCGGAATGAAGAAAACCGAGGCTATAAAACGCCGCGCGGAAGAGATAAATTCCGAGGTGAATATTATCCCGAGAGACCTTTTTTACTCGCCCGAAACGGAAGGTCTTTTCGACTTTTCCTCTTACGACTACGTCGTAGACGCGATAGACACCGTGACGGGTAAAATCTCGCTCGCGAAAAACTGCTACGAAAAAGGCGTCAAGATAATAAGTTCGATGGGATGCGGCAACAAAATTCACCCCGAAATGCTGAAAGTCGCGGATATTTATAAGACGAGCGTTTGTCCGCTCGCGAAAGTAATGCGAAGGGAGTTAAAGGCTCGGGGCGTAAAGAAACTGAAAGTCGTATACTCGGAAGAAGAGGCTATAACGCCTTGTTTCCAGCCTGAAAACGAAGTCACGGCGAAAAAGCAAACGCCCGCGAGTTGCGCGTTCGTGCCGGGAGTCGCGGGGCTTATTATCGCGGGAGAAGTCATAAAGGATTTGCTCGAAATCGAAAAATAGTCGGAAGCGGCGGAACGCCTATCGATTATAAGTTGATTTTTTCGGCGATATGTGATAAAATACAATTAGGAACGGTTTGCTTGGTTTCATAACAAAAAACCGAGCGACAATATTATACAAGGAGGCAGTTATGAAAGTAATATTGCTGGCAGACGTAAAAGGTACGGGAAAGAAAAACGAAGTCGTCGAGGTAAGCGACGGCTACGCAAGGAATTGCCTTTTGAAAAAGAAACTTGCCATAGAGGCGACGAGTACGGAAATCAACGCCGTAAACAATAAAATCAAGGCTCAGGAATTCCACAAAGCGGAAGAAATAAAGAGATGGAAAGAACTTGCCGCTTCGATGAAAGGAAACGAAGTCAAATGCGCGGTTAAATGCGGCGAGAACGGCAGAATTTTCGGAAGCGTGACCTCGAAGGAAATCGCGGACAAACTGTCGGAAGCGGGATACGACGTAGACAAGAAAAAAATAATCCTGAAAGAGCCGATAAAGACCCCCGGCGTATATACTGTTGAAATCAAATTCCTGCCCGACGTATCGACGAAAATCACGGTAAACGTTTCGGCGGAATAACTAGGCGGAAACTACACGGTATTCTGAAAATAAATTTAAGGCGTTCTCTTTGTAAAAAACAGTCGTTTTTACAAAGAGAACGCCTTTTTTGCATAAGCGTTTCCCGCGAAACGTTTTTTCAATTCATTTCTTCGATATGGTAAATATAATCGAGCGACTTCAACGCTTCGATTATTTCTTTATGCGTCTTGTACTTTTTCAGTTCGGGACTTATTATCGTGAGCGTTATCGAAAACACGCTGAGTCCCGACCCCGCGTAAGCCGAATTCGCTTCGATGTCGTCTATCTTCAAGCCGAGCCTTCTTATCGTGGACACGAAATTTTGCAGTGAACCCCTTTCTTTGAGTTCCAAATGTATCTCGAAATGGTTAGAACGGTTTTTAAGGTATATTTCGAGTTTCGGGAACAATGCGAGTATCACGAGTAAAACCGCAAACAAAACGACCGAAACGGAATAGAACCCCGCTCCGACGCACAAACCCAAAAACGAACCCGCCAAAAGTCCCGCCGCCGTCGTAAGTCCTTTTATCTGATTTCTCGCGCTGAACACGACCGATTTTATGCTTATCGCTATCGCCCCGAGTACCGCCGCGGCGGAAAGTACGGGTACGAAAACGGCGTTCGATTTTTCGAGCATTAAATCAAGTATTACCGAAACCGCCGAGGTAAGCGTTATCAATATGAACGTTCTCAGCCCTGCGGAATGTCGTTTGCTCGCCCTTTCAAGTCCTAACGCCGAAGCGTAGACTATCGCGAGAAACATTCTTAAAAACGCCGAATAAATATTCGTCTCCCCCGCCCATTCGCCGAGAAGCGTAACTATCGGATCTTTCATACTTTTTTCTCCTTTAACTTATTTCTTACCGTCTCGTACTGCTCTTCCGCCGCTTCCGAAAAAGCGTCCTCCTCTTCGGTCAGTCGACTTTCCCTTTTCGGTATTTCTTTTTGAATTTCCTGAATTTTTCTTATCAGTACTTCCACTTCCGAAAGCCCTTCGGACTTCGACGGGTCGGAAATTATATCGTCGAGTTTATTCGAGTACGACCCCGACAGGTATAACGACAATTTCGCGAGGGCGGGACCTGCGAGTTCGTACAACACGCTCGAAGCGAGAATAACGGTTTCGAGAGCGACTCCCGCTTCGCCGCCCAAAGTTCTCGCCCCCAAAGCGGCGAGACCTATCGCCACTCCCGCCTGCGGCACGAGGGCAAACCCCAAGTAATTGCGGACTTTTTTGTCTTTTTTGACCGCAAGACAACCGAGGTAGGCTCCGCCGCATTTTCCGACTATTCTCGCGACGAAATAGCACACGCCGACGACGACCAACGGAACGGCTCCGATTGCCGCAGATTTGCCGATTAACGAATCGAGTTTGAAATTCAACCCCGAACGCACGAAAAACAGCAGAAGTATCGGCGGCGAAAAGTAATTGAGTTGCTTAAAGAGTTTATCGTTGCCCGTAAGGTTTATGTATACCGTACCCATCGACATACACCCGAGCAACGGCGACACGCCGAGGATTGTACATATTCCGCAGAAAAACAGCAGAAGGGCTATCGATATGATAAGTCTGTTGTCCGTCGAACGCTTTTTCGGCATCAGGCATTTCATTAAAAATCCGAAGAAACCGCCGAGAAGCAATACGGCAAGGTTTAAAAGTAGCGGTTTTACCACGCTACCGACGCTGAAAACGCCCGAAGACAGGGCGATTGCGACTGAAATCGCCACGCTGTACGCGACAAGCCCGACTATATCGTCGAGGGCTACGACTTGCAAAAGAGTATCGACGAAATCGCCTTTCGCTCCCGTTTGTCTTATCGTCATTACCGTCGAAGCGGGTGCGGTCGCCGCCGCCAAAGCGGAAATCACAAGCGAAAACGACAGGTAAAGTCTGAGTATGCAAAACGAAACGACGAAAACGACCGCCGAAGCGGCGAGCGATTCGAGTACGGTTATCACGACCACTTTCGTTCCGTTCTTTTTGAGCGACGAAAAAGTGAAAAACTCGCCCGTGGAAAAGGCAATGAACGCGAGAGCGACGTCCGACAGGAAAGACGAGCCTTCTATGAAACTGTCGGGAATAATTCCGAAACAGTAAGGACCGAGCAATATTCCCGCGAGGATATACGCCGTCACGTTCGGAAGTTTTAATAGTTTCGTAAGCCTCGTCGTCAGAAAGCCGCATATAAGCATCAGCGAAACCGAAACGATTATTACCGCTTCGGACGAGGTTATATTGAGTTTTGAATAAATATCTTTGAACATTTTACACTATTATATTATTTAAGTTAAAAATAATAAGGACTGTAAAAAACAAAAAGCGGGACGTCGAGGGCGCCGTCCCCTACGATTGTCAGAACAAAATGCCGTATAGTTTAATTACTTCAAACACTCGCACAGCATTTATAAATTAGCAAATTAAATTAAAAACAGTTTTTATTTAAATGACAATTCATTAAGTTCTGCCGTAGGGGACGGCGCCCTCGACGTCCCGTTTTTTTCAGTCCCATTTTTTTATTTTAAAATTGCGATTTCGTCGAAAGCGTTTACGTTTTTCGCTCCGAGTTTCTCTATCCAACCGCGAGTTTCGAGCGTTTTGTACGGTCCCGAATTATACCCCTTGCCGACGGGGTCGTTCTCCCACAGCCATTTCGGCGTACACCACAGGCACACTTTCGGGTTTACGAGTTTATAGAACTCCTCGTTCACGCCCTGCTGACCGTGATGCGCCATCTGAACGACGGTCGACGGCAATAAGTCCGCATATTCGTCTACAACTTCCTGTTGCCGCTTGTAATTCATATCGCCGAGAATGAGCAAATCGCTGCCCCTCGTCTTGACTTTATAGACTATCGACGAGCAGTTTAAGTCGTTTTCAAACGCAATTCCCGTGGAAAGAGGGGTAAACGTAAAGCCCGCCGCATAAATCGGTCTGCCCTTGACGGGTTTTTCGGTCTTTATTCCCGCGTTTTTTAACGCCGCTTCAAATGCGGGAACGCACGACACCCTCTTGTCCCTCGTTTCGAGAGCGGCAACGTATTCTTCGGGCGGGAAATCGTAATACGCCTTTCCTATTTCGATTTTGCCCCGTTCGGCGATTCCCGTAAGAGCCTGAATATGGTCGTGATGCGGGTGAGTCAAAAACCAACTTTCGACTTTCCCCCCGAGTTTTTCGAGCAGATTTTCGAGCGGGATACTCTCGCTCGCCGTGCCGCCGTCGATTACGACAAGCCCTTTATCGCTCTGCAAAACTATTCCCATGCTCTGCGTATGGGCGGCTGACGGCATAAGATACAGTACGTCGCCGCCGAGATATTCGGTTTGTTCTTTCATTTGAGTATTCTCCGTATTTCCGCCTTTATAAGTCCGTTTGGAACGAGCGAAAACTCCTCGCTTCTATGCTCGCCCGTCAGTCTGAAATGTACGGGGACGGTGGACGGCGGGTCCGCTATATCCCTGTGAAGCGGTCCGAAAACGTTTTTCCTCGAAAGCGTTATTTCAAGCGGTACTTTTTCGCCGTTTGACGTAAAAATCGCCCTATAAGGCGAAAAACTCAACATTTTGTAGTCTGTCGCCTTGCTATTTTCGCCGTCCGATTTAACGTTTCCGACCTTTGCGGTCGCTTCCCCGTATTCGATTTTTATATCGTATTCGCCCTTTTCAAGGGGTAACGCATAAGTTATTTTACCGCCGTAGAAAGGCAGCCCCATGCGGCAGACGTCGCCCGCCGTCAAGGTCTTCGGCAGTTTCTCTATAACGCAGTATACGCCCGAGAGACGAACGCCGAAATTTCCCGCAAGGTAAAAGTTTTCAATCGCGGGTTCGCCGTCGAAAAGGCATTTCGCCGTCAGAACGTTCTCGCCGATTTTCAGCGACTTTCCGTCGAGTTCGATTTTATCGAAGCATATATCGACCCATTTCGCCGAAGAAATCTCCGTCGAAACCTCTTTGCCGTTGAGCGTAAAGACAAATTTATTCAAATTTTCGCCGTAAAGGTCGATTTTATCGGGAATATAGTCCGCAAAAAACTTGAATTTCAGTTCGATAGTTTTTTCAATGCAACGTTCCTTTTTAAACCACGGCTGATACATATTTCTGCCGCGAGGCGAAATACCCGACGAAACACGCAAGTCGTCGTCGTGTAAAATAAGTTCTTTCTCGCCACGCTTTTCGCCGTCAACCGTCATTTCAGCCCTGTCGAGAACTAAAATATTCGGCTCGGACAGAGAATATTCGTAACTTTCGGGAAGTCTGACTTCTTCATACCGTTTGCTTTCGGGTCTCGGCGTATTTATCGTCGAGCCGTCTTTGTTCACGAACAAAATTCGTTCTTCGGTCTCGCTCAAATCGAGCGAAAACTCACCTATAAGTCGATTATCGCCTATTTCGCCCGTTCTCGGGTCAAAAATTTTCGCCGAAAAGCCGTCTTTGAGTTTAACCTTGACGGTCTTGCCGTTTGCCCTGTCGGTATTGACAAGGGCGAAAGTATATTCCGAAAAATCGCTTCTTCCCTTTACGCGAGGTATAACCCCCTCGCAGATTTCGGACGAAACGGGATAATTTTGTTTGTCTTTCAGATACGCGGCTAATTCGGCTTCGTTTCCGTCGAAATACTCGCCGAAATACTCGCCCGAATACTTATCGCCGCCGACAACTTCGGGATAGCCGCCCCCGAAAATCACTTCGCCGCCGTTTTCGGAATACTTTTTCAATATATCGAAAGTCTCCCGTCTTATAGTATACAAACCGTAAACGACGACCCTTTTGTACTTCTTATTGCCGAGCAAAAAGTCGCGTTTATCGACTTCGGCGTGGGTTTTTATCAAAATTTCGCTGCCGTAATCGAACTCTACTCCGCTATAAACCAACGCTTCGCAAAGCGCCCTGTATTTGCGTTCGATTTCTTTAAAGAGTTCGCTTTTCGCCTTGAACGGCGAAGTAAAACCGTCGAGCCGAGGAAGTCCCCATACGCTTTCGACGGGGTGAATAACGAGCGTTTCGGCTAAGTTTTCGTCCGACAACGCGAGAGCGAAACGAGCGTAGTAGTCCTCGATATAAGCGTAGTCTTCCCACCACGCCGACTGAACGGAAATGCTCGCGGGATAATCTCTTTTCGCTTCGCCTTTCATCGTGTACCACGCCAAATGCGGACAGCGGGAATTTATCCCGAGAACGGCTTGCCAATCGCCTATCGCTTTATATCTCGAAAAAGGCGTTTGCCAACCCGTCGCCCCGTACAGTTCGGAAACGACACGTTTCTTGCCGAATTGCGAAGCGACCGAAACGCAGTTTTTAACCGCGGAAAAATGAGTCGCGGTCGAGCCGAGATTGTCTATCCCCGCTTCGTCCATATAGTAATAGCAAGCCGCCAAATCGCCGCACATGAGAGCCTGCCCCGCGAGGTCGTCCTCGTTTAAAAGATGCCCCGTAAGTTTCAAGCCGTACCTGTGGCAGAGTTCGCCGTAGGGTATGAAGAACGAATTTATAAACAAGTCGAGACAGGTTTCGGTATATCTGTACGCCGAGCGGGAAAATTCCTCGCCCTCGTAGCGAAAAGCGACTTCGGGAAGTTTATCCTCGATTTTCTCACCGAACAACTCCTCGTATCTACTAAAAAGTTCGCCCGTATACGGGAAACGCCTTAAAGCGTCGTCGCCGCTCTGCCCGAAGCCGTTGAAAAAACAGCCTCTGTGCGGTTCGTCGGTGAAAACGCCCTTTATCTCTCTGCCGAACATATCGCCGAGTTTCTCGCGGTATTTTTCGTGAGTAGTTTCAAAAAAGTATTCTACGGCTTTTTCGTTCATAAGGTCAACGTAGGTGTTGCCGTTGTAAAAAGCCTCTTTCGCCTGCTCCCTCACCGAAAAACCGACGAGCGTTTCGCCGTCCGACATTTTCCCCTCGGCTTTGCGGTAGGAAATCATATTCCCCGCGTTTTCGTCCGCAAATCTGACGAAAAAGTTTATATCGCCCCTTTCGCCTTTATCCGCTACGAGCGATTTAAGTCTGTACTCGGGGTTTTCGGTGACTTTGCCGCCGCAAGTTCCAGACGGCCACCTGTCCTCGTCGTAGAGATACGCTTCCATTCCGAGAGCCGACAGTTTTTTAGCGGCGTTACCGATAAGCGAAAGCCACTTTTCGCCCATATACTCCGTTTCGAGTCCCGAACGGGAATGAAGATACGCACCGCCATAGCCCATCTTTTTAAAACAGTCGATCTGACGGTTCATTTCTTCCTCTTCGAGGTCTCCGTTAAGCGACCAGAACGGTTTTGCCCTGTAATATTCAGTTGGATTTTTTAAGTCTTTTTCGTTCATAAGTCGCCGTATAAGTCGATTATCACTTCATTTGCCACTTTTTAATATCGTCGTTTTTACACTCGCCCGAGTCGTTTAACGCCTTGAAAGTTCTACGCATCTGCGTTACGTTGTCCGCGGTTAAATAGAACTCGTAAGAGAGCGGCTCGTAAGTTTCGAGAGCGAACACGCCAAGGAAAGTGAGATAATTAAATTGAATCTGAGCGTCCGCAAGTCCTGTAAAGGAAAGGTTGTAATTAAGGTGTCTGCCTGCGACCGCCTTTTCTATATCGGGAACGTAAAGTCCCAAGCCGAAGTCGTCGGCGTTTACCCACGCCGCCCAACTCTCGCGGGCTATGGTCGTCGAAAGATATTTGCCCGCCTGACCGCTCGCGACAGACCAATAGCCGAGGTCTTTTAAATAGGTGAGGTTTTTGCCCGTCCACGGGTCGTCGCCCTCGTATAAAACCATCGTGTTAAGGGGTACGACCGCCGAAAGAGCGGGTACTTCCTGATTGCGTTTATTCGGCACGAGTTCGCCGTTTTCGTCGTACTTGTCGTGCGTAAGTCCCGTCCAATCGAAATAGCGGTTTTCGGCTTTAACGACCTTACCCGAAATCGAATATCTGCACTCGGTATACGATTTAGTGCTTACGCAGGTAGCCCAATCTCTCGGACGGGTCTTGACGTAAATTTCGTCCTTGCCTATTTTATAGTCCACGACCTCGGAATGAGTGTCCCACTGATCGCCGCACTGAACGGGGTTATACGGCCATTCCTTTTTGGTAGTTCTGTATATGCCTCTCGAATAGGTCTCGTCGTCGACGTTTTTGCCGTACAGAGAGACCTGCGCGCTACGCCCCGCGGTGGACTGATTTATAAGGTTCACTCTGTCCGCGACGAGTTTCGCACCCTCTTTTTTCGCATAGTTCACGCCGATAGCGTTTTCGTTTCCGATAACGACTTGCTGAACGTTTTTATCCATTCTCGTGAGGAAGCCTATGCCGCCGCCCCAACCGAGATTTATTCCCGCCTTTATGTAGTCGTTTTCGAGGTAAACGGTTTTTGAAAGCACCATCTCTCTTTCCGCGACTTCGAGCGATACGACCTTTATTTCAGCCGTCTTGTCGCTCTTGTTCGTAAACGAAATCGAGTCTATTCTCTTGTCGTATTCCTTTCTTTCGTACCACGTTTCGGGTATCATATAATAGGAATCCTCGTTGTCTCTCGTAGGCTCGCCGACCCTAGAATACCAATCTATAAGTTGATAAAACGGGGTTTCCGAGTTTTTTTCGATAAAAAACTCCTCGCGTTTTCTCTCGTCCGTTTCGGTATTCGCGTAATCGAAATACCCCTCCAAATTGACTTCCGACTCGACGGTAAGTTTTAAGTAATTCGCCGCTCCTATATTTCTCGCGACGTTTATCGTTTTTTTCTCGCCTGCGTTTAACGAAAAACTCTGCTTTGCGAGAATATTTTTGAAATCGAGTTTCTCTTCCATATCTCCCGTATCTCCCGAGCCGCTTTCCGAGTCGCTTTCAAAGCGGTTTTCCGAAGCGGATAAACTTTCGCTTTCGCCGCTCTCGTAACTATCGCCCGTACTCCCGCCCGCGGAATTTTCCGAACCGCCAAAGCACGCCGTAGCGGAAAAAACGGTTAAAAACGCGGCTATAAACGCGATAACTTTCATTTTGCAAGACGACATAATCGTTCCTCCTTCCTCGGTCGGAACTCCTTTCGCCCGACCTTTTAAATATATATTTTTCTGCGATATTCCGCGGGGGTTATCCCCACGTTTTTCTTGAACTCGTTGCAAAAATGCCCCGAATACTCGTAGCCGACGAGATAGGATATAGACTCCACGCTCATATCGGTATTGCGAAGCAACTCTTTCGCTTTTTTCATTCTCGTGGCGATTAAAAACCTGTGCGGCGAAACGCCGAGTACGCGTTTTACCGTGTGATTCAACGCCGACAGGGTAAGTCCGAACTCCGAGCAGACGTCCGCGGTTTTGAAATCTCTGTCGTAATTTCCTTCCACGTAGGATATGAATTTATCCACGATTTTGTTGCCGCTTCCCCCGAGTTTTTCCTTTTCGGTATTTTCCGCGTAAGAAAGGGCGGAAAGCACTATCGAAGAGACTTTTAAAAGGGAAGAAAATTCGTCGCCGTCAAAGGAATTGAAATCGGCAATCTGCAAGAGGGTTATACTACCCACGCCGAAAACCGACACGCCCTCCGCGGCGTTTACCGCCCGTTCGGCTATTTCGCCGTCGAACCATACCGAAAAGTACTCTTCGGCGTATTTGACGTCGCAAATAACGTAAGGCGAGATAAGCGCTGCTTTGCCCGACGGTACCGAAAACTTCCGTCCGTCCTCTTCGAGTTCTATATCGACTCTGCCCGAAAGCGGAATCACGAGCGAATAGCGTTTCCCGAAATAGACGGGGCGTTTCGCTCCGCCGCGCAGTTTACTGCAACCGAACACTATGAGGTCGGAAAAGGGAGAAAAGTTAAACTCTTTCTTCATTATCTTTCCCTCCCCCGTCTGAGGTTCTTGTCGAGTTCGTCGAAAGTCTTTCTTATTTCCGAAAAATGTCCGACGGTAAGGTAACAATCGTATTTCACGATATCGAGATTTTTAAGGTCGAAATACCCTATCGGGGCGGTGTACGAAGTCGATTTCGTATCGTCGCCGCCGAGCGTTTCGCCTTTTATCGCAAGTCTTCCCGCGTAGTGGTGCTTGGTATGCGGCGAGAATATTCCCACGCCGTAGCCGTCCTCGTTCACCCACGCGCTCCAACCGCCCGTAACGATGAAATGCTGTTCCGATTTATACGGCATTTCAGCCCAATAGCCGAGATTGTCTCTCGCGGTCAGCGACTTGTCTTTAACGTACAAAAATCTGCCGAGAAGGGGGTTTACGTAAAGCGACGGCATTTCCTGAGCCCGAAGTTTTCCCCAACGATGGTCGAACATCGAATAGTCGAAAAACTCGCAACTCATTTTCAGAAGTTTGCCCGAAAGCGAATACTCTGTTTCCATAACCGAATCGCAAGCCTCGCCGTTTTTAGCCCTGTCGAGGGGCTTTATCTTTAACCTGACCTTTTTATCGTCGGCGTAAAAGTCGAGAAGTTCGGAATTGTTGCCGTAAAAGTCGCCGCCCTGAACGGGATTATACTTCCACAGTCCGCCGAAAAGAAGGGACGGCGAATAGGGCGGGTTCAACGCCCCGTAAAAATTCTGAGCGAAACTTCTGCTTTTCTCATATCTGTTAAGGAGATTTATTCCCCTTTTGTTTTCTTTTTCTTTAAATTTAAGGCTTCCGTTTTCTATTTCCGTCGTATATTTCTCGGAAGTCAAAAACGTGAGCGAGTTGCCGTAGTCCGAATCGACTCCGAAACGGAGATATTCGTTGAACACTTCCGCTTTGGCGTTCGGGCGGGCTTTCGACTCGAAGCCTATTTTGCCGAAAGAAACGAGTCCTTTCGCGTTTTCGAGATTGAAACAGACAATCTCGACGAGTTCGACGGCGTTTTCGCCTCCTTTAAGCGAGGATATAAAACCCGTATACTTTCCTTTCCCCCTCTTTACGGGGAATACTTCCGTTCTCAGTTCGCCGCCCGAAGTCTTAAAAATCAACCGACATTTAAGCCATACCGCGGATTCCGTTTCGACGGAAATATAATTGCACTCGGTCTTTATCCCGAGCGGAGCGGCGTAGATTTCTTTCATCTCGAAATAATGCTTTATCTGCATATAGAATACCTCCGATAAAAGAATAACACAAAACCGCGTTTATGTGAAGATATTTTTCAGAAAATTACAAAATCTTGCCGATTTCGTTCGGTATATCTGTCTTTTTCTTCTTTTTATTAACTTTTATTGCGTTATCTTTTATTGCGGCGGCGGCAGAGCCGCCGCCGCAATAAAGCCGTATCGTTTTTAAATTTTATTCCGCAGTCGCAGATTTGGAAAGCGTAATATCGTAGTAGAGAATATCTCTCGCCTCGGGATCCCCATTGCCGACGGCTTTCGCCATCTGAGCGTCGAGACGAATCGTAGTAATAACGCCCGCATAGTTCGCCTTCAACATCGAGAACGAAATAGTCGTAACGCCGTCTTCGTCGGTCGTCATCGTTATATCGGAACTCGTGTTGTTTCTCGTGTTTCCGAGAAGAGTCAAACCGCCGTTATTGCACGCAACGTACGCCCTGTAATTGCCGTGAACCTTGCTCGATTTAAACCTGAAAGTAATCGTATCGTACTTGGCAGTATCTATATTGAGTTGGTCTACTCTGAGTCCGACCGTCGCGTTTGCGAGATAGTGAACGTTGAGTCCGTCTTCCTGCGGAGTAACGGTATACTGAGCGTTCGCCGTTCCGTCTTTATGAGCGAACCATCTGCCCGCGCCGTTCGTGAAGTCCCATTTCATAGTTCCCGCAGTCTCGTCCACGGTAACGTTGCTCGTAATCAATTTTTCTTCGGCAGTTACTTTGGAACCCGAAACGAGTTCGGCGTTTTCCTCGGCGTTCCCGAGTTTAATCGAAGCAATCTGCATCGCGGCTTCGTCCGTTTCCATAACGTCTATGTCGAAAGCAAAACGAATACCCTTGACTTTACCGCCGAAAAGGTTAGCGTTGCTCTTGTCTTCGATAAGCGTTTTAAAGCCGTCGTCCGTGACTTCGTAGTAATTGTAAGCGTACTCGCCGATAGAAATCGTAACTTCTTTCCACTCGCCCGCGAAATTCGCTTCGGGAAGAGTGTACCATGCGTTTCCGTACCATGCGACGCTGCCCGTCGGCATTACGCTGAGCATGACTTTCTTAACGTTCGCGGTCGCTTTATAGCGAAGGGTTATGGAAGTCATTACCGAAGTGTCTATCGAGTAATCGAGCATAGTATTCTCGATGCTCGGGTAACTCGATTTTTCCGAAGAACCCTCGGGAATTATCTCCGCGTCCGCGTCCTTTCTGAAAGAAACGCTCGCGTAGTCTTTCGCGGGAACTATATCGTTGTATCTGTGGTAAGACGATTTTTCGGTGGAAGTGGTCTGCCAACCGAGGAGCGAATAATAATTAGTCTCTTTCGAGAAATCGTAAGTTACCGACGACAAAGTCGGGTCTTCCGCCGAAACGGGCGTAGAATCGTAAGTGTCGTATTCGTCGTTTCCGAACGCCATAGATTTAAGAAGCACCGTCACCCTGTCTCCCTCTTTGCGAAGCGGGAAATCGAGACGGAGCGAACGGAGATAATCGGGTTCGTTCTCGTATTTCGTATAGTTATTAGTCCATTTTCTGAGGTCGATTATAAGGGTTTCCCACTCGTCGGTCTCGGACATATTCTTTTTTAACGAAGCCGTGTTCTTCCAAGTCGTATCGTCGCCGAAAGAAGCCATTTTGGAAGTGTTGTAGAATATGTTTACTCTGTACGGGTTGCCTATGCACTTATAGACGATTTTGAGAGTCGAATAATCTTTTACGGGAAGATAAAGTCCGTCCGTTCTGATACCGACGTCGATAGAGTTGGAAGACGAGAGGTCTAATCTGATATAGCCGTCTTCTTCGGTTATTTTCGTTCCGTCGTCTCTGCCCGTCTGAACTCTCGTATACCACCACTCTTTACCGTTCGCGAAGTCCCAATCGTGGAAGGGAACGGGAACGCCGTAGAGGTTGAGATTGCCCGTGATAGCGGTGTTTTTATCGAATTCCTTAGTCATTTCTTTGTCGAGATACCACTTTTCATAGCGGCAACCCGAAGTCACGGCTTTGTTGAGATACTCGACCTGCTCGCCCTTTTTAACGGAAGTCGTAGCCTCGTAAGTCCATTCGCCGTCGCCGTCTACCTTGTGATTGTCGTCGGACGTACTCCAAAAATATACCGTATAGGTTATATCCCATATAGCGTAAAGAGTTATGTCCTCGTTAATCGTGGTCGTGATAAAGTTGAACTCGCTCGTCGGGTCGTTCAAGTCCGTGACCCACGCGACGAAGTTGCCCTCGGGGTGAGTGGGTTCGCCGGGTTCCGTGACCTTGCCGCCCGCTTTTACCGTCCGACTTTCGACTGCGCTGCCGCCCTGAGAATCGAACGTTACGATATACTCCGTCTTGGCGGGAGTCGTTTCGCTCGCGGAAGTCGATTCCGAGTTGTCGTCCGATTTCGATTCGGAAGCGGACTTAGGTTCGGTAGTCGAATCGTCCGAACCCCCGAAGCACGCCGTGAACGCGAACACGGAAAGAAGCGTGATTATCGCGAGAATCGTCGCGATGAGTTTTTTGCCTTTCATAGTTTCCTCCATATAATTATGTCTTTATGCTATACGCTTTATATCGGACGAGAACGATACGAACGCCGTCCGCAAAAAGCGGTATACGCCTTTGTTTTTACAGTTTCATTCCCGAAGCGAAGCCGCCCGAGGAGAAGAATTTAAGGGAAATTCCGCTCGTTACGATAAGAGGTATGCTCGATATGAGGTACATCGCGTAAACGACGCCCCAATCGTTCGCCTCGTATATGCCGCTCTTGCGGATAAGCACGACCATAAGGGTCATTTTCGTTTCGGTTTTCATTACGAGCGACGGCCACAGGTAGTCGTTGTAATAACTCGAAAAGCCTTGAATAAACCCGTAAATTATGATAGGTATCGCAAGCGGAATGACTATCATAAGAAAAATGTTAAAGTCGTTCGCCCCGTCAAGTTTCGCCGCCTCTATTACCGATTTCGGCTGTTGACGGAAAAAGGTGCGGAAAAGGAATATCGCTCCCGCCTGACCGCCGCCGATATACGGAAGCCACATGCCCCAATAAGAATCTATAAGTTTCGCCTTATAGGTGAACGCGTACAGTACGGAAGTTCCGAGTATGGACGGAACGAACATCATTGTGAGATAGAGGTAGAAGAAAAACTCCTTGCCCATAAACTCTTTCTGAGCGAACAGATACGCGACGACCGCCGCAAAAGCCATTCTCAGAAAGCCGCCCACAGCCGCGACTAAAACGCTGTTCAAAATGTTGCCGCCTATTTCGGAAAACGCCGTTTTGTAGTTGTTGAAGTTTATCTTCTTAGGCAGCGAAAATATGCTCGTCCTTATCTCGTAGTTGCTCTTCGCGCTGTTTATTATCGTCATGAAAAGCGGTATGAGACAGAATATCACGCACAGGGTCGTTATTATCGTTATGGTCGTCTGAATAGACTTTTTGTCGGAATATCTGAGCCTTACGGTATTACGCATAGGAAGCCTCCGATTTTATCTTGTTTCTCATGTTGATTGCCGTGACTACCGAGAGTACGAGCATCATCATAACCGCCATCGCCGAAGCCATACCGTACTCGTTGTTGTTCAAGTACATATACAACTTGTACATAGGAGTCATAGTTCCGACGTCGCCTTTCGTCGTCGCCTGCAATTTGCCGAGCGACTGCACCGAGTGAATAAAAGTGATTATGAACACGTATTTTATCTGACCCATTATAAACGGCACGTCTATCGAGATAAGCCGCCGCCACAGTTTACAGCCTTCGAGTTCCGCCGACTCGTATATTTCGGGCGGAACGTTCATTAAAGCCCCGTAGAAAATGAGGTACGACCCGACCCACGGGAAGCCCATGAACACGAGCGAACCCACGCTCGTTTTGGACGAGCCGAGGAATGCTATCGGCGACTGATGCAAGGCTTTAAGTATTGCGTTTATCGCTCCGTACTCGCCGTAAATTCCGTTTTTCCACAGAAGCGAAGTAGCAATGCCCGGTAAAATTCCGGGGAAGAACAACGCGAAACGCATAAATTTCGAGTAGCGTTTATTACGCATTATCGAAAGACAGAACGCGAAGAATATCGGCGGCATAAGGGCGAGAACGCAGTCGGAAATCATAAATATAAACATATTTCTGACCATTTCGCCGAAGTAAATATCCTGAACTATGTCCTTGAAATTCTGCATTCCGACAAAGATTTTCGCCGTTCCCGCCGAATAATCGTAAAAGGCGTTGAATATCGAAGCGATCGCGGGATAATAACAGAATATTATCAGAAGAGCGAGCGACGGAAGCATGGTGAGGTAAATGAGTTTGCCTTTCCAAAGCCCTTTAAGGAAATACCTTATACAGCCCGCAGTCTTAGCCGCGAAAGCGTCGGATAAGAAACACGCGAGAACTATCGCCCCTACGACGAAAGCGACTCCCGCAAGGACGAAAAGCAACGTTTTCCACACCTTGACGCTCCCCGCGAATTTCGCGTGGGAAAGATTGTACGAAAACGCGGACGAAACGTCTTTTTCGTTATTGATTATAAGCAGTTTGTTGCCCTTTTCGTAGGCGTAAACGTAAGAAACGTTGTGTTTCGCCTTGAAAGAATAAAGTATGCTCCCGTCCTCCGCGTTTACGGCGGTAAGGTCGTCGCTCAAAGAGTACGGAACGTAAATTATCTTATTCTTCCTGTCGTAACGTATGCTCGCGACAACCTCGGGGAAAGTCGCGATAGTTTCGTTTTTAAGTTCGGTAGTCATTCTGACGAGTTCGCCGCTACGAAGAGCGTAGTAGAAAAGTTCGGTATCCTCGTCGTAAACCACCGTGTAGATTTCGTCGGGAGCGACGTAGTTCGCGATATGGAATCGCTTTAAAGATTCTTTATCGTTTTTAAGCAGCGACAGGTCGGACGAAACCTTATAGACTATACCTTTCTTCGCGAAAACGTAAAGGTATTTCCCGTCTTCCGAGACGGTGACGTTTCTCGCCACCATGTTGGAATTTTTGACGGTCTCTTCGCCCTCGTCTCCTTCGAGCGTAAAGAATTCGTCCCCGTATAAGTCGATAAACTCGCTTCCGTCGAAAGCATAGGAAAATAAATAGAGGTCGGTTAAGTTGGCGTTTGAACTGATGCCGAACCAAAAAGTATCGCCGTTTTCCGTCCGCTTGAAACTCGCCGTCATAAATATTCCGGGTAGTTCGAGACGACCCAAAACGTTGAACTCTTTATCGACGAGAGCAACGCTGCTCGCGCTGCCGCACACTAAAATTCTGTTCTCGTCGATAACGGTTATCTTCTGTATTATTTCTTTTTCAAAAACCGAAAGCGAACGAACGGTCTCGCCTTTTTCGTTCGTTTCGTAAATATTTCCTTTTTTATCGCCCGAATAATAAGTCTCGCCCGTGAACGAACCCTCGAAAGTGGCGAGTTCCCCGTCCGACTGAATTTTCGTCGCCGAGACGTCGAAATTCAAGGCGGCAAACGCGACTATTATCGCCGCCGCGGAAACAACTAAAAGGACTGCCGCGGCGATAAGGCATTTAATTCGTTTCATAGTCAAAGTATTTCCTCTTACGACTTGGGATTATCTTCGGGCGTTTTGTAGCAAGTACTCTTATACCCTTTCGACGAGAACTGATCTTCGTAGTAGCCGACGATTTTATCCGCCCAACCGTTCATAGCCGTTTCGAGCGTGTCCGCTCCGCTTAAATACCGCTGCATATAGCCGCCGAACGCCTGAGAATAAGAGGTCGAACCGCCGTGAGAGTACATTCTCTGAAACGGGTTCATATCGCAAAGTCCGTTGAACTTAACGCCCCATTTTTCTTCCATTCCGTTGAAATATTCCATCCAACTATCGCTCATGACCACGTGTTTAACGGTCGTAAGTCCGTCGGGCGAGGCGTTTCTCTTCGCCATTCCGTTACAGAATACCGACTGTCCGTAAGGGGACATGAAGAACTTGATGAAATCGAGGTATTTCTCGACCTCTTCGACCGACCTGCCCTTTGCGTAAAGGGAAATATAACCGCCGTTGCCGCCGACGTCGCGGACGAAATCGGTAGTACAATGCTTTTTCTCGTGCGAACATTCCATATAGGGATAATCGAACATAGCGATAGAGAATTTTCTGTCGCCCGCGTCCTTTATGTCGTTTTCAAACGACAAGCCGAAACCGACGTAATCGAGAAGAATTACGGGACCCGATTTATCCGCTTTGTTCGCGAGGAAAAGGTCTCTTACGTTGTCGAAAGAGTTAGCCGAGAAGAAACCCGAAATATACGGCTTGATTTTGCCGAGATTTTCGAGAAAACATTTGTATTTTTCGCTTCTCGGTCCGACGTAGTCCATATACTTTGTGGACTCTTCCAAAACGGCGTTGTACACTCTGATTAAATTCGGATTGTACTTTCTGTCCGCTTCGGGCTGAGAGTCGTTAAGGTCGAGGTCGAACCCGTTTTTGAGTTTCGTATAGCACCAATCGCCCTCTTTCGCCTGAACGTCGTCCAAAAGGTCGCGGTAATACTGATCGCCGTAAATTCTGAACAACCACGAAAACTGCGTTCCCGTAAGGGCGTCGGCGTTACCCGCGAGACCCAAGGGGCTGTCGTAGCCGTTTTGTTTGAGTCTTTCGCATATCGAAATGAGTTCGTTCCACGTTTTAGGCGTGAGAGCGTCGCCGTTCGCGTCGGTTATTCCCGCCGCCTTGAACGCCTCTACGTTTATATACCAACACGTTTCGAGCGACTGCGAGTTCATAACGTACAAAGTGTCCACGCCCGTGGAGGAAGTATTCATCGTATAAGCCTGCGTAGTCAGAACGTCACGCCAAATCTTGTTGCCCGCGTACACGTTTTTGGTATCGAGGGCGTTCGCCTTGAAGTCGTAGCCGTAGGTGGGAACGAGTGTGTTGACGTAGTTGCCCGCGAAAACGCCGAGCGAGGTGTTGTCGCTCTGCAATTCCTGTTTTATCGCCGTGGCGTAATCGCTGCCGCCGTGCGACCTCAAATTGACGGTTACTTGCGGCTGCAACGCCTGATAAGCCTGTTTGACCGCTTTCCAACCCGATTCATGCTTGCCGAATATCATATCGACGTTGACTTCGCCGCTGTATTTCTTGATATCGCTTACGACGGGAAGATACGCGTAGTCTATACCCGTATCTATTATTCCGTCGGGAAGCCCCTGACTTTCGGTGGTCGCGGTGTTGCCGCCGCCCGACGAGCCGCCCGCCGTATCGGTAACGGAGTCCGACTGCTTATTGTTGTTGCACGCCGCACAGGCGATAAACAACAACGCGGACAGTAACGCGCAGATAAACGTTTTCATTTTTCTCATGACATTCTCTCCTTAACGTTTGTAATGTGTTTATATAAAAATATTATTCGGCGTACCCCTCGGAAAGGATAGCCCGAGTATCGCAACTATTATACAGCCCCGAAGTCTTCGATTCAATACATAAAAATGTCTGAAAATTACAAAAACGTGCCAACTTTACATTTATAATAGGTAAACTTTAACTGAATTTTACAATAATTATGCCAACCGCGTTTATCTTGCGTTAATCTTGCGTTTATCTCGGCAGCCGCCGCCGACCCGAAATATAAAAATATAAAAAAAGACCGCCGTTCCGACTTTTCGGTCTTTCGGCAGTCTCTTTAATCGTTTTTATTCGTATTTTTTAAGTTCGGTCTATCTTAGGAAGCGGCATTACGTCTATTATTTTCCTTTCCCTGTACTTCCCGTTCGTGAAATCGGGAACGGCTACGGGTTTGCCGCCGCTTGCTATCGACTGTTCCGACAACGCCGTAACGCACATCATCGCGCACGCTTCGTATACGTCTATCGGCATATCTTCCCTGTTTTTCACCGCTCGGAAAAAATGCTTCAACATTATATAGTCCATTCCGCCGTGCCCCGTTTTGAGTTGCTCCTCGGTTATATTTTTCCAATCTTCGGGCAGGTACTCCGAATAATCGTCCTGACTGTTCAACGAGTCCTGTATCACGTTTTTGTCGTGATTGAATTTATCGCCGTCGATAACAACCGCCCTCAAAGTCTGATTGTAATACCCTTTCGTGCCGCTCACCGTTATTTCGCGGTCGTAAAGTCTCGGCAGAGAAGTGTCGAGTTTGAGCGTTATGAGTTCGCCGTTTTCGCACTCTATCATGGTAGTCACCACGTCGCCCTGCTTCCACTTCGTGCCTTTTAGTTCGGCGACTTCTTCGTGAGAGTTTACGTACTCTTCGAGTCCTCTCGCCTTGGAAGCCATCGCGGTGAGTCTCGTAAACTTATTGCCGCGGGTTATGCCGAGAAGTTTGACGATGGGTCCGAGTTCGTGAGTCGGATAATTTTCGCAGTTGTGATTTTTATACTCTTCGAGTCTGTAATGTCCGCGTTTAAGACCGACTTCGGTAATCTCGTTTCTGAGGTCGTGACAATACGCCCCGTGACAATAGCATATCTCGCCGAGTTTTCCGTTTCGCATAAGCGAGGTCGCGAGAAGTTCGTCTTTGTTGTAACAGCAATTTTCGAGGAACATAAAAGGCGTTTTCGTCCTCTCGTAAGCGGCGACGAGTTTTTCCATATCGCCGATATTATGCGTGCCGCCGACTTCTATCCCGACGGGAACACCCTTTTCCATCGCCGCGAGAGCGACTTCGACGTGCGAAGCCCAACTCGTACAGACGATTACCGCGTCAACGCCGAAATTCAATACCTCTTTATAATCGGTCGTTTCAAACGGCTTGTTCTGCCCCGCCGCGACTATCTTTTCAGCCGCGAAAGCGAGTCTTTCCTTATACCCGTCGCAAATCGCCGTAACTAAAACCTCGGAATTGTTGAGAATGTTGCCGAGAAGTCCTATCGAGCCGTCGACCATTCCGTAAGCCGCCCCGCGTTGCCCTAAACCTATCAAACCTATTTTCAATCTGTCCATATCCGTCTCCTTCGTTTAAAATTTACACAATACCTTGTGAACGCCGCCTTTTCCCGTAAGCGGCAGTTTTTCGACCTTCTTTCCGTCGCATATCAACTCTTTTTCGTCCGATTTTTCGTAGCGAATTTCGTAAATCTCGCCCCTGTATACCCGCCTTGCGGTAACGCCGTCCCACTCTTTCGGAAGGCAGGGCGAAACTTCGAGACCGTCGAAAGTCGGCTTCACGCCGCACATATACTCGGTAACGCACCTGTACAGCCAACCCGCCGTTCCCGTCACCCAACTCATGGGGGCGTAGCCTGCGATATACTTGTTTTCGGGTCCCATATACATATTGCTCACGGCGTAAGGCTCTACCCCGTTGTCGGGGTTCAAGGGGTTGTCGTAAGAAATCATTTTCAAGGTTTTATACGCCGAATCGGCTTTGCCGAGCATACAGTCGGCGGCGATTTTGAACGCCACTCCGTGATTGTACACCGCCCCGTTTTCGACAAGCCCCGGCTGAAAATAGGACGCTCTGCCGATATTGTCGTCCCCGCGGGTAAAACTCGGGCGGCACTGAACGTAGCCGTAATCGCATTTCAGAGTTTTTTCGACTTCGTCCATTATTTCGAGCCGCTCTTTCTCGCTTCCTATCCCCGCGAGTACCGACCAAGTCTGCGGATTTAAAAATGTTCTTTCCTCGCCGCCGATTATTTCGTCCTCGTCGTTGTACCCGTATATATAACGACCGCCTTTAAAGCCGTGTCGTTTTATAGCCGAAATCAATTTGTCTTTGCGGTTTTCGTACCCGCTTACAAGACCGTCGTTTCCCGATATTTTCAGAATTTCGATCAGTTCGCCGACCGCCTTTACGGTCGCAATCGAAAGCCACACGCTCTCGCCTTTGTTCTTTCTCCCGACGCTGTTCATACTGTCGTTCCAATCGCCGCCACGCCATAAGACGAGATTGCGTTTGCCCCTCGAAGCCAAGAGGTAATCGATCGCCGCGAGAATATGCTCCAAAACCGTTCCGACTTTGCCGCCCGTAACGTAAGGTTCGGTGACGAACGCGTCCGAATAGTTTGAATTTTCGTAACTGTCGCCCTTTAAATAGGGTACTTTCTCGCTTAAAATCGACAAATCGCCGCTTTCGTTCAGGTACGAGAGAACGGCTCCCGCTATCCACACGCCGCCGTCGTTATACGGGAATTTAAAACTCGGCTCGAACATTCTTATCGGGTTGCCGTCCTCGTACTGATATTTTAAAGCGTGTAAAATCTGCTTTTTCGCGAGTTCCGTATCCATCGAAACGAACGCCGTTATATCCTGCATTACGTCGCGGAAACCCTTTCCGTAAAGTCTCCCCCACGTTTTGCCGAGGGAAGTCTGCCTTTTGAGCCATATATTTGTCTGAGAATTCAGATACTTATCGGGCGAGTTTAACGTGAAAACTTCGTATTCGCTCGCGTTTTCAGCCGAAACCCTTTTCAGTTCGGCTTCAAAGGTCGTATCTTTGAGATACTTTTTCCTTAGCCTCTCAATCTCTTCGAGATTTCTCGCCGCAAACGAACAGAAAGTCGCCTCGAAAGTATCGCTCTCCGAGAAAATATCCGAAAACTGAAAAGCGGCAACGTATTCGGGTTCAAAGGTCGCACCCTTACAAGAAAGTTTATCGTTTTTAATTCCCTTCGGGTTGTCGTAGCCGTCGTACTCGCCCCTGAAATCGGAATGAGAGAGGTCGTAAGCGGAATATTTTTTGTCGCACCCGACGAACACCTTAGTATAGTCGTTGGGCAGGGCGAAACCGTCGTGACAGTACAAAAGCCCGTTCAGTTTTTCGTCGTTGTCCGCATACCCGTAAGCGTCGTGCCAAGACAACGCGGGGGTAGGTTCGATACAGAAATACCCGTCTATAAGTCGATTATCTCGGTTTTTGTTCGTAATTTTAACGTTGTATAACGCCACGGCGTCGTCTTTCGGAACGCATATCGTAAAGACCGTTTCGACGCCCTTATATTCCGAAATGATTTTCTGATAGTTTATCCCAACGTGAGTCTTATAGACCCCGAAAGGCAAATCTCCGTAGTTTCTGTTCGGGGAATAAACCTCGCCCGTCCTTTTATCCTTTATATATACGTTTCTTACGCCTTTCTCGATATTTCGTCTCTGAGTTCCTATCGCCCGCCAAAAAAAACCGTGACCAAACTGATCGCTGCTGCAAACGGCTTTTTCGTTCCACAAATAATTGAGCCACGGTCTGCGAGGCTTCATATCCTCTATTATGTACTCTTTGTTTTCGTCGTCAAAATAACCTTTCATAATGTACCTTGAATTTAATATTCGTCGTTTATAAATTCATACTCGCAACGGTAACGTTGTTGATATGACTTTGGAAACAGAAGTTCGACGTTTTCCCTACGCCGACCTCGAACGGCAGAACGGGGGCTTCGAGTTCTTCGACTTTATCAATTTTCCCGTCGAGGTAATCGAGAATTACCTCACGGCAACTTTCGAGTCTCATCATAAGTCCGCCGAGCCGCATTTCGTGAAGTTCGAGACCGAACGGTTTGTTTTCTCTGTTCCAACGAGCCTTGAAACCGACGACAAACTTTTTCAGCCGCTTTATAAGTTCGGGGTAAACCTCGTTTGCTATTCTGCCGAGTTCCTCGGCGTTCTTGTCGAGGTAAGCCTTTCGCGTTCTGACCCCGAGGTCGTATTTGAGTTCCATTACCCTGCAAAAATCGGACAGATTGTCGAAAATATATTTGAACTCGCCCGCGTTTTTCGCCGCGTATCTGATTTTTAAAGCGTAATTTTTATACGGCGTTCCGTCGCCGAGCGAGATATGATAATCGAATCTCCCGACAAACGGGTCGTTATAAAAGCCCCAACGGCTCGGATTGTTGCAACCCGTTCTATCTGCGATTTCGTTCGGCAAATCGAGCGTAAGAAAAGTATCGAATTTCACGCCGTAAACCTCGCCGAATTTCCTCTTTATATCGCTGTCTTTCGTTCCGTAAAGGTACTTTTCCGCACAATAGAAGAGAGCAGGAAGAGCGGCGAAACACGAGCAGTCCCGCCCGTCGTCGCCCCATACGGTCATGGTGACGTCCTTTATTCCGCGTTCGCGGCAACATTGCATAGCGTATTTCATAGTAAACATAGAATGTTTATTCATAGGGGCGTAACCCGTCCACGCCCACGCCCCGCCCGCAAACGAGACCTTATCGGTAAGAGCGAGGTGCTTTTTTATGTTATCGTCGTAATGCTTTTTGCCGTCGTGGTAATAGTCCCAATAACAAAGGGTAACGTTTTCGGGAATTTCGCGGCTGTCGCCCTTTTCGGTCATATTCATAATTAAATCCGACCACATAGAGGGCTTGAACCCGTACTTTTCCGCAATTTTACTCACTTTCAGCAAATGGTCGTAGAGTACGCCCCGAACGTTCTCGGGATAGCCGTGTTTGTCGAGGTATTTGCCTCTGCCCATCATCGGGGCTTCGTCCATTCCTATGTTGACTTTATCGGTATCGAAGCATTTTCTTAACGCCTTGAACATTTTTTCGATAAGTTCGTAGGTTTTTTCTTCGCCGACGAGCAGAATATTCGACAAATCTCTTATTTCGCCGTATGCGTTCCACTTGAAAATACCCTCCAAATGAGCGAGGGTCTGAATGAACGGAATAGCCGTAAGACCTATGCTCTTGCAATAGTCGTTGATTTCTTTAAGTTCCGCCGAAGAATATCTGCCGCGAAGGTGTCCGAAATAGGGTTCGCCCTCGATTTCGTAGGTATCTTCTATATAGAGTCCGAGGGAATTATACCCCGCCTTTTTTATAAGGTCGGCAAACTTTTTCACTTCTTCCACTTTCATAACGCCGTCTCTCGACATATCGAGCATAACGCACAGCGTTCTTTCGTTTTCCATAATCACACCTCGTTTAATTCCTTGTAAAAATACTCGAATGCACCCGCCGTCCAACCGAGCATTTCGGGTACTTCGTATTCGTTTACGGTAGCCGCCCCGCCGACAACGGCGTCGTATTTCTCCCACAGTCTGCAGCTTTTCGCAAATTCTTCCGAGACCGTTTTCAGGTAAGTTTTCGCTATTTCTTCGGCTTTCCCCTCTTCGCCGACCGCTTCCGCCGCCGAGTACGCGAGATAGTTATCGACCGCCCAACTGTTCGGATAGCCCCATTGATATACGGTGTCCGACGGCACTTTTTCTACGCAAACCACGCCGTAAGACATAAAAAGCCTGTCTATAAGTCGATTAAACGCGTTTTTATCGTTTAATAAGCCGACGATAAAAGGCATAAACAACCCGCTGCAATTTATCCGAGAGCGTTCGCCCGTAACGAAATTATAGTCGTAATAAAGTCCGTCGTCGCCTTTCATATACTCGTCCATAAGGCGTTTTCTCTTTTTCGCCGCAAGGTCGAATCTCTCTTTTTCCTCGGGTTCAAACTTACCCGCCCATAAAGCGAGGTGCTTTTCGCAGGCGTAAAGATTCGCGTTGAGGTCGACGGGCAGAATCTGCTCGCCGCAAAAGCCGAATCGGGGCGTCCAATCCATACCGCTTTCGGCAACGCTTATGAAGCCTTCCGCAAGTCCGAGTTTTTGTTCCCTCGTATATTTATCGGCGATTTTAAGTCTCTCGCCTGCTACCATCTCGTAATAATCGAGAAGTTCCTCGTCCGTCAGCGGGTGATGGAAATGTCTGTTAAGCCCCGTCGGCGTAGTCCTTTCGGATTGCCAAAAATCGTACTCTTTCTTTAAAGTAAAGTAGGCGTTTTCAAGCCATTTATCGTCCTTCGTCGCTTCGTACACGTCACTAATCATAAAGTGCAGATAAGGCGGCTGAGAACAAAATCTTGACATGTGGTCGCTGAGGGCGTTCGGAACGAAGCCTTTAAGGTTCACGGCGTGAAGAAGGTTGTCCGTATTGTCTTTCGCTTCTTCGATAAGTCCGTCGGCGATAAGCCCCTTGTTCGTATAAAAAGTATCCCAATAATAAAGATTTTTGAACGGTCCGTCGATACACGGCGGTATAAAAGGCTTGACGTACATACGGGGCGTTTCCGCTTCCTCGGGCTTCACTATCGCCTTCCGCCAACTTTTCAGTATATATTCGTGCGTTTTCTCCATCATTCAGTCGTTCTCCTTAGGAAAAAGTCCTTCGCAAGCAAACAATCTGCCCCAAACGTAACGGGAAAGTCCGCTGTCAGTCTGCTTCGGAAAGCCGTTTACTATGCGGAAATCGACTTCGGACGAATCGTCCGTAAAGCCGCCGCCCGTGATATAATCGGGCTGATAGCAAGCGTAACTTCTGCCCTTACGGTCGATTTTCGAGAGATTGCTCATAAAGCCGTTGCGGGCTTTTTCGAGATATTCCCTATCTCCCGTCAGTTCGTAATACCGATAATCGGCTTCGGCTCGCCAAATCGTCCACGCGTGACCGCAACAAAGGGCGTTGCCGTCCTTGTCGCCCTCCCATTTCGTCTCCCACCAACGAAGAGTACTATGGAACATGGGCGATTTACAAGCCTTTATGACCCAATTATCGTGAATATCCAAAATTTCCTTAGCCCGAGAAATATACTCTTCCTTTCTCTCGACTTTAAGGCAATAATACAAAAGGGTGAGCGCGGAACAGGACATACTGCCCTCTTCGATAAACGGTTCGGACTCGTCCTGTTCGAGGGTCTCGGTCGGGAAAGAAATTCCGCGTTCATAAACGTGCTTCGCCATTTTTTCGGCGGCGAGGTAATACTTTTCCGACTTTTTCGGGTCTTTATCCTTTAAAAATTCCGCAAGTTCGATAACGGGGATGATAAGGCAACAAACGGTCGTGTAGTCCTCGGTTCTTTTCGACCACTCCATAAAGGTCTCTATCGCCCCGCTTTCGGACTGATGATTACCTAGTACCGAGTCCATAGCCCTCGTGGCGTAATCGAGGTGTTTTTTCTTTCCGAAAACCTTATACGCGTCGAGAAGAATACCCACGCCGAAAAACTGTTCCTGAACCCTCGTCGAGTTGAAAACGTTGTACGCGGGGTAGCCGTTGCGAGCCTTGTAGAATATCGTCTGTCTGTCCTTAGCCTTGCTTTCGTCCCGTTCGGTTATAAGGTCTAAATCGCCCCTTATCTTATTTATGAGCGTTCTGCTTTTGCCGAACCTCTGCATATATCTGAGTATCGCCGAAACGTGACACTTCCACTCGCACAAATTCCCGTCGCCCGTAGCCAAATCTTCCTTGCTTACAGAGTACATTGACTTGTAAAACAGGCCGTTTATCGACTTATAGGCGTATATTATGCAGTCGATGCCCTTTTTGCCGCCCTTGTACGGGGTAATGGTAAGAAGCCCCGTTTTACGAGGTTTAACTATGGCGTAGCCGCCGAGATTTTCATACTTTTCGTTCCCCACGCGAACGTAATCGAACTCGCCGCAAGCGTAAATTTTCAGCGTTTCGCCGAGTTTAACGTAACTTCGTTTATAGTACGCGACGGGAATTTTTAAAATTTCCGAAGCCCTTGACAACGCCTCGGCGTAAGATTTAACGGGCAGAAAAAGAAATTTCAGCCGCTTGTTCCCGCTCGCTTTAAACCTTTTGTCCCCGCCCCTTTTGTATGCCCTGTCGAACGAGGCGAGAAATTTCAGATTATCGAAAAACTGACCGCCCGAAAAGAGCGAATAGTCCATTTTCCAACCGTCCGCTTTGCCGAGCGACAAAATCAGCAGATTATTCCCCTCGGGGTTCGTGAGATAGCAAAAAATGCGCTTGTTATCCGCGGTATTGTAGGGCGAATTGAAAAGGTATTGCTTCTTCCAACCGCCGCAATTTTTCTTGCCCATAAATTTTACAGGCAGATTAAGCCCAAACTCGGAAAGTTTGTCGCTCGTCGTTTTCAAATCGACGAGATACCCGCCGAACTTTTCGGAGACGGTTATTCTGCTTTCCGTTTCGGCGTTTGTTCCGTCGCGGTCAAATATTCCCTTCCGAGAAATATAGGGCGTACCTTGCGGTTTCGCCCCTTTCGTGATATCGTCCGTTTTATAGGTAAACGATACCGATAAATCGTCCGTAAAATATTTTGTTTTAAGTCTCTCGTAAGCCGTTTTCATTTTATTTCAATCGGTTTTCCGCAGTTTAAACGGGATTCCTCCGCGGCGAAACTCATTTTATGTGAAATGAGGCTGTCCTCTAAGGTCGTTCTCGTCTCGGTCGGCTCGCCGCCCGTAACGTAAGATACGAAGTCCTCGAAAAGCAGTTTGTCGCCGCCGCCGTGAACGCTGAAATCGTCGCAGATTTTCGTAAGGTCGATCACCCTGTCCTCTGCGAGGAACGGTTTGACCTCGATTTTATTCTCTTCCATATCGGCGACGATCTCGCCGAGCGTGCCGTGAATTTTTATACACCTGTGGCACTCTTTGGAAAAAGCGGTCATGGTGAGTTGGGCGGTAACGTTGCCCTCGAAAAGCATATTCACGACCTGATGGTCAACGACGTCGTTATCGCAACGGAACACGCATCTCGAATATTGACTGTTCTTGTCGTCGAGAATCGCCTGTATTTGTTCTTTTCTGCCCGTTCGGAAAGTAATCGCGTTGCCGAGAATGGGGTTGTAAGTCTTGTAGACGTCGTTATAAATTTTGTAAGCGTCGTAGGGACAGTTCTTTTTAACTTCGGGCGAACAAGTCGTACACCTGTCCGAACTACCCTCGGGAGCGTTCTCCTTTTTAAAGTAATACAAATCGCCGAACGACGACACGCTTAAACATTTCTTGCCGTAAAGCCAAAAGATAATGTCGAGGTCGTGACAGCATTTTGCGAGAATCATAGGCGAACTCTCTTCCTTGTTTCTCCACGCCCCTCTTACGTAAGAATGGGCGTCGTGCCAATACGCAACGTTCTCCGTCTGACTTATAGTCACGACGTCGCCTATTTCGCCGCTTTTTATAATTTTGCGAAGAGCCATATAGAAATGACTGTATCTCAGAACGTGGCAGACCATAACTTTCCTGCCCGTTTTTTTCTGAACCTCGTAAATCGCCTCGCAATCTTCCATAGTCGCGGCAATCGGTTTTTCGAGACACACGTCGTAACCGAGTTCGAGAGCGGCTATCGCGTGTTCTCTGTGCTGTTTGTCCTGCGTGCAGATAAATGCGACGTCGGCAATTTTGCCCTTAGCGAAAATTTCGCTCGCATCCTTGAAACAGTTTTCTTCCTTAACGCCGTAAGCCTTAGCCGCCGTAAGTCTTGCGTCGGGGTTTACGTCCGCTATCGCGACGAGTTCCGTCCTTTCGTCCTTTACCGTATAATCGCCGAAAAGTTGTCCTCTGCCGCCGAAACCTACTATTATAACCTTGATTTTGTCCATTTATTTCGCCTCCGCAAGCAGAATACGCCCGAATACGCCGTAGTTACGGTTACTGTCCGTCATTGCGTTTTCTTCCGTCGAACCTATCGTAAGTTCTATTTCGTTTTCGCCGTCCTTTATAAAATCGGTAATATCGAAGTCGAACGGGGACCACAGTCTCGCTCCCGCGAATTTACCGTTTACTTTTACGCTTGCATAAACTTCGACTTTTTTGAGTTTTAAAAGAACTCTTTTCGCCGTCTTTTTAAGCGTAACGTTTTTGACGAAAGCGACTTCGCCCGAATAGTTTTCCTTTCCCGCACCGAAAAAGTCAACGGTTTCAACGGTCTTCCCGCTTTCTTTAACCGTCCAATTTTCGGTTATATCTTCTATGATATTTTCCGTCGGGTAAACGCGGCTGTTCTCGCCGCTCGCCGTGAACGCGATTATTATCGACCCGTTCGCGGGAATTTTCACCCGAGCGGTAACTTTCCCGTTTTCAACCGAATACTCGCAAGGAACAATCCCGCCGTTTTCGGCGTTCCATATCTCAGCCGCCCCGTAGCCCTTTTTGCATACGGTAAAGTCTTTGGCTTCGTCCGTCGTGTTTACGAAAAAGTCGATTTCCGTTTTTCCGTCCGTTCTCTTTTGCAGGAACACGCCGTCGGCGTTTCCGTTAAAGTCGGTTATCTTCGTCTTTTTCAAGACTTCCGAAACGGCTTCTTCCTCTCTGTGTTTTTTGAAGCGGACGAAGTTTTCAGAAATCAGAAGGGCGTTAAGCGTCTTTTCGTAACTCTCGCTTCTCAGTCCGTTTTCGTCTACGGGCGAGAACTCGCCGACTGCGACCACAAGACCGCCCGCAATGGCAAACTCGTTGATTTTTTCAAGCGTTTTTTCATTCATTACCGACGTAAAAGGCAGGATAATCGACTTATAGCCCGACTTTTCGCCGCATATTCCGCAATTTGCGTTCAATCTATCCTCCACTCCGAAATCGTTAAGATAGTCGAAACAAACCCCTTTTTCGTTTAAGAGCGAAGTGAGTTCGTTTAACTCTTCGTCGAGTTCGCGAATGGTATACCTGCAAAGCGGACGAAATTCCGCCCACGCCGTTTCAACGGGGAAATATATCGCCGCGTCGGGAATAAAACGCCCCGTTCTTCCCAAGTAACTGAGTCTTTTAACGTAATCGGCGTACTGTTTAAAATACTTCCAATATCCGTTTTGGAAGAATAGCGACGGCGGGCTTTCGGTCTTTCTTATGCCGTCCGTCGAGTAGAAGAACGCGTGCGGAACAAGAGTGTTTATGCCCTGAACGTATTGTAAATCGGTTCTTTGTTTCATATCGTCCGTAGTGAGCGACCAACCGAAACCGCCGAAGGTCTCGCTGAAACACACCTCTTTATCGTAGATATGAGCCGCGGAAGAGGCGAGCCTTTCGGTTATCCTCTTCTTCATGTTTTTGTCTATGCAATCTATGCCCGAAGCGTCGAGGGCGTTTATCGCCGAGAAGAAATCGCTTTCCGTCTGAACGAGCGACTCTATAAAATCTTCTCTGTGCAGATGCCCGACGTGAACAAGTCCGTCTTTTTTGAGGAAATCGGAAATTACGTCGAAGTAACTTTCCTTATAGAATTTCGCGACCGCGGCGTAATAATCGCACCTCGTCTTTACGGACAAAGCCCCCATATTCTGCCACAGACAGCAAAGGTAGAGGCGGATATCGTAGCCGAAGTCTTTTTTGAACCTTTCGGCGAAATCGTCCGTCCATATAACTGTATTGAGGTTTTTACACTGCTCGAAATAGTTTTGATAGAACCCCGGCTCGTCGGTGAAAAAGCCCTTTATCACCTTTCCCCACTTGTCGGGGAACCTCTTTTTGTATTCCGCGTGAGTGACTTTGACGAAAGTCTCCGTCATTTTCGGATTGAGCAAATCGACGTAAGGATAAGGCGAATACGCGGGGCGATGTCCGCACTTTTCCTTTCTGAAAACGTAGACTTCCCAAAGCAGAGTCTCCGACTTCCACGGTTTGCACTTTTTGTTTTCGTAGTCGGTTATATCGAGGAAATAGTCGTCGCTATGCACGGCGATTACGCACTCTATTTCCGCAGACGGAATATCCTCGACCTCTATATACTGCCCGATAACGGGATAAATTTTTTCGACCGAAAGGCACTTCGCCGCGAAATTCCCGTTCGCTTCCGTGATTTTGCCGCCCGCGTAGCCGCTCGGCCAGTTGTCCTCGTCGTAGATAAGTACGTCCATGCCGAGTTTTTCGCACTCGTCCAAAATGACGCCTATTTTACGGAACCATTCCTCGCCGAGGTATTCCACCGTTACGCCCTTGCGGGAATGAAGAATACACTTATCCACTCCCTTTTCTTTCATTTCGATAAGCTGGCGTTTCAGTTCGTTTTCTTCGAGGTCGCCGTTTAAAAACCAGAACGGCGCGACGGAATACTCTTCCGAAGGGGTTTTGAATTGTCGTTTGTCGAATAATTTCATAAGTCAGCCCTTAGCCCTTTACGCCGTCAGACGAAGAAAGTCCGTTCTGAAGCGGCTTTTGGAATATCGCGTAGACGATAAGAATGGGAACCATTGCGATTATAAGCGCGGCGAATTTCAGAGTTTCGCCCGCCGTGGCGTCGTTCATAAGTTCGTTGATACCCGCGGAAAGCGTGTATTTGTCGGGGTTTTTTATGAACGTGATACTCATTATATACTCGTTCCATATACCTAC
Source organism: uncultured Clostridia bacterium (assembly GCA_934249325.1). Classification (GTDB taxonomy): domain Bacteria; phylum Bacillota; class Clostridia; order Christensenellales; family Borkfalkiaceae; genus UBA10281. The sequence continues at coordinate 76,060 of CAKQKW010000001.1, forward strand.
GAAACTCAGAAGTCCTACCATGAATATGGCGGGAACGATCATAGGAACGACGAGGGTTATATACGCCTGAAACTGATTCGCGCCGTCGATTTCCGCAGCCTCCAATATCGAGTTGTTTATACTTCGGATAAAGGGCGTTAAAAGGAATACGTAGAACGGAACGCCCTGCAACGCGTTAGTGAGCATCAACGTGAATAATACGACGTTTTCTTTCGTCATATTGAGTTTTTTGCACATCTGCAAAAGCGGAACGAGCAGGAGAATTTGCGGCACCATCATAAATATCGAGTAGAAAATCTCGATTGTCTTGACGGCGGGGTGTATGAATTTACCCACGACGTAAGCCGAAGTCGTCGTCATAATTATCGACAACGCGACCGTGCCTACGCTTAAAAGCAAACTGTTAAAGAAGTATTTCGAGAAGTTCGCTCCCTGCCATGCGTTTTTGTAGTTCACCCATTGCAACTCGGCGGGTAAAGCCCACGCGTTCGTGCCGAATTCCTTATTCGTTTTCAAAGAACTGAGTAAAGCCCAGAGAAGGGGGAATATAATGAGAATCGTCCATATCACAAGGAACACCCTCACTATATTTCTCGTTATGGTAAGCGATTTCTCTTCCACGCGGTTTTTGCGGTTTTTAACTTTAAGTTCGCCTCTCATAACGCGTCTCCTATCTTGTTCATAACGAATTTAACCGAAAGCGAAATAACGCAGGTGATAACGAGCATAACGAGCGCGGCGGCGTAAGAATAGCCGATTTGCAGTTTCAAACCCGAATATCCGTATTTGTAAACGTACAAGCCCATTACCATGGCGTTGTTGTCGAGACCGCCGTTGGGGGCGAAAACGTTTACGAGTCCGAAGTTGCCGCCGAGCGACTGATAGAGAATAGACACGACCATAAACGTTACTTGAAGCCATACCGCAGGCATCGTTATATATTTGAGTTGGGTCATTTCGCCCGCCCCGTCTATTCTCGCCGCTTCGTAAAGTTCGCCCGGTATTTGGTGAATAGCCGCTATCATTGTGAGCATGAAAAGCCCCACGCCGCACCAACTCGCGACGAAACCTATTACCCCGAGCGGGTATTTCGTTATCCAATCTATACTGAATCCGCTTTTGAAAATCGAACATATAGCGTTCATAAGACCCATATCCGAAGGCATGAAAACGAAACCCCAGAGCGAACCTATGATTATGGTCGAAATTACGTTGGGGATATAGAAAACGAACTTATAGAATACTATTTCGGGCGTTTTCATGCGAAACCTCGTAAGGGTAATCGCGAAAAGCACGGTTAAAAAGCATATCACGACTTCCTTTATAAGGGTTATGATAAGGTCGTTTTTAAGAGCCTTCCAAAAGACGGGGTCTTTAAAGACGTCGGTATAATTCTTCCACTTTATATAGGTCATTTTCTTGTAACCGCCCCACTTGTAAAAACTCATTTTTACCGACTGTAAAATGGGGACTACGCAAAACATTATATAGAGTGCAAGAACTACGCCGCAGGTCACCGCAAAAAATATCCATTTGGATAACGTCATGTTGCTGTTTATTTTGAATTTACGGTTTTTCGGCATATATGTTCCTCTTCGCCCGTAGGAAAATTCGCTTTTCCGTCGGCGATTTTTTATTTATTTTCCGCGAGCGGACTTCTCCGCTCGCGGAAAACAATCGTTGAACGTTAAAACGTTACTTGTTTAGTTATTATTTGTCTGCTAACTGTTTTCTTGCCTGAGCCGCAAGTTCTTCGCAGACCTGATCCACCGTCTTTTGACCGGCGACGATAGAGTTTACTCCGTTGTTGAATACGGTGTCTACTCCGCCCCAGCTTCCTACGTGAAGAACGTGCTTATAAGCGGTGTTGCTCATTACTTCCTGAGTATATTTCAGAACTTCGGAAACTTTTTCCGCGTTGAGTTCAACGTTGGTAGCCGACGGAGAATCGGAACATTCCGCAAACTTCTGAGCGACGTCGGTACGATACAGATATCTCATAAATTCGAGAGCCGCCGCCTTGTTCTTCGCGTCGTTCGCTACCGCGCAGGTGGTGGACGAAGCGACTATTACCTGTTTTTCAACGTTGAGAGCCGAAGGGGTATATCTCATATTGAAGCCGTCGGGAATAGCGTTGAGATCTGCCATTTCCTTTCTGAGCCAGAGTCCGTTCGGTATGAACGCCGCCTTGTGGTTAAGCCACTGCATCTGCGACTGCGTGTGATTAAGAGAAATACAGTCCGCAACCGCTATATTTTTATCGTTTTTCTTCTTTCCGACTATCGTCGCGAAACGATTCATAACCGCTTTGAACTCGGCGGAAGTGTAAACTTCGGCGTCGAGAGCGTTTTCTACTCTGTCATAGAACGAGTCGCCGACCTCTGCGAGAGCGGGAAGAATCATACCCTGTACGAGATAACCCGAGAATACGCCGGGGTAAATGAGAGCGGGAAGTTCGGCGGTAGCGTTTTTGTCTACCCACGCGGTAAGTTCGCTGTAATTCTTGGGAACGGTCCAGTTTTTCTCGGTAAAGAGGGCTTCGTCGTACCACATACCGTAAGAACTGATAAGAAGGGGCATACCGTAAGTTATGGTCTTGCCGTCTTCGTCGGTGTACTTGTGAGCGTAGTCGGTGATAACGCGGTCTTTAATCTTTACGTTCTCTTCGCCGGCGACGGTAGCCGTTTTAATCCAGTCGGTAAAGTCGTAAAGCATACCCTCTTCGAGCCACGCCTGTTTGTCCAGAGTACCGTCGAGGAATACGAAATCGGGAGGATTGCCGTCTCTCCATTCGTCCTGCATAGACTCGTTTACGGTGTTGGACATGTTGGCGATAACGTTGTATTCGGGGTGGCCTTTTTCAAACTCCTGCAAAACGTACTTCCACATTTCCGCACCGTAACCGCCCGTGAAGATTTGAAGGGTGAAATCGGTCTTTTTGCCCGGTTTCGTCGATTCGCCGTTTCCCGAAGAATTGCCTGCGGGAGTACTGTCTTTGTCGGACGTTCCGCCGCCGTCGCCTCCGCCGCACGCAGCCATTGCAAACGCCATAACAAGCGTAAGCATACAGATCAAAAGTTTTTTGATTTTTGCCATAATTTTCTCTCCTTTTTTTTATTATTTAAGGGTATTTTCCCGAGCCTTCGGCTCGGGAAAAGGGGTATACCCCTTTTCCCTCGTTTTTAAATTTTGCTACTTTTTCAGTCTTCTTTGCGTTTTTTCGTCGCGATAACAACCGTTGCCGAAATCGCCGCGAGAAGTCCGAACATAGAACCGAAGGTCATCGCCGACCAACAACCGCCCTTCTTCTCGCCCGAATTATCGCCGCTGTCGGGTTTATCCGAACTGTCTCCCGACGAGTCGTCGGGGTTATCGGGTTTATCTGGGTTGTCGGGAGTATCGGGAGTCGTCGAGTGTTTCTCCGCTCTTACAAGCAAGGTCGTACCCGCTTCCGTTTCGACTTCGACTTTCGACACGTTCCTCGCGATATAAACGCCCTTGAACACGTCGTAAACGTCTACTTTGCCGTCGAACTCTATCGTCTTTTTACCGCCGTAAGGCGAAGCGATCGAAACGTAGGTATTGTTTCTGAACACTACGTCGTTCTCGCTTTCCACGAGTTTGACTCCGCAGATTCTGAGAATGTTTCTGAGCAGTTCTTCGGGAATATTGCCTACCGCCGAATACATCGACATATAGTAGCCGCCGTCCTCGGTCTGAACCGCCTTGACCGCAAGACCCGTGAGGTCGCTGTTGTAAATCTTGCCGAGCGTTTCCGCAGACTTGTCGTTTACGTAAAGCATAGGATCGACCTTCGTCGAGTCTATCCAGCCGTAAAGTTTGCCGTCCAAGCCCTTGGTATAAGTTTCGTTGCCGATAATTCTTATGCCGTAGTTGGAAGTCGGAGCGACCGCGAGCGTTATATCCGTAAGGGCGGAAACGTTTTCGACCGACATCGAGCCGTCCGCTCCGTAAATGCCCGGTACGCCTATCCAAATTATCGTCTTGCCGTCCTTTTTAAGGTACTTGTTTATCGCCGCTTTCTGCTTATCCGTAACGTTGGTCGCAAGAATAAGGTACACGTCGTATTCTCTTACGAAACCGTCCTCGATATCCGAGAGATACAGCATATCGTAAGAAGTTCCGATATGCCCGAGACTTTCTTTCTGTCCGTAAAGAGCCTCGTAGAGGAAGTGGTAGGTTCCGTCGAAAGAGTACGCGAGAGTCGTCGCTATATCGTCGCCGATAACGTAAGCGATTTTGGAATTGCTCTTGACGGGCTTATCTATCGCTTTATCCCATTCCGCTTTCGCGGCTTTAATCATAGAATAAATTTCGGGGTCGTCGAACCAACCGCCGTACATATCGTACCACCAAAGTCCCGCTCCCTTTATCATCATGTTAGCGAAGTCTCTCTTCAAAGCCTCGATAGAATCTTTCACGGTGTAGGTCTTACCCCATTCGCCTAAAAGAGAGGGGCTTGTCGATTTACTGTCGAAGTAAACGGTACGGCTGTCGCACTCGATTATCGGAAGTTTGCCCGCCGAAATAATCGTGTCTACCATTAACATATAAGACGCACTCATTCCGAGAAGTCTCTCGTCATAGCATATCGGCGAACAGAGGAAATCGACGTAGGACGAATTTATTATTCTTCCTATCGCGGCGTTCGCAAGACCGTTCGCCTCGTAGGTGAGTCCGTGAGTCATATATCCCGTGTAAGTTCCGACTATCCACCTGTTTTCCGTCGCTTCTTTGACGATTTTCGCGAAGTATAGAACGCTGTCCGTCGTCATATCGCTCATAAACGAGTGGAAGTCGATAACGTTTCTCTGAGCCTTTCCGTCGAGAAGAGTCTCGTAAGTCAGAGCCTTTCTCTCGTCGAAAGTAGGAACGGTCGCCGTGTCGCGGGTAATTCCCTTTTTGCCCCAAGCCGCAGCCAACGCTTCGTCGGTCGCGTATTTTTCTTTAAGCCATTTGCGGAACGCCGTCAGAGCGTCTTTTCCGAAGTCGGCGCACTCGGAGAGAGATACTCCGTAATACTGCCACTCGAAAGTCGCGCCCGCCGCGATTTTAACCGCGAATATATGCCCCGCGTAGGGCTGCTCCAAAACGTGAGCGAGAAGAGCCTGATAGAACACGCCTACGTCCTTTCTCCACTTTTCGGAAGCGTAACTTATTCCCACGTTGTTGCCCTTGCTGTCTACCGCGTAAGCGTCGGGGTTCTTTTTAAACCACCACGTCGGCGGGTCGGCGTCGAGCATAAGCATAAGTTTCGCCGACGGAGCCCCCTGCAAGGTCTCGTAAACAACTTCATCCAAAGCCGTGAAGTCGTATTTGCCGTAACCCGTCCACATGGAACCCGAACTGTTCATATTGTAGTTACGACAGTTGGGGAGACACATGAGGTCTACGTCCGCTCCGTACATTCCCGCGGCGTACTCCGTCTTGAATACCGTTTTCTGTTCGCGGAGGTACATCATGGGAGCGACTTTTTCGCCGTTTACGATAAGTTGTACTCTGCCGTTCTCTTTTTCGAGGTGACTTTCGGTGAGTACGACTTCGCCCGTCGTGATTGAAACCGTCTTACCTCTTATGATATTGCCGCTGTAATTGCTGTTCGTTATGCGGAACTCGTCGACGTCGAATTGAAGTTGATAACTGCCCGTAGACAAGTAATCGGGAACTTCAACCCTATAAGTCACGGTATTGTCCGCTCCGACGACCCATTCGGAAGTCTTTTTGCCCGAAATGAGGGTCGGTATGAGCCAAGTTTCCATAACCTCGTCTTCGTCCGCCGCCCATTTGCTTCTGAAATTGACTTTGAACGTAAGGTCTTTGGTAATCTGCTCGGATATTCTCGCGTTGAAAGTAAACTCGACCGATTCGCCCGCGTTGGCTTCTTCGGTTACTTCCGCTCCCGAGATAGTCATTTTCGGAAGGGACTCGGAGTTCTGTTTGTAGACTATTTCGCCCCACGGCATGCACGGCGGAGCGCCTATTACGAACGCTTTTTTCCAAGCGGAATCGTCGAAATCGGTCTTAGTCCAATCGGTACCCGTCAGAGAGGTATCGCCCGCGTTGTACGAAAGAAGAGTTCCGTCCGAGTAAATACGCGTCTTTTTACCGCTTTCGAGAGTAAGTTCCATATCGAACAGTACGCCGCCGTAGTAAGACTGATTGTAAACGCGGAAAGCAAGCGTGTTTTTGCCTACTTTGAGATTGTCTTTGATATACGCCACGAGGACTTTCGCCCACTCGTTTTTGCCCGTGTCCGTAAGTTCTTCGCCGTTTACGTAAGTCGTTATCACGTCGTCGCCCGTAAGTTGAATCTGAGCCGAAACTACGTTTTCGGTGAGTTCAAATGTCTTACGATAATAAGCGTACATATACTGCCCGCCGTAAGCGACGTCCGAATAGGGGAAGCACACCCATTTGCCTTCCCAACCGCTTCCCGCGGTCTTCGGGTCGTAGGTCTTGTCTATTCTGATATTGTCGAAAGAAACTTTGCCGCTTCCATCGTTTTTGTAGATTATTTCAACGTAAGTTCCCTGCGGTTCGATAAATTCAGCCAAAAACTCGTTGTTCGTGACTTTAAGGTCGAACTTCTTGCTTTCGAGCAACTTCCTGTTGTAATCGTACCATTTGAGTTCGATCGCGGGTTTCGCTCCGCTTTCCGCGACGCACTCGCCCGTTATCGAATAACCGTTGCCGTAAAGGAGAGATATAGTCTCCGTCTTAGCCTGTTTGCCTGCCGCAAGCACGAGTTTGCCGTTTTGGAACATGCTCGGCTCCGCTTCGTAACCGTCGGGAAGTCCCGTATCGGAAATACTCTCGAAATCTTCGATATAAGCGAGGTTGCCCGCTTCTCTGCAATAAACGCCGTCGATATAACAGTCGGTCTTGCCTTTGGTAATCGTTATCGTACAGCCGACCGCCACCGAGCCTTGCGGACAAACGTATCTTATCCAAACGTCCGTCCAATCGGAAAGTCCGTCGCCGTTTTTGAGGTAAACGTAAGGACTCGTCTGAGTTCCCGTCACGTTCCCCGAAGTTCCGTAGTAAGTCACGGTTATCGTCGCTCTCGAACCCTTCGAGTTCTGCGAACGCATACGGAAACCCACGTCGAACGCCGCCGACGGGCGAACTTCCATAGTCGCGAGCGAAGTCATGGTGAACGCCGTGGCGTAATCTTCTCTCACTATGTGAGCCGAAGTCTCGCCGTCGTAATATACCTCGTCGCTGAACGAGAAATCGAGGGCGTTGGAAAGAGACCAACCGAGCGGAGTCGCCATGGTACCGACTCTTTCAAAGCCGCCGTTGAATTCCATTTTGTCGATTTTCTCGATAGAGAAATCGTCGTAATATACGGCTTTTTCGCCCGTCGGAGCGATATCGAGTTGAATCATACCCTTAGCCGCGTCCGAATCGGCGGTGATAACCGCGGAAACGAGTCTGTAACCGCTCGTCGCCCCTTTTACGGTCGCCGCGTCTACCCAATAGTAAGTATTAGCCGTGCCTTCGCCGTTTTTCTTGAACTGTCTTATACACAGCGAACTCGTCGCCGTATCCGAGTCGGAACGGTAATAGTAGGAAATAAGATAAGTCTTACCGCCTTCCAAAGCGAATTCCGAACTGTTTACAACGCCCCTTATCAGGCTGTCGCCCGAAAGGTTTACCACTTTAAGAGATTTTCCCGCGTGGGCGTCCTCGCCGCTTACCGTGGAAAAATTCACGTTGGCGAGCGAACTGTCTTTTTCGTTTAATGCCGTCCACGTCGACCAACCGACGGGCAAACTGCCTACGCCGCCCGTGAGTTCCTCGAATCCGGGGTTCGCAATCTCTACCGCTTCGCTTTCGGCGTATGCCCCACGGATACCGTTAAAACCGATACCGAAAGAAGCGATTGCGAGAAGCGAACAAAGCAGTATGGCGAAAGCCTTGACCTTTTTAAATCTGATTTTCATTAACAGGTTTTCTCCTTATTAAGCCTTTATAGCGAGCGTTCCGTTGGGGAAAAGCCGTCGGGAACGCCGCGCCCGTTATTTTCATTCTTCTTTTCTACGCTTTACGATTATAAATACGGAAGCCGTTATCGCGAGAACGCCGAGAGCGGCGAAACCGCCGTATACGCTCGAAAGACAGCCGCCCGAACTTCCCGAAGAATTTTTAGATTCGTCCGAAGTTCTGTCGGAGTCGGGTTCTCTGCTGTCCGAACTTCCCGTGTCGGGTTCGTCGGTCGATTCGCTCGTCGGTTCGTAGTCGGGGTCTTCCGCTCCGCAAGCCGTACATTTGCCGTTTTCGTAAGTATGCTCCGTTTTCGGGATAACCGTTACGTTTCCTTCCGTTCCGCAAACCTTGCAGACGTCGTGTTTCATACCCGCCGCCTTACAGGTCGCTTCCTTTATGACTTTCGTCTCATAATCGTGCTTGCCCGTCGCGGGAGTAACTTTTACGTTAAATTCGCCCTTGCATACTTCGCAGACGTCCTTGTCTACGCCCTCTTTGCACGAAGCGTCTTCGTGAACGTGCGTAAGTTTATGTTCGAGTTTCGGAATTTTGACGATATATACGTTCTTTTCGCAGTCGGAACAGTAGTAGTAAGTGCCGCCCGCTTTCGTACAGGTCGCCTCTTCGGTTGTCGTCGAACCCTCGGTCGCCTCGGCGTGAGTATGCGTTCCGAAATAAACGTATTTAAACGCCGCGTACTCGGTAGCCGTAAATTTAAGTTTTACCGAAGTCGTCCCCTCGGGAAGTTCGATAAAGCCGTTTTCGTCCGTCTCGATTTCCTTATCGCCGACGAGAGCGGATATTTTCGCGTTTCCCGTGTAATACTTGCAACCTACCGCAAGAGTGCGTTTGGAAACGGTTATTTCTTTGCTTATCGCGACCGCGGGAGTCTCTTCCGTTCCGTACAGACAGATTTTCCAATCGGTGCCGGCGTCGGGTTCCCATCTCTTATCGAACGCGAGACCGTAGATATTGCCGTTACCCTCGAAAGTCCAATCTTTCGCAACGTAGTTTGCGTTGCCGTCGAACGTTCCGTAGGGGAATTCGTTTTCGCCTAAAATCGCTTTGGGAGCGACGAGCGTTTTATTGTCGATAAACTCGTTGCCCGCGGCGTCTTTTATCGAGAAGTTTCTGAAATATGTCGGCCACGAAATGCCCGCGTCGCCGTAAATTTCAAGCCAACATCCGTTTTTAGCCGTAAATTTCGCTTCTTTATGAGTCCAACCCGAAATAGTCGCCTGCCCGAGCGGACAAATATCTTTAAACGTGTCGCCTTCGCCCCACGTTGCCCCGTAAAATACGTTGCCGGCTTGACTTCCGCCCGAGCGATAATCGAAACTAATGGTATATTCGGTACCTTCGACGAGTTTGGTAACGTCGGGTTTCAGATAACCTCTTTGACCCGAACAATCGTCTTTCGTCACCGCAGAAGACGCGAAAACGTAAGTTCCGTCAGCCTGTTTCGCAACGTTGTAGTTGTTGCCGTAGGTATATCCTTCGAGATACGCTCCCGAGAACGAACCGTTGACGATATACTGCATCGTCGCTTCGTCGTCGTCCGTACCCGTTATCGAAAGTTCGTCGATAAGGTAGCCGCCGTAGGACTTAATTCCCATCCAACTAACGTCGGTCAGACCCGCTACCGTTTTGAACTCGTATTCGTAAGTTTTCCACTCCGTATCGGGAGTTCCCGCGGTACTGTTTACCTGAGGGGCATAATATGCCTTATTTTCCGCCTTCTCTTCGACGTTTAAAGGAAAGTTGTCGAGACGAATGCTGAGTCTGTCGGCAGTGCCGCCGCCCGTATTTTTATATCTGAAAGACAGTTTGTATTGCTTTCCGTGCGGAAGCATACCGAAAACCGTCTTATAGACGTCGTTATGGTTGAGATTCAAAGACTTATCGTCTTTGTCCGAACTGTCGGAAGAAATATTCGCGTCGGTCAGAACGGGCATGTTCGCGGGGTCTTCGTTGCTGCCGTCGGCGTTGCCGATACCTATCATTTTAAACGTGTCGGAATTGATAGCCGCCGTGGAAGTTCTGACGGTAATGTCGTCGACGTAGAAGTCGCCCACGCCTTCCGCGCAGATTTTAAGGACGAGCGTTTTGGCGGAAGTAGTCGTTTTATATGAAAACGTGGTTTCCGTCCAATCGTCTCTTCTTCCCGAAACGGTGTGAAGCGGCGTATTTTCGTCGTTCGTAACGCTTCCGTTGGCGTTCTGCTCTTTGATTTTGAAATAAACCTTGTTGTCGGCGGTCTGAGCGCAGATACTCTTCAAATAAGCCCCGATAACGTAGTTCTGATCGGGTTTAACGTCGAACGCGTAGGAATACATAACGAGTTCGCCGTCCGCTTTGTCTCTTCTCATAAGCAAAGCGTTGCCCGTTCTGCCCTCGGTAGTCGCGAGAACGTGAAGATTCTCGGATTCGTACGACCAACCGCGTTCTTTACCTGCGGCGTCTTTATCGTTGTAGAAATAATACATCCACTTCGAGAGAGCCTCGTTTGCTCCCAAAACTTCGACCGATTCGACGTCGAAACCTTTAACCGCGGGAATTTTCGATTCCTCAGCGGCGTTTGCGAAAGCGGGAACAATCGCCGATACCGATAATGCCGCGACAAGCGAAGCGATCGCGACAAAACCCCTTTTGCCAAACTTTTTCATTGATTCTCCTCCTTATTGATTCCGAGCATTTTCCGCGTCGTTCTTCTTTCGTTCGCTTTTTATTAACGTAGTTTTTGTAATGCGAGCGTAAAAGAATAACAAGGCGTAAAGCCTCTCTTTATCATAAGCACAAATATTTTACACCCTGAAAGAGCCTTTGTCTTGCCTTATTTTGTAAAAAAAGTGCTGTTTTATACAATCTTTACTCGATACGGCGGTAAACGACCCGCAATTTTATGCGTTTATCTTCAAACGGCATTATTCGCCCCGTCCGCTTTCTTTCCCGCGAATCGCCCGTTTAAACGCTATGAATAGCAAATAATACAAGAAAACGCAAAGCGTGGGCTGAGCCGTCCCGATGGACGGCTCAGCCCCAGCTTTGCGTTATATAACTGTTTCGTTTTTAATTTGTTTTTGAACTTTTAGTCTTTTATCCCGACCACTTCCGTTACGGGCAGACAAAACGCTATTCCCTGCCCCGGCGTGTCGAGTCCTACGCTTTTATACAAAGCGTGCAAAACGTCGTTCTTTATCTCTTTTTTAACGACTATCATTACTATCTCTTTCTCGGGCTGAATGGATATGTTAAACAACTTCTCCGCTTCGAGATTCGCCGTGCCTCTCGCGTGAATTACCGTGCCGCCGCCCGCGCCGAACTCCCTCGCCGCGTCCATTACCGCGTCCGAAAATCCGCTGTTTACTATACAGTATATTACCTCGTGTTCAAATTCCGCCATTTTATTTTCCTCCCCCTATGATAGGTTGATTTCTTAAATTACTCAGAAAGCCGTAAGTCGATACGCCGATTAAACTCGTGAGCGGTACGGTAAACGCTATCCCCGCCCCGTTTTTTATCGTGTCGAATTTTTCCTTTAAACCCTCGAGTATTTCCTTGACTTTATCCTCTCTCGTCATTCCGAATAAAACCGCCTTTTCGGCATACGCCGAGCCGACGTTCCGCTCCGTGCCGTGCGCCGCGAGAGCCGTTTGCATATTCACCTCGAACGACTGTATAAAGTCGAGATAGTAGTCGGCTTTCGCCCTGTTCACTATCGTGACTATCATCACGAGATTTACGGGCGCGGACGGGTTCGCCCTCGCTTCCTGTCTCTGATTTATCTCCTCGGTTATGTCCGAGATTTTATTCTTTATCTTGTCTCTCATTTTATTTCGAAATTTATGATATACTCGTCGTCAAGACTGAGTATTCTCTTCATCGCTATACGCTTATGAACTCCCCTCATTACCACCGCTTTGAAGCCTAAAATCTGAATGGTGATAAGCGGGGTCATGGCGACCATCGCGACTATACCGAAAGCGTCCGTCAATATTTTCCCCGAACCCGAAAGGGTGTAACACGCGCCTATCGCAAGGGGAAGAATGAAACTCGAAGTGAGCGGTCCGCTCGCGACGCCGCCCGAGTCGAACGCTATCGCCGTATATATCCCCGGAACGAAAAACGAAAGTCCGATAGAAAGAAGATAACCGGGTACCAAATAATAAAGTATGTTAAAGCCTTTGACAATTCTCAACATCGAAAGTCCGATAGAAATTCCTACGCCGAGACAAAGAGCGATAAGCATCGAAAGTTTGGAGATTCCGCCCGAGGTAACGTTGTCTACCTGTTTCGTGAGAACGTGTACCGCAGGTTCTGCGAGTACTACTACCGCGCCCAGAACGAAGCCGACGGCAATCAACGCGTAAGGGTGAGTCGAAGCGAGTTCGCGGCCGAGTTTATAACCTATCGGCAAAAACCCGATTTGCGCCGACGTAAGGAAAATGAGAAGTCCTATAAAGGTGTATATAACGCCTGCGCCGATATTACGCAACTTCTTCACGGGCAATTTAAGGAAAATCAAGTCGAGAAGAAGGAAGAAAACCACTATAAGTCCGAGAGCGATCGCCACTTCCTTGGCAACCGAACCGAGCGTTGCCGCGAGACTTGCGAAAAAGTTATCCGCTATCGCATACTCGGACTCGGAAAGGTGGTAGTCCATATTTCCGCTCGAAAAAATACCGAGAATCATTACCGCAAGCATAGGTCCTATGGAACAAAGCGCAACTAAGCCGAAACTGTTTTCTCCCGATTTTTTGCCGCCTATCGTACTCGCGATACCCACGCCCAAAGCCATTATGAACGGAACGGTTATGGGACCCGTGGTAACGCCGCCCGAATCGAAAGCGAGGGGAAGAAAGTCGTCGTTGCCTATTACGAGCAACGAGCCGAACGCAAAAAGACACATATAGAAGAATATGAGTATGTGCGACAGCGGAGTGCCTTTGATAATTCTGATAACCGAAATAACGAGGAAAAGTCCTACGCCCACGCCGACCGTAACGGTAAGCAAAGTCGGGTTTATTTTCTCCTTGACCTGAGAAGCGAGAACGGTGAGGTCGGGTTCGGCAATTGTAATAAATACGCCCATAACGAAGCACACGCCGATTAAAAGCGCGACTTTTTTAGACTTCGTAAGTCCCGCGCCGATATGGTCGCCCATAGGGGTCATAGCAACGTCTGCGCCGAGGTTGAAAAACGCCATTCCGAATATCAGAAGCGCCGCCGATATCGAAAAAATCGCAATTTCCTTGCCCGTGAGAGAGATCAGGGGCGTAAAATTGAGTATTATGACGATAAGCGCGACAGGGACTACGGACATAAGCGATTCTTTGAGTTTATCCCTGAACAACCGTAACACAAGCAACCTCCTCGTTTCGTAACTTCTTGATTTTCAATATCAAGTATATGTTTTTGTGTATTATATCATAATAGCGAAAAAAAATCAAGCGGAAAAATTTTTCGTTGACCCGCTTTTTACAAAAAATTGCGTGAAAATTGACTATTTCTATAAAAGCGTTGATATTTTGCAACGAGAAGAATTTAACGACGGTTCTCTCAAAACGCTCCTGTTTTTAATCGTTTTTACGGGGCGTCGAGGCGCCGCCCCCTACGGCTGTAATTGAAAAACGCTACACGCAAAAAAATGCTTACATTTTTAAGAAAAGGCGTCCCGTGAAACGGGAGTGATATTATGATTCGCAAAGTGATATTGCCTGCGGCAGTTGTATTGCTACCACAGACATTTTTGCCTTGCGGCAAGTTGTTTTACAGCCGTAGGGGACGGCGACCCGACGTCCCGTGAAACGGAAGTTGTATTTGTCCGTCGGCAAGTTGTTTTACAGCCGTAGGGGACGGCGCCCCGACGTCCCGTGAAACGAAAGCTGTATTTGTCCGTCGGCAAGTTGTTTTACAGCCGTAGGGGACGGCGCCCCGACGTCCCGAAAAAAAATGTTAAGAGAAACCGTAGGGGACGGCTCACATCAGAACTCTTAAAAATGCTTGCATTTTTAAGAAAAGGCGTCCCGAAAAACAAGAGTTATATTTTGCTGCGCAAAGTGAGACAAACTCAAAATCAACGGTACAACCGCAAACGTAAAGCCCGAGGCTTCGGCGACCGCCGAAGCCTCGGGCTTTATTTAATTATTGCTTCTTCAATTACAGTTATTTTCTGTTCGGTTTTCAACCCGAAACGTTAAAACGCTTCCTTGTCCTCTACCTGTTTTTTAGCGAGCGAAATGAAGTCTTCGAGTTTCATTTTGCCTACGTCGCCGACTCCTCTCTTTCTTATCGCAACTTCTCCCGATTCCGCCTCTTTTTCGCCGATAACGAGCATATAGGGTACTTTTTCGAGTTCCGCTTCTCTTATCTTCTTGCCGATTTTCTCGGGACGTAAGTCGTTTTCGGGGCGTAATCCCGCTTCGGAAATCTTCTTGTAAATTTCCTTGCAGTACGCTTCGCTCTTTTCCGACACGTCCATAATCTTAATCTGTACGGGCGAGAGCCAAAGCGGGAATTTACCCTCGAAATGCTCGATTAAAATTCCGATAAACCTCTCTATGGAACCGAATACCACCCTGTGTATCATTATCGGGCGATGCTTCTCGCCGTCCTCGCCGACGTACTCGGCGTTGAATCTCTGCGGAAGTTGGAAGTCGAGTTGGATAGTTCCGCACTGCCACGTTCTTCCTATCGAATCGGTAAGATGGAAGTCGATTTTCGGTCCGTAGAACGCGCCGTCGCCTTCGTTTACGACGTAAGGAAGTTTCAGTTCGTCCAAAGCCTCTTTAAGCGCCGCCGTTGCATTGTCCCAATCTTCGTCCGAACCGATGCTGTTGTCGGGACGAGTGGAAAGTTCAACGTGATATTTGAAGCCGAACAGGCTGTAAACCTCGTCGATAAGCCTTACTACGCCCTTGATTTCGGGAGTAATCTGCTCGGGAGTCATAAATATATGCGCGTCGTCCTGAGTGAAGCACCTTACTCTCATAAGTCCGTGAAGTTGTCCCGATTTCTCGTGTCTGTGTACGAGTCCGAGTTCGCCGACCCTCATCGGAAGGTCTTTGTAACTTCTCGGTTCGAGTTTGTATATGAGCATTCCGCCGGGGCAGTTCATCGGCTTAATCGCGTAGTCCTCGCCGTCGATTTTCGTCGTGTACATATTCTCTTTATAGTGATCCCAATGCCCCGAGGTCTCCCACAACGTTCTCGAAAGCATAATGGGCGTGGAAACTTCGACGTAGCCCTCTCTTCTGTGGATATTTCTCCAATAATCTATAAGGTTGTTTTTGAGAACCATTCCGTTAGGCAGGAAGAACGGAAAACCTTTACCCTCGTTTAAAAGAGCGAAAAGTTTGAGTTCTTTGCCGAGTTTCGTATGGTCTCTCTTTTTAGCCTCTTCGAGCATAGTGAAGTACGCTTCCATTTCGGACTTTTTAAGAAACGCCGTACCGTAAATTCTCGTAAGCATCTTGTTCTTCTCATCGCCTCTCCAATACGCGCCCGCGAGAGTGGTGAGTTTGAACGCTTTTATAAGTCCCGTCGAGGGAAGGTGCGGTCCTCTGCAAAGGTCGGTGAAATCGCCCTGCTTATAGAAGGAAATAACGCTGTCCTCGGGCAAGTCTTTTATAAGTTGAACTTTGTACGGCTCTTTATACTTCGTCATAAGGGCGATAGCCTCTTCTCTCGGAAGTTCGAAACGCTCTATCGCGAAGTTCGCTTTGATTATCCTGTTCATTTCCTCTTCGATTTTGGGGAAATCTTCGGTCGAAATAGGCGTTTTAAAGTCTATATCGTAATAAAAACCGTTTTCGATCGTAGGGCCTATCGCAAGCGAGCAAGTGGGGTAAATCGACCTTACCGCCTGAGCGAGTACGTGGGCGCAGGTGTGACGATAAATATCGAGCGCCTCGGGGTCTTTCATCGTGACGATAACCACTTCGTCCCCCTCTTCGAGCGTGTGAGCGAGGTCAACGAGTTTACCGTTCACCTTTCCTGCGACAGCGTTTCTTTTAAGTCCTTCGCTGATAGCCGAAGCGACCCCCGCAACCGTCGCGCCTTCGGGAAGTTCCATTACGCTTCCGTCTGCAAGTTTAATGTTCATATATATCTACCTCCGTATCGGGTATTTCTTACAAAAAGTATTGTTTAATCGACTTATACGCCGACTTTTATAGTTTTATCTTAACAATTTTCCGCTTTCCATTCCGAGAAAGATTTACAAGGAGGAAGCGTTCTCTCGTCACGTTACAACCAACGTGGGAAACAAGACAGATACAAAAAACGCCCTTAAACGATTACGTTTAAGGACGAAAATATCTTTCCGCGGTTCCACCTTACTTGCCTTATCGAACGATAGCCCGATTAAAGCCTCTTTATGCCGATTGCGGCTCGGCGCGCCCTGTCCGTCGGTCGTTTCGGATTCGGATAAATAACTACGTTCTCTCCGATTCCCGACCGTCAAAAGCGGTTTCATACGCAACGGCTAAGGCGCGGCTCTCAGTCTCCCGCGCTCCCTGTACTCGCCTTTTTGCAACTACTTGTCTTTTTCGGACGTTTTTCGTATTGTAACTACTATTATATACCGAGAAAAAAATTTGTCAACCGATTTTCGACAAAGTTTAAAAAAACCTTACGGCAAGAAAACAACGTCTAACAACTATCTCATTAAATAAAGGATATTCTTCCTCTTTCGGCTATACCCTCTTTTCCTGTCAAAATGCGAAAATTTTAACCATTCTTGCTTTCCCCTTTGGGGAGAGTGGCTTTTGCGAATGAAATGAGCAAAAGACGAGAGAGGTCTTGCATTTTAAAGCATTACGAGCGTAGTCTATTGTTTGCGTTTGCGACCTCTATCGACGGCTTCGCCGCCACTTTCCCCAGAGGGGAAAGCGAGTAAAAAAATAAATGAAACAACGTAAACGTTTAAAATAAAAAAACGGCTGCGACTTGCAACCGACAACGTTCTGTCTATCTTCCTTTTTGTTTGTTTACCCCCGCCGCTTTTAATTTTTATTCTACGCCGAAAAACTCGTTTGGCGATATATCGAACGTTCCGCATATAAGAGAAATACTGTCGTAACCGGGCTTCTTTCGCCCTAACAACCACTGACTTACCGTCGTCTGATTTACTCCTATCATGTCCGCAAATTTTTGCTGACTTAATTTCTTTTCAGTCATTATTCCTTTGATAATGTCTATATATGCAAACTCGTTCAGTTCCATAAAGCTATTATACGGCGTTTTAGGTCAAAAGTCTTGACATAGGTCTAAAAACCTGATATTATATGTATGCGAATAAAAAAGGAGAATTATAATATGAAAAAGGTTATTTTAATTGTTTTATCGATTTTAACGTGCTTTTGCATAGCAATCGGACTCACCGCCTGCGGAAAAAACGGGCAATCGACGACCCCGACCATTGAAATAGGTTCGGACGGCTATTGGTATATAAACGGAACGAAAACCGATTATAAAGCCAACGGCGAGCAGGGAGAACAAGGAGAGAAAGGCGAAAAAGGAGACAAGGGCGACAAGGGCGATAAGGGTGACAAAGGCGACGCGGGCGAACAAGGCGCAAAGGGCGATAAAGGAGAACAGGGAGAGAAAGGCGAAAAAGGTTCCGACGGCGTAAACGGTTCGGACGGCAAAGACGGTATAAACGGTTCGGACGGTAAAGACGGCGTTGACGGAAAAACGCCCGAAATCAAAATAGGCGAAAACGGCAACTGGTTTATCGACGGCGTAGATACGAACGTTAAGGCTCAGGGCGAAAAGGGCGAAAAAGGCGACTCGGGCGAAAAAGGTTCCGACGGCGTAAACGGTTCGGACGGCAAAGACGGAAAAGACGGAGTTGACGGCGTAAACGGCTCGGACGGCAAAGACGGTAAAGACGGAATTGACGGAGTAAACGGCTCGGACGGCAAAGACGGCGTGAACGGAAAGTCGGCTTACGAAATATATAAAGAAAAGTACGGATACGATGGTACGGAAGAACAATGGCTCGACGACCTCGTAAACGGCAGACTTGCGTTAAAAGATAAATATACCGTGACGTTCGATTCGGACGGCGGAAGCGAAGTTAAAAGTCAGGAAGTTTCGGACGGCAAGAAAGCGAACGAACCCGACGCGCCGACTAAAACGGGATATACGTTCGGCGGTTGGTTCGTCAAGACTACCGAATGGAATTTCCTCGCCTACACCGTTACCGAAAACGTAACGTTAAAGGCGAAATGGATAGCCAACGAATACACTTTAAAATTCAACTCAAACGGCGGTAACGAAATAGCGGATATGGTCGTAACGTACGACGGCAACTATACCATGCCCGAGCCGACAAAAGAAAATTACGTTTTCCTCGGTTGGAAAGAGGGCGAGACCGTTTACGAGCAATCGGGCAAATGGCAAAAGACGAGCGGAGCGACTTTAACCGCCGAGTGGGATATTTTAAGATATACTATAACGTTTGAAAATGCCGAAGTGTCGCCTATGAAGGTCGCGTACAACAATTCAACGTACAGATTACCCGTTCCGACAAGAGAAAATTGTACGTTTTTAGGTTGGTATAAAGACGGCGTTAAGTTCGAGGGCGGCGTACTCCTCGCTTCCGACATAACTCTCTCGGCAAAATGGCAAGGCGTAACCGACACGTTCGAGTACACAGAAGAAAACGGCGAAATAACCTTGACGAGATTTAAAGGCGGCATAACCGACGTGGTTATCCCTGCAAATATAAACGGCGTGGCGGTTACGAAACTTGCGGACGGAATATTCAGAAATAATACTGAAATTACTTCGGTAACTTTCGACGGCAGTTTTGAAAACTACGACGCTAAATTATTTCAAGGTTGTACCTCTCTTAAAAGTCTTGTTATTTCAGGGCTATATAATAAAGAATTATATTACCTTTTCGGCGACAGCATAAACGATATACCTAAAAATTTTATCGAGATAAGTTTTGCGTCAAACAGCAATTACTTTGACAGAACAATGTTCAAAAACGAAGTTGCAAATCATATTGTAACGTACGTTATTCCCGACGGAACGACCGAAATAAAAGGTGAACAATTTAAAGAATGGTATTATATGCGAGCGGTGTCGATACCCGACAGCGTAACAAGTATAGGATTTGAGGCGTTCTATTATTGTGGCGGACTTACAAGCGTAGCAATACCCGACAGCGTGACAAGTATAGGAAGTAGTGCGTTCAGCGGCTGCACCGGACTTACAAGCGTGACAATACCCGACAGCGTGACAAGTATAGGAAGTAGTGCGTTCAGCGGCTGCACCGGACTTACAAGCGTGACAATACCCGACAGCGTGACAAGTATAGGAAGTAGAGCGTTCAGCGGCTGCACCGGACTTACAAGCGTGACAATACCCGACAGCGTGACAAGTATAGGAAGTGGGGCGTTCACCGGTTGCAATAACATAATCAGAACATCAAAAGGCATATGTTATGTGGACAATTGGGTAATCGATGTCATAAACAATTCGATAACAACAGCAGAGTTTGAGAAAAACACAAAAGGTATTGCAGATTGGTCATTTCAAGGTTGTAATATCTCGGATATTATAATTCCAAATAGTGTAAAATTTATAGGAAAAGAAGCGTTTCGAAGTTCCGCTCTTAGAAGCGTAACTATTGGTATCTCAGTAGAATGTATTGGAAGTCAGGCGTTTGCTAACTGTAGTTTGCTTTCATCCGTTGAATTTAAAAATTTAGAGAATTGGTATATAGAAAATACTGAATCGGGAAGTATACAATTTATATCTTCAGAAACACTACTCAACAAATCAGAAGCCGTCAAATTATTAAAAAACAATAGCGCATGGTTAATTCTAAAAAATAAAACATCTCTAAAAAAGGGTTAAAATATAAGCTATGAATGATTTAATTAAATTTGATTGGAATAATGGGTTTTATATTTCATACGCAAACAATTATACAACTCGCGTGGAAGATACTCATCTGACTAAGTTTGAAAACGACGAATTAAATCTTTTATCCGCTAAAACAGGGCTTGAATTTCATTACGAATTGCATTTTTCGCCGAAAGAAAAATTCGTAAGATTCGATTGTCATTGTATGCCGTACTTCGACTATGCGAACAAGTCAAAGCAATTCTATCTCGACAATCACCGCGATTTGTATAATAAACGAACGGCTTTACACAAGGAATTTAAAAAAGCGTTTTCGGCAAGCGATAATTATTATTGCAAAGCAAACAGGTACAATTATTTAGGACTTCTCTACGCAGATATACCGAACGATTTCGATTACAATAAAAGCATAGAATTTGCCGAAAGATTTATAAAAAGCACCTACGAAACAAGCGTAATCATTATCCGAACCGTTTTAAACCCATAAAAACGACGATTTGCCCCATAAAACGCAAGGGATATAAAAACACAGAAAAGGAACTGCTCTATTCGGACAGTTCCTTTTTCGCGCGTAAAACAGACCCGTTTTGCGGAACGCCGCCTTAAAGTCGTCGTCCCCTACGGCAAAACTTAATATTTTTTCAATCTTGAAGATATATTACCGTAAGAAAAGGCGTCCCGAAAATTCTTCGCATTGCCAACTAAATAATTGAAATAATCGACTTATACGGCGTTGTATCTCGGTTTTTGATTGATTTTATCAATCTGTCTTTATAAAACCGCAGATCATTTCTCGTACATTCTGTTGCCGTAAAAATCTCTTAAATACCGCTTATCCGCTTCCGGTATTATCGAATCGGTCTCTATCCGCCCGCTTGCCGACAATATCACCTCTTTAACTATCTTCCCTTCGTCGCTTTTCGGAAGCAAAAACGTCCGCTGCAATAAATTGTAATTCCCGTCGTATACCTTCCCGTTTTCCACTATCGCCTTTTTGCCGCGTTTTTCACCGATTAAGTACCTTACGAAATCCATCATCTGCCCGCTCGTGAACGCCGTCGGTATATACCCTATCACGTCCGCCCACTTCCTTTTAAGCGGCGTAAGTCTGAAATCGAATATTCCGTCCACGGCGTATTCGTCGAAATTTCTCATTCTTCGAACCGCGTATCTCTTGTCCTCGTCTATGTCCGCGGCAATCAGCGCGCTGTATAAAAGTTCCCTCTCGAAATCGCTCAGTCCGAAGCCGCCGATGCCCTTTTTGAAACAGTCGTACTTATACCCCACGGCTATCACGTCCGCGATTTTATCCTCTATCTCGCTTCTTATATAATCGGCGTAACCCCTCGTCACGCTTATTTTAATTCCGCTTCTGTATTCGTCGTCAAATCTCTTGCACTCGCCCTTTACGTCCGATATAACGTCTTTTAAGGTGTAGGCAAGGTAATCTATCCCCTCTTTATTGCTCGCCGAATCGGAAATTTTAAAAATTCTCATAGTTATAGTGTATGCCGTTAAATCCTTTTAATTTATCCGACTTTCAATCGGGCGACCTTTTTTTGTCCTTTTTTGAAAAATCTGTAACAAAACTTGCAAATCTCCGAAAAAACGACTACGCTGAAACATACTCCGATTATTTTGAGCCACAATACCGCAGGCAGTTTTTCCGTCTTGAAGAAGTCGCCGAGGAACTGCGTTATCAGTATCTGAAAGGCGAAAGTCGCCGCGAATACGCCCACCATAAGTTTATTTTTCCCCATCGAAACGAATATACTCTCGCTCGTGAGTTTCCGACAGTTGAACGCGTTGAAGAGTTGGAATATTACGAACATACAGAAAAGTACGGTCGGCGCGAGTTCCGCTCCGGCGTTTAAAAAATCGAACATATACTCGCATACGATAAGCGTCGCCATATACGCGCCGCCGCCGATTATTCTGAGCAGCATCATAGGCGTTACAATCTCGTCGCCCCTCTTCACGGGCGGACTTTTCAGAACTTCCGCTCCGCCTTTTTCAAGCCCTAACGTGAGCGCGGGCGGTCCGTCCATTATTATGTCTATCCATAGAAGTTGCACGGCGTTGAACGGACTGTCAAGTCCGCAAGTAAGGCTCATTATAACGACGATCATCGCCGTTACGTTGACCGAAAGTTGAAAGGTGATAAACCTCTGAAAGTTCCGATATATGTTTCTTCCGAAACATATCGCTTTCACTATAGTGGAAAAAGAGTCGTCCAAAAGCACTATATCGCTCGCTTCCTTCGTGATTTCCGACCCCGATCCCATGGCGATTCCTATATCGGCGTGCTTTATCGCGGGAGCGTCGTTCACTCCGTCGCCCGTCACCGCCACGACCGCGCCCGAAGCCTTCAACGCCTCGACGACTTTCAGTTTTACCGACGGAGTACTTCTCGCGATTACGGCGATTTTCCCTATCTTACGCCTTAGTTCGCTTTCCGACATTCGCTCGATTTCGTCAGCCATAACTACTTGTTCCATAGAGGTAATTATGCCTATCTCGGTAGCGACGGCCCCCGCCGTGACTGCGTTGTCGCCCGTCATCATCTTGACTTCTATCCCTGCCATTCGGCAATTTTTTACCGACTCTATAACGTCTCTTCTCACGGGGTCGCTTATAACTGCGTAACCGTCGTATGTGAAACCGCCCTCTTTCAGTTCCTCGCCGAGGCTCCTCATTCTATCCTTGTGGGCGAACGCTATAACGCGCCTGCCGTACTTCTGATAATCGCTTATCTCTTTAAGTATTCCGCTCGCCTCGTCTTTTTTGTCGGTAAATTGCAAGACCTTTTCGGGCGCGCCCTTGATATACACAACGTCGCCGTCCTTGCCGAAATACTCGGTAGCCATATATTTATTGTCCGAATTAAAAGGCAAAACCTCGCCTATAAGTCGTTTATCGCGTAGTTTCTCATAATTAACCCCGCTTTTGATTCCGCATTTTAAAAGCGCGCCTTCGGTTGCGGAACCGAATACCGAAACGCCGTTTCCCGTCTTTTTAAGCACGGCGGCGGAGTTTACGGCGGAATTTAAAAGTATCGACCTTTCGGAGTTTTTCCCGAACTCGCCGAAAATCCTTTCAACCCTCATATCGTTTTCGGTAAGCGTTCCCGTCTTGTCCGAACAGATAACGCTCACGCAGCCGACAGTCTCGGCTGCTACGAGTTTTCGTATAAGGGCGTTTGATTTGGCGAGTTTTAAAACGTTCAGCGACAGCGAAATCGCCGCGGTTGTGGGAAGCCCCTCGGGAACGGCGGCGACTATTAAAACTATCGCCTCGATAAACGCGTCCTGAACGGAGAAAAAGTCGAGCGTGTTTTCTCTCGACAATTTTATTAGCGACAAAACAAACGCTACGGCAGCCGAAATCGCCCCGATAATCGTTATTTTCTTGCCGAGTTTCGCGAGTTTTTCGTTTAAAGGAGCGGCGACCGCGTTTTCTTCGCCGAGTTCGCCGGCAATAAGTCCGAGTTCGGCGTTATCCCCGACCGCCGTCGCAATCATTCTGCCCGTACCTTGACTTACAAACGTACCCGAATACACGCAGTTACGCCTTTCGGCAAGGCTCGTTTTTTCGGGAAGCAAACATACGCTTTTAGCCGCGCGCATACTCTCGCCCGTAAGCATAGACTCGTCCGTCTTTAAATTACACGCTTCCACAAGTCTGCCGTCGGCGATGATTTTGTCGCCCGTTTCTATAATCACGAGGTCGCCTGCGACGACTTCCTCTTTCGGAATAACGACCGTTTTGCCGTCCCGTACGACCTTCACGCTTATTTTATCGTAAACCGCGCCCAAAAGTTCGAACGCTTTTTCCGACCGACCCTCCATATAAACGGTAAGAAAAGCGGAAATTAAAATGGCGATAAGTATCCCTAAACACTCGTAAATATCGCCGCCGTTCCCGCGAAGAGATTTGCCGATATTTACGCCGACCGTGATAACCCAAGCAAACTCCAAAATTATAAGAGTAGGCTCCGAAAGCGCCTCTATAAGTCGTTTAAACAGGCTTTTTCGTTTTTTTCGGGCAAGTTCGTTCGCCCCGTATTTACGCCTGTTTATATCGACCTGACTTCTAGTCAAACCGTTTTTGCAATCGGTAGAAAGACCCTTTTCTATTTGTTCGATTTTAAGAGAATGAACGTTCATTAAAGCCTCGCGTCGTCGGACTTTTTATCCTTGCGGCATATCGCTTTTTCCGACATAGTTATATATACGGGAATATTATGCGATTTATGCTTTTAAACGCTTGAAAAAACGACTGAAAAGTG
This sequence comes from uncultured Clostridia bacterium, assembly GCA_934249325.1. GTDB lineage: Bacteria > Bacillota > Clostridia > Christensenellales > Borkfalkiaceae > UBA10281. The sequence goes on from CAKQKW010000001.1 coordinate 100,241, forward strand.
GTATTATATTCGGGTAGTGATTTTGAAAATCGCGGACGGCGGTGCAAAACCGCAATCGTCTGTGAGCGGAGGATATAAAATGAGCGATTTTTTAACCATAGATATTAAAGGCTACAAAGCAGATTTACCTATTCTTCCCCTTCCGAGCGGAATCAAGATAGCGTTTTTCAACCTTCACGGCAACGTCGATATGACCGAGCATTGCGGCAAGCACCTCGCCGAATATTTAAAGGGGTGCGACGTACTTATAACCGCAGAATCGAAGGGTTTGCAACTCTGCCACGTTACGGCGAGAGAACTCGGACACAAGTATTACGCGGTCGCGAGGAAGTCGAGAAAACTCTATATGCAGGACGGAATCGACGTAGAGTACGGCTCGTCGATTACAACGGGAAAGCCTCAGCGTTTGTTCCTCTCGAAGCACGATATGGAACTTCTGAAAGGTAAAAAAGTCGGCATAGTGGACGACGTGGTGTCTACGGGCGAGAGTCTTGCGGGACTTGAAAAACTCGTCGAAAAAGCGGGCGGAATCGTCGCTAAAAAAGCGTTCGTTCTTGCCGAAGGGAAAGCCGCCGACCGCGAGGACATAGTATATCTCGCGACCATTCCCCTGCTTTAATGAATAAAAACGTTCTGAAAATAATCGCGTGTCTCTCGATGCTTATCGACCATTTCGGGTTGATATTTTATCCGAATATAGTCGCGTTTCGGGCGATAGGACGGCTCGCGATGCCGATTTTCGCCTATTGCATAGGAGGCGGCGTACTTAAAACGAGGAATAAACTCAAATACTTTCTGAGAGTATTTATTCTCGGCGTTATATGCCAACTCTTCTACATAGGCGACGAACTCGTTACTTATCACGGAATAAGCAAGTCTACAAACTGTTTTTACCTGAATATACTTCTCACGTTCTCGCTGTCGATTGCGATTTGTTCGGCGTACGTTAATTTTTCGGACAGCGTGGAAAGGGGCGACGAGCAAAAAAGGCAAGCAACGTACTTTCTTATTTTCGCTCTTTCGGTCATAGCGGCGTTCGGGCTTAACGTACTTTTCGACAACTCGGTAAAAGTATTCGGGTACAACGTAACGCTCGACTACAAAATTCAAGGAACCTTATTGCCGCTTTTCGCGGTAATATCGAAAGACGAAATAAAGCAAAAGGCGATATTTACGGTCGGCGTAATATTTTTTACGGCGATGTGCGCCATGGCGTACTCATACGCGTACTACGCGTTATTGTCGTTGCCGATAATATGGCTCTACAACGGCAAGCGCGGAAAATTGAACTTAAAGTATTTGTTTTACCTGTTCTACCCTGTCCATTTGGGAATATTGTATCTGATTTCGGTTCTGATTTAAGAAAGTGTGGTAACGAAAACTTAATAAATATACGGTATCGTAAAGATTAGGTAAAACTCTTACGGAAAAAAGACTGCGGAAACAACTCCGCAGTCTTTTTATACTCATTTTTTAATATAGAAACTTGCTATTTATTTCTTTTTATATTTTATTTGACTCCTCGGCATCGGGTAACGATCTATCAATAAAGATTGATTTTGCTATAAAGTAGTAATAAAAAGCCTACCCTGCGTAAGGTAAACTTTCCCGATAAAACGGGTAAAACGTCGCAAAGCGACAAAAGAGGCGCGTCCGCCGCGTAGGCGAAAGTTGCTTTACGGAGTTTATGAAGTCGAGACAAAGGGGTCGTTTATGCGGAAGTATTTTCTAAAAAGTAATCGTTTTACAACCCTTTTGTCACGACAAGTCGTGACATCTCCCCTTGCTCAGGGGAGACTTTTTTATATTTTTCTTAGAGATACGCAAAACAACTATCGGGACGTCGGGGCGCCGTCCCCTACGGCAAATTTTAGTAAATTATCTAATTTAGTAAAAGGACTTTTTACTGTATGTAGATTTATCAAGTTTAAATAAACTATTGAAAATAATCAACCTATGCGGCATTTTATCTCTACAATCGTAGGGGACGGCGCCCCGACGTCCCGTTTTTCACAGCCTTTTTATAAAAAGTATTAAAGAGTTTTAAACACTTCGCCGACAAGTTTCATATCCACTTTGCCCGCGTAATTCGTCTTAAAATGTTTCATTACCGACGGCACGGTCTTGTCGTCGAGTTTTTCGATTATTCCCTTTATCTCTTCCGCTGAAAGCAATTTCGGAAGATACTGCTTCACCGTCTCGAGTTGGCGGTCAAGACTTGCGACCGTCTCCGCTCTGCCCGCTTTTACAAAACCTTCTCTCTCTTCCGTGAGTTCGTTCACAGTCTTTTGCAAAATCTTCGTAACGTCCGCGTCGGTCATCTCTTCGCCCGCCGCTTTCTTCTCGATTCCCGCAAGCATAAGTTTGTTGATTACTACGTTCAAAGCCGCCACGGCGTCCTTATCGTGAGCCTTCATAGCCTCGATTTTTACTTTCTTGAAATCTTCTATCTTCATAATTTTTTATCTCCTTTCGCTTTTATTTTAGCCCCTCGGGCTGCATTTGTCAATCGTTAGTTCATAGTTACGTCTTTTAATTTTTCGTATTTCTCAATCGCCGCTTTTCTCAGTTCCCCTAACCCCGACGGTTCGGCAAACGCTTCGTCGCAGAGTTTTTTTGCCGTGAATATTACCGACGGCGAATATACGAGATTCCCCAAATCTCCGAGGAATTTTCCGCTCTGTCTCGTTCCCATAAAGTCGCCGCTTCCCCGCATCTCGAAGTCCTTTTCGGCAATTTTAAATCCGTCCGTATTCTCGCAGACCGTTTTAAGCCTTTCCAAAGCCTTTTCGTCGTCGCTTTTCGTGTATAAAAAGCAATAACTCTTGTCGCCGCCTCTGCCTACTCTGCCTCGCAGTTGGTGAAGTTGCGACAAGCCGAATCTCTCGGCGTTGTATATTACCATTACCGTAGCGTTCGGAACGTCGATACCGACTTCGACTACCGTCGTAGATACGAGCAAATCGAAGTTTTTTGCCTTGAAATCCGACATAACCTGCGATTTTTCGGCGTCTTTCATCTTGCCGTGCAAAAGTCCGACTCTGACTCCCGAAAGTTTCGTTTTAAGTTCCTCGAAGAGTTCCGTAACGCTCATAAGCGTACCCTCTTCGTCCTCGTCGATTTTCGGACAAACGCAGAAAACCTGCCTGCCGCTTTTCACGGTGTTTTCGATAAATCCGAGCATTCCCTCGTACTTGCGTTCGGGTACTAAAAAAGTCGCTATCTCCTGCCTCGCTTTCGGTTTGTCCTTTATCTCCGTAATATCGAGGTCGCCGTAAAAAATGAGCGAAACCGTTCTCGGAATGGGCGTCGCGCTCATTACAAGCACGTCGGGAATAACCCCTTTCGCGACGAGCGCGCTCCTTTGTTGAACGCCGAATCTGTGCTGTTCGTCGCACACGCACATCGAAAGATTATAGAACTCGACGTCGCCCTGAATTACGGCGTGCGTGCCTACCACTATTCTCGCCTTACCCGATTTTATATCCTGTTTTACAAGTCGTTTTTCCGTCGCTTTAAGCGAACCGCTTAAAAAAACTACCTCATAATCGGGAAACATTGACTTTATTATCCTAAAATTCTGTTCGGCAAGTATTTCCGTAGGTGCGAGCATAGCAGCCTGATAACCGCTTTTTACCGCCGAATATATGGCGCAGAGCGCGACCGCAGTTTTACCGCTCCCGACGTCGCCCTGCAAAAGTCTGTTCATGGAACGGGGGCTTGTGAGGTCGCCGAAAATCTCGTTCACGGCGTGTTTTTGCCCGTCCGTAAACTCGAAACCGAACCTTTGCGTGAACTCACGCATTTCCGTCGCACCGCAGGAATACTGATTTATTCTGACCTGTTGTCTGTCGCCTTTTATGAACCGAAACGCCGAAATGAGCGTGAAATATTCTTCGGTCGCGATACGTTCGGCGGCGAGTTTCGTCTGTACCGAATCGGACGGCGAATGGACTTCCGCGTATGCGGCTTTAAGGCTTGAAAGACCGTATTTTTTCGCGATTTTATCGGGAATAACGCTCTTCAAATCGAGGGCGAAAACGGCGTTTCTGATACAATCCCTGACCGTTTTCTGATTGAGATTGCCCTTTAAAGTATAAACGGGAATAATGCCTTTAAGGCGAACGTTGTTGTCGAGCGGCTCAAACGACGGATTTACCATAGAAACGCCGCCGAAATCGCTTTTAATTCTGCCGTAAAAGAGGTATTCTTCGCCGACTTTAAGGTGACTTATGACGTAAGGTTGATTGAACCAGATGACCGTAAAACCCCTTATACCCTGTTCGCAAAGAATCCTCACGCACCTAAGTTTTCTCGCGGTTGTAAACATTTTCGGAACGGTCGCGACCCTGCCGACGGTTAAAACCACGTCGTTGTGGTAGCACTTTTCCAAAGGAGTGATTTTCCGCAAATCGAGGTAATTTTTCGGGAAATGTTTTACGAGGTCGTCGGCGGTTAAAATGCCCATTTTAGCAAAATCGGCGGCTCTTTTATCGCTTATTCCCTTTATTTTCGTTATTTCCATACTTAACCTCTTTTAATAACGTACCAAATTCAATATAACAACTTGCCAACAGGCACTATATAAATGCGAATAATTTATGGTTTTCGTTTTTTCGGGACGCCGAGGGCGTCGTCCCCTACACCGCAAGGCAAATATCACTACCGTAGGCGATTTCACTTACCGAAAGGTAAATTTCACTTTGCGTAGCAAAATATCACCGATTTTAACCTCTATCGACGGCTACGCCGCCACTTCGCCTCGGCGGTGGTCGACCTCTCTCCGTCAGACGAAGTGGCGCGCAGCGCCGAGAGATGTCGTCAACTTAAAACAGAACATCTGAAATCCCCATATAAAAATATCTTGCTGTTCAATTTCAAAATTCCGCCGCCAAAATTAAAAACTTGCTTTCACTTTTAATAGCGAAAGCAAGCATTTTACTCTTTTTGTCAATCGCCTGAACGGTTATTCGAGCGATACTATATAGTAATATATCGGTTGACCGCCGTAGAAAAGTTCTACGTCGAGGTCGGGATAGCGTTCCGCCAATGAAGCCTGCAACGCCGTCGCGTCCTCTTCGGTTACGTCGCTTCCGTAATATAAATTTATTAAACTGTGCGCGTTGTAACGCAGTTTTTCTATCAAATCCCCCGTTACTTTCGCTAAATCTTTACCTTTTGCAAGTACTTTCTTGTTGTCGAGCGCGATTATATCCCCTTTCGTAAGAGAAAATCCGTCTACTTTCGCGTTTCTCACCGCGTAAGTTACCATTCCCGACGAAACGTTGTCGATTGCGTGTATCATTTCGATAAAGTTTTCGTCTGCGGAAGCCTCGGGGTTCATTGCAAGCGCCGCCGATATACCCTGCGGTATGCTCTTCGTGGGCACTACGTATACTTTCTTGCCCTCGACGAGCGACTTCGACTGCTCGGCGGCAAGTATGATATTCTTATTGTTAGGAAATACGAAGATATTTTCGGCGTTTATCTTGATAATCGCGTCCGCAATATCCTGAGCCGAGGGATTCATAGTCTGTCCGCCCTCGATTACTCTGTCTACGTTTATATCCTTGAAAATAGCGGCTATGCCGTCGCCCGAACAGATGGAGAGCATGCCGAGTTCTTTCTTTTCAGCCTCGTACTTCTTGATAAGTTCTCTGTTCTCTTCGAGCATATTCTCGATTTTGACCTTGTCGATTTCGCCGAGTTGCAACGCCTTCGACAGAGCCTGCCCCGGGTTGTTCGTGTGAACATGTACTTTTACGAATTCGAGGTCGCCTATGACGAGTACGCAATCGCCTATCGTCATAAGGTATTCTTTAAGCCTGTCTATATCGGCAAGCGTAGTCTTTTTCTTTAAGTTGATTATGAAAAATTCTGTACAATAGCCGAACTCGATAGTTCCGAGGTTTAAAATATCCGCGTGTTCCATCGAACCTTCGGTCTTGATAATTTCGGGTTCTTCCGTCGGGGCTCCCTCGATTTCCTCGCCGATTAAGCCCTTGTACATTCCTTTATATATAGTGAGAAGTCCCGTTCCGCCCGAGTCCACGACTCCCGCTTTTTTAAGAACGGGTAAAAGGGTCGGCGTAAGTTGTACGGCTTCCTCGCCCTTAGCGATAATTTCCTGAAACAAAGTCTCGAAGTCCTTGACTTTTCCGCAAATGGACGAAACGTGTTCGGAAATCATACGGCATACGGTTAAAATCGTGCCTTCCTTCGGCTTCGATACCGCGCTGTACGCTACGTCCGTTGCGTTTTTAAGAGCCTTGGCAAAAGTTTTTACGTCGGCTTCGTTGCAATCTTTAAGTATCGCGCAGATACCTCTGAAAATCTGAGAAGTGATAACGCCCGAGTTACCTCTCGCGCCTCTTAACGCGCCTCTCGAAACGCTGTCCGCAATGTCCTGTAAACTATTCGATTTACACGCTTTGAGTTCCTTTACCGCCGATTGCATGGTAAGACTCATATTCGTTCCCGTATCTCCGTCGGGAACGGGGAAAACGTTCAAAGTATCTATATATTCTCTCGAAACGTCGAGAAGTTTAGACGCCGCGATTACCATTTTGGCAAACGACGCGCCCTTTAATGTTTTTTGCATTTAATAATATTCCTCCGAAAGCAAAAAAAGCGGAACCGCACCCCACGCGGGGAATTCACGGCGCAAAAAATCCCTTCAAAACCGAAGTTTTAAAGTTTAACGCCGATAATGTTCACGTTGACCGTATCAACGATCATACCCGTGAACTGTTCCACCTTGTATTTAACGGCTTTTTTCAAAGAATCCGCGACCGCGGAAATCGAAACGCCGAATTTTATAATCACGAAAATGTCGATGTAAATTCTGTCGCCGGAAGTCGTCACTTTGACGCCTTTGCCTCCCGACTCTCTTTTAAGGAGTTGGGAAACGCTGTCCATAAACCTTCTGGAAACCATTTCAACGATACCGTAACATTCCAAAGCGGCGTGCGAGGCTACTTTGGCTATTGCTTCGTCCGAGATAGAAATTTTACCGTAAATGTTTGACGTCGTTACAGGCATAGCATACTCCTTTTAGTTTATTATACTATATTACCGACTTTTTTACAAGGGTTTTTTCAGCGATTTTTAAATTTTGGTCTTTTTTTTGGCTTTTTTTCGATAATCGGCTTTAAATCGTTGCAATTTTTTTTCGATTGTGATATAGTATCTATGCTTTTCAATTTGAATCAGTAATTTGGAGGTGTAATATGTCGAGAGTTTGCAGCGTTTGCGGAAAGGCTAAGTTATCCGGCAATAAGGTAAGCCACAGTAATCGTAAGACACCGCGTTCTTACAATGCAAACGTTCAGAAAGTAAGAGTTGTAAACGACGGCGTCGTTACTTCTGAATACGTTTGTACTCGTTGCCTTAAAGGTAATAAAGTAGAAAGAGTTTAATGACGATTTCTAACGGTGTAACCGTAATTTAAAACCTCGTCCGATTTTCGGACGAGGTTTTTATTTGTCGCTCGTTTTTTCGCGGCGTATCTTACCCGACTTTTCTTACCTTCGGACTTTTGCGAAACGGAGATTATTCATTGAAGCGAAGCCGTAGGGGACGGCGCCCTCGACGTCCCGTTTCTTTTGCAATACGGAGATTCTTCATAGAGGCGAAGCCGTAGGGGACGGCGCCCTTATGAACTCTTAAAAATGCTTGAATTTTTAAGAAAAAGGCGTCCCGTTGTCTCATTTTCAGAAAAGCCGACAAATTAAAATTCTTTTTCGGCATTATCCTCTACTCGCTCTTCGCGTTTTTCCTGTTTTTTATTATCACTACGATTATTATAACCGCCAACAAAACTACGGGTATCACTATAAACAATACCGACAACAATATCGTCAAAACTACGGCAAAGCCCGAACCGCTCTTGACTCTCGTCGGGTTTTCCGAACTCGAAAGCGTAAATGTCAATTCCCCGTCGGGAAGTCCGCTGAGCGACAACGTATATCCCCCGTCCGTCTTTTTAAACCCGCTTAAACTCGGGTTCGAGAGGTAATACGGCGTGTTTATCGTTATATCTATCGAGCCAAAACTTTTCCACGTCTTTGCGGGCGACAGATAGTAGGTATAGGCGTTCTTCGCGGGCGAATACCCCATATCTATCGACGGATATATCGGCGCGGTCACGCTGTTCGTCTTTCTCTCGTTCGGTTCTAACGTGATTTCGTACTCGTACCACCGCATAAGACTCGTCTCGAAATCGCTCGAAAAAATACTTCCGTAACTGAATATTATCCCGTATTCGTTATCTTTCGACCCGTCTTTCAACGAATACACGCTCGCGTTATATAAATCTATTTCCGAAATAATCGGAATTTCCGATTTTTCTCCGCGAACGGACTTTATCAAATCTTTAAGATTAGTCGTAACCGTGTCAGTAAGTTCGACCTTGCCGCTTATCTCTTCCTTATCCTCTACACCGCCGTTTTTGTAACATTTGAAACTTATCGGAGTATCGAGCGGCTTGCCGAAAGCGTAAATCTTAAACTCGCCGCCGTTTTCCGCCCACGCGTCGATTCTCGCTTTTCCGTTTTTGAGCGTTTTAAACCCGCTTTGTCTCGGAAACATTATCCGCGTTTTTCCGTCGCTTTTCGCAATGTCGAACGCTATGCACGCCGCGTTGTATTTCGACTCGTCTATAAGTCCGTCCTTATTCTTGCCGCCTACTATATAGGTATACTCCGTAACCACCGTTTCGGGCGAGAAAAAATCGTCCTTGACGTACTCGTCGGAAATTTTCGGAAGGTCGGTTTCAACGCTGAAATCGCCGCCCTTGAAATAGGTATAGCGGACTTTCTTATCCACCTTTTCGCCGCCAACCAAAATATCGTATTTCTCCGCGTCTACCCCGCAAATTCGCTTGCCGTCTTCGTAATAATAGCCGTAAGCGGGAGTTTCTCCGAACGGAAACGCGAGGTTCGCCGTCACGGTGTATTCGGACGGGTTATAGAAAGTATATTCCGCGGTAACGCTGCCCGAATAGGCGAGAAACGAGTCCTTATCGTCGTAATAATTCGACGGAAAATCGCTTAAATTAAAGGTTAGATTTTCCTTTTCGACGACAAACGGGCAACTGTCGCCCTTATACGCCGCCCCGAAAGCGTCCGCGCCGTGGAAATATCTCTGAGCGGAATTAGCCGAAGCGGTCGCCGTGCTTTGCGGCAACAAAACGCCCGCCGCAAGAATCGCGACGACTGCCATACACAATGCGGCTTTCTTTAATTTCATAAATTTTCCTCCCGTTCTACGTTTAATTCCGCTTTTTTGAATTGTAACATACAAACGCTATTTTGTCAACCCCGAACATTATTTTGTCAAGCCGAGTATTTCGTCGGACGAGACGTCTAAAATCTCGCATAAATTAGCGAAAGTCTCTATCGACGGGAACTTGTCGAGTCTTAAATATTTACTGATTGTAGACGGATTTATTCCTAACTTTTCGGCAATTTCCTTTTGCGACATACTACTTTGCTTTATTTCGTCTCTCAGCCTTCTCTGTATATCTTTTAACTCTATCATACGAAAATAATAGCACGCTGTGCCTTTTATACTTGACAAAAGGCACAATGTGCCATATAATAACGTTATATAAAGTGAGTATGATTTAGAGAAATATTCCTTTATAGTATGCCAGACAAGAATAATACGAACCATGGTCTAACGACGTATTTTTGACTAATACTTCGTTCTGCTCGCGGCTTATACATCAAGTATTAAGTCGTTCGCACGCCTTGTCTTAGCCTAAAAATACGCCGTTAGACTTGCCTGCAACCAAAACGCCGATATTTTCGATGATTTTTGGTAAAGGCGAGTGTAGACGTACTTAACGTACTTCAAACGAGAATTTGCCAAAAAGCACGGAAATAGCGACGTTTTGGCAAGGTTCGTATTATTCTTGTCTGGCATGGCTAATTAAGCCAAAAACAATAAAAAAGGAGAGAAAGAAACACAATGAAAAAGGCAATTTTAATCATTCTGACGATTATAACCTGTCTCAGCGTAGCCGCAAGTCTTTCCGCTTGTAAAAAGAAGAATACGAGCGAAAGCGAAACGGCGGGACAAGAAAGCGTAGAGCAATCGAAAGAAAACAGCGAAAAGCAGTCCGAGGGTAAAAGCGAATCGGAGACCGCCGAGACCTCGGAAAGTATTGCCGACGATTCCGAAAGCGTGGAAGAAAATGAAAGCGGTTCAGACAGCGAAAGCATCGGAGAAAGCGAAAGCGTTTCGGAAAGCGAAAGCATAGAAGAAAGCGAGGAAGAACGGGAAATAGTATATTCAGAGGGACTTGAATACGAATTAACTTCCGACGGAAACGCCTACGCGGTAAAAGGAGCGGGAACTTTCACGGGCAGCGAACTGAACATTCCGAGCGAACACGACGGAAAGCCCGTAACGAGCATATTAAGTCTTGCGTTTACGAACAATACGGGTATTACGAGTGTATGTATCCCCGACACGATAACGACTATCGAATATAATTCGTTTGACCTTTACTGTGAATTATCAAGTATTTACTATGAGGGAGATATTACTTCTTGGTGTAACGTCGGCGGACTTGAAAATTTACCGCTTTTTCAAACGTTCAGAAATCTGTATTTTAAAGGAAAAGAATTAAAAGGAACCTTGACTATTCCGCAGGAAGTATCAGTAATCAATGCCGCCGCGTTTGCACTCTGCGATGAAATAACCGAACTCGTTATCCCCGAAGGCGTAACAGAAATAGAATTCGGAGCGTTTATAGGTTGCAAAGAGATAACAGACATAACAATCTCAAACAGCGTTACTACGATAAATCTTTCTGCTTTCGTGGGTTGTTTTGCTCTTAAAAACTTGACGATAGGGAGCGGAATAAAGGTTATCGGAGAAAATGCATTTACCTCTTGCTTCAACCTGACAAACGTTTATTATGTCGGAGATTTAGCGTCATGGTGTAAAATCGACGGACTTGCAAATATCACAACGACGGCAAATATATATATCGACGGAAAAGAAATAGCAGGCGATTTGATTATACCCGACACAGTAACCGAAATTAAGGAAGGAGCGTTCTACTTCCGCACTAAAATCACAAGCGTTACCATACCGCAAAGCGTGACAACCATAGGAGATCGGGCTTTCTATTATTGCATTCGACTCTCAACGGTAACGATAGGAAACGGCGTTACAAGTATCGGTTCAAATGCTTTCTATCAATGCGTCCATCTGACAAACATTGCAATCGGTAATAGCGTAATAAAAATCGGCGGCGGTGCATTTATGGGTTGTGGAAAACTCGCAAGCATAAAATATAGCGGAAGTATGGAACAATGGAACTCTATTAGTAAGGAATTTTATTGGAATGATTATACGGGTAACTACGTCGTACATTGTACCGACGGAGATATAAATAAAGATTAAGGAGATAAAAAATGAAACCGCAAAACGTTATTTATGAGGGGATAACAGATTTAGTTATTCTGAAAGAAACCGAATTGTATTCAGTCGCATGTTTTAAATACGACGGGAGACCGCGTTACGGAATACGTTGGAACGGAGAAGGAGACTCTCTCGGCACTCCGTCGTCTCACGGCAAAGCGACATGGTTTATTTTACCCGACGAAGTAGTAGATATAAAAATAAAAATCTGAATATGAAAAGGAGAACTGCTCTACTCGAACAGTTCCTTTTTTTACGCGTAAAACAGACCCGTTTTGCGGGACGCCGAGAGCGTCGTCCCCTACGGTTGCAACGCAACTTGCCGCGGGCAAATTTCACCGCTTTCAACGATTTCACTTACCGAAGAGTAAATTTCACTTTGCGGAGCAAAATATCACTTCCGTTTTACGGGACGTCGCCTTAAAGTCGTCGTCCCCTACGGCTGTAATTCAACTTGCCGCAAGACAATTTCTAACCACTCTTGCTTTCCCCTTTGGGGTATGCTCTCCCGATGAAACGGGTAAATGTCCCCGATGAAACGGGGAAAATGTCGCAAAGCGACAAAAGGGGCGCATCCGCCGCGTAGGCGAAAGCAAGAACAGTTAGTTTCTGTATCGTTATAATTACAATATAGTTTTCAAAATTCCATGTGAATTTTAAGAGCAAAGCGACTAAAAACGAGAGAGGTCTGAAACGTAAAAACAGTATTTCTCATTATTTTAAAAAACATTAAAAACATATAAAAACAAGATACCCGACTTGTACGAGTATCTTGTTTGTTTTATAGCCTCTTTTACGGTTTTTATTTAACGCAAAAATATCCCGTCGCCGTTTTCAGCGGCGGGATATTCGCTTTTTTTATTTTTTCTTTCCGCTTTGTCGCGTCGTTAATTATTTAACGATCTTTGCAACAACGCCCGATCCAACGGTTCTGCCGCCTTCACGAATAGCGAAACGAAGACCCTCTTCGCATGCGATAGGCGTAATAAGTACTACGTCGATCGTAACGTGGTCGCCGGGCATTACCATTTCTACTCCCTCGGGAAGTTTGATGGTTCCGGTAACGTCCGTAGTTCTGAAATAGAACTGAGGTCTATAGTTGTTGAAGAACGGAGTGTGTCTTCCGCCTTCTTCTTTCGTAAGGACGTAAACCTGTCCGCTGAACTCGGTGTGAGCGTGAACGGAACCCGGTTTAGCAATAACCTGTCCTCTTTCGATACCGCTTCTGTCGATACCACGAAGAAGAGCGCCTACGTTATCGCCTGCCTGAGCTTCGTCAAGGGTCTTTCTGAACATTTCAAGACCGGTAATAACCGAAGTAGTGGGCTTTTCCTGAAGACCAACGATTTCAACGGGATCGCCAACGTGAGCAACACCTCTTTCAACTCTTCCGGTTGCAACGGTACCACGACCACTGATCGTGAATACGTCTTCTACAGGAAGAAGGAACGGCTTAGCATCGTCTCTTTCGGGAGTGGGGATGTAGTTATCGATAGCATCCATAAGTTCAAGAATGCATTTGCATTCGGGAGAAGCAAGTACTTCTGCGTCGGAGCAACCCGAGGAAGCCTTTTCCAAAGCTTTAAGAGCAGAACCTTTGATGATAGGAGTATCGTCGCCGGGGAATCCGTACTCGTCAAGAAGTCCTCTGACTTCCATTTCAACGAGTTCGAGAAGTTCGGGATCGTCTACCTGATCGCACTTGTTAAGGAATACGATGATGTAGGGAACGCCAACCTGACGAGCAAGAAGGATGTGTTCTCTGGTCTGCGGCATCGGACCGTCTGTAGCAGCAACAACGAGGATTGCGCCGTCCATCTGAGCAGCGCCGGTAATCATGTTCTTAACGTAGTCTGCGTGTCCGGGGCAGTCAACGTGAGCATAGTGACGCTTGTCGGTCTTGTACTCAACGTGAGCGGTGTTAATCGTAATACCTCTTGCCTTTTCTTCGGGCGCTTTATCGATCTGATCGTATCTCATCTTCTCTGCGTCGCCCTTGCAAGCCATAACCATCGTGATAGCTGCGGTCAAGGTGGTCTTGCCGTGGTCAACGTGTCCGATGGTACCGATGTTTACGTGCGGTAAGCTTCTGTCAAATTTTGCTTTTGCCATAGTTGTTTTCCTCCAATTTAATTAGATTTGGTTGTTTTTTATTTTATTTTTTGTATTATATACCTTTCGGTATGATAACCTTTTTTGTCGTCCGTCCGCCTCGTGGCTGCAAGGCGAGCGTAACGGTTTGCTTACGGAAACGCGTCTCATATTTTATTTCGCTTTCCGAAAGACTTTTTATTTTGTTTCGATATAAAGCCGATTTTTCTTTTTTACGTCGGCTTTATACCGCATATTTGTGTTTTTAAAGACTAAAATCAGCCGTTACTTAAGTAATCCCGCTAAAATCAGTCGTCGTGCTTAACGGCTCTCTCACCGATGATCTTTTCCGCAATGGACTTCGGACACTCGTTGAAGTGGTCGAACTGCATCGTGAACTGACCTCTGCCCTGCGTTCTCGAACGAAGCTCGGTTGCATAACCGAACATTTCGGAAAGCGGAATGAAGGAATCGATAACCTTCGAGCCGTTTCTGTCTTCCGTTCCGAGGATAGTACCTCTTCTCGAAGAAACGTTACCCATAAGGTCTCCGAAGTAATCTTCGGGAGTTACGATTTCGACTTTCATTATAGGCTCTAAGAGAACGGGGTTAGCCTTCTTCATACCGTCCTTGAACGCAAGCGAACCCGCGATCTTGAACGCCATTTCGGAAGAGTCGACTTCGTGATAAGATCCGTCGTAAACGGTAGCTCTGAAATCGACCATTTCGTATCCCGCAAGATAACCGTTCTTGGAAGCTTCTTCGATACCCTTTCTGACAGGTTCGATATATTCCTTCGGAATAGATCCGCCGACGGTTTCGTCGACGAACTCGAAACCCTTTCCGGGTTCCAAAGGTTCGAATCTGACTTTACAGTGACCGTACTGACCTTTACCGCCGGACTGTCTCTTGTACATTCCTTCGGCGTCGACCGCTTTTCTGAACGTCTCTTTGTAAGAAACTTGCGGCTTACCGACCGTCGCTTCGACTTTGAATTCTCTCAAAAGTCTGTCTACGATGATTTCGAGGTGAAGTTCGCCCATTCCGGCGATAATCGTCTGCCCCGTTTCTTTATCCGTATAGAACTTGAAGGTCGGGTCTTCCTCGGCGAGTTTTAAAAGCGCGAGGGTCATTTTTTCCTGTCCCGCTTTCGTCTTAGGCTCGATTGCAACCTGAATAACGGGTTCGGGGAATTCCATCTTTTCAAGGATAATCGGGTGGTCTTCGTCGCAGAGCGTATCGCCCGTCGTCGTATCTTTAAGACCGACTATCGCGCAGATATCTCCCGAATAAATCCTGTCGATTTCCTCTCTGTGGTTAGCGTGCATCAAAACGAGTCTGCCGACTCTTTCTTTCTTGCCCTTAGTGGAGTTATACACATAAGAACCTGCCGCAAGCGAACCCGAGTAAACTCTGAAATAAGCGAGTTTTCCTACGAACGGGTCTGCGACCATCTTGAACGCAAGTCCCGCAAACGGCTCGTCGTCGTCCGTCTTTCTCTCTTCTTCCTGATCGGTTTCGGGATTGATACCCTTGACGTGATCTACGTCGATAGGACTCGGAAGATAATCGACTATTGCGTCGAGAAGGTGCTGAACGCCTCTGTTTTTATAACTCGAACCGCAAAGAACGGGGTTCATCTTCATAGCGAGAGTACCCTTTCTTATGGCTTTCTTCATTTCTTCGGGGGTAAGTTCGCCCGTCTCGAAGAATTTCTCCATAAGTTCGTCGTCCTGCTCCGCGCAAGCCTCCATCAAAGCGTTTCTCGCTTCGGCTGCCGCGTCCGCGTATTCCGCGGGGATAGGTCCGACCGTGAATTCTTTACCGAGGTCGTCGTGATATATAATGGAATCGTTCTGAACGAGGTCGATTATTCCGCAGAAAGTATCTTCCTTACCGATGGGAAGGCAGATGGGAATAGCGTTGGCTTTAAGCCTCTCTCTCATCATCTTTACGGCGTTGTCGAAGTTCGCGCCGTTGATATCCATCTTATTGACGTACGCGATACGGGGAACGTGGTACTTGTCCGCCTGACGCCATACCGTCTCGGACTGCGGCTCGACGCCGCCCTTCGCGCAGAACGTAGCGACCGCTCCGTCGAGTACGCGGAGAGATCTTTCGACCTCTACGGTAAAGTCAACGTGTCCCGGAGTATCTATAATGTTAATTCTGTTACCTTTCCAGAAACAGGTGGTAGCGGCGGAGCAAATGGTGATACCTCTCTCCTGCTCCTGTACCATGAAGTCCATCGTGGCGGCTCCGTCGTGAACCTCGCCGAGTTTATGCGTCTTTCCCGTGTAGAAAAGAATACGCTCGGTGGTCGTCGTCTTACCCGCGTCGATGTGCGCCATTATACCGATATTTCTGGTATGTTGTAAGTCGTATTGTCTTGGCATATCGTTAAATCACTCCTTAATAGTAAGAAAAACGCAGAAATTACCAGCGATAGTGAGCAAACGCCTTGTTTGCTTCAGCCATTCTGTGAGTATCTTCTTTCTTCTTAACCGCGCCGCCCGCGTTGTTGTAAGCGTCCATGAGTTCGGAAGCGAGTTTATTGCTCATATCGCGGTCGCTTCTCTTTCTCGCGCTCGCAACTATCCAGCGGATAGCAAGCGTCTGTCTTCTCTCCGGTCTGATTTCGATAGGAACCTGATAGTTGGAACCGCCTACTCTTCTCGCTTTTACTTCGAGAAGGGGCATTACGTTGTTCATCGCCTGCGTGAACACGTCCATAGGCTCAACTCCGAGTTTTTCCGCCGATTTCTTCAAAGCGTCGTAAACGATCGTCTGAGCCGTTCCTTTCTTGCCGTCGAGCATTACTTGGTTTATAAGTTTGGTAAGCACTTTGTTGCCGTATATCGGATCCGGTAATACGTCTCTCTTCGGCACGTTACCTCTTCTTGGCATTGTTGTTGTCCTCCTTTAAATTTTTTTAGGGTAATTAACCCGTGTACAGCTATCGCTCTTAAACCGTATATTCTACGGGAGCGAACCTTCCGACGCCCGTGGCGTCGTACTGCCTACTTTTTCGGGCGTTTCAGAATTTCCGCCATAAGTAGGGTGAATGTTTTTGGTTTTGCAAAAAGTCTCTTTAAAAAGATTACTTAGGACGCTTAGCGCCGTATTTGCTTCTTGCCTGCTTTCTCTTCGCTACGCCTGCGGTATCGAGAGTTCCGCGAATGATGTGATATCTTACGCCGGGAAGGTCTCTTACCCTGCCGCCACGAATGAGAACGGAACTGTGTTCCTGAAGGTTGTGTCCTTCGCCCGGAATGTAAACCGTTCCTTCCTGCTTGTTCGTAAGACGTACTCTCGCGATCTTACGAAGAGCCGAGTTAGGCTTTTTGGGGGAAGTCGTAGTAACCGAAAGGCATACTCCTCTCTTCTGAGGGCAATGTCCCATGATAGGGGTCTTGCACTTGTCCGCCGCCGTAACTCTGCCTTGCTTGATGAGTTGGTTGATCGTTGGCATTTCTTTACCTCCTTATAGTAGTGGATATTCTGAAAACGGACCCTATTCCGTTTAAAGAAAGCGTGATTATCGTGCTGTTTTAAACACGGCAAATTTTCCGTAAAACATACGTTTACAGATAAATGCTTAAAAAGTATATCATTAAAAAATATTTTCGTCAACTGTTTTTTCGCTCTTTACGGTAAATATTGACGATACCTTAAAGAATTTCCATTCCCGCGAGCATTATTTTGTCGGGTCCCCTGTAATTGCGTTCGGTCACGATTTTATCCGTCGCTTTCAAGGTCTCTAAAACGTTCGACAGTCTGCCGCTCATCGATATTCCCGTTACGGGAACGATCTTTTCGCCGTCGAAGTAGTACGCGAGCCTTATCTCGCCGCCTATATAATCATTATATAAATCGAGTTGAAGTCCCGAAAGGGAAACGCACTCTATATAAGGTTGTTTTTTAATCTCTTCTTCGGTAAGCGTGCCCTTTTCGACCTCGAAGCAACGCAGATTACCCGTGACTTCCTCGCCGAGGTATTTTGCAAATCTGTTCGAGCCGTATCTTCCGACCACCTTGCCGCCGCAAATAATCTTTTTATCTTTAAGGCTCGTTCCGTCGGCGTCGAAAGTAGCCGCATAAACGCTGCCTTTTACCGCTCCTCTCGCAGTCACGACGAGTTTATCGCCCGTCGGGTTATTCTGCCAACCGTCGCCTACGTTTTTCACGTTGGAATGAGTATACGCGGTCGCGTAATCGGCGTCCGCCGCCAACTCCGATATGAGTTCGGAAATTTCCTTGGCGTTAAGAATTACTTTCACGTCTCCGATTTTCTCGGGTTTCACGGCGTGTTTTCTGTCTCTGACCTCTTTCATTTTACCGTCTATTTCTGCGGTTATCGCGGCGGAATCGAACTCCGAAGTCCTGTAAGCCTCGTAGAGTTCGACAGACTCTCCGCCCTCGTTCCACGTCGGAATAGCCTCTATCATTATCTCGTAGCCCGTCTCGGATTTATCTACGCCCTTGCTGTTTTTTACCGTGGTTTTTTTCTTGTATATGAAAATCTCGACCGCGTTTATAGAGCCGTCCTCATAATTATCGGCGGCGTATACCACCTCCGCGACTTTCGCGGCGAGTTCCTCGGGTTCGTATTCCTTAATATTCGACGGCGCTTCCGTTTCGGCTTTGCCGCCGTCGGAAATTTCGTAAGGCTCGTTGAATACGAGTTCCGCCCTTTTCGCCGCCGAAGCGATTTTGCCTTTAAGTTCGCTTTCGGTAGTCGAAGCGTAGACCGAGAAGGACGATTCGCCTTTTTTGCCGTCGTGGTCTTTATAAACCGTCACGGAAACGTCCGTATAGTCGGTCGCCCTTACGGTTTCGAGTTTTCTGTGAACGAAAAACGCCTCGTAAGACTCGTTTTTCACTTCGTTTACCCTGTAATCGGAAAGTTCCTTGTTCTCTTTAAGATATTTCGTTACGTCAATCATGCGAGTTTCACCTTCACTTTGAGCGCGGGACCGCCGTCGGTCACCCTCACCCATTCTTTATATCCTTTGCCGCACATTCCCGCGCCGATAATCTCCTCGCCGCCCGAAATCATCGTTATCGATTTCAGAAGTTCGGGAACGCTTCCGCTCATCACGACGGGCGAAACGTAATTTTCGGTGAGTTTGCCGTCGATTATCTCTATTCCGTATTCCGCGGTGCATTGAATCTGCCAATTCTTCGGGTCTTCCATACCGTTGTTGGTCTCGAAGAGCATATAGCCGTGTTTTACCGACTTTATCATATCTTCGAGTTTGTCGTTTCTGCCCTCGAAGAATGTGTTAGTCATTCTCGTATAAGCCTTTCTCTTGAAACTCTCTCTTCTGCCGTTGCCCGTGGGTTTAACGCCGAGTTGGCACGCCGAAACGAGGTCGCATATTCCCGAAACGAGAACGCCGTCCTTTATAATCTGAGTATCGCCCGCCAAAACCCCGTCGTCGTCGAAGAAATAGGAAGCCGCCGAAACGACCGCCGCCGCCCCGTCTCTCATATTCGATATAGGCGAAGCGACGTACTTGCCGACGTACTCCTTCGCGAGCGCTCTGTCCTTTACGAACTGATCCATTTCTACCCCGTGACCGAACGCTTCGTGAGCGATAAGTCCCGTTATCGAACTGTCGGTTATGACGTCGTATACCCCCGGTTTAATAGGCTCGGCTTTTACAAGGTGAGCGGCTTTGTCGATAAGTTTGCCTATTTTCGACGGCAACTCTTTCATTACCTCGGATACGTTGCACGAATACGCGTCCTCTCTCGCCCTGACGATTTTTCCGTCTCTGTAAACGGCTATCGCCATACCGTTGCACCAACCGTAAGACTGGTCGAGTTCTCTGTTTTTCGTTATGAACAGTTTGGAAACGGTAAAGGGCTGCAGATAACCTATCGCGTTTACGACTTTGTCGCTCGCGTTTTTGATTTTATCTCTTATCGATTTACAAAAATCGAGAAGTTCGCCGTCCGTATACTCGTCGAAGTCAACCCCTCTTACGAAAGATTTTACAAGCGGCTCGTCCGCAGGCTTCGATATCGGCTTAATGGTTTTATCCTCTAAACTCGCGGAAATTTTCGTCTCTTCGACTATCTTTTTCGCAAGTTCTTTCATATCGCCCGAAATATCGTCCGTCGAGTATTCTCTGAACGCGTCGCCGTTCCAGAGTTTTACGACAAAACCGCATTCGCCCGCGCCGTCGCGGATACCCGAAGAACGAGCGTCCGCCATGTAAAGAGTAGCCTTTACGTCCGTACCGAGTACGCTGACGTACTCGAACGTTTTTCCGAGTTCGGCTACGAGTTCTTTAATGATTTTTCTCTTTTCGTCGAGAAATTTTGAAAATGCCATCGTTTATTACTCCTGTATATCGCTTCTCGGGCAGAAGCCCGAGTTTTATTTCTTTTATAAGTTTTTTATCGTTTTATAGAGTTCTTCGGCTGTCGAAACAAGGGTTTTCGCCCCGTTTTCGAGCAAAAGTTCCTTATCCCTGTAACCCCAGAGAACGGTTATCCCGTCCACGCCCGAATTTCTCGCCGTTAAAACGTCCACTTCGCTGTCGCCGACGTACACGGCGTCGTCCTTTTTCACGCCGAGAGCGTTAAGGGTGATTTCCACGGGCTGCTTGTCGGGTTTTGTTTTTACTCCGTCGCGCTGACCGAAAACGTAGTCGAATATTCCGTTTCCGAAGAAAGTTTTTATAACTTCGTTCGTTCCGTCCTGCGGTTTATTGGAAACAACCGCGAGCAGATACCCGTCATTTTTGAGTTTTTTTATAACGTCTTTCATACCCTCGTAGACGAATGTTCTCGGACTTCCGCAAAAGTTATACGACTTATTGTAAAAATCGACTATCTCGTTAAAATTATCGGGCATAACGCCTTTAAGAGAACGTTCGATTAAAATCTTCGCGCCGTTGCCGACGAATCGTCTCGCCTCGTCGGGGGTAATTTCGTTATATCCGAATTTTCTGAGGGCTAAATTGACGTTGTCGCAAATATCGAGCGTAGTATTAGTCAAAGTGCCGTCGAGGTCAAAAATCACTGCTTTTTTCATATTATCGTTACCTTGTTTGTCGTTGTTTAGTTGAAAATTTGTTTTGAGGAACGCCTCGTTTTAAAACGCGTACGTTTTACGAAGCGTATACGTTTTTCGGGACGCCTTTTTCTTAAAAATGCAAGCATTTTTAAGAGTTCTTTGGGGCGCCGTCCCCTACGGTTGCAACGCAACTTGTTTGTTGTTCACCTAAATGTAAGTGTTTTTCGGAACGTCTTTTTTTCGGGACGTCGGGGCGCCGTCCCCTACGGCTGCAACGCAACTTGTTTGTCGTTTACCTAAATGTAAGTGTTTTTCGGGACGTCGGGGCGCCGTCCCCTACGGTTGCAACGCAACTTGCCGCAAGGCAAATCTCACCGCCGCAGACAATATCATTTCGCGAAGCAAACTATCACCCGACTTGCTTTCCCCTTTGGGGCAGGCGAGACGAATACTCACATTCTCTCGGGAACCTGTATTCCGAGAAGTCTGAGCGCAGACGTTATTACCGTAAGCGTACACTCGCAAAGGGTAAGCCTGAAATTGCGGACGTTCTCGTTTTCGCCTATTATCTTACAGTCGAAATAGAACTTGTTGAACGCCGACGCAACCTCTATCGCATACCTCGTTATAAAGAACGGCTCCAACTTTTCCGCCGCCGCCTTTACGACCTCGGGGAAGGTGGAAAGTGTGGCTATAAGTTGATATTCGTCGTCGTTTACCTCGTCGACGGTATATTCTCCTATCTCGCCGCCCTTCCTTAAAACGCTCTTTATCCTCGCCGCGGTATACTGAACGTAAGGTCCCGTTTCGCCGTCGAAATTCAGTATCTTGTCGTAACTGAACGCTATGTCTTTTATCTTGCTGTTGGAAAGCGCGCCGAATACGACCGCTCCCGTTCCGACCTGTCTCGCGATGGTCTCTTTGTCCTCCAAGTCGGGATTTTTCTGTTCGATTATTTCGAGGCACTTTTCGTGACACTTTTTAAGCACGTCCTCTAAAAGCACCACCGTGCCGTTTCTCGTACTCATCGCGACCTGATTGCCGTTTTCGTCCAAAAGCGACACCATTCCGTAAGCGACGTGGATAAGGTCTTTCGCCCACGGTTTGCCCATAAGTTCCAACACCTTGAATATCTGTCTGAAATGCAAATTCTGCTGATAGGCAACGACGTACAGACACTTGTAGAAGTCGTAATGCTCCTTTCTGTAACAGGCGGCGGCAAGGTCTCTCGTGGCGTACAGCGAAGCCCCGTCCGAACGCAGAATTATGCACGGCGGCATACCATATTCTTCGAGGTCTACAATCTTCGCCCCCTGACTCGTCTTTAAAAGTCCCTTTTCTTCGAGTTCGTCTATTACGGGCTGCATCTTGTCGTTATAAAAACTCTCGCCCGCGTAGGAGTCGAACTTAATATCGAGTTCGTCGTATATCTTGCCCACTTCTTTGAGCGTAATTTCCTTGAAACGGTTGAAGAGTTTTACGCACTCCTCGTCGCCGTCCTCGATGAGTTTGAAATACTTTCTCGCCTCGTCGTCCATAGACGGATTTTCTTCGCTTTCTTTGTGATAACGAACATATAGACGGGTTAATTCCTTTACGCCGCCCTCTTCGACCGATTTTTCGCTGCCCCAATGCTTGTATGCGTATATGAGTTTTCCGAACTGCGTGCCGTAGTCTCCGAGGTGGTTTATTCCGACGGCGTTATATCCGCAGAATTTAAAAATACGGTAAAGCGCGCCGCCTATGACGGTGGTCGAAAGGTGTCCTATATGAAATGGCTTTGCGATATTGACCGACGAATAGTCTATGCAAATCGTCTTGCCCTCGCCCTCGTCCGACGAGCCGAATTTTTCGCCCTCCGAAGTAATTCTGTCGATAGTCTCTTTTACGAGACCGAGCCTGTTCACCTTGAAGTTGAGATAGCCGTTCACGGCGGAAACCTCGCTTACGACGTTGTCGGTCACGAACTTATTTTTGAGTTCTTCGGCAATCATAACGGGGGATTTACGCATTACCTTGGCAAACTTGAAGCACGGCAAAGCGTAGTCGCCCATTTCCTTGTCGGGAGGAACGACTATATTCGAGGCTATTTCCTCAATCGGCAAATTCAAATCGCCGAGTTTTTCGGCTATATATTTTCTGTAATCCATAGTCTACCTTTCTTTTTTTCTTAGATTTTATCACAAAAACGTAAATATCGCAACAAAAGAATTGAATATTTTTTCGTTTTGCGTTATAATTTAGCGAGAATTAAAAGTATTTGGAGTAAAATCATGAAATTAGGAGTAGTAGGGCTTCCGAACGTAGGCAAGTCCACCCTTTTCAACGCTATAACTCACGCGGGGGCGCAGGCTGCGAATTTTCCCTTCTGCACAATCGAACCGAACGTAGGCGTCGTCGCCGTTCCCGACGAAAGACTCGCGAAACTCGCCGCTCTGTATAACTGTAAAAAAATTACGCCTGCGACGATAGAATTCGTAGACATCGCCGGACTTGTAAAAGGCGCGTCGAAAGGCGAAGGTCTCGGAAACAAATTCCTCTCGCACATAAGAGAGGTTGACGCGATAGTCCACGTCGTAAGGTGCTTTATCGACGAAAACGTAACGCACGTCGAAAACGGCGTCGACCCCATAAGGGATATAGGCATTATCAATCTCGAACTCATTTTGGCCGATATCGAAACCGTCCAGAAACGCTACGATAAGGCTTACGGAATGATTAAGTCGGGAGACAAAAAGTATAAAATCGAATCGGATATTCTCCGCAAGGTCTTAGACAGGCTCGAAGAAGAAAAACCCGTGAGAGGAATGGATCTTACCGAGGACGAACAGAAATACGTCGACGGACTTTTCCTTCTGTCGGCAAAGCCGGTAATTTACGCGGCGAACGTATCGGAAAGCGATATGGGAAAAGACATTTCGGATATTCCGCTTGCGAAACTCGTCAAAGACTACGCCGAAAAAGAAGGCAGCGAAACGCTCGTCATCTGCGCGAGAACGGAAGAGGAAATTTCCGAACTTCCGCCCGACGAAGCGGCAATTTTCCTCGAGGATTTAGGGCTTAAAGAGAGCGGACTCAACAGGCTCGTAAAGGCGTCTTATAAACTTTTGGGACTTATCAGTTTCCTCACGGCGGGCGAACCCGAAACGAGAGCCTGGACGATAAAAGAAGGAACGAAAGCGCCGCAGGCGGCGGGAAAAATTCACAGCGACTTTGAAAAAGGCTTCATAAGAGCCGAATGTATCGACTGGCAACTGCTTTTAGAGTGCGGCAACTACACGAAAGCGAAGGAACTCGGCAAAGTGCGTTCGGAAGGCAAGGACTACGTTATGAAAGACGGCGACGTCGTTCTCTTCCGCTTCAACGTTTAAATTTTTAACAACCGCATACGATAAGACATAAAAAAACAAGATACCCGAAAGCAACGTCGGATATCTTTTTTTATTCGTTTTTACGGGACGTCGGGGCGCCGTCCCCTACGGTTGCCATAATAAAAAATCGTAGCGGTTGGTATTTTTCTTGTCATACTTATATGTCTGTGCTATACTTAATTTAGTATAATTTGTGAGGTCTTGATATGTTGTTTTCTTTATTGGCTCAATCTCTCGTATATATTTTTCAAGTCTATGGCGTTGCCTATATACTTGCAAATTATATTAACCCTGTACTGTTTTTTATCTTTATGATTATAGGCATGATATATTTTGCTCGCCATATGCGATAATTTTTTTATAAGGAAAATTTGGTTATCTAAGGGAAAAAACTCTTAAAACTTTTTGACAATTTATTCAGTTCTACCGTAGGGGACGGCGCCCCCGACGTCCCGAAATTCTCGTTTTTTATCGCGGGAAACGGCGCACTCGTTCAGCCCTTAAAAATACGGCGCCCCAAAAAAACGATAAACCCGTTATTTTTGATAAGTTATTGTTTTTTATTACCGGTCGAACGGGCGTATTCGCATTCCAAACCCCTTTTCTTCAATTTCTCTATCGCCCACCTGCATAACTCTTCCGTCTCGTATATCCCGAATACCGTCGATCCGCTGCCCGTCATTCCGCACGCCGACGGCGAAAGACTTTTAACCTCTTCGAGATTTCTTTTCACTTCTTCGTTCAATTCAACCGCAGGTACCGTCAGGGCGTTCGACACGCATTTGCAAAGCCCGTCAAAATCGTTGGTTTTTAAAGCCTCTACCGCCTTTTCGGTGTCGGTAAGCGCTCCTCCGTTTCCGAGTTCGTCGAAACGCTTATAACATTCGCCCGTATTCACGCCCGTTTCGGCGTAGACAAGTACGAAATGCAAGGTCATATCCGTTTCGATTTTGCGAACCTTTTCGCCTCTGCCCGAAATTACGGCAAAACCGCCTTCGGTCATATACCCCGTATCGCTACCGAGTCTGTCCGCAAGCGGTTTTATATCGTCGCTTATCCCCGTCGCTTTTTTCAGTGCGACGAGTACTCCCGCCGCGTCGGCAGAACTCCCTCCGAGTCCTCCCGCGAGCGGTATGCGTTTGAATATTTCGACTTCTATTCCGCCGCCTGAATTATATTCTTCCGAAAAAAGTCGGGCGGCTTTATACGCGTTGTTGGTCTCCGTCGGCAAATCTTCTCCAAGACCCTTCATTTTCAGGGTAATTCCCTCGCGTTTTTTTACGTTTACGGTCACCGTATCGTATAAATCTACGGTCGTCACGAGGCTTTCTATATTATGAAAGCCCCCGTCCGCCCCCGTAATATTAAGCGTGAGATTGATTTTTGCGTAAGATTTAACCTTCGTTCTCATTTGTTTTTCCTTTTTAACCTTTATCTCGCTTTCCCCTTTGGGGTATGCAAGTACCTATGTTTTAAACTCTTCGTAAGTTCAATATATCCTATATCTTCTGTCTGTATACGACTATTCTCTCGTCGCCTTTGAGCGGAAATTCAAGTTCTCCGTTAAGCCTTTCTATCTCGTCTCCGTCAACCCTTAACTGCTTGGATATATCCCATAAAGTATCGCCCTTTTGCGGAACGTATACGCTTATCGCCGCGTCCGACTTTTCTCTTGCAGCCGTTTCGTTTACGCCGTTTATTACCGTTATTTTTTTATCGATAAACGACTTATAGGCGGCTTTTACCGTGTAATTAAACCAAATCGCGCCGTCTTTTATCACCGCCTCGAACTCGCTTAAACAAAGCCTTACGCAAGCGATTTCGCCCTCGCCTTTTATATCCGTCGAAAATGGCGATTCGGCGTTTACCGATGTAATTCCGTTGTCCGCGTTCTTAAAGGCGACGTCCGCCCTCGCTATTCCGTTTACCGTAACTCCGTCGGCGGTTTTTACCACTCCGACTATCGACACTCTTTCGTCGAACGTGCCTATTATTTTGCCGCCCTCGGGAATATCGCCCGAAGCCGCGCCGCTAAGCCGTTCTTCCGTCGTGAACTGCCCGACGTATTCGCACACGGGTAGTTCCTCTCTTCTTATCTCGATTTCGCTGTCAACCGAATATACGTCGTCGGCGAACGTAACGGTCGTGGTTTCAACCGAAAATCCCGAGAAAGACAGGGCTATTTCCGCGCTTATCGCGCTTTTGCCCTTGCCCTCGTCGGTATAGACCTTGAAAGTCGCCTTTTCGACTTCGCAATCGCCCGAGGCTCGCATATCGGGAAGCGAACCCGAGTTTTCGAGTTCGAACCTGAACGGTATGCAGCGTTTTTCTTTGAGTATTTCATTGCCGTCAGAAAAAGGCAGCGTCTTTAAAGAGAGAACGACTTCTCCCTCGAATATTATGCACGAAACGCCGCTTTGAACGCTCTTTACGTTGACAGTCGCGCCGTGGCACAATACGTCCTTTATGGCGTATCCCACGTCGAACTCGTCGGTAATCGTAAAGTTGTCGTAAGTCGCCGCGCTGCGTTCGTCGATACTCTCCGTTCTCTCTCTGATTTTGAGATTATCCCCGCCTATAAGCGCGTTATCTTCGATTTTTCGTATTCCGTCGGCGACTACTTTTACCGCGCATTTAGCGACGTAACCGTCGGAAGAGGACACCGCTCTCGAATCTTCGGCGGTAGCCCTGACAAGCGCGTTTTCAAACGGAATTTCCGCCGTAAGGTCGGCGTAAGCGTCCGATTTATCGAATCCGTCCTCGGTAAGGTAGACGAACCGAAACGCCACTTTGATTTTCGCCTTGGTCGTCCCGTTGTCGTTCTCGGTACCCACCACAAACGCCGTAGCCGATAATGACACGGGTTTTTTGACTTCGTTTTGAGTTGTTACCGCGCTTTCCGCGCTCAGTTTTACGTCGTATGAGACTCGTTCGGCCCCGCGCGCTTTGCCGTACTCCGGCTTTATCATACAATTTACCTCCGCATCTGATGTCGGTATATTGTATGAGCCGAATTTTCCTTTTATGCCGATTCTTCGGGTGAGGAATTTTTAATTATTACGTTTCCGCAACAGACCTCGGAATAGGAAAAACTCGTTTTGCCGTTAAAGTCGCCGTAGGGCGAGACGGTGAAAAGGGCGGGATAGACGTTGGTTATTCTCCCTTTATAAGAAACGAACTTATTTCTGCCGAGATTTACCCGAACGTTTACGTCCTTACCCTTTTCTTTTTCTATCGCTTTTCTGATTAAACTTATATTTATATTAGACTTTACCATAGCGGAATTATCGCCCGACTATAATAAATTTATACTCAGCCGATAAAATTGCCGTCTTTCCGACCTCTCTCGTCGCTTCGCGACACTTCGCCGTCAGACGATCTTTCGGCTGTCGTGACAACAAAAATATATTATCTGCTCGTTTTTCGCTATCTCTTTTAAGAAATTCGCCGTCTTTTCTATATGCTCGCCGTCGAGATGTACGAACGGGTCGTCCATAATTACGAACGGCTTTTCTCCGTCGAACGCGTTTTCTATAAGGCTGAGCCTGAACGCAAGCGAAAGTATGCACCTCTGCCCCGCGCTTAAATGCTTGTTGTCCCGAATCTCGCCGCCCCTCTCGAAAAATATCCTGTAATCTTTATCCATTACGACTTTTTCGCCGAGAGCCTTTTCGAGCGGAACGGAATATTCCACGAACTTGTCCTTAATCGGCGCGACGTACTTTTCCAAAAGTCTGTCGTTCGCCGCTACCAGATATTCCTTTGCGGAATTTATATCGGCGTACTTTTCCTTATATGCGGCGAGTTTTTCCTCTTCCTCTTCGAGAGCCAGCCTCTTTTCGTACAACGATTCGCACTTGCTCTCGTCCTCCGAAATACTGCTCTTTAACGCCGCGATATTGCTCTGCGTAAGCCTGTACTTTTCGCTTAACTCTTCATAAGTCGTTTCGCTTGTCGTCGGATTAACTTCCGTAATTTTACTTTCTATCCTGTATTTCTCGGCTTTTTCCGTCGCCTGTTTTACTTCGTTTTCAAGCCGTTTTATTTCAAAAAAGTCCGCCGATAAGTTCTTTAACTGCGTTTTTACGTCGCTATCGACGAGTAGACCGCGCTTTGAGAAAACGTCTTTTAAGATCCTTCTCGCATCATCGGCTTTATCGAGAAAGCCTTTCGATTTAACCTGCGATTCGACCCTTTCTTTATTTAAAGCGGCATAGTCGTCAACCGCCCTTTTCAAAGAATAATACATATCGCGATAGTTCTCGCCGTAAAGTCCGTAGACAGCGAACGATTTCTTCAAACTCTCTTCCTTCTTTTCGATTTCCGCGAGTTTTTCTTTCAGACGGCGATTAGTCTTTTCTTTTTCCTGTCCGAGCGAGAGATAATCCGCGTAATCCCTCGACAGTTCGGCGTAAGCCCTTTCCGCTCCGTAGTCGGGGTCGTACCCGAACGAACGCAGAATTCCCCCTATCGTCCTTTCGGTCTCCTTAATCTCGTTTTCTATATCTTCCCGTTCCGCTTTTCCGGTTTTAGTGGTTTTTATGTACTTTCTCACGTTAATAACGGCATAAATAAGGGATATCGCGACTATCGCAACACTCATAAACACACCGTTTTTAACGTTCGGTAAGGCAAACGGCAGAATAATTCCTATAATCGCAAGGACAGCCGAGACTGCAACGCCTATAAGGCTTGCGGGCGTTCCTTTTTTATCGGAAACGCTCGCCGCCGTCTTTTCGAGATACCCGAGGTCGTCTATCGTTTTCCTGAGCGACTCTATTCTCTCCGCGGTATCTTCGCCTTTAAATTTATCCCCGTAAAAACCTCGCCTTTCCTTCGATAAATCGTCGTTTAAAACGTCGGCTTCCGCTCTCCGTTTTTCGAGTTCGCTTATCTCTCCGTCAAGTCTCTTAAAGGTCTCGTTTGTCGGCGTACCGCTCGCAAAAGTCCGCGTATAAGTTCGTAAACGCTCGGTTTTTTCGTCGCCGAACACCGTTTCCCCGCCCTTTTCAAGGCTTTTTTCTATCGTCTCTGCCAAGGTTTCGGCGTTTTCTAATTCCGCCTCGTTCATTATCCCGTAAGGGTATTTGCCCTTTAGTTCCTTTAACTTTTTTCCCCGTTCTTCGGCGGTCTCTTTAAGCGACAAATACGCCTTGCGTTTCTCGGCTTCGACCTTGTTCTCGTTCGCCTTTTTGATTTTTTCGGCAAGCGAGGCTTCCGCTTTTTTAAGTTCGGCGAGTTCTTCGTACTTACCGCCGAGAGAGTCGCTCACCTTTTCAAGGTTCTCTATTCGATCTTTCAATTCGCTTATTTTCTGATTGGTAAGCGAAATTTTGTCGTTGTTACCCTTTTGAGCCTTGTATTTTTTCGCCGCCGTTTCAAGTCGGCTTTTTACGAGGTCGAATCCGTTTTCGTCGGTATTCCCTGAATTTTCAGTTCCTATAAGTCTGTTGATCGCGTCCGTTGACGACACTTCGGAAACTTCCGAGTCTATAAAGAAAGTACGCAAAAAAGACTCTTCGTCGAGTCCGAAGAATCGGGTTCCCAAATCGGGCTTCATATCCTTGATTTCGGTAGCGTTTTTATAGACTTTCAGTTCGTCCTCGGTATCGCTTTTCTTGCCGAAAAACCGCTCCACGCGGTACTCGTCGCCCGCAAATTCAAACACTATGTTACCGCCGAATTTTCCGCCCGAAAAGGGGTAAAACCTTTTGCGATCGTTGAAGTCCTTACCGTTCGAGCGGCAGGGGGCGAGACCGTAAAACATAGCCTTGATAAACGAGGCGAGCGTAGTTTTGCCGTAGCCGTTTTCCGCGTAAAACTGATTGATACCGTCCGTAAAATTATAGTCTTTATCGCTGATTTTTCCGTAATTTTCGATATGAAGGGATATTAACCTCACGTTTTATCGTCTCCTTTGGACGCAAATAATCGGTAGGTCGAGAAATAGAGTATGCCGCCGAAAAGCCCGACCGCTCCGAGTTCTGCCGCGCCTATTATAAGCGTCTCTATAAAGTACCCCTGAATTTCGACGCCCGACAGCAAAAACACCCACGGGACGGCAAAGGCGTTGAAAATTATGGGGAATAATATTCCGATAAAAAATTTCAGATACTTATTTTTTATCAATTTACCCGTAAAATAAGTGCAAATCGCTGCAAGAAGCGTGGTTAAAGAGCCTATAATAATGTCATAAACTCCTAACCCTCCCAGATTCGTAAGCAGACAGCCTACAAACAAGGCGGGTACGCTTTCGATAAAAAAAAGCGGAAGCACCGTCAAAGCCTCCGACAATCTCATCTGAACCGCTCCGAACGGCTGAACGAGATAGGACAGGGCGACGTACAATGCGGCGATTACGCCCGCTCTGCAAAGCCTGCGGGCTGAAAATTTTTCTTTCATGTTGTACCTCGGTTTTTTTATTAGGCGATTTTCTCGTTCGGGTAAACCCGAAAATGCGACCAACCGCCCCGCGAAGTGTTTTCCGAAAACCTTCGACAACACTATATTACTATATTATCGAAAAAAAAGCAAGGAAGCGAGGACGATTTTTAAAATTTCATCATTGTTTCCTTGGCTATCGCAATAGAAACTAACTTTTCTCGCTTTTCCCTTTGGCTATCGCAATAGAAACTAACTTTTCTCGCTTTCCCCTTTGGGTCAGGCGAGAAGCGTACGGTAAATGTGTTTTACGAAATAAAGTTACACGCTTTATTTCAGCCGACTAAACGGACGAAAAATTATCGCGAACGTAATGAGAAAATTTGCCGCGACTCCCATAGCGACGTATAACGCCCGAACGATAAAACTTCCGTCGCCCAACAAGTATTCGAGAGGGTTAAACCCGAACGACCCGACCACGCATAAATTTATCGCTCCGATTAAAACGAGTATAAAAGAAAAATACGCAGAAACTTTCATAGGAAAAGTATTTGCGTATCGTCTATAATTATTCACATTTTAGCCCGAGCATAGAGAACCCAACCGAACCCGCCAAAACGCTGTTAATGGCTACTCTTCGAGATTTTCCACGACGAGTTTATCGAAATCGACTTTCTCGACAAAATCGGACGGCAAAAACACCACCCTACGAAACTTCGCGAAATTCATAATATGGTGCCTTATTATAAGCGGCGTTGCCTCGTCGAGGCGATAACACCCC
This sequence comes from uncultured Clostridia bacterium, assembly GCA_934249325.1. Taxonomy (GTDB): domain Bacteria; phylum Bacillota; class Clostridia; order Christensenellales; family Borkfalkiaceae; genus UBA10281. The sequence continues at coordinate 131,331 of CAKQKW010000001.1, forward strand.
TCGCTTATGTAGTCGGCGAAATTCGCGTAAGTGAATTTTTCGTCTCTGTCCACCGTCGTCTGTTTTACTATTTTATTGTCCCGAAGGACTTTTATCCACAATCTGACCATGCCGAGAGTATATCACATAAAACAGTTTTTTTCAAGCGTTTTGTAGATTACAGTTTTAAATTCTCTTTCCGCTCGCCGCGCTCTGATATGTAACCCAATATCCGTCGCGTTTCAAGGCGAACGGCGAGGACGGAATAAAGGAGCAGTACCCTTTAAACTCGCTCGGTTTCTCCCCGTATCTGCCCGGCGCGCCGTAACAGATATACTCGGGAATTTTTCCGTCGTAGATTATCCCGACAACGTAGTGTTTCTCGCCGTCGTAAGAAACCCTTACCCACCTGCTTTCGGCGACCATTTCGCAAAGACTCTTTTCTTCGGGAAAATCTCTGAACAACCCCTCTATACGACTTCTGATTTTCTCATAATAGAAACCGCCCGTTCCCGTTTCATTTTCAAAAGTTTCAAAGCGGTCGCTTTCTTTTTCTTCGCAAGGTTCCTCCTTGCCGAAAGTTCGGACATTTTCATTCTCTTTTTTATCATCTTCTTCCCCTTTATTTTTTTCAAACTCGAAATAATTTTCGCTCGCAATCATTTCGTCGTCGTACACGTTTCTTTGTCTTTGCTCTTGATTTTCCGTCTCGCTTCGAAGCCCCTCTCTCTTCTCCGAGAGATCATCCTCTTTAACGAGCAAACGTTTCTTCGCATATTTTTCCACCTCCGTTTTTGACATTCCTTTACCGATAAAACGCCCGTATAAGTCGATTATCACGTTATTTTCCTTTACAATAACTACCGCCGCGGAAGCGGGAATATCATAAGTTCCGATAAAAATTTCCGCCCCGTCGCAACTTTTCAAGGAAAAAAACTCGTTTGTCGTTCCCTCGATGAATAGGTATACCGCAACGTTCTTTCCGACGTTAAGCCCCACCGCGGAAAGGCAGGCGAGGGAGCCTTTCACCGTTTTTTTTATCCGTAAAACGCCCCTTTTCGAGCCGTCCGTATCGTTTTCGCTTTCGGGTTTTAACAGTATTGCAACGCTATTATCGTTCATATCGTCCTCCGACGCGGCGATTTTCTCGTCCGTCTCTATTATATATTATGTAAATAGGCAAAAAATGACAAAATATAGTCGAAAAGTGTTTTTTTTGGCGAGTTTATTCGTTATAAAATTGACTAAACGGGTTTTTTGTGCTATAATTTCACTATGAAACTGAAAAACTTGTTATTTGACGAAACGGCGGTAAAAAGAGCGCTTACGAGGCTTTCCTACGAAATATTCGAGAGGGCTAACAACATAGAAAACACGGTGCTTGTCGGAATAAGGACGAGGGGCGTGCCGATTGCGGAAATTATCAGCGAGAACCTTGCGAAAAACTCGGGGGTTAAAGTACCCGTTTTAGAACTCGACATCACCCATTACAGAGACGACGTAAAGCGGGAAATCGAAGTACAGGACACTCTTAAACGCTCGGACGTCGAAGGGAAAGACGTAATACTCGTAGACGACGTTTTGTTCACGGGCAGGACGACGAGGGCGGCTATCGACGCGGTATTTTCGGCAGGCAGGGCGAGCAGTATAAAACTTGCCGTGCTTGTTGACAGAGGACACAGAGAACTGCCGATAAGAGCGGACTTCGTAGGCAAAAACGTGCCGTCGTCGATGAGGGAAAAAATTATAGTAAAACTCGAGCCGACGGACGGCGAGACGAGCGTCGGAATTTACGAATAACTGTTAAAACATACGCCGAAATTCCTATTTGCAAATAGGAATTTCGGCGTTTTTTATAATGCAAAACAGATAGTCGAATAATTAAAAAGACTTGTCGGCGGGGCGTCGAGGCGCCGCCCCCTACGGCAGAACTTAATAAATAGTTAAATTTTATAAAGAACTTTTTTAATTGTTTGCAAATTATAACTGTATTAAAAGAAATTGAAATAACCAACTTATAGGGGCATTTATTTAAAATAATCGTAGGGGACGGCGAAACGAGTGATATTTTGCTACGCAAAGTGATATTTACCTTCAGTATGTGAAATCGCCTGACGGCGGTGAAATTGCCTTGCGATAAGTGTTGTGTGTGAAGCCGTAGGGGACGGCGCCCCGACGTCCCGAGAAACAGGAGTGATTTTGCTTTGCAGCAAGTTGTTTTACAACCGTAGGGGACGGCGAAACGAGTGATATTTTGCTACGCAAAGTGATATTTACATTCGGTATGTGAAATCGCCTGACGGCGGTGAAATTGCCTTGCGGCAAGTGTTGTGTGTGAAGCCGTAGGGGACGGCGCCCCGACGTCCCGAGAAACAGGAGTGATATTTTGCTTTGCAGTCAGTTGTCTTACAACCGTAGGGGACGGCGCCACAAAGAACTCTTAAAAATGCTTGCATTTTTAAGAAAAAGGCGTCCCGAAACATCTTCACGCAATTTTTTCGTCGAGCCTTTTCGTCGTTAAATAATCGGATAACTCGGCGGGGTCTACCACTTTTTTTAACTTTCCGTTCGCGTCGTAGACGTATACTCTGTATAAATACCCGTCTTTCAGTAAGCGATAAACTTTTCTCACCGTGAGACAATCGCTTACTGCAAGTTCTTTTATTTCCCTCGACTTTTTAACGTTCGAACAGGACAACGCGTCGAATATTCTGACGTAAGCGTCCGCAGAATTTTTATCCGAAACCCCGAGCAACACGAACAACGAGAAAAACAACAGCGAAAAATTAACTTTTACAAAGCAGGAATAAACGAAAAGTCCGACGAGAGTTCCCGACAAGACAATTCCGAGGATTTTTGCGATTTTAACGGCTTTTACTCTTCCCGTTTTAAGCGACAGAAGGGACAAAAGCAGTCTGCCGCCGTCGAGCGGGAATGCGGGGATAAGGTTTACGAACGCGAGAGCGAAATTCGCCTGCGCCGCGAGCGAGGTATACGGATAGGTTTCGGGAAAGAGCCACCAGAGGGCGAGTATCATAAGTCCCAACAAAAAATTCGTACAAGGTCCCGCAATCACCACGGCGATTTCCTCCTTTACGCTCATACCCGTCATATCGCCCGAAACCATTGCTCCATAAGGCATCAAAGTGACGTTTTTCAACTTATAGCCCAACTTTTCAGCCATAAGCGAGTGTCCGCACTCGTGAATACAAGCGCACAAAGTATAGGATAAAAAAGAAAATACTTTGCCCGTAAAGGCAAAGTATATCCCGAAAATAATAAATAGCGGATGAATCTTAAAGGTCAACTTTCCCATACGATAGAGCCGCCTTCGACCGCGTAATTCGTCACGAGAACGTCCTTGTTGTACATGCTGACTTTCGCGTCGCCGCCGTTCACATAGCACACGGGAACGTATTTGAAGACGTCGTCGCCCTGATCGGCGTAAACGAAATCGACGCCCGAAATAACAGTTTTGAAAACGTCGCTGTGCTTTAAAGTTATAGTATATTTACCGTCCTCTTCGACGACCGAAGCGACTTTTCCGTCGCAGACGGGATAAAGCGAACCTTTGCCGCTGAACACCATCACGCCTTTATCGAGCGTGACTTCCATTTCGCCCGACGGCGCCTGAGCGTTGAAATTTACGTTCGTTCTCGTGTCCGCCTGAACGGTCTGACCGTCTCCGAACGCCGACTTAAAAAGTCTGTTCATACCGCTGTTTTCCCAGAAAATGTTGGTAAGAAGAATAGTGACGGCGAGCAAAAATACCGCTGCGCCCTCGGCATAAACGACGTCAAATCTGAATTTTTTCTTTTTTTCGCCGTTACTTCTGACGGGAATATCCGTCCCGAACTCGCCGAATTCAGCGTTAGCAACCTCGGGTTCGTTGACTTTTTTAATTACGTCGTCTTTAAGTTCCTTTTTTTTGCGAGTTTTTTTCGGTTTAACGTAAACGTCGCAGGACGAGACCTCCATACCGAGCATTTCCGCGTATTCCATTCCGTCTTTCATACTATCTAAAACTACCTCCCGTCAAGAGCCGTTATCTATCGCTCTTTTCCATTCTGATATATACTATGGGAAAGCGACTTTGTTTAGAACGAAAACGCGAACTATCCTTAAAAATTTTGTCAAAAAAAACGACTGCCGAAACAGTCGCTTTCCAATATTACCTTTTCATTATTGTATAGTTACTCTTCAATTCCGAAGTAGTTTATCGCGTTGTTGTAACATACGTCTTTTACGACTTTGCCGACGAGGGCTAAATCGTTCGTCATTTCGCCGCTCTCTATCATCTGTCCGAAGTAGTTGCAAAGTATTCTGCGGAAGTAATGATGACGGGGATAGGAAAGGAACGAACGGCTGTCGGTGAGCATTCCGACGAACGCTCCGATATGCCCCGTTGCGGTCAGATCTTCAAGGTGCTTTTTCATTCCCACCTTGTTGTCGAGGAACCACCATGCGGGTCCGTACTGTATCTTTCCTCTCGCCTCGCTCGATTGAAAACACCCGACAAGCGTCATTATTTCGGTATTCATTTTCGGGTTCAAATTGAAGATAATCGACTTCGGCAGGGACTTTTCGGTGTTTAACCTGTCGAAAAGCCTCGACAGATTTCTGATACTGTTGTCCTCGGAAATGCTGTCGTAACCGGTATCGAGTCCGAGTTTTTCAAGCATCACCGAATTGTTGTTACGCATCGCGCCTATGTGAATTTCGGTCGCAAGACCCTCTTTCGCATACAACTTCATAAGGAAATAAGTGAGGTATCCCTTGAACGTTTCAGTCTCTTTTTCGGTAAGAGTTTCACCACTCCTGCGTTTTAAAAACGCCTTCTCTGCTTCCGTTCTGTCGCCTATTTCATACACTTTTTCAACGGCGATGTCCGTCGCTTTCGTTCCGACTTCCTTAAACGCTTTAAGCCTATCGGCAAGGGCGGATTCGAGGTCGGAAAGACTTGTGATTTTATTCGTTTTCGCCTCTAAAAGTCCTATGAAGTCGTTGTATTTCGCCGCTTCGATATTCATTATCTTATCCGCTCTGAACGCGGGAATAACCTTGAAACCGTAGTTCTTTTCAGCGATTTTTACAAACGTATCGAGGTCGTCGAACACTTCGTTGGTCGTGAACACGCATTTTACGTTCGCCTGTTTTATAAGACTCGACGGCTTAACGTCGTTCAAGGCAATATAGTCGTTGCACCAGTTCCATATCGTCTCGGCGTTTTCCTCGTTTATTTCGAGTTCGCAGTTGAAAAATTCTTTAAGTTCGAGTTGCGACCAATGATAAAGGGGGTTGCCGAACGCCGTTCCGAGCGTCTTGCAATACGCGACGAATTTATCGTGATTAGACGCTTTTCCCGTTATAAGTTCCTCGTCCACGCCGTAATTACGCATAAGACGCCATTTATAATGGTCTCCGCCGAGCCAGACCTCGAAAATATCCTTGAATCTCTCGTCGTTTAAAATCTGTTTTTCGGGAAGGTGACAATGATAATCGAATATCGGCATATCTTTCGCGTATTCGTTATACAATTTCGCCGCCGTTTTGTTTTCAAGCAAAAAATCGTCTTTTATATAACTCATAAAATACCTCATAAAATCATCGATTATTGCGCGTTTCACGCAATAATCGACTTATAGACTTATATTTACTTAGTTTTCGTCCGAATTTTCTTTCTCTTCGTACATTTTGTTGTACTCGGCGAAAACGCCGTCTATTATGCGGTCGTCCGTAACGACGTCGAGTTTGGCGTCGCCCTCTTCGTTCTCCTCGACAGAAAATACGAGAGCCTCGTCGTCATCCATACCCTCGAAAAGTTCGACGGGTTGAAGTATTGCGTAAAACTTGCCTTCGAAGTCAACGCCCGCTATCTGAGTGAAATCCACCTCTTCGCCGTCGGGCGTGGAAAGGGTTATAATCTCCTCGTCTTCCTCTTCTTCGTTCAAATTGTTTTCTTCGTATTCGTTCATAGCGAATCTCCTCCGTTATCGGACGGTACGCCCGATGCTTAGCCGTAAGTAATTGCATCAAGCCGCAATCACCCGAGGCTGAATAATTATAACATAAAAAAGCGATTTTAGCAAGTAAAATCGCTTTCGGGTTTTTACAGCAGATAAATCGGGAAATCGTCGTCGCCGAGTTTCTTTACGGCGATGAATTTTTCCTCTTTCATATCGACGGGTTTCGTCTCTTTCGCTTCCGTCTTGGCGGCAAAGCAATTTTCTTTATTGCACTTTTTGAGTTCGGCTTTGACCTTTTTCGCGTCGCCGTCAACGATATACGCCTTGACTTTGGTCTCGCCCAACGCCTTTAAAGCGTCGAGCCTTTTCGCTCCGTCTACGAGTTTGAGTTTGTCGCCGTCTTTAACAACCGCTATCGGCAGTATGACGCCGCTTTTCTTAATCGATTCGACAAGCGTATCGCACGCTTTCGAGCCTCTGTACTCCACTTCGGATACGAGAACTTCGGCAATTTCAGCCTTTTTCGTCTCCGCCTTAACCGTTTTCGCGGTAGAAGATACCGCTCTTTTTAAACTGTCTTTTCCTATCGGCATAATTTTTCCCTCCGAAATTATTTCGTTTTTTTGATTTTTAATCTCTTTATTATTTCGTCGGCAAGCGCGCCGTATTCGCCCGCGCTCCTCGACGATTTTTTGTAAACGCCTATCGGCTTACTGTTATCCTGCGCCCATTCGACCGAACTGTCGAGGTGAATTACGCTGTCGAACACATCTATTCCGTCGGTATTTCTGAGCGTTTCCATAGTCTGTTTGAAATAATTCTTTCTCGAATCTACTTTCGTCACCGCAACGCCCAGAAGTTCGAGCGACGGAGATATTTCCTTGACCTGCGAGATGAAATCGAACATATTTGCAAGACCGAAAAGCCCCCAAGGACTCGCTTCTACGGGCAAAATCAATTTATCCGAACAACAAAGAATGTTCATAACCCAGCAACCGAGCGTCGGCGGCGCGTCGATTAAAACGTAATCGTACACGCCCGAATCCACGACGGGTTTAAGCATTTTTCTGAGTATGAATTCCCTCTGCCATTTTCCGAAAAGTTCGAACTCGACCGAACTCATAAGCGTGGACGAAGGTATAAGGTCAACGCCCTCGTAATCGGTTTTATATATGTAGTTTTCAAGCGATTTCTGCTCGCGTATGGCGTTATAAAGGTTCTTCTCGTCGCTCGCTATCTCCAACGCCTTTTCTTCGTCGAAATAGGAAAGCGTAAGGTTCAACTGCATATCGCCGTCGATGAGAAGCACCTTTTTACCCCTTTCGGAAAACGCGTAGCCGAGGCTCGCGCAAGTCGTAGACTTTCCGCTACCGCCTTTATTATTAGCAAAACATATAACAGTCGTTTTCATCTGATTTCTCCTGATAATCAACTTATAGCCCCGCTTATTCGGCAGGATATACGCACTCGACTTTGTTGCGTCTGAATTTTTCGAGCCACTCTTCGGGCGGTTTTACGTCGGTGACGATTACGTCTATGTCGGAAAGCGTCCCGACTAAATTAAACGCGATGCGGTTGAACTTGGAACTGTCCACGGCGAGAGTCCTCACGTCGCAGTTTTGCAGCATCACCCTCTTTGTCGAGGCGTGCATATCGTGCGAATCGGTAAAACCCTTGTCGATATCGAAACCCTTACAGGAAATAATCGACGCGTTGACGTGGAAGTCGGATATCGTTTTATCCGCCTGCGTTCCGACAAGCGCGAAAGAATCTTCGCCTAAAAGTCCGCCGCTCGAAAATATTTTAAGGTTTTTCGCGTCTTTGAGTTCGATGAGAATTTCAAGCGAATTAGTGATTATCGTCAGATTTTTCCTGTCCTTAATCTTACGGGCGATAAAAAGCGCGGTCGACGAACTGTCGAGCATAACGCTCATATTGTCGGTAATTCTGCTCGCCACGAGTTCGGCGATTTTCTGTTTGCCTACCACGTTTGTACGCTTTCTTACCGCAAGCGGCATATCGCTCTGCAAGTTCTCGTTTAAAACCGCTCCGCCGTAAGCCTTTACGACAAGTCCCTCGGTTTCGAGTTTTTCAAGGTCTCTTCTTATCGTCTCTTCCGAAACGTCGAATTTCGCAGCAAGTTCGCTGACGACAACCTTTTTGTCTTCCTGTAATATTTCGAGTATTCTGTTCTTTCTCTCTACCGCAAGCATTTTTCCCTCTGCATCCCCGTATAATTTTGTTCTTTTCTTCCGTTTTTCAAAAAAAGCCGCGGCGAAAAATCACGGAATATACCGTTTTCGCTTCGGCTTAAATACTATTTTACAATATTTTGTTAATAAATTTTCTGTCGGGACGAGCGATTACCGTCGTATCTAAAAGCATTCCGCTTCTGCTGACAACCTCTTTCGCTCTGTCCACCGCAGCCTTGACCGCCGCGACTTCACCCGTCAGCGTGACGTAAGATTTTCCGCACATTCCCCTCGCAAGCCTTATCTCGATAAGCCTTACGTCGGAAGTTTTGACAGCGTTATCCGCAGCGACTATTATCTGCGCCGCGTCGAACGTCTCTATTACGCCGAGCGCATTCACGTCGTCTGCCGTCACGTTGGTCGTTCCGAGTATAGCGGGAAAAATGGACTCGTCGGGGTTGCCTAAAACGAAACTGTCTATTCCGTTCTCGCCGCCCATATCCATCGCCGTATCGACCGAGGCTTTTACCGCGCTGAGGTCGCCCGTTATTATCGCAATGTACTTGCCGGGGCATACCGTCTGCGCTTCCACTATATCCACCTCGGAAGTCTTGACCATTATATCGGTCGCGGTCATACCCGCCGCAACCGACTTAAATTCTATCATTCCTAACGCTCTACTCATTGTCTATCCTCTTGACCGTTATACTCTTTCCCGAAACGGCTGTTACAAGTCCGTCAATCGAAGCGTGTATATTTACCGAAAGACCGTCTGCGGCTTTCGCGATCACTTGTCCTTTTTTTACCCTGTCGCCCATCTTCACAATCGGAACGGCGGGCGCGCCGATATGCTGACTACAAAGTATATTAACTTCGCTAAACCCGTCTATAAGTCGATTATCGAGGGGGGCTTGAACCTGATACTTCTTCACCCCGAGCCTCGAAGCAAGCCTGTCGAGAGGTACTCTTCGCATATCTCTCATAGGATTAACTTCCTTAGCCTTAACGTCCTTGGGCGGCTTTACGCCGTTATTTCTCAACGCGGTTTTGACCGCCTGAACCATTTTTCTCGGCGAAAGACCTTGCGGACAAGCGAACAGTTCGCACACTCCGCAACCCGAACAATAAAAGGTGTTCAAAAACGCGTCGGGGTTATGAAAATCGTTGCAAGCCGCCGCGAGCATAATTTTGTTCGGCTCTATCGGGTGTCCTATATTATACCTCGGACAAAGTTCGGTACACATTCTGCATTGACAGCAACTTGCCGCCGCTCTGCCGAGTTCTATTCTGACTTCCGATTTCGCTTTCATTACTATATAATGATTTGAAGGAAATACGAATATCGAGTTGGTAGTCTTGGTTACCGATTCGGACGGAGAGGCAATTCTGCCCATCATAGGTCCGCCTACCCAGTATACAAAGTCGTCTATCGTTTCGCCGCCTGCAAGTTTAACGACCTCCGAGAGTTTCGCGCCCAAAGGAAGCCTCAGGGTTTTAGGGTCTTTGACCTCGCCCGCTATCGTCACGAGTTTCGACGTAAGCGACTCGCCGTTTAAGGCGCAATAGGCGTTATACATCGTTTCGACGTTGAACACCGCGACTCCGCACTCTATCGGAAGTCCGCCCGGTCTCACGACCTTACCCGTAGCGTCGTATATAAGCATTACCTCGTCGCCCGCGGGGTACACCTTCGGAAGAATTTTAATCTTCATCGAAGGATACTCGGGAAGAAGCGCGGTTACCGCTTCGATTGCTCCCTTGTAATGTTCCTTTATGCAGACTATTCCCTCTTTCGCGCCGACAGTTTTTCTCGTTTCCTCGAACGCCGATATTATTTCGCTTGCGTGAAATTTCAACAGTTGCCTGTGGAGCCTTAAAAGAGGCTCGCATTCCGCGCAGTTAAGCAAAATCGTCTCGGCATTACTATTAAGTTTTGCATAGGTCGGGAAGCCCGCGCCGCCTGCGCCGACTATTCCCGCTTCTCTATATATATTGCTTAAAGCGCTAAGTTCCATATTCTTAAAGTTACTCTAAATTCTGTCCTGCGTCGATAATACCTACGATAGCCGCGTCAACGGGCGATTTTTCCATATCGCAACCTATTCTCGCCGCACTGCCCTGCGCCACGAGAACGAGTTCGCCTATGCCCGCTCCGACTTTATCCACCGCAACTATGCGATTGTCCACTTTGAGACTCGGTATCGGCTCGACAATCATAAATTTGCTGCCTACAAGGTTTTCACACTTGTTGGTCGATACAACCGACCCTACGACTTTTCCTATTATCATTCTTATTTACCTTACTATTTCCGCTTTCATTCCCGTAGATATTTCGGCGGCGTTCGCCTCGTCCGTATCTATATGCATTTCAAGCGTAAACGACGGGTCTACCCTTATAAGAACGTTGTTGAACGTAGTCGCTCTTTCGTTTTCGACCCTTACGGAAACTATATCGCCGTTTTTAACGCCCGCCTTTTCAGCGTCCGCAGGAGACATATGTATGTGCCTCTTCGCGACTATACAACCTTCTTTTAAGTAGATAACGCCTTTGGGACCCACGACCGCTATCGGCGCAGACCCCGCTATATTTCCCGATTCCCTTACGGGAACTTTTATTCCGAGTTTAACCGCGTCCGTGGCGGAAACTTCCACCTGAGACGCCTTTCTTACGGGTCCTAAAATTCTTACGTTCTCAATCGCGCGGAGTTTAAGTCCGACGATCGTAACAACTTCGTTGGAAGCGAATTGTCCGCCCATAAGGTCTTTCTTTTTAGTGAGCTCGTAACCCTTGCCGAACAAGGTTTCAACGTCCGCCTGCGTCAGATGAATATGTCTGGCGGACACGCCGATAGGCACCATAAAGCCCGTCGAGCCGTCTTTTTTCGCGAGACTGTCTATGACTATTCTCGTAATTCTCTCAATATCGCAAGTATCCATTTCGTTTTCCTTTATTTGCGATTTATTTTATGTGTTTTCTTATTATCTTTTTTCCACGCCGAATCTTCGTTTTTAGTCCGTATTATCGCTAAATACCTTTCCTAAAACAAACAATCGGGCGTATACTTAAAGATAGCGAGCCACGAATTTCTCCGTTTCACGCTATTTTCGACCGCTCCCGCAAGCGACAAACGCATTTTTGTCCGTCGCTTGCGAAAAGTTAATCGAAGGTTGTTTTTTTCGGGACTAAGCGTAGAGAATATTACTACATATTCCCGTCACGCATTTTCCCCGTGGCTTATCGAAAACGATTTTACTTTAAAACGGGTAAAATCTTTTCGACGTCCTGATGAGGTCTCGGGATAACGTGAGTAGCGACGAGTTCGCCGAGTTTCGAAGCGTTTGCCGCTCCTGCCTCAACAGCGGACTTAACCGCGCCTACGTCTCCTCTTACCATAACGGTTACGAGTCCGCTACCGATTTTCTCAGTTCCGATCAAAACGACGTTAGCCGCCTTAACCATAGAGTCGGCAGCCTCAATCGCTGCGGTAAGTCCTCTGGTTTCTACCATTCCTAATGCTTCCATCGACATAATTTTGTCCTCCGAAATAATTTTTAAATTTCTTTTATATAACTTTCGTTATCTTTATTTTTTTTACCGCGAGGCTTTTTATCCTCAGAAGTAGTCTCTCCAAGCATTTCGGCTCTCGTTTTTGCGAGTCTGTCCGCGCTTTTTTTGACTATTCTCTCGATTTCCTCGTGCGGATTTGCGATTACGGCTTTACCTACGGGCTTTTTTATTCCGCCTTTGTCAGCCGCTTCGATGGCTTCTTTGACCGCCGACACGTTTCCGCGTATTATTATAGTGACGAGCCGTCCGCCCAGTTTCTTTTCCCAGGTCACAAACTGCACGTCTGCGGTTTTACACATTAGATCGAGCGCGTTTACTGCCGCTACGACGCCGGATATTTCAAAAAAGCCGAGAGCATTTCCCATAAGTCAGTCCTTTAAATATGTAATGTAAATGAATATCTTACCGAGATTATTTATTGAAAGCCGGTAAAATCTTTTCAACGTCGCTGTGCGGTCTCGGAATAACGTGAGTCGCTACGAGTTCGCCGAGTCTCGAAGCGTTTGCCGCTCCTGCCTCAACTGCAGCCTTAACCGCGCCTACGTCTCCTCTTACCATAACGGTTACGAGTCCGCTACCGATTTTCTCGGTTCCGATTAAAGTAACCTGAGCCGCTTTAACCATAGAATCTGCCGCTTCGATCGCTGCGGTAAGACCTCTCGTTTCTACCATTCCTAATGCTTCCATTGACATAATATTTATCCTCCGATTTTTTTAAAATTTAATTTTTTTATTTTTTATCTTTTATCCATACCGCTTAAGACAAGCATTTTTTCGGTGTCCTCGGCGGGATTCGGTATAATGTGTTCGGCGACTACGCCCGTCATCGCTTCGGCGGTAAGCCTCGCGGCTTTAAGCCCCGCTTCGACTGCGGCTACGCTGCCTCTGATTTTAATCGTTACGAGAAGCGGTACGGGAAGTTTATCCGCGTTCGCAGGTTTATTTTTATCGAAATTTTCCAGCGTAACGTCAGCCGCTTTGCACGCCGCGTCCGCCGCAACGAACGCCGTCGTCAACCCGTATACTTCCAGAATGCCTACTGCTTTTGACATTGTGTAACGCTCTCCTTGATTTTGTATTGCTTATGCCGTATGCTATCGACCTCTTCCACCCGACTTCCGACAAATCTAATCTTCTCGCCTTCCCCTTTGGGGAGGGGGGACCGCATAGCGGTGGAAGAGGTTGTAGACGGAAGAGGTTAAAAACGGTAATTATTTGTTGATAACCGCGATTTTAAGTCCTTGCATCGAAAGGTTGGTCTTTAACGCCTCGTTGATCTCTTCAAGCGGGAATCTGTGAGTGATAAGGTCCTTTATCGGAAGTCCTATCGCCTGCGCCCTCTTTAAGAAGTCGAACGTCGTTGCGTAATCTCTCAAAGTGTAAACCCAACTTCCGACCAAGGTGATTTCTTTCGAGCAAAGGTCGAAGTGCGGATTTATCGTAGCGTCGCCGCCGTTGATAAAGAATCCGAGTTCGCAAAGTCCGCCGCCGTTTCTTATCATTTTATAGATATTCGCGTGAGCGACGGGGTTGCCCGTGCATTGGAACGCGAAGTCTGCGTAGTGACCGCCGAACGTATCGTAAACGGCTTTTCCGAGAGCCTCCGCTCCCTTGAAGTTTCTGAAATCGACCGACTTTTCCGCGCCCATACGTTTAGCGAACGCAAGTCTGTTTTCGTTTCCGTCAACCGCAACGATGTTTTCGATACCCATGGTACGAAGCACGGCTATGCAGATAAGACCGATAGGTCCGCAGCCCTGTACCACAACTCTCGAATTGAAACGTAAAATACCCGTCGTTTTCGCTCTTTCTACCGCGTGAACGAGTACCGCGCACGGCTCGATGAGAACTCTCGAATCGAGGTCGAGGTCGGAAACGTTGAATACGGTCGAACCCTTTTTGATAAGGATATAATCTGCGAACCAACCCGTGAAATAATCGTCTCCGATATTTTTGATAAGTCCGTAGACGTCCGCTTTACCGACGTTCTGTTTGTTGAGGTCGTACATGGTGATTTCGGGATCGTCCGAGAAAATCATACAGGTAACGACCTTGTCGCCGATGGCGAGCGGTTTGCCCGCGCTGTCTTTCGCGACGTTTTTACCCATTTTTACGATTTCGCCCGTACCCTCGTGTCCTAAAACAACGGGAATAAGACCGAACGGGTCGTTTTTGAACTCGTGAGCGTCCGTGCCGCATACTCCGCAGCCTTCTACTCTTACGAGAATATCGTCGTCGCCGACTTCGGGAATTTTATATTCCTGAAGTTCGAATCTTCCTTTTTCGACAAGCATAGCGACTCTCGCTTTTTCAGGAATCGGACCTGCGGCTTTCGGCGCGGAAACTGAATTTCCCGCTTTGATGCCGGAGAGGACTTGTCTTACTATTTCTTCTATATTCTTGCTGTCCATAATTTAATACTTACCTCTTATCTTATACAAAGGCTTTCAACCATAACACAACGTCTCGATTTCGTGAACGTGTGCGCCGCCGTAAGTCCTTCGCCCGTTCTGCTCGCTATCGTGAAGGTGCAATATCCTTCGCCGCCGAAGCCGAGCGCAGCGTAAGACGGTCCGTTCTTGACGAGTATCGCCGTATCTATCGCTTTCGCGTATTCCGTTATGTGGTCTACGTTTTTCGAATGTATGTGAGCCGAGTGTCTGTTTCCGTGTTCGAGCCATACCGCTTTATCGACCGCGTCTTTAAAGTCTTTCGCTCTTACCACTCCGAGTATAGGCATCATAAGTTCGGTTGCGATGAGCGGATGCTCTTTTTCGCCCTCGAAAGTAATGCACCTTATCGTGTCGGGAACGTCCACGCCGACCATTTTAAGCAACGCTTTCGCGCTTCTTCCGACGCATTTTCTGTTAAGTCCCTTAGGCGTGAGAACGGTCGCTACGAGTTTGTCCTGCACTTCTTTGGAAGCGAGGTAACAACCCTGTTCTTCGACCATATAACGCATAAGTTCGTCGCATACGCTGTCTACCGCAACGATTTCCTTTTCCGCTATGCACGGAAGATTGTTGTCGAAAGTACAGCCGTTTACTATATCTTCCGCCGCCTTTCTTACGTCCGCGGTCTCGTCTACAAGCGCCGGAGGATTTCCCGCGCCCGCGCCGATTCCTCTCTTGCCCGAAGAAAGTACAGCCGTAACTACGCCCGGACCTCCCGTCGCTACGAGAAGTTGAATATCCTTGTGGTGCATCATAACCGCGCTCGAATCGAGAGTGGGGTGACGGAGCGAACAACAAATATTCACGGGTCCGCCCGCTTCGACGCACGCTTTGTTAATCATGCTGACTGCGTAGTTGGAAGTTTTTATTGCCGCCGGATGGGGATTGAATACTACCGTGTTGCCTGCGGCGAACATTCCTATCGTGTTACAGATAATCGTTTCGCTGGGGTTAGTACACGGCGTAATCGCGCCGATAACTCCGAAAGGTCCCATTTCTATAAGGGTAAGACCTTTGTCTCCCGACCACGCGGTCGTCTTGATGTCTTCCGTTCCGGGGGTCATTTCGGCAGTCAGTCTGTGTTTTAAAATCTTGTGACCGACGTTGCCCATTCCCGTTTCTTCGACGCCCATCGTGGCGAGAATTTCGGCGTTCTCTATCGTTGCTTTTCGTATGTTGGAGATAACCTTTTCCCTTGCGTCGAGAGGCATTCTCTTAACTATCGCCTGAGCCGCTTTCGCCGCCGCTATGGCTTCGTTCATATCGTCGAATATGCCCATCGTCGATTCGGGTTTTTCAAGTTGAAGTTTCGCGACTACCTCTTTTACGATTGCCGAAACTTCTTTATCGCTTAAATTCATTATATATTCTCCCGTTTTATTTCGGCGAATCGCGAATTATTTGTTAAGCCCTAACTGCTCTAAAACCTTTTTGGTGATTTCCGCTACGGTAGCCTCGTCGCTACTCGTCGTTCCGCAAGAACCTACGCCGCAAGACTCGCAGTTATGACAACTGAACTCGCCTTTCTTATTGTTGAGGCAGATGTTCGCAGGGTGTTTACCTTTAAGACCGAACTGACGGCGAATCTCGTAAAGACGAGCGACCTGCTCTTTGGAAAGTTCCTTCGGTCCGCCTAAAAGCCTCGAATTGAAGAGGAGTTTCGCGTAGAATTCTACCGATTCCATCTTGTGATAAGCGTTTAAGAGGCTGTCCGAATAAGTGAGCGCGCCGTGGTTCGCAAGAAGTACCGCGTCGAAATACTGAAGGTATTTGGAAACGGCGTCGGGAATTTCTTCCGTCGAGGGAGTGCCGTACTCGGCGATGGGAACGCAACCGAGAGCGATTACCGCTTCGGGCATTATCGGCTGAGTAAGGGGAATACCCGCGATAGCGAACGAAGTCGCGTAGATGGGGTGAGCGTGAACTACCGATTTAACGTCGGGTCTTTCTTTGTACACTCTCATGTGCATCTTGATTTCGGACGAAGGTTTGAATCCGTCGTTAGCCTGCAAAACCTTGCCGTTTTCATCGACTTTGCAGATATACTCGGGGGTCATGAAGCCCTTCGATACGCCCGTCGGGGTGCAAAGGAACTCGTGATCGTTGAGTTTAACGGAAATGTTTCCGTCGTTCGCGGCGACCATGCCCTGATTGTAGATTCTCTTGCCGATGTCGCAGATTTGCTTTTTGATTTCAAATTCGTTAATCATATCTCTCTCCTTTGATTTTGATATGTAATTTCTTTATTTGTTATTTATTTTCCGCTTTCGCGGTTTTTGCCTTTTTATTTTTGGGTTGCTTCTCGTCCTCGTCCCAACCTAAGTAGGTAATGAGTTTGTCAAGACCTTCCCTCGTCACCGAGTCTACGAAGAACACCTTTTCGCAGCCCGCGATTTTAAGCCACTCCGCAGCGAGTTCGGGGTTTGCGTCTTTCGCGTTTATCTGAGTTACTATCCCGATAACCTCTCTCGTCGCCGTCGCGGTGGACGCGGGCGAATAAAGCGAGAACGGTTCGTTAGCCGCAAGCACAAAGCCTATCACCTGCACCTCGTAGGAATACAGGGCAAGAGCAAAACCGAATTGCTTGTCCTCTATATATTCTCCGGGAGGGTCGATTATATACTCGCTGTAATTGACGTACTGCGTTTTATGATACTCTATATCTTCGCCGTACAGGGCTTGCGTAAGGGTCGTTTTCCCCGCGCCGCTTCGCCCCATAAACATTATTTTGCGTTTCATTACGTCTTGGTCAGATTGCAAACGGTGAATTTCAGAGTTTCGGCGGCGTACTTTAAAACCGCTTCGATAGATTCCGAAACTTCGGAAACGGTACCGAGAAGAATGAGCGTTCCGCTGAACCTGTCCACAAACCCTATCTCCGCTCCGCTCGATTTTATCGCTATATCCGCCATGACTATCGCCGATTCCGCAGGGGTCATACACACGATGCCTATCGCATTCTTTGAATAATCGACTTCGGGGTTAAGACCTAACTTGCGGTATAAAATCTGATCGGGATTCGCTATGACGTGGGCGAGCGTAATTTGTTTGCCCGGGACGAGTTCCTGAACGATACGTAATTTTTCGTTGTTTGTCGTCAAATCTTTTAAATCCATAATATAAGTGCAGTTGCCGTAGCCAATGCAACAAAAAGCCACACGCCACGTTACAGACACATTATAATATACCCGAAAGCAAATGTCAACACAAAACAACAAAATTTTTTAAATTTTTCACAAAAAATGTTGTTTTGTGTTGTTTTGCACCTTTAAAAACGGGAAAGTATGTCAATTTTGTTGTCTTTTAAATTAAAAAGGTGTATAATTCAAGTATGAATACCATAATAGATTTTCATACGCACACGATAGCGAGCGGACATCATACGACGGACACCGTAACGAAAATGGCAGAAGAGGCGAAAAACCGGGGGCTTAGATACCTTTGCGTTACCGACCACGCCCCGAAAATGCCCGGAGCGGCGAGCGTGAATTATTTCAGAAATCTGAAATATGCCGACAAAACGCTCTACGGCGTAAAGATATTTTACGGCGCGGAACTGAACGTTTTAAACGCAAGCGGCGAGGTCGATCTTCCCGAGGACGTTTTACGCGAACTGGATTTCGCGATAGCGAGTTTACACAAAGACGTAATAAAGCCGCAATCGGAAGAAGTAAATACCTCGGCGTTAATAAACGCGATGAAAAATCCTTACGTCGATATAATCGGACACCCGACCGACCCGACTTTTAAAGTGAATTTTCACCTTTTGACGGACGCGGCGAAAGAAAACGGCGTTGCGTTGGAACTTAACTCGGCGGGAATAGACGAAAGCGGATACAGAGAGAAAAACCCCGACGGGGTAAGGGAAATGCTTGAATTATGCAAGCGGAAAGGAGTATATATAACGCTCGGGAGCGACAGTCACGGAAGAGAAAAAATCGGTGATTTTAAAGAGTGCGAAGAGATATTAAAAGAGTTGAATTTTCCCGAAGAACTGATAATAAACAATTCGCCCGAAGAATTTTTAGTCCGAGCGAGACAAAAAAGAAATAGTTAGCCGATAAAAAAGAAACTGCGGCTGAGCGTTGACTTATCAACGCTCAGCCGCAGTCTTTTATTATTCTTTAATCCATTTAGCATAGAGTTTTGTCTCCTGATAAAACTCTCTTCCTTGGTCATCATATGTAGTTTGAAGTAAGGTGTCCGTTTCAAAGTTCCACGCATTTATACAAGTACTTTCCTTATACCAACCTCCAAATGTATAACCGTCACGAATGGGTTCATACGGCGTATTTTCTATCGTCGTGCCATATTCAAAATCATTAATAAAGAAATATCCGCCGTTAAGACAATTTTCATAATTGAACATAAATGCCGTATTCGCAGGTTTTAATATTTTACCAGAGTACTCTACATAAACGCAACCACTCGTCTCGACAATACTTAATGCAGAATTTGGAGTAGATTCTGCCGAAATTCTTATGTTTTCATACACCGCATTAGTAAAATAAACAGTATCGTTCTCCTTCAAATAACGCAAGTAATTATGTGTAACGTTCGTTATTAGATTGTCATTCGGCGCAGCAATAGAACAAGTAATAAACGTAGTAGTCGCTCTTGCATACGGCTCATCCAAATAAGGTCCTTCGTCTAAATTACAGGTATAGGGGATATACGCGGTCTTCACTCCTTCCATACTTAAACCATAGCCACGCAATCCAATTCCCACCGTATGCGCGTAATAAATTTTGCTTACCTCTTTTCCTTTGTGATATGCAGGTATATACAAAACTTCCGGTAATTCATCACAAGTACCTACAATCGCATAAGTATCTTTCTTATTGCCACGATAAAACTGGTTATCACCCAAACGAAAAAATTTGAAAGTTCCATCTGTTGATGTTTTTATTTCATTTTTACAACCAACAAGATTGAAGACACAAGTAGCGAATAAAACACCGGCAAATATACACGACATTATTTTTTTTGCAAATCTATTCATAATAAATCACCTCTATAAAATTTTAGGAAATCGACATAACAATCCATTGGTCGATACCTCCACATAAGTATATTATAAAGTATGAAAAAGAACAATCGTAAGAATAAACAATATTTTTATATCAGTTCTATATATCCTCTGCAATTTTTCGCTATTCCTGCCCATTCGAGCATTGCGGCAAGTACAAACACAGGGTCGAAAGTCGATTCCCCGTCGCTCGCACCGTAATACTCCGTCGCAACGGCGTACACTACGGTATCTTCGGTACAATTTCCATAACCTACCTTATCGTATTTCCCCCGTCCGCAACCTTTTAAAGCCTTGCCGCCGTTTTTCCTGAGAAAGCCTACGATAACGTCGAATACCTCGTAATTCATAACCTGCTTGGGAAGTTTATCGCATATAAATTCGTTTGGCGATATTCCGCTGACATAGCAGTATTTATCGCCGTTTAAGAGTTTTATCGGAATATCTTCGCCGCAAGAGACCTTTTTCGCCATAACAGTTGAAGCTTTTTTGTTAAAATTAAACATTTCTTTCTCCTTATAAATAATATTTAATTTTTACCGTTGTGGAACAACCGCTCGGCGGGGCGGATATAACTTCGTCTTTTTCCCCCATACATTCGTACATAGCCCTGCATACTATCGTCGGGCGATTAGTAATGTTCAAGGCTTTTTGAATATCGTTACACAACAAGACTATTTCTTTTTCGCCGTTTTCTTTCGCTTTGCTCTTTTGACTTTCGATATAATTTTTAGCCCTTTGTGTCATTGTAACTTTTCTGTTGCCGGTGAAGTTGCCGTTTTTCGTTCCGTTCTCGTCAGAAAGAATTTCGACCTTTTCTTCCAACGCTTTAATTCGTTCCAACATTTCTAAAATTACTTTTTCATAATTCATTTTTTATTCCCTCCACGCTTTTGTTATATCACATTTCCCCCTTATTTGTCAACTAATTTTAATACATTTTAATAATTATTTAAGACAATCGTAAGACAAATAAGAAATTTGATTGTTATGTCTTTTATATCTCAGTATGTTTTCGGGACGTCGGGGCGCCGTCCCCTACGATTTATTGAAACAAGAAATTATATCGGTTGAATTTTTCGCCCGCCTTATCAACACTGTTAAAAAAGAAAACGAGGCAGTCGCAACTCGTTGCGACTGCCTCGTACTTTATAAATTTAATCTTTCTTCTTGCGTAAACCTCGTGAATTTCTCGGTTTTCTATCCTTTTACGGATAAAACGCAAAAAATCCGACGCGGCTGTACGGCTTATTCTCCCTTGAAGGGAAGAAGAGCGACAAGTCTTGCCCTCTTGATCGCGCTCGCAAGAAGTCTCTGATGCTTCGAGCATACGCCGGTCATACGACGGGGTAAAATCTTACCTTTTTCCGTTACGTATTTCTTCAATTTGGCAGTGTCTTTATAATCAATCGCGGCAGCCTTTTCCAAACAAAAAGCGCAAACCTTTCTTCTCGGCGCTTTTCTCATAGGCTTCTTCGCAGGCGCGGTAGCGGCAGGCGTTACGGGCGCGGTGGTTTTTTCTTCCATGTTATTTACTCCTTTTGAAATTCTTTTTCTTTCCGAAAGTTATCGGAAAAACGGTCAGAACGGCAACTCTTCGTCGTCAACCTGTTGGAGCGTCGGTTTGGCGGTCGCCTTCGGCGCTGCGGGTTCATAGTCGGACGAACCGTCGTTCTGGTTTCTGACGGATAAAAATTCAACTTCGTTGGCAATAATATCGGTCACTTGTCTCTTGTTTCCGTCCTTATCTTCATAGGAACGGTTCTGCAAACTCGCGACTACCGATACTTTGCTTCCCTTTTTAAGGTATCTTCCGCAATTCTCCGCCTGAGTTCTCCATACCGTAACGTTGAAAAAGTCGGTCGCGCGTTCGCCGTCGCTGCCCGAATAGGGTCTGTTGACCGCTATTCCGAGCCTGCAAAAGGGAATACCGCTCGAAGTTTCGCTCATTTCGGGGTCTCTCGTGAGATTGCCTATTAAAAATACTTTATTCATAAAATTTTTCTCCTTTAGTAAGATTTTAAACGTTTTTTCTGCTTAAAATCATCTTTTGGTTATCAAACGTCTTAAAACGTGCTCGGTG
The DNA here is from genome assembly GCA_934249325.1 of uncultured Clostridia bacterium. Classification (GTDB taxonomy): domain Bacteria; phylum Bacillota; class Clostridia; order Christensenellales; family Borkfalkiaceae; genus UBA10281. The sequence continues at coordinate 152,601 of CAKQKW010000001.1, forward strand.
ATGCCGACAACTCTCTTAACTTCCTGAACGAGATTGCTGTCGCCTTCAAAAGCAACGTATACGTAATAACCGTCAGTTTTGTAGTCGATAGGATAAGCGAGTTTCTTAATGCCCCACTTGTCCGTCTTTTCGACGACTCCGCCGTTTTTCGTGATGGTAGCGTCGATCTTCTCAATAATTTGATCCTTCGCTTCATCGGAAAGAGCAGATTCCAAAATGTAAATCATTTCGTATTTGTTCATTTTTTTACCTCCCGGACTTATTCGGCTTGCATATATCCCAACGCAAGCAAGGTTTGACATTCCTATATGAATGCCCATACATTATATAAGTTTAATTTTTGTTTGTCAAGTCTTTTTTGTCCGCTCCGACGAATTTTCGTCGGAGCGGTTCTTTTTGGTTCTTTTGGGTTACTTTTGGTTTCTTTTTGACTTTTTCGGTTCGCTTTGCCGCTTTGTCGCTTCTTTGCTTTTACTGTACGGTCGCGGTTACTACCGAAAGAAGTACGTCTACCATTTCTTCGAGTTTCAGAGAACCCCAGAACTTTCTGCCTTGTTCGTATTCGTATCCGTCCGCTATCTGATAAGTTACCCTATCTTCGGTCGTGACCGACTCGGCTGCCTTAGCCTTAGCCTTTTCATTCGCCGTGAACGAAACGGCTATTTCGATCGTTCCGTCTTTATTCATATCGAGACCGCCCGCAACTACGTGAGGTCTGATCGTGTCGAACGTGGAATCGAGTTTTTCGAGCGTTCCGCCCGGAGCGGTACTGTTCGCGCCGTTATCCGATTTAATCGGAAGTACGCCCGCGTTGAACAGGTCGATTGCCTTAGAATCTTCGATTGCCGTCTGAACAGCCGCGCTGATATCGCCGACCTTGGTAGTCGAAGGAATGAGCGAAAGCGGTCCGCTCTGCGTGTCGAATATGTCGCCGACTGTTACGGTCGTCTTGACTTTTTCGCTCAACTTCGTTCCGAAGTCGTCTTTTCTTATATCGGTTATCGTGAAGTCCGCAACGCAGAGGATAAGGTTATCGGTTATCTTAGTCCATACTCCCGCGTCGTTTCTGTACCAACCCTTCGCGTGAGTTTCGTTTCCGTGCGGCAGACAATCGTGCGTTCCGTCGCAATATTCGTAACTCATCAACTCGCCTATTCTTACGTTCTTAATCTGTTCTTCGATAGAGAAGTCTCCGTCGATTACCGATCTCATGGAAACGTTGGCGAGTATTGTTTCGAGCGTGGTCGCGCGGTTATAAACGTCGTCGGAAGCGTCGGGCGTTCCCTTATCGTCGAGAACGTACCACACTTTCTTCGAGCCGCTCGCAATATGCGTATGGGTCGGGTCTACGTCTTTGTAAGTGCAATCGCTCGCGCCGTTGCAATACTTGTAATCCATAACGTCGCCGAGAAGTACGCCGTCGAAAGTTTCGCCGAGGTCGAGACCGTTGTCGAATATGTCTCCGAGGTCTCTGTCCGCGATTCTGTCGAGGAGAACGCCCGAGGTTTCGTAAGCGTTCGTAGTCTCGTTGAACTTATACCATACGCCCGTCTTATGTTCGTGGGTCGTATCGGTTATATCGCAGGTATCGTCGCTGCCGCCGCATCTTACCATATCCATCGCTTCGCCGAGTTTAACTCCTCTTACGATGTCGCTGAACTCGAACGAGCCGCCCATAAGATGTCCGAGTCTTACGTTCGCGAACGCGTTTTCGATAGCGTTTGCCTTAACCGTACCCTCTTTATCCTTGTACCAACCGCCCATGGTGTGTGTCGTATCGGTATGCGACTTAATCTTACATACGATTTCGTCGTGGTAGTGCCACTTATGATTTTCGTCGGTATGCGTCGTATCGTTGCAGAGTTTGATACCCGAAACTTCGGTTACGAACTCGGACTTCTTACTATACATATCTCCGTCGTCGTGAACGTGATATTCGTAGTCCTTATGCGGGTCTTCCGAATCGCACAAATCGTATCTCGTCTCGGTCTCGTCCGTCGTGTACTTGTAGTATCCGCAGTGGTAATATCCGAGAACTTCGCCTGCGTATATGTCATCGAATATGCTTACTACTTGGAAGTTTGACTTCGTCACTTCGTTTAAGGTAAGAGCGTAAATTCTGTTCATTATAACGGCGTTCGCACCCTCTTCGCTGACGACTTTTCCGTTCGGTTTAAGCCATACGTCGTTCGCTTCGTCGTATCTGCCGCCCATAAGTTCGCCGACGGTGACTTTGCCGAAGTACGGTTTAATAATCTTGCTCTTGAAGTTCGCCCTTTCGGCGTAAACCTTACCTATCGTAAGGTCGTTGAACGCTATGCCGAGCGGTTTTTCATACGCGCCCTCAACCGTCCATTCGCCGTTTTCGCCCTTCTCGATTTCGGTATATTTCAACTCTTTCTTGAAGGTCTTGGACTTGCAAACGTAAGCGAGAATATCGCCGAGCGGAAGTCCGCCGATTACGCCCTCGCTCTCGTCTAAGAAATACTTGGTAGTCTTGTTAGCCTTGTACGCTTCGATAAGTTTACCGAAATTGGAAGCGAATATCGCTCCGAACACTTCGTTGTAATTACCGCTTATCGTAAGAGCGTAGTCGTTCGCTATATCGTAATTGAACGTGACTTTAAGTTTCTTTGCGACGAGTTTTTCGGCAACCGCTCCGAATACATCGCCGAGCGTGAGTTTTCCGTAATGAGCGTTGACGAAATCGAGCAACTTGGTCTTCGAGTTGAGTTTCTTGGTTATCGAAGCGGCTTCGGTAATCTTCATATCGAACGTCGCTCTGAACACCTTAGCCATTTTACCCGTAAGAACGAGGTTGTTGTTCTTATAGTCTTTCGCCGTGCCGTTCGCGGTGAGTTTGACTTTCTTAGCGGCGTATTTCTTAAAGACGTCGTAAGTGAAATCGCCTACCGTGAAATCTTTGTAGGTCTCTTTCGCAAGTTGCTTAATGCCGCTTACGCCCTTCTTTGCAGCCGAGAGTATCTCGTTGACTTCAATATTGAAGGTCGCTTCCAGTACCGCCGAAAGACTTCCGTCTATAACGTAATTCTTCTTGTCGTCGGTATGCTCGTAAGCAAAGCCTTTGCAGAGTTTTTCTTTGGAAAGCACTCTTATAAGGTCGTAAGCGTAATCTCCGAGCGGTCTTTCAAGAAGCATCTCCTTCGCTTTCTTCGTGAAGTTTTTATCTTTCAAAAGAGCGTTGTAGATTTGTTTTACGGTTACGTTCGATACGTCTTCCATAACGGCTTTGAACGAACCTTCTACGGTAAACTCGCCTTTCTTGTCGCTTCCGACTATCTTGCTGTCGAACTTGGTCATCGCCTTGTTATAGACCGACTGAATAAGTCCGCCTATGCGATAATCGCCTACGGCTTCGATAATCTTGCCCGGCATTGCGAGCGCGGCTACCACGAACAGAACGTAACTCGACGGGATAGAGTAAACCGTACTCATACCGCTCGATACTTTTTCGCCCTTTTCGTTGTACCAGACTTTCTTGCCGTCCTCTATTCTTAAATAGATACCGCTTTCGTTGCCGTTTTCGTCTACTTTAATCTTGAAGTAGCCGAGCATTACGTTGTCGGTAATATTCAGAACGTAGTTGATAGCGTCCGCGTATTTGCTTACGCCGTCCATAGTTTTAAGGTCGATTTTGAACTTCTCTAATTCCTTGCTTGCGGGAACCTCGAAGTCGTTGACTTTCAACGCTACGGAAGCAAATTCCGCAATCTTGATATCGGAAAGTTCTTTCAAGCCCTTGTTGGTAATCTTCTTTTTAAGGATATCTTCGAGATATACGTTAAGGGTATGCGCGTCGTCTTTCGTGACTTTGCCTACGAACTCAACGATTTTTTCCTTATTTTTGATATTCTTGACGAACGCTCCGACTTCGTTTACGGTAAGGTCGAATATATCGCTGACGATAAGCGGCAACGCCTTTTTATTGTTAGTCCAACCGTCTTCCGTTTCTTCGAGTTTGCTCATCGCTATTCCCGCGAGTTCGCCCACTTTCGCCTTTCCGAAGTAGTGTTTAACTATTTCGGTCGGTTTATCTTTATTAGCCTTTACGACTTTAACAACGTTTACGACAGGATCGTCGAGAAGAGAATTAAGTACTTTCTTCTCCGTTATCTTGTTTATGTTGTCCTTATCGAGGTCGTCGAGGTAATGTCTGAGCGTTCTCTCTTCGCCGCAAACAGTCTTAACGAGGTACTCCGCGAGATTGTCCTTGTTGTCTTTTACGTCGAGAAGTTCATTTACGGTCACGTTGAACAAGTCGCTTACGATAAGTTTCATAGGCTTGTCGTCCTTAGACCATACGCCGTTTTCGACCGCGAGGGTTTCCATGGCAATCTGAGCGAGGTCGCCCACTCTCGCTTCGCCGAAGTAATATACTACGATTTCCTTCGGGGCTTTAATGTTGTCGGTTACGACTTCGACTACGTTTACGATAGTATCGTCGAGAAGTTTACCGAGTACCGCCTTTTCGGTTATCTTGTCTATGTTGTCCTTATCGAGGTCGTCGAGATAATGTCTTAACGTTCTCTCTTCGCCGCAGATAGTCTTTACAACGTACTTGACGAGTTCGGTCTTCTGTTTCTTTCTCGCTCCCGCAAGGGCGTTGAGCGTAACGTTGAATACGTCGCTCGCGATAAGCGGCATTTTCTTCTCGCCGTTAGTCCACAAGCCGCCTTCTTCTTTGAGGTTGCTCATCGCTATCTGAGCGAGTTCGCCTACCTTTGCGTCGCCGAAATAGTGTTTAACTATTTTGAGCGGTTCTTTCACGTTTTTGGTTACGACTTCGACTACGTTTACGATAGTATCGTCGAGAAGTTTACCAAGCACCGCCTTTTCGGTTATCTTGTTTATGTTGTCCTTGTTGAGGTCGTCGAGATAGTGTCTTAACGTTCTCTCTTCGCCGCAGATAGTCTTTACAACGTACTTGACGAGTTCGGTCTTCTGTTTCTTTCTCGCTCCCGCAAGGGCGTTGAGCGTAACGTTGAATACGTCGCTCGCGATAAGCGGCATCTTCTTCTCGCCGTTAGTCCACAAGCCGTTCTCTTCTTTGAGGTTGCTCATCGCTATCTGAGCGAGTTCGCCTACCTTTGCGTCGCCGAAATAGTGTTTGACTATTTTAAGCGGCTCTTTCTTGTTCTCTTTTACGACCTTAACGATATTTACGATAGGATCGTCGAGAAGCGTATCGAGTACCTCTTTCTTCGTTATCTTATCTACATTATCGTTCTTCAAGTCGTCGAGATACTGTCTGAGCGTTCTCTTTTCGCCGCAGATCGTATTTACGAGATACTCGGGAAGATTGTCTTTGTTGTCCTTTATATCGAGAAGCTGATTTACGGTTACGTTGAACAAGTCGCTTACTATGAGTTTCATAGCCGTTCCCTTGTTCGACCACGTTCCGTCCGCGTTCTTGTCGAGTTCGGCAAGCGCAATCTGCGCGATTGCTCCTACGGACAACTCGCCCGCTTTCTCTTTAAGGAAGTCAATCTTATTAGACGCGTTCAAGAGTTCCTTTATATTTATATTGAATATAACGTTTAAAGCCTCTTTCTTCGTCGCGTACTTGTCGTCTACAACGTTTTCGTAAGCGAAGCCTTCGAGTTTGAGTTTTTCGCCGACGAATTTTTTAAGCAGGTCGAAAGCGTAATCGCCTATCGGTCTGTTGAGGAGCATTTCTTTTGCCTTGGTCGCGAAGTCTTTATTGGTAGCGATAGAATCGTACAACTCCTTAACGGTTACGTTGGCAATATCTTCCATAACCGCTTTGAACGCTCCGTTTACCGTCTGTTCGCTTTGATATCCGTCGCCGACTATCTTACTGTCGAACTTGACTTTCTCCATCGCCATATTGTAGACGGGTTTAAGGAGAGCCCCGAGTTTATAGTCGCTTATCGCGTCTATAACTACCTGCGGTTTCATAACGGCGTACGCGGCGTAAAGGATATAACTCGAACGAAGGTTCAATACCTTGCCGATTATTTCTTTACACTCGTTTCCGTTCTTGTCGTACCACTTGCCGTCTACCTTCGTATAACCGCTCTTGCCGTCGGCGTTGGTTCTCAAAAAGTCGCCTATAAGCACTTTATCGGTTATATTGAGTACGTAATTGACAATCGAAGGAAGGGTCGTCGGGTCAACGAATTTCTTTACTCCCTCGTTCGGTTCGACCGTTATTCCGTCGACTTTAAGTAAAAGTCCGACGAGTTTCGCGACTTCGATCTGAGTGAGACCGTCAATTCCGGGGTTATCTTTGATTATGCTCGATTCTTTGTTACCCTTTAAGATATCGTCGAGATAAGCGTTGAGATTATGGGTATCCTTCTTCGTCAGAAGATTGACGAGGTCGTATATACCCTTCTTCATGTTGCCGTCTTTCTTCGCGTCGAGTACGCCGAAGAGATTGTTCACGGTGAGGTCGAACAAATCGCTTACGATAAGCGGCATCGCCTTTTCGCCGTTATACCACCTGTCTTTGCCCTCTTTGTCGAGACCGCTCATAGCAACCTGAGCGATAGCCCCGATAGTGGCGTCGCCTAAGTAATATCTGATTTTCTCGTCGAGTTTGCCCTCGCCGATAAGTCTGTTTACAAGGTCGATAACTTTCTCGTCTACGATTTTGTCGAGTACGTCTTTTTCGATTATCTTATTGACCGCTGCCATATTGAGGTCGGAGAGATAATCGCCTACCGTTCTTTCTTTACAAATTGTCTCGACAAGATAGGTTATCATATCTTTGCCTTTCTTGTCTTTCGCGTCGAGAAGTTGATTTACGGTCACGTTGAACAAATCGCTTACGATAAGTTTCATAGCCGTTCCCTTGTTCGACCATGTTCCGTCCGCGTTCTTGGCGAGTTCGGAAAGCGCGATCTGCGCGATTGCTCCGACGGTTGCTTCGCCGAGGTACTTCCTGACTATTTCGAGCGGTTCGCTCTTCTTCTCTTTGACCGTCTTTACTATATTAAGGATAGGATCGGTAAGGAGAGGTTTCAGAACTTCCTTGTTCGCGATTTCGGTTATCTTATCGTTTTTAAGGTCTACAAGGTATTCCTTTAAGGTTCTCTTATCACCGCAGATGGTCTCTATGAGATATTCCGCGAGATTATCCTTGTTTTCCTTTATATCGAGAAGTTCGTCAACGGTCACGCAGAACAAGTCGCTCGCGATAAGCGGCATATCTTTGCCGTCGTTCGCCCATACGACTTTCTTGTTCGCCGCCGCTCTCGCCATTACTCTTACGCTTCTCGCTCCCGACTGCGTAGCCGTAGCGGGGAAGAGTTTATCGAGTACGATCTGAGCGAGTTGTCCTATCGTCGCTCCGCCGAAGTAATGACTTACGATTTCGGTCGGCTGTTTCTTGTTCGCGAGAATATAGTCTACAAGGTCGACGATTCTTTCGGTAAGAACGGTCTGTAACGCTTCCTTCTCTATATATTTGTCAATAGTATCTTGGTTCAGATCTGCAAGATATACTTTGAGATTCCTGTCGTGGAAGATCGTCTTTACTATATGAAGAATGAGATCGTCGCCCTGCTTGCCCTTTATATCGAGTAAGTTTTCGATAGTTACGTCGAACAGGTCGCTTACGATAAGCGGCATTTTCTTTTCGCCGTTATACCATCTGTCTCCGTCTTTCTTCGAGAGATTGTCGAGAGCGATCGCCGCGAAGTCCGCGAGAGCAAGGTGCTTAAACGAGTTCTTTATATATTCGAGTTTGTCTTCCGAGCCTAAAAGTTCGTTTACGTTGAGGTCGAATATCGCTCCCAAAGCCTTCTTTTCGACGTCGTACTTGCCGCTCGTCACGTTTTCGTAAGCGAAGCCGTTAAGTTTCAACTTCTCTCCGAGGAATTTCGCGAGAATATCGAAGAGTATATCGCCGAGCGGTCTATCGAGAACGTAACCTTTCACTACTTCGAGCGGCTTTTTGCCCTCGCCCGTGAGGTCGTCTATCACTTCGCCGATAGTCTTGTTGGCAAGTTCGGTGAGAAGGTCTCTGAACGCTCCGTTGATTTCGTATACTTTATCCTCTTCTTTCGCGTCTTTGTCGTTTACGACTATTTCGCTTCCGTTAAACGCCTTGGTTAAAAGAGCGTTATATATCGGCATAAGAACCGTTCCGACTTTAAGAGCCTTCACCGCGTCGGAAATAAGTTTCGGGTTCATTATTCCGTAAATGAGATAGAGAACGTAACTCGTGGGAGCGTTGAACACCGTATTCAACGCGTCTTTACAAGCGTTTCCGTCTTTATCGTACCACTTGCCGTCTTCGAGTCTGTAACCGCTGCCGTCGGAATTTCTGAGGAAATCGCCGATAAGAACGCTGTCGGTTATATTCAAAACGTAGTTGATAATCGGAGCGAGGTCGTTCGGTTCTACGCCGAATTTCTTAACGCCCTCGTTCGGCTCTACCTCTATTCCGTCTACTTTAAGAATAAGTCCGACGAGTTTCGCAATTTCTATATTGGTAAGACCCTTTATTCCGAGGTTTTTCTTTATGATGCTTTCGTCGTTTTCGCCTCTTAAAATATCGTCTACGTAATCGCCCAAAGTGCGAGCGTCGCCCTTGGTTATTTTGTTGAGCAAGCCGTATACGCCGCCCTTCAAGTTATCGTCTTTCACCGCGTCGATAACGTCGAACACGTCGCCGAATTTAAGCGATATAACGTCCGCGAGAATATGCGGGCGTTCCAAAGTTTTAAGCGACTTCACCGCAAGACCCGCAACGTCTCTGATTATTACGCCGCCGACTACTTTTTTGAGATATTCGATAGTCGTGTAATTTTCGCCCGTGAGCGGGTTCGCGACTTTGCCTAAAATACCTCTTATGAATTCCGCAACCTCGGTGTTGCCGACTTCGATAAGCGAAGAGTCTTCGTCGCTGAAATCGTTGATGCCGAAGTCTTTGAAATACTGTCCGATAGTTCTTTCTCCGAAGAGTTCGTCCGTCGCGTTCGTTACCTTGGTAATAGCGTCGTTATCTTCGAGAACTATGTCGAATATGCTTGCGATTTTGAAGTTGAACACGTCGCTGACTACGAGCGGCATCGCGTTTCCGTTCAAGCCCCAAACCTTCTCGTCTACTCCGTCCTTGTCGCAATCGTCCTTGAAGCCCGTGATTATCATAGCGACGAGGTCTCCCACTCTTCTTTGCGGGAATATCTCGTTGACGATATTGACGACAAGGTTTTCTTCGCCCGTTCTGTTCTTTACTATATCGAGGATATATCCCACGCTCACGCTGAATATATCGCCGAGCATTACGGGGTATTCGCTTCCGTCTTCTTTCTTCCAAGTATGTTTCGCTTCGTCGGTCTCCTCCGCGTAGGTGAGAAGTTCCGCTATGTAGCCGAGTTTAATGCCGCCGAAGTAATGTTCCACTACTTCCAACTTATCCTTGTCGGCGTCCATAAGGTCGCATACAAGTCCTTTGTTTTCTTCCTCTTTGGTGTCTACGAGAACTATATCGCTTATAAGTTTGATAAGTTGTTTGTCTTTCAGTTTCTCGACCTTGTCAAGAACGGGGTCCAAAAGGTCGCCTATCGTTATTCCGTCGAGTATTCCGAACAGATAGTCTTTCTTTTCGTCCGAAGTATATTCCTGACTTATGCTGAGCAAATGGTCGAGCAGGTCGAACATATTTACGGAGAGAAGTCTCGAAACGGGAGCGTAAATCGCCTTGTCGCCCTTGTACCACTTACCCTCGACCGGTCTGTACTCGAAGTCTAAGAAGGTCTCTACGTACTGACCGAGCATATAATCGAGGTCGATAAGTCCGTCCTCGTTCGCCTTGCCGCCGAGAAGTTTCTGCGTAATGGTTCTGTCGTCTTCCTTATCGGTGAGAAGAGTTATTATCTTGCCGATTTGAGTATCGAGTATCGCGGAAATCGCAACGCCGAGCGATTTGCCCTCGCCTTTGCCAAGAACGTAAGCGTCGTCGACTTTCTTCATTCCGACAACGGGAGCGATTACGTCGCCGATAGTCGTCTCGCCTAAAACGTCTACTATAAACTGTATGAAGTCTTTATCTTCGGAGAAAACGAAGTCGAATATCGTCTGATAGGAAGTATTGAACAATATGTTGACTACGCCCGAAGCCTGTTCCAATAACTTGAAGTTATAGGTTCCGTCGCCGAGAATTTCGGCGGCGAAAGGTCTGAACGTTTCGCCGAGCATGAAGTCGCCGAACTGAGCGTTCAGTTCTTCGTGGAGAAGTTCCTTATCTTTAAACGCCCCGCCCGTTATGTTGGAGAACGTTATGAAGTCCCAAAGGATAAACGCGTCGAATACGCCGTTTATTTCCTCGTCCTTGTCGAGAATGGTTCCGTATTTGTTGTCGCCTTCCGCGTACTCGTATTTAAGAGCGAACGCGAGAACCGAGCCTAACGAAATGTTCTTTATCATTCCCTCGACGAGTTGCGAGTCGAGTTCCTCTTTCGTCATGAACAGGTGTTCGAGGGTGACGTCGAGAAGGTCCGCAAGCGCGCCTCTCGCCGTTCTGCCGCCTATCGTCCACCACGGGTTGCCGTAGGAATCTTCTTCGCGTTTGCCGTTGAAGACTTCGCCGAGCCTTATGTCCTTGATTTCCTCTTTAAGGCTGTATTCCGCGTTTTTGTCGAAGCCCGCCGCTATCTGCCACAGTTTAAGGAGAAGTACCGTGCCAAGTCCGTCTTCGACTTTTTCGCCGTTTTTATCGTAGTATCGAACTTCGTTTCCTTCGCCGACTTTGGAGTAGCCGAGAAACGGAACGATTATATCGCCTATCGAAGCGTCGGGAAGGAAGCCTCTTATTACGTTCGAGAAGGAAAATTCCTTGCTGTTTTCAAGTTCTCTTACAAGGGAGAACACGCCACCGAATCTGAGATCGTACAGGAGAGATACGATTCCCGTTATTTCGCCGCCGTCTTTGTTCTTCCAAGTTCCGTCGCCGTAAGTCATTCCGAGAATGTTTCCGAGAGTGACTCCGCCGAGGGCCTCCTCGAATACGCCGTAGATGTTGTCGAGTTCGACTTTGTCGCCGCCGAACGCGGTCGCTAAGTCTTTGAATTTAATATCGAACAACCTCGTTTTGAATACGCCGACCGACTCGCCGTTTTCGTCGAGGTAATATCCGTTGTCGTCCTTGACGGGGTTGCCGTCTTCGTCGAATTTCAGTTTGAAAATCTCGCCGAGACCCTTCGCTATCGTAAGGTCGTCGCCCGCGAGTTCGGAAATAGATTCGACTATATTGAGCCTTATCTGCTTGCCCGTGAGTTCGCTGTCTTTATCGCCTACTATGTCCTCGATAGTGAAGTCCATAAGGCTCTTTAAGAGTTCGCTCTTTACGGGGTCGCCGTTCGGCTTTTTCCAAACGCCGTTCTCGTCTTTCGTATATTTGAGAGTCTCGAAAATATCGCCTACGGAAAGGTCGCCGAATACGAGGAGGAAGTTATGTATTTTTTGTTTGATAGTTCCCTCGTCGGCGAACGCGTGATATACGTCCGTAAGGTTGAGGTCGGCGAGATAGCCCAAAAGTCCGTTGACTTCGGTCTCCCCGTCGTCGCTCTTGGATACCCAAACGCCGTTCTCGTTCTTGGCATAGCCCATTATCGAACCGATTTCGATGCGGTCTAAAAGTCTGTCCACTACGAACTTATACTTGTTCGTGGTGACGTCTTTCTCGAAGAGGTCTCTTATCTCCATTCCGCCGAATATCGAATTGAGTTTGTCGGGAAGTTCGTCGCCCTCTTTCGATACGCCGAGGTCTATAAGGAAGTCTCCGACTTTCATTTCGCCTATCGGGGAAAGACCACCTTCGACGAGTTCCGTTCCTATATCGGAACTGCCCGTAACCACGTCGAAAATTCCGCCGAACTGTATGTTCGCCAGAAGATTCAACGCCTGCGGTTTATCCTCTTTTACCGTATAAACGCCGCCGTTTTCTTCGAATACGCCGGGCAACATTCCGCCGAACGTAAGGTCGGAAAGAGCGGTCAGTATGCCGGGCTGATTTTTGACTTCGTCCGTCGAGATAAGTTGTCCCAAACTGTACTTGCGGAGTTTTTCTCTCTGCGTGTTGTCGAGGAACTTATCGGACGGAATGAATGCCAAAATCGCTCCCGTAGGAACGTCCGCCATGAATTCCTTAAACCCGACTTTTCCGCTCAAAAGCGAGAAAATCGAAACCGATTTAAGGTCGTCTATGTAAGGTTGATTTTCGTCCGTCTTTTTGATGACGTTTTTCTCGTCGTCGGGATCGGAAGAGCCGCCCGCGAGTTTGTTGATAAGGTCGACCGTGCTGAAACCGTATTTGGCTTCGAGGTCGCTTATGTCGAAACTGTCGGGAGCGTCGAGCCAACGTTTCATAAGCCCGACGAAGTCTTCGGCGGACATATCTTTCATGTCGCCGAGGGCGTCCTGTAAATCCTTGTCCTCGGGGAGAACGTCGGCTACGGTCATGTTTCCGTACAGATAGTACACGGAAGTGGCGAGTCCGCCTACCGTCGCCGAGATACCCATTATGAGGCCGAGTAAAAGACACAACAATCTTTTAAAAAGTTTACTCATTTCTGCATCTCCTGTTGCAATAGAGTTAGTGAAACTACCTCACGCGTCGCGTGTGAACGTTACGCGTAAAATAATAAATTTGCTTTTTTATTATATAATACTTACCTCTGTTTTGTCAACTCGCGAACGCGTTTTTTTTACCGTTTTGCCATTTCCCCGTAAACTTTTTGACGATTATTTTACTTTCAATTTACTTTCGGGGATTTTTACCCGAAAAATGAAAAAAGTGCGGCGTATAATTTGACTCGGAAAGCAAAAAATAAGCGGCGTATAAAATGAGTTGCTTTTTTCTTTGTGATGTGGTATGATAAGTAAGATTTTTTCACGGGGATAACTTGTAACGCGAATGATAAACATAATCGTAAACCCGAAAGCAAACGGGAAAAAAGCGGCTAAAATAGCCAAAAAAGTAGACAAATACCTTACCGAAAAAGGGGTCGAACACGCCTTTTTCTACACCGAAGCCCCCAAACACGCGATAAAACTCAGCGAGGAGTTGTCGAAAACGAGCGATACGATAGTCGCCCTCGGCGGGGACGGGACGATAAACGAGGTTTTAAACGGACTCGATACCGAAAAGGTAAAATTCGGAATTATTCCCTCGGGAAGCGGCAACGATTTCATTGCGGCGGCGGGCATTCCCGAAGACCCGATAGAGGCTACCGACCTCATTCTTAATTGCGAGGCGAAGCCGACCGATTATATGGTCTGCGGCGGGGTTCGCGGACTTAACATTATAGGCACGGGAATAGACGTAGATATTTTAAACCGGTGCAAAAAAAGCAAGATTTTAAGGGGAAAACTGCAATACGTTATCTCGCTAATAATCAGCCTTATACTGTTCAAATTTTACAAATTCCGTATCTGTAAAGGCGAAGAAAAAACCGAGAAAGAAGCCCTTATCGCGTGCGTCGGAAACGGCAATCGTTTCGGCGGCGGCATAAGAATGTGTCCCGAAGCGAAAATCGACGACGGCGAACTCGATTTCGTCATAGCGGGAAAACTCAAAAAAGGCAAAATTCCGCATGCGTTTATCAAACTTATGCAAGGGAAAATTCTCGAACAGGACTTTACCTCTTTCGAGAGGTGCGAACACGTCAGATTAGAGTTCGACAAGCCCGTCACGATACAGGTAGACGGCGAACTTTACGACGGACTCGATTTCGACTTATCGATAGTAAAGAGCGGAATAAAAATCTTCCGTCCGTAATTTAAAATCGGAAAACCCGAACAGTCTCCCCTTACTTAGGGGAGGCTTTTTATTTTTTTGCTTTTCCGTTTTCAGTCAGGCAAACAGTAAAAACAAAAAAAACGGGACGTCGGGGGCGCCGTCCCCTACGGCAAAACTCGACAAATCTTCGGTTTTATAAAAAAGCTGCTTTTAGTTACATTTTATTGCTTGCAGATTTTCAAAGGTCGAGCAAAAAATCAAAATAGTCAGCCTATAAACGATTTGTTTACACATTCGTATAGGACGGCGCTCTCGACGTCCCGTTTTAACGCTAACCGACATTTCGTAGGGGACGGCGCCCTCGACGTCCCGTTTTAGCGTTAACCGCAAAGGACCTCTCGGAATAACGAGGGGTCTTTTCGCATATATTCGTTGTATGAAATTCCTCAAAATTCAGGCTGCGGGAAACGACTATCTCTACGTTTCGGGCGACACGCCCCTTTCGGACTTGCCTTCCCTCTCCGAAAAATATTGCGACAGGCGATTCGGCGTCGGCGCGGACGGTATTATCCGCGTTGAAAAAATTTCGGACGGACTACTCTCTATGCGTATTTTCAACGCCGACGGAAGCGAAGGCAAAACTTGCGGCAACGGTATTCGCTCGTCCGCGGTTTTCGCATTCCTTACGAGTATGATTAACTCAAACGAAGTCAGAATAAAAACTCTCTCCGCAACACATACGGTAAGATTTTCAGATCTCGGCGAAAACCGCTATTATTCCGTAGCGGACTTCCCGCCGCCCTCGCCCGACAAAAATGCGGATACTTTGATTGAAATTTTACACAAAAACGGTCTATATGTCGATAAACGCAACTTTTTTACGGTAAACAACGGGAATATTCACGCGGTTGTTTTAAACGGAAAACACTCGGCGAGGGAGTATTTCGAGGCTATAAAAAGCGCGAAGATTTACGACGGCGGAGCGAACGTAGAGGTCGTTAAAAAAAGCGGCGACGAAATACTTTGCGAAGTCTGCGAACGAGGTTCTCTCACGACCCTATCGTGCGGAAGCGGAGCGGTTTCGGTTGCATACGCCTTAAAAAACAGTCTTTATCCGAACAGAAACGAGTACGATATAAAAATGGCGGGCGGCGTTTTAACCGTTAAATTCGAGGGGGAAAAAGTCTTTCTCGGCGGCTTAGTCACGCCCGTTTTTTACGGCGATACGGACACCTACAAAACGTTTGAATTTTAAACAAATTCCGTTTTGACCTGAATATGAAGTATATTTAAAGGAATAAAATATGAAATATAACGAAAACTTCCGAAAACTCTCCGACTCCTACGTGTTCGCAGGCATAAACGCCCGAAAAGCGACTGCGAAAGAAAAATGGGGCGATAAACTCCTCGACCTCGGAGTCGGCGACGTCAAACTACCTCTATTCACCGTAGTCGCCGAGGAAATGAAAAAAGCCCTCGACGAAATGACTACTCCGTCGGGCTTTAAAGGCTATTCCCCGAGTTCGGGCTACGATTTTCTCAAAGAAGCGATTGCCAAAGACTATTCGGATAAGGGCGTAACCGTGAGAAAGTCGGAAATTTACATAAACGACGGGGCGAAAGACGAACTCTACGACATTTTCGGACTTTTAAACCCTGACAGTCGGATAATCATTCCCACGCCCTGTTATCCTGCCGTCGCCGAGGCTAATCTGCTTCTCGGGAACGAGGTTATCTACGTAGATTCGGACGAAGATTTCATTCCCTACCCGCCTTTCGGTACAGCCGCCGACGCCGTTTATCTCTGCTCGCCATCGAACCCGAGCGGTACGGCGTTGGACTACAAAAACCTCTCGCTATGGGTCAATTACGCCATTTCCGCGAACGCCGTCATCGTTTTCGACGGAGCGTATTCCGATTTTCTGTCGGACGGCTACCCCGATTCGATTTTCCGTATTCCGAACGCGAAAAGATGTTCGATAGAAGTGCGTTCTTTTTCAAAAGGTTACGGCTTTACGGGACTTCGGCTCGGCTACTCCGTAATACCCGAGGAACTCTCCGAAGCGGGCAAGTTCAAAAAACGCAAGTCGGGCTGTACAGACAACGGCGTTTCCTACGTTACTCAACGCGGCGGTCTTTCCTGTCTTTCGGACGAAGGACGGCGGGAAATGAAAAAACGCGTTAAATATTATAAGGACAACGCCGAGATTTTACGGCAGGCGTTGAAATCGAAAGGTTTAAAGTACGCGACGGGCGACGATTCGCCTTACGTTTACGCCCGTTGCCCCGAGGGGTTTTCGGACGAGTCGCTATGCGGACTTCTCTCCGACAAACTCGGAATAATCGCCACCCCCGGAAAAGGGTTCAATCAACAAAAAGGCGATTATTTCCGTCTTTCCGCTTTTTCGCCGAGAAAGACGATTTTCGAGGCTTCGGACAGACTTTCCGATTTTAATTGGTTAAAATAAGCCGCCTATAAGTCGATTATCGGCAATTTACGGCGGGCATAGACAATTTATCGAAGTACTCTTTCACCGCCTCGGAAATCGCCTCGGCAAGCGAATAGACGATCGACAAACGAACGGAAGACAGCGAGGTTTTAGGCGAAGTCTTTTCGTCGACGACGGCGATTATGGACGCGTCGCCTATTTCGGCGAGGTTCTTTTCCACGCCGAGACCGGGTTTTACGGGGCGGTCGGAAATTTTAACGCCGCCTATCTCTTCCCGTCTTCCGAGAGCGGCGTCTATCGCCACGACTTTTTCGTACGGGTATGCCTTTTTCACGAAATTCGCAATTACGTTTACGTCTCTCGCGGTCACTGGTTTATCGAGCGAACCGAAAACGTACGTTCTGCCGCCGAGTTTTTCTTTCAGCATGGTGCCGACGAGGGGGCCTAAACTGTCGCCCGTCACGGCGTCCGTGCCTATACACACGAAAATCGCGGGGACGCCGCCCAAAACGGCGTTCAAAGCCTGTAAAATTTTCATTTTCACGCCGCCCGAGGACGCGGGGATATAATAGTTTTGCATAAATAATATTATTTACTTAAAAAAATTTAATAAACCGCTTGCAAAAATTTTTTTTATGTGGTAATATAGTATCGATAATATATTTACCTTTAATGGAGGCTTGTACTTTATGGGAATCGCTGAATTTGTTTGTATCGGCATCATAGTACTTTTTGCTTTGATAGGTTTGCTAAGGGGATTCGCAAAGCAAATCGTTTCGCTTTGCTGTTGGTTTTTCGCTCTTATCGGAGCGATACTTCTCGTAGAACCCGTTTTCAACCTTGTTTTCGTGGCTGAAAAAGCGCCGCTTCACAGCGTTCTTTCGAGTTTCGCGGGCGTTATGGCGTTCTGCGACGGCTTCCTCGGAGATATGGCGGCGGCTCGCGGACTTGCAAGCGGCGGTACTCTCGCGGCGAACTGGATAATAATGCTCGGCATTTTACTCATTCTCTGGATCCTCGTGACGATCGTATTTAAAATCGTAAAACTTATATTCAGACCGTTCACTACGATTGCGAATCCGATTAAACCGGTAGATAAAATTCTCGGTTTCCTTTTCGGCGCGGTCATCGGCGCGTTACATATCTTTATCTTCCTTACGATTGCATATCTTCTCAAAGATAAGGTTGCGGTCGTCGGAGAATATCTCGACAAACTCAAGATTACCGACACCTCCTCGTACGTTTATCAATACGCGTACAAATGGGTAACAGACTGGATAGGAGCGTACTTCAAAGGCGTAGGCGAGTTCTACTGGTCAACCGTAATCGCGTAACAAAATCAGAAAATATAAGATTGCCGAAATTCGTTTTGCGGATTTCGGCTTTTTTTTGATTTTTTACGCATAGTATTTATACCAGACAAAGACTTTTTTTTCGTCGACGAGCGAGGTCGGTCGGCGGCGAAATTCAACTTCGGTGAAAAGTATGTAAAAAAATATCCTTTTTCATTATATATTTGAATTTTTATTTTTTATATGTTAGAATGTTTTTACAAGTATTAAAATTTACGTTGCGAAAGTCTTTCGATACTCTTCTCGGCGTAAATAAAGCAAAACAAAAACAATACGACAGATTGTTTGAAACAAAGGAGACACAATGAACAAAACGGCAAAAACAGTTATTTCCGTTATTCTCGCCATTGCCGCCCTTTTCGGAGTTCTCGCCTTAGCAGGCGTTTTCACGGGAAGTTCTACCGACGTAGCAACTTCCGAGTTCTTCAAAAAGATAGGCGTCGAGTACGTTGACGTAACGGTTGACGGCAATACGGAGAAAAAAGTCGCATACAACGCGGAGACGGGTAAAAAATACAGAGTTTCCGTAAACGTTTACAACCTCACGGCTTATGAGGTTCTCGATAGCGGAAAATACAAAAAGGCTTATACGGCTAACCTTTACCCTACCGCCATATTTCAAGAAGAACTCGAAGTTCTGAAGAAAAACGGCGTGGTCATCGACTGCTCCGACCCGAATGAAGGCTCGTTCCTTTCAAGTCTCGTGATGCCGCTTCTTATGCTCGGCGTAGGCGTTCTCGCGATAATGTTCCTCATGCGTTCGGTAAACGGCGCAAACAAGGGCGCGATGGACTTCGGCAAAACCAAAGCGAGAGTAAATCACAATATCAAGGTGAGATTCGCGGACGTCGCGGGCGCGGAAGAGGAAAAGGAAGAATTACAGGAAATCGTGGAATTTTTGAAGAACCCTCGTAAATTCTCCGCCCTCGGCGCGAGAATACCCAAGGGCGTTCTCCTCGTAGGACCTCCGGGAACAGGTAAAACCTTGTTTGCGAAAGCGGTCGCGGGCGAAGCGAACGTTCCGTTCTTCTCCATAAGCGGTTCGGACTTCGTCGAAATGTTCGTCGGCGTAGGCGCGAGCAGGGTCAGAGACCTCTTCGCAATGGCTAAAAAGTCTATGCCCTGTATAGTATTTATCGACGAAATCGACGCCGTAGGTCGTCAGAGAGGCGCAGGTCTCGGCGGCGGCAACGACGAAAGAGAGCAAACTCTTAACCAACTTCTCGTTCAGATGGACGGTTTCGAGGCGAACGACGGTATTATAATCATGGCGGCTACAAACCGCGCGGATATTCTCGACCCCGCGCTCATGCGTCCCGGCAGATTTGACAGACAGATTTACGTCAATATGCCCGACGTAAGAGGCAGAGAGGCTATTTTAAAGGTTCATTCGAGAAACAAACCGCTCGCGGCGAACGTCAATTTCAAAGTTCTCGCGCGTATGACGGCGGGCTTCTCGGGCGCGGATATCGCGAACCTTTTAAACGAAGCGGCAATTCTCGCGGCGAGAAAAAGCGAAAAGGCTATTACGAATATCGATCTCTACGAGGCGATTAACAAAGTCATTATGGGACCGCAGAAAAAGAGTCGCCTCATTACCGAGTCGGATAAACGTATCACCGCTTATCACGAATCGGGTCACGCGATACTCGCGAGACTTCTCCCCCACTGCGACCCCGTACAGGAAGTTTCGATTATTCCGAGAGGCTCGGCAGGCGGCTACACGCTTACCCGTCCCGACGGAGACGAACAGTATTACGGCAAGGCTAAACTTCTCGACGAAATCGTTATGACTTACGGCGGAAGAGTTGCCGAGGAACTCATTATTAAAGATATTTCTTCGGGCGCGTCGAGCGACATCAAAGCGGCGACCGACAGAGCGAGAAGAATGGTTACTCAATGGGGTATGAGCGACAAGGTCGGCCCCGTCAACTACGGCGACAACGAACAGGTATTTATCGGCAGAGATTACGAAACGAAAGCCGGTTACAGCGAACACACCGCGGCTATTATCGACGAGGAAGTTCAGCGTATAATCAAGGAAGCCCACGAAAGAGCCGTCGAACTTCTCACCGCAAACAAGAAGTTGCTCGACAATATGGCGAGACTTCTTATCGAAAGAGAGACTATTTATCAGGACGAAGTAGACCTTATAATGGAAGGCAGAGACGTCAAGGAAATACTCGAATTTATGGATAAACGCGATAAAGAGCGTATCGAAAACCCGTTCAAGCGTTATAATGCGGGCGAAGAAAATTCCGCTGCCAACGAAAGTTCCACTGCAAACAACGGCGGTTCCGCTGTCAACGAAGGCTCCGCAGCAAACAACGGCGGTTCTACTCCCGAAAACGGCGAAAAAGTCGAGGAAAAAACGGTCGAAAACGCAAGCGAAACGACCGACGCCCCGAAAATGCCGACGGTGGGCGAGAACAACTCGGACGATAAGAAAGAGTAATACGGCAAGATAAGCCCGAAAGCGTTTACGGCTAAAACAACAACAATTATAATAATAAAGCGAATTTACGGGGCGTCGCCTATCGGCGACGCCCCGTAACAGGAATTATATTTTGCTCCGCAAAGTTGTATTTGCTTGCGGTAAGTAAAATCGCAGGCTTCGGTGAGATTTGCCTGTCGGCAAGTTTCAAGTGAGACCGTAGGGGACGACGCCTCGGCGTCCCGAAAAACGCAAGGCAAATATAACTGCGATACACTTTACGAAGTAACCTCTATCGACGGCTACGCCGCCACTTCGCCTACGCGGCGGACGCGCCCCTTTTGTCGCTTCGCGACATTTTCCCCGTTTCATCGGGGACATTTACCCGTTTCATCGGGAGAGCCAAGCCCCAGAGGGGAAAGCAAGAAAAATAAAACACTACGTTACAAACTATGAAAACGACTGACAATCAAAAAATTCGCGAAGCGAAAAAACAACTCGGCGATACGTTTAAACCCGATTCGCCCGACCCTATAAAAGAAGCGAAACAAATGCGCGAGGCTATGGAAAAGTACGGTCTCAATCAGACCGAACTCGCCGCCGCAATAGGCAAAAGCCGTTCTTCGGTCGCCAACTCTTTGCGACTTCTCTCTCTTTCCCCCGATATTCTCTCGCTCGTAACTTCGGGGAAGATTTCGGCGGGTCACGCGCGCGCCCTCGTATCTTTGCCCTACGAAAAACAGCGTTCCGTCGCTTCGGCGATTATTCGCAATAAACTAAGCGTCAGAGACGCCGAAAAACTCGCGAGCGGCAAAATCGAAATCACGGGCTATACCCCGAGCAAAGATTTCAGCCCCGAATTCCGCGATATGCTCCGCAGAATGGAACGCGCGTTCGGCACCAAAGTGACCGCGACGGGTACGGAAAACAGGGGCAGAATACTTATAGACTACTTCTCAATCGACGACTTGGAAAGAATCTGCGAGGTTCTCGACCTTGCCGAATCTTATAACCAATGATACCGATTTTATCTCGATAATCGACTTATATGCTTACTTTTGATAAATATTCGATAGACAATCTGAAAAAATACGGGGACAAAATAGACTTATCCCCATACAACGTAAACGACGTGTCCAAGGGCAGTTTCTTTATGTGGCATAAGGGCGTAAACCTCGCCTTTTGCGAAACGGAAGGTTCGTTTATATCCATGCAGGATATTTGCGGCGAACCGTCCTTTTCTTACCCGTTCGGCGGCGACGAAGAAGCGGCTTTGAAAAGTCTCATAGAATACGTAAAAGAAAACGACCTGCCGCTTAAATTCTACGGAGTTACGGAAGAGATGCTCGAAAAAATCAAGGTCTCGCCCTTTTTCCAGAAAATTTCTTACGGTTACGAGCGGAAATGGAGCGACTACGTTTATTCCGCAACCGAAATAGCCGAATTTAAGGGAAAAAAATTCAGCGGACAGAGAAATCACATAAACAAGTTCAGGTCGCTTTACGGCGAACCGCAATTCAAACCGCTTAAAAAATCGGATATTGCCGCCGTAAAAGAAATGCTTTCGCTGTACGCGAAAGAACACCCGTCGCCCTGCTACGAGGAAAACGAGGAATACCTGCACACGATAGAACTTCTCGACAATTTCTTCGAGTTAAACCTTATCGGCGGTATGATTATGCTCGGCGGCAAGCCCGTATCGGTGACTATGGGCGAAGTTCAGCGGGGCGAAAACCTTATTATTCACGTCGAAAAAGCCCTGAAAAGCGTTATCGGCGTATATCCGACAACCTTTAACGCGTTCGTAAAATACGCTTTCATCCTCTACCCGAATTTACAGACGGCAAACCGCGAAGACGATTCGGGCGATATGGGGCTGAGAACCTCGAAACTTCAATACAACCCCGTAAAACTCGTCGATAAATACCTTGTAAAAATCAATTCGCCCTTATACTCGCTTACCGAAACGCCGACGATTGAAGCGGACGGAATAGTTTTAAGCGAGATTAAAGAGTCGGACAAGCAGGCGTACAGAGACCTTTGTACGGACAAGGAAAACAATAGGCTTTGGGGTTACGACTACGAAACCGATTCTTCGATTACGGGCGAAATAAACGACGATACCTTTTACGACGTAGTTAAATTCGACCGCTTAATCGGCGAGGGAATAAGTTTCGCTATCCGTGAAAACAGCGTCGATAATCGACTTATAGGCGAGGTTATTATATATAATTTCACTTATAACGGCTCGGCTGAAATAGGCGTAAGGGTAGAAAAAGAAAGTCAGGGAAAAGGGATAGGAACGAAAGCCTTTAAACTCGGAGCGGACTTTGCGGAAAACGTATTAAAAGTAAAAATCAAAGCGAAGTGTTATAAAGAGAACGTAAAGTCGAAAGAGACAATATTGTCCTGCGGTTTCAATCAAGTTTCGGAGGACGAAGAGTTCTATTATTTCGCGCGGTGATTATGCTTGCCGACAGGCAAACACAACTGCGATAGCAATATAACTTTACAGGGTAAAATATAACTTCCGCAAGGAAATACAACTCTCGTTTTTCGGGACGCCGAGGCGTCGTCCCCTACAACTGTAAAACAACTTGCCGTGAGGCAAATATAACTTCCGCAGGAAAATATAACTGCCACAGGCAATATAACTTTGCGAAGCAAAAATATCCCCCTTTTCGTCGTTCGCTACGATTTCACTTAATTAAAGCAGGCGACTGCCGCAATTTTGCGGCAGTCGCCTGCTTCTTTATAAGATTTCTCTTCTTTTTTACTTCTCCGCTTTGATTGCAAAACGGAATATTAAGCCGTTTATCGACTTATAGCCTTACTTTCACTTGGTTATTCCTCTGTATTTTCGGACTTGACAGGCGTTTTGTCTTCGCTCGGTTTCTCGGTCTCTTTCGCTTCTTTTACCGCCTTAGCCGCTATCTTACCGCCGACTACGCCCGTTATAAGCGAGTTGAGGTCTATGCCCGTCGATTCTTTTACGCCGTCCATTATCTGCCCCGCGCTGTTCATTACGTCTTTGACGATTTTCGTCGCGTTGCCGTCGCCGTACATTACTATCTTATCCGTGCGGCTGAGCGGTTCGGCGGCGTTCTTCACTACTTCGGGAAGAGCCGCAAGATACATTTCGAGTACCGAAGCCTCGCCCATCTTCTTTTGAGCCTCGGCTTTCTTTTCAATCGCCTCCGCTTCGGCAAGTCCTTTTGCTCTGATACCCTCGGCTTCCTGTTCCATAGCGTATCTCAAAGCCTCGGCTTCCGCTCTCTTCGCTTCCGCTTCCATTATCGCCTGATACTTGCGAGCCGCCGCGTCCTGTTCTTTCGCGAATCTGTCCGCTTCGGCGTCTTTTTGGCGTTTGATAAGGTCGGCTTCCGCTTCTTTCGCTATCTTGTAGTTTATCGCGTCCGCCTGCTTTCTGATTTCCGCGTCGAGTTGTTTTTCCTTTAAAACTATCGCCTTGTCGGCAAGTTCGGACTCTTTCTCCTTACGGGCGATATCCGCTTCCGCCTTGGTTATTTCGATAGTCTTTCTCTGATTTTCCTGTTGAATGGAATACGCCGCGTCCGCTTCGGCTTTCTTGCCGTCCGCCTGAACTTTAAGTTCCGCCTGCTGTACGGCGAGCGCGGTATTCTGTTCGGCAATTTTCTTTTCGGCTTCGACCTTTACGGCGTTCGCCTCTTCCTGCGCGTGAGAAGTCGCTATCGCGATGTCCCTCTGAGCGTTCGCTTTGGCTATCTGAGCGTTTTTGCGAATCTGCTCTACGTTGTCGATACCCATATTTTCGATTGTTCCCGCGTTGTCCTTGAAGTTCTGAATATTGAAGTTCACGACTTCGATACCGAGTTTCTCCATATCGGGAACTACGTTTTCGGTAATTTTCTTAGCCACGCCCTGTCTGTCCTGAACCATCTCTTTAAGTCCGACCGAACCGACTATTTCACGCATATTACCCTCTAAAACCTGCGTTACGAGACTTACGAGTTCGTTCTGTTTCATACCGAGAAGAGACTCCGCCGCACGCTTTAAAAGTTCGGGGTTGGACGAGACTTTAACGTTCGCAACGCCGTCCACGTTTACGTTGATAAATTCGTTTGTGGGAACGGCCTCGCTCGTCTTTACGTCTACCTGCATAACTCTGAGCGAAATTTTATCCACCCTTTCAAAGAACGGCATACGCCACCCCGCTTTACCTATGAGAATCCTCTTTTTGAACGGACCCGAAATAATAAACGCGGTGTCCGGGGGCGCTTTCAGATATCCCGCCACAAGAAAGAGAATTACTACTGCTGCTACTACTGACAATAAAACGATTGCCCACGTCGGCATAACTTTTACCTCCTTGTTCTGCCTTTGTAATATATGCCGAAAGCCTGCGAGCGATAACTACGCCGTAACTCTACGCCGAAAAAAAAACCTTTACGCAAAATACGTAAAAGTCTCAAAAAAACATAGATTTAACTTTCGTTATCACTAATAAGTTCTTACGGTACCGGAAAACTTATTTTTCGTCCTGACGATACCGTAACACGGGTAGAGCCGTGTTTTTACTCCCTTTCAGCGATTATATGATAGCATAGATTTATTGCGAAGTCAAGTATTCCGCAAAAATTTCACAATATCCCGCATTCAGATGGTTAAATCGCCGTTTTAAATTCAACTCTCGTTTCTCGGGACGCCGAGGCGTCGTCCCCTACGTCGCAAGGCAAATACAACTGCGACAGCAATATAACTTCCGCAGGAAATTTAACTTATACGTTTTTGCCGTCTCCTTCGGTGAAGGTGGCAAATCGAGCGACTTTCCGCGACGATTTGGCAGAAGGGGACAATAAATCACTGCAATGTTTCGCATTGCGTTTTCTATCCCCTATCGTCAAAATCTCGCTCACGCTCATTTTGCCACTTCCCCCGAAGGAGGAAGCGAAAATTTAGCGTCCCCAAAAACGACTACGCTTAAAAGTATGGCAACTTTAAAAAATCGTACTGCTTGCGGAAGTCAATCAGCCGCGGGCGGAAACGTAGAATCGCAACGCCGATATAACCGTCGCATAGTCCGCTTTAACCTCTTTATATAACTCTTCCGTGCCGTCGAAAGTCCGCTTTCTGAGTACTTCCGTAAGTTCCGACGCCGAACGCCCTAAGTTTTTAAACCCTAAGTTCAACGCCACGCCTTTCAGCGTGTGCGCCGCCCGAAACGCCTCTTCGATATTCCGCGTTTCCATCGCCGCCCCGAGTTTTTCCATCTCGTCGTCGTCTAAAAATCTGACCGCAAGTCCCGCCGCAAACTCCTCGGATATAAATCTCTTCACCACGTCTTTGTAATCGCCGCCTACGGCTTCGTACAGGCTTTTAATCGTCATTTTCTACCCCCCCCCCGAGTTTTTTTCACGAGACGAACTATACAGTTAATCAACTTATTGCCGTCTATCGGCTTTGCGATGTGGGCGTTCATACCTGCGGTTCTCGCGTTCTCTACGTCCTCCGCGAACGCGCTCGCGGTCATCGCGATTATAGGCACGATCGCAGCGTCGGGTCTATCCATAGCGCGGATTTCCTTCGTTGCCGTAAGACCGTCGACGACAGGCATCATAACGTCCATAAGCACGACGTCTATCTCCCCGACCTCGCTCTTTTTAAACGCCTCGACAGCCTGCGCTCCGTCGGTTACGGATGTAACGTTCGCCCCCGCTACTTTCAGTATAAACTCGACTATCTCGGTATTTATCTTGTTGTCTTCCGCAACGAGAACGTTAATTCCGTCAAGTTTCCTTTCTTCGCTCGTTTGCAAGGAATCCGTCCCTTTCTTCGCTTTTTCGGATATCTTAAAATCAACGTTTACGGTAAAGGTCGTACCCTCTCCCTTTTTGCTTTCGACAGATATATTCCAGCCCGCTCTGTCAATGATTTTTTTGA
This sequence comes from uncultured Clostridia bacterium, assembly GCA_934249325.1. Classification (GTDB taxonomy): domain Bacteria; phylum Bacillota; class Clostridia; order Christensenellales; family Borkfalkiaceae; genus UBA10281. The sequence continues at coordinate 178,491 of CAKQKW010000001.1, forward strand.
CTATCGCAAGCCCCAAGCCTACTCCTTCGGGATTGTTCGAATCGAATTGTTTCTCTCGTTCGAACGGCTCGTACATCTTTTGTATAAACTCTTCGTCCATACCGATTCCCGTATCCGAACACTTTAATTCGAATCTCGCGGTATCGTCGTCGCAACCCGTTTCTATGCAGGTAAAAACAACTTTCCCGTCTGCCTTATTGTATTTTATGGCGTTATTTATCAGGTTGGTGAGAATCCTCTTGAACTGAACGCGACAACCGTAGAGATAGTCGTGCGTAATATTTTTCGCATCAAAAACGAGTAAAACACCCGCTTCTTTCGCCTGAACGCTCATAAATTCCGCTATCTCGTCCAAAAGTTCGCTCATCACAAACGCCTCGTCTTTCCATACGGGTTCGGAAGTCGTGAGTTTATTCATATCGAGAATATCGTTTACGAGGTCCAAAAGGTATCCCGACGCGTTCCAGATTTTTTCGCGACATTCTTTCTGCACCTCGGGGTCGTCGTAATAATATTCGCCTATTTTAACCATTCCGCGAATACCGTTTATAGGCGTTCGTATATCGTGGCTCATTCGCCTTAAAAAGTCGGTTTTCGCCTCGTTCGCCCGAATAGCCTCACGGGTGAGTTTTTCGCTTTCCTTGCGGTACTCCTCGTCTTTCGCCTGTTGTTCGAGTCTTCTTTTACGCAAGGTCATCTGACCTATCGTGAGTACGACCATAGTCGTTAAGAAATAGAAGAACAAGAGGTACAAAAGTATGACGGTACGCCTTGCGAACACCTCGGAATCGGGCATATAGGCGTACACGAACAGGTCTTTGCTCGCAGACCTCGTCCCGTAATAAACGCCCTCGTCCTCGACGCGGATAATGGCGTTTACTTCGTCGGTTTTTCTGAGTTCCCTGACCACGGGGCAGTCCTCGGCTCGCATGCCGACCCTGCCTTTTATATTGGAAGCGATTACGATACTTCCGTCGGTAACGATAATCGAGCCGTTCGACTCGAAAACGTAGCCATTTAAAAGGGTTGCGATTGCGAATCTGTCGTCCTCGACGTCTTTTACGAGTCGGCGTTTATAGCACAGAACCGCCCCTTTGCCGTCGCCCCTCGCGACCATCGCGTAATCGTAATAATAGGCTTCGTCGTCGCTCTTTCTCTCGGTAAGTCTTGCGGAATAACTCTTGACAAGGTCTTTCGATACCCCGCCGAAAGTCTCGAAATAGGACTCCCACATGACCTCGTTTTCGCCGCTTTCGGAATAATTTGAGACGATTTTGCCCGCCAAAGACTCTTCGCTTGTCTCGGTGACGAGAATACCGCTTAATCTGTTCGTCTCGGCAAGCAAGCGTATCTGCTCGTCGAGGTCGGCGGTATAATCTAACGTACCCCTTATCGAAAACGCCTTGTCCGACACGTCGTAAAGACTGCGGGCAGCCTCTTCGGCGGCTAATTCCTCGTAACGCACGCATTGCTGTCTGACGTATTTCGAGGCGGCGTCCATTTGCTTTTTCGCCGTATTTTTACCCGTCGCGGTCGTAATCAGCGAAGCGAACACGCCGATGATTATTCCTACCAAAATGAACAGGGCGAGGTGTATAAGCCCGATTCTCGTATCTCTAACGCGTTCTTCCATAGTCCACCAAATATACGTTCGGGTCAAGCCCGTATGCCGAAACGACTTTCGACATATAGCCGTTGTTTCTGAGTATTCGGAACGTATCGTTTATCTTTTGAATAATCTCCGCGTTGGTACCTTTCAGAAACGCCACGCCGACGTTGACGTCGAGGAGCGAATCGTCTAACACGCGAAGTTTTAAGGAACTTGTTTTCATATATTCCCGCAAAACGAGTTCGTGACCCGCTATGGCGTCCACGTAGCCCTCGTTTATAGCCGCGAACATATAGTTTATATCGGGAAAACAGTTGAGCGATTTCAGTTCGGGGATAGTCATTTCAACCCCCGCTTTGCCCGAAAATATCTCGTCGGGCTTCGCCGAAGCCCGAACGGCGACTCTTTTGCCGTTCAAATCGGCTATTTTCGTAATATCGCTGTCCTCTTTGACCGCGACGACCTGCCTGCTGTTCATATACGGCTTCGTCCACGCGTAGTCGTCCTCTCTGCCCGTTATAGTGAAACAACACCATATGCAGTCGATTTCCCCGCGAAGCAGAATCGCGTTTTTTTCGCTCCAATTTATATGTACGAATTTAGGCTTGTAGCCTATATGGCGGCATACCTCTTCGGCGAGTTCGACTTCAAGTCCGACGAAGCGTCCGTCGTCGTCGCGATAGACCGCGGGCGAATAATAGTCCACGCCTATCGTAAGTTCGGGATGATTCGGACTCTCGCTCGTATCTCCGCCGCCTTTGCAACCGCTCGCCGTTAAAACGCCGACGAAAACGACCGCCAAAAATGCGGCTATCTTTTGTAAAAACGATTTATTCATCGATTGTTTTCGTCCTCTCCGTTATTTTTCTAAAATCTTCGCCCCGTTCGTAGAAACATTCCAAAATCAGCGGGTTAAATTGACCGCATTCGCCGTTTTTAATCATTTCTACCGCCTGTTCATGCGGATATGCGGGTTTATACGAACGCTTCGATACTAACGCGTCGTAGACGTCGCAAATCGAAACCACCTGAGCGGAAACGGGAATTTCGTCTCCTTTAAGTCCGCTCGGATAACCGTTGCCGTCGTACCGTTCGTGGTGACAAAGGCATATTTCGCGGGCATACTTTACGAGCGGCTCTTTCGCGTAAGCCTTTACGTTTTTAAGCATTTCCTCGCCGAAAATCGTATGTTTTTTCATAGTCTCGAACTCTTGCGGAGTAAGTTTGCCCTTTTTATCCACTATTTCGGGGTCGATACGCGACTTGCCTATATCGTGCATCGCCGCCGCGTAGGAGATCGTCGAAATGTCGGCGATAGTAAAATTATACGGGTTTCTCTTACAGACGAGCCGTTCTAAAATAAGTCTCGTGAACTCGGTTATACGCGAAGCGTGACTGCCCTCTTCGTCGCCTCTCGGGCGTTCGATAATCTGACTCAGTATCTCCACTATCATAGAGCGGCTCTTTTCCCTTTCTCTCATCTGACGGGTAATTTCGGAAACGAGTCGTTTTTGTCTCGAATAAACTTTTATGGCGTTCGCGACCCGCCTGTAAACAATTCTCGCGTCGAAAGGGCGGGTTATATAATCGGAAACGCCCTTTTCGTAGGCGGCTCTTATCGAATCGTCCGAGTCGTCGCCCGTTATCGTGACGACGGGAATATCGGACAGAAGTCCGCGTTCGTTTAAATAGTCCAAGACGTCGAAACCGCTCACGTCGGACATTACCAAATCAAGCAGAATTACCGCGATATTCGACTTATAGCCCTCTATTTGCTCTATCGCCCGCTTGCCGCCGTCGGCTTCTATGACCTCGTATTCGCTCTTTAAAATACCCGAAAGAATCTCGCGGTTGAGGGGCGAATCGTCCACGATTAAAACGAGTTCTTTTTCGGGCATATACTCTTTTACGCTCGTTCCCTCGGGCTTTTTAGTTATAACGCAGTCCTTTTTCTTCTTCGCGATATACATAAGCTCGTCCGCTTTGACGACCGCGTTTTTGACGGGTTCGCCGTCGCTGATTACGCCGCCCACGCTGATCGAAGGTTTTATGGACGGATATTCCTCGACCACGGTTTCCCTTACGCTTTCGCTTAAATCTCTCAGACATCTTTTCAAGCCCGCCTCTTTAACGCCGGGGATAATAAGCAAAAATTCGTCGCCGCCGTATCGGATAAGTTTATCGGTAAAACGAACGCCCTTTTTAATAGTCGATACCACGGCTTTCAGCACCGCGTCGCCAACGTCGTGACCGAAGAGGTCGTTATAAATTTTGAAGTCGTCGAGGTCGAGCATAGCGACCCCGCCGTCCAAGGGAGTATCGGCGATATATTCTTCGTAATAGCGGCGGTTATACGTTTCGGTTAAAACGTCCGTGTAGGTTTTATCGAAGTACTCGGAAAGAGGAAGAATATCCTTGTCTTCCTCGTCGCCGTAGTCTATGGCGGTGTTCTCGTCGAAAGTTTTTATCATTTCGAGAACGCAGGGTTTGCCGTCCACTTCGCGGTAGTCGGCGATGACCTGATAAGTACCCGTTTTCAGTTTTTCTATTTTTGAAAACTGACCTTTTTCGGTAAGAGCGCGGTAACTGATACAATTTTTACACGGCGAACGCCTTTGCCACACGGAGTAGCAATCGCCCTCTATACGTTTGTCCTCGCAGGTTTTGACTCTTCCCCCTACGTCGTCCTCGGATAAAAGTCTGACGGTAGAAAACACTTTTCTGAGGATATTCATTTCGCTTTGAATTTCGTTTTCGGTCATTATCCGTACCCCCTGTTTAAAAGTCAGCCGTTATAAAAACGACGAACGCAAAAGAATGCTCGTCGTTATTATAACAATATATAATATTTTTTGCAAGGCGTTTTACGATATTTTTCCGTAAAGCGGCATAAAAACGACTTGCCGACAGGCAAATTAACTTACGCGAAGCGTAATATCACTTGCCGACAGGCAAATATAACTTACAACTTATGCCGTCACCTTCGGGGTATGCTCTCCCGATGAAACGGGAGAGGTGGCAGGCGAAGTCTGACGGAGAGGGGGCGTCCGCTGCCGAGGCGAGGTGTCGCCGAAAGCGACGGAAGGGGACAATAAATCACTACTACGTTTTGCATTGCGTTTTTTGTCCCCTATCGTCAAAATCTCGCTTACGCTCCATTTTGCCACTCTCTCCGCAGAGCGCGCCCCTTTTGTCGCTCCGCGACATTTTCCCCGTTTCATCGGGGAAATCTACCCCGAAGGAGGAAGCGAAAATTTAGCAATTTCTATGGGTACCGGGACGCCGAGGCGTCGTCCCCTACGGCTGCAAAACAACTTGCCGACAGGAAATTATTTTTTTGCTAACAAATTCTAACTACTCTTGCCTTCCCCTTTGGGGAAGGGGGACCGCTTGCGGTGGAAGAGGTCTTACATTTTCTCAAGTTTTTTGATATCTCCGTCTTTACGTTCGACCTCTTTCGTCAACTCCGTTGACACCTTCCCCAAAGGGGAAGGCAAGTTTTTTTGATAACTTTGCGAAGAAAAATATAACTCCCGTTTTACGGGACGCCGAGGCGTCGTCCCCTACGATTATTAAATATAAACCGCCGTATGAGTCATTTATTTAAACAATTTATTCAGTAATTGTAAATTAACAGATAACAAACGCGTAATAATCTTTTTTATGACTAAACGTTTTACCGAGTTTTGCCGTAGGGGACGGCGCCCTCGACGTCCCGATAGCTATTTTTTACAGAGCCTTTCACGCCTTAAAACCCTGTCAGGATCGCTATTTCATACGACTCCGACGGCTGCTTTATGTTCCGCGCTTCGAGAAGCGATACCCTGTAACCGCTTAAACTCTCGGTAATCATGATGCTACTTCCCTTCGTCGCCGAATAATATATCGCGTCCGTCGTCCTTACTACTTCGTTTCCGAACGAGGCAAAAGTCTTATTTCCTATATACCCGCCGCCTACTTTGTCTATTCGCCACATATAATATACGCCGCTGTGACGACGGTCGACCACGTTTTCGTCGGGCGTTCCCGTCGCGGTGAACGACAACGTGCCGTTACTATAAGTCACACTCAATATAACCGCAGGCAGAAGCGTGTACTCTTCGCTCACGTACTCGTCCGTCTCTTTCGGCTTGCCGTCATCAGCCCTTTCGATAGAGCCGTAATCGGAGATAATCGACTTATAGGCGTAGTTTTTAACTTTAATCGTACATTTCGTCGCAAAACCCATACCGAAACCGTTGGTATTGTTCGGAAGCGTTACGACGAGTATAAACCTCTCGCTTACCGCCGAATCTCTCGCCGCCGCAAGCGTTTGAGTCGAACCGCCCATAGAATCGAATTCGCTTATCAAAACGCTATCCGAAGCCGAAGAAAGAACGTAACTTCCCGCCCATACGCTTACGCCGTCTTTCTGATAGAACAGTCTAAGCGAAGTGTCTTTCGGCAAAGGCAAGTCGAAATCGAACGCAAAGTCCGAAACCGTATCTTCCGAGCCGTAATTCACGCTGTAAGTTACGGTGTATATTCCGTCGGTGTAAAGTGCCGAGCCGTCGTATCTCGGGTCGTCGCCAACCGCGAATTCGAGGTCGTCGGCGTATACTTTTACATATATATATCCGCTGTCGTAACCGCTTAAAATCTCGGACGAAACGAAGTAGCCGCTTTCTTGACTTGCCGTCGAAAACGCCGAGGTTATTTCCGTATATGAACCGTCGCTTAGTCTGATAAACGACTTATAGCGGGGTTTTCCTACCCATTTATCCGTAGTTCCGATAACGAAACCGAAACCGTTGTTCGCGTCGAGCGGTATTATTTCGCCGCCTTCCAACATCGAACGGGGCATTGACGAAGTTACCGTCACGCCCTCGGGAGCCTCGACCGTTACGTTATAAGTCCACCTCGCGTAAAACCTCATCGTGCCGCTGACTTCCGAAGAAGCGTCCTTTTGCATATCCTCGAACGACTTACCATAAGCCGAGACGTCGCCCGCCTTGCTTACCGTGTAAAACCCTTTGAAATCGTAGCCGTATCTTTCGTTTATGAGTTTGTTAGTCCAGCCCTCGAAGCCGTCGGGATTTACCAAAGAGAACTTCTCGCCTGCCGAAACGGTAGTCGTGAAATATTCGTTCACTCCGTAGTTCGATATGAAAACGAGCGAATATATTTTGGCGTACGTCACCGAAAACGCGACCGAACCGCCGTTTTCCACCGCATACTCCACAAAATCCGAGCCGGCGACGAAATTATACGAGTATTCGTAGTCGGGGTCTTCCGTATAAGGAATCAGGAAGTTATTCGCCCCGAAAGAGACCGAAAGTCCGCTTTCGGTAAATTGTCCGATCGAAGTCACGCCGTTTATCGTAAGGGATATAGTCGGCGTAAGTCCGTAACCGAGTTGCGGCTGCAAACTGAATGTAAAATGGCAACTCTGCAACATTTTACGGTCGGTAGAACCCGTCGCGCCCGAGTAGGCGAACGAGAAATCCACTTCTTCTTTCGCCTCGACTATGACGGTGGTTTTAACCGTTCTTTTCAAGTCCTCGCAGGTGACGGTATACACGCCGCCCGCCGAAACGACAACCGTTCCGTTTTCGGTTACGCCCGTACCGCTGTAAATGGTCTCGACGACGTATGAACGCGGAGCGGGATATTTATATTTCAGAGTCGCTCCGAAACGAACGACGTCGCCCGCGGTGTAAACGTAATGCGTTACGCCATCGTCGCCAACCCGCGTATCGAGGGGCGGCGTGCCGCTTTCGGGGGCTATTTCTATGCCCGTAAGTCTGTTCGGAACGAACTCGACTATCACGCCGTATTTCGCCGTACCGTAGTCACATTCCATAATAATTACGGTGTTTTCGCGAACGTTGTCGTTTGCGTAGAAGTAAACGGACTTTTTAGCGACCCCTTCGTCTCCGCCGTCGTAATTATACCCCACGTTCGCCCTGCCGTTGAAGGACGAAACGTTGCACGCCGTGCCTTTCGCGGCGATAATGCTCGCAATTCTCGCGTTTTTCACGGTGTCGGCAGTCGTCTTGTCAAAATAGTCCGCCTTGCCTATCGTCGCGGTACTTATATCGTAAAACTTAACGTTTTGCGGCAGGTATTCCGCTCCGACGGGCGTTACGTTTATCTTCTTTACGGTGTCCGGATTGCCTATGTTTCGACGGAAATAATAGTAAGTCGTCGCAGTCGTTCCCGACTCGTTTACATAGGTTATAAACTCGTCGGCAGTATCCTTGGTGACGGCTGTTCCGTCGTCCGTTACGACCTGTATTCCCGTACCGTTCTCGGTCGCTCCGCCGACCGTCACGGGGTATGAACAAAGCAGATATTTCGTATTGCCGACCTTGCAATAAACGCTTATATAAGCGATTCCCTTGCTTACGCCCGTCACCGTGCGACCGTTTACCGAAGCGAAATTCGTCTTATTGCTTTTAATTTCGATATTAGTTTGCGAGGTATCGACCGCCGAATAAACGCTTACCGTACTTTCTGTATTTATCGAAGCGGTATTTTGGTACCCCGAAGCGAGATACAACGCCATATTCGTATTGCCCGAATAAGCCTCGTCGGTTCCCGCGGTCTCGTAAACGAACAGGTTTTTCGCCGCTCCCGAACTGCTCACGGTCGCAGAACCGAGAGCGAGTACGCCGTATTTTACCGAAGTTTTTGTAGACGAACCCTGCGCGTTTAAAGAGGCGTTCGAATAGGCATATTTTATTGTGTCGGTGGCTTTCGACCTCGCCGCAATTCCTCCCGCGTAAGCGTAACTGTTTTCGGAAATCGCCTTGACGTCCGTATCTTTGACTACACAATAACTTACGTTTGAATTTTGCATAAGCCCGACTATTCCGCCGGCGTAAGCGTACGGGGCTATACTCGAAGCGGTTACCGCGGAGTTTTCCACTGTTCCGTAAGACAGGTCGGTAGTTCCGCTCCACCACATACCGGCGACGATTCCGCCCGCATAAGTGAGCATCGTGTTTTCGCCTATCGCGTCGATAACGCAGTTTTTAATTTTTATGTCCCTGATATTTACGACCACTTGCGACGGATTTGCAAATACGCCTATCGCGCCGCCGACGTACAGGTCGTAGACGTCGCTGCCGTGGACGTCGCAATACGCCTTCCCCGCAGCGTGTACGTTTTCTACCGTCGCGCCGTTTAAAAGAGTGACGTTCGACGTAATTTTCTTTCTCCAGAGCGCGCCGATAAGTCCTCCGACGCTCGCCGTGTTCGGAGAGTTCGCGGAAGTGAAATACACTACCGAATTTTCCGTTTTATCGCCCGTAAGGCTGACGCTCGTAAGTTTCGAGTCGATAACGAGTCCGAAAACGCCGCCGACGAAACCCTCCGTTTTAAGGTCGGCGTCGTTGCCGCCCGCATTCTTGCCGTTCTGCGAGCCGCTTACGAAATATTCCGCGGCTTTGCCCGACGAGGACGAGTCGCTTTTGAATATAAGAGACAGATTGCTTATCTGCGAATATCCGAGAACGTAACCTATCGCGCCGCCCGCGCACACGTTGTTGCCGAGAGTTCCCGTACCGTTAATCGACGAAAAAGAATGGCAGGAGGCTTCGACCCTCGAATTTTCGTTATAATATACCGTAACGTTGTCGCTCGTTCCGCTTTGAGAACCGTTTTTATCGTAATCTCCGATCGTGGTAGCCTCAGAGCCGTAGCCGGAAACTCTTCCCACGCAGCCGCCCGCGTTTATATCGCCGATAGCAGTCGAACCGACTTCTCTGTACGCGGTAATTCTGCCGCTTCCGATATAGAACACGGCGTTGTCGAACGAATAGCCGACGTTATATCTCGAAGCGTAGCCGCCGGCGCACACGTTGTAATATTTATTGTTGTACGAAGTCGAGGTCGCCGACTGAACGGCAGTTACCGTGTAATCGTATTCGGGCTTAACGATGCCGAGTTTCAGCAGATTATCCGCGACGTTATGGATGTGAAAGGAGTTGTATCCGAACGCTCCGCCCGCATACGCGGGTCCAACGCCGTTCTGCGTCGCGGAAACGTCCACGCTGCAATTAAAAAAGTATTTCGTTTCTTCTGCGGGCAAAACGTTATGGACGATATATTCTGCGCTATGGCTGTAAATATATCCGACCGCGCCGCCTGCGAAAACCGCGCCCGAAGAATTTCCGTCCGCCGTACTCGCTTTTATCTCGAGCCTTCCTTCGCCGCTCGGACCGACTTCGCCGATTTGGTTTATATCCGATTTAACGAACGCGACGTTTGAAAATTCGATTTTCTTATCGTCGCTCAGAGTCGAGCCTGCTTTATTGCCGCGATTGACGATGCCGACTATTCCTCCCGCTACCGCCGCAGCCGAGGTCTCGGAAAAATCGTCGGAGTTTATATTCCCCTTATTCGCGCTACCGCCGTTGTCTATAACCGCAGTAACCGAATAATTGTGTTCGGCGCAGACAACTACGTTTTTTATACTCATCGGACGAGGCGCGCTCACTTCCGCGTTTGCGTTTTCGCCGAGTTCGACAACTCCGACGAAACCGCCCGCTATCGCCGAACCCGAAACGTTGCCGAGAGCGTTCGCAAGTACTATCGACCGTTCGCCGTCGATAGTGACGCCGTCCACGCTCGCGTTTTGCAACACCCCTGCAAATCCGCCGACGATCGCCCCCGCGTTATTGCCGTAAGTTACGCCCGATACGTCGTTAAACGTCCCGTTATAACGAACGGGACACCAAGACTCCACCGAGGAAGAACACAAACCGAAAATTCCGCCGATGTAGAGGTCTGCAAATTTCGTCTGCGCGCTTACGGAAACGGTCGATTCGACGTCGTCGAACACTATATTCTTGCCTGCCGTACCCGCAACGCCGCCTACGTTGACGTGGTCGGTATGGTTTATAGTTTCCGCATTTTCAATCGTGTTTATGCCGATAAATCCCTGCATTTTCACGTTTCTGATAAGACACGGACGAACGCCGTCGCCGTATGCGTAAGCGAAAAATCCGTAATCGGCGTAATGCGTTTTTCCCACGAACGAAAACTCGCTGTCAACGTGACTCGTTCTGACTAAGTTGATAGTTGCGGTATAGCCGTCGAAGTCGAAACAACCGCCGAAAGGAAGTCTGCCGCGGAAGCCTAAGCCGAAAAACTCCGACGAGTTTATGAATAAATTCGTGCCTAAACGGTAATACCCGTAACGAATTTCGTCTGCGGTCGTTTTAGCGTCCGCTCCTATCTGCGCGAGGTCCTCGGGAGTCGTACTCCCTCTCGCCAAAATTCTCGCGACGGCAAGCACGTCCGCCTCTTTCGACAAAACGTAGGGATTGCCAAAATATTTTCCGACGTCCTCGGCGTAAGGCTCTTCGGTCTCGACCGCAATTTCGACTTTGCCGCTGTCGGGAACGGTTATTTCCGCAACCGCCGAAGCGTAACTCGTCCCGTTTATCGTCATACTTTTGAAGAGTTTGCCCTCGTTTACTACCGTTACGGTTACGGTCGAACCGGCGTTTACGACGTAGTTTTTGCCGTCTGCCGATTTTTTGACGTCCTTTCCGCCGACGTAAACTTTGACGTCGTCGCCTTCGGGAACGATTACGCTGACGTAAGTCGAATAGGTTTTATCCGTGCCGATAACAAGCGCGAGAACCGATATGCAGACGATCGTCACGATTAAAAGGGCTATTATAAATTTTTTTATCCTGCTTTTTTTCATTTTTTTCACACTCTTTCAAACACTACTTTGTCGTCGTTTACGCCCGAAACCCTTTCTTCGCCCGGCGCCGTTTTGCCGTCGTCTATCGTCGCGGAAGCCTTAACCGAACAACCCCCTTGCGCGTAAAAATATAAATTCACGTCCGCGCCCGCGCGCACGGTGACTGTATACTTATTCCCGTCAGCCGAGACCTCCACTACGTCTCCGTACGTCTCTTTGTACTTCGCGGTATCGAAAATTACGTTGCCGCTAAGGGTAAACTCAACCTCCGCAAGATATGATTTGTCCGTGGCGGGAGTATCAGTCCCTCGGATAAACTCCGAAGCGGATTTCAGGTTGACTATCTCTCTCGTAAATCCGTTATAAACGTCGGATGACACGCCCACCGACAGTCTCGCCATGGTCGTGTTTACGGTAAATACCTGTAAATCGATATACGGTTCGCTCGTCTGCAAGATTACGGAAAGTCTTTCCGTTCCCTCGCTCGGCATTGCCGACGCGGCGTTTGCTTTTCGCCGTATTTTCAGCAAAAGCGAACTCGTATTCCGTTGAGCCGAATGCAAAAGCGTCGCCTCGCTCGTATTTGTAAGCGGATTGTCGTTTTCGTCTACTATCGACACGTCGTAGTTTCCGCTGTCTGCGTTTAAACCGTGTTGAACGCCCCATGCGTCCGTGACGTAAGTCCTGTTCAGTTCTTCGCTCGTAGGCGCGCGAAGCGAAAATCTCACGTCTCGTTTCGATACCTTATCCGCGTCGAAGTTGTTGACCGAAACTACGACGTAACCCGTACAACTTCCGCCCGCCTCTTTCCGAATCACCGCGGTTTGACCTTCGCCGTCGTGAGATAAAACAAAATCGGTGTAAACGCCCGTCAATTCCTTTCTGTCGGAAAGGACGAACTTCGACACCGATACGCACGCAAAAGCGACAAGCACGCAAAGAGCCGCAAAAAGTACTATAAACTTTTTACAAACGCTTTTTCGCATCTTGTCGCCTCCCCTTTATTGTTTTTATGTTAAATGTTTTAAATCCGCAACGATAGCCGATAAAACCCTCCTCTGTATTGTTTTGGTTTTAAACGTTCTGAACCTGCTCGGCTACGACCTGCACGTCAATGAACACCTTCGCGCCCGCGTAGTTGTCTTTGTCCGAGTTTTGTTTCGGGAGTTTGAACTTCAAGTGGTACGAGTACTCTTTCGTCTCGTCGTCCGTTTTCATCTTAAATCCCGTTTTATTTACTATCGTATTTCCGCTATTTTCTATCAAAAGACTTTTGCCGTCGAAATCGACTTCCGTCCCCATATTTTCGGACGGTCTGATATCCTTCGCGCTGTCCGCTTCCGAACCGTGATATATTCTTAAATATGCGCCGTCTTTTACTCCGTCGTCCGCCCCGTAAGTCGTCCAGCCGCCGAAATAATCGACCCGCTTGCCGCTTACGGTACTCGTTCCGCTCGCGTTCGCCGAAATCGTTTCGAGTCTCACCGTTACGGATAAGGTCGCGTTCATGGAAACTTCGTTTATTCTCTTTTCGTCCGCCCCCGAAACCGTGAAATAATATTCTATTTCGTCTTCGGGTTCGACGTCGTAAATCGTGACTTCGCTCGCCTTTTTATTGAACGACTGCGAAACTCTGTTTTTCTGCGAGTCGGTGCGGTATATCGAATCGACTTCGATTTTCATTACCGCGTCGGCGATTTTAACGGAGTCCGTTTTCTTTTCGTAATCGCCGTAAAATCTCGCGAAAGTGAGCGTGCCGCCGACTGCGGATATTACCAGCACCAAAAAAAGTATTATAGAAAATAAACTCGCGTTTTTTCTTTTACTTGCCACCATTTACCTCCGTAGTCGATTCGACGGACTCGGGGACTACCATTTCGGGCTGTTCCCCGTCGTCCTGCTCGGCTACCATGATAAGGGCGATTACCACCGCCCCGACCGCCAACGTGAACGCTATGCCCTGCCACGTTTTCAGCCATTCTATTATTATGCCGATTTTAGGTATACGCTTCGTCATTTTGCCCGCTATCTGAGTTATGAATATCGGGTCGGGGTCTTCGCTTTCGTTCGCGTCGCCCTTCGCGTAATATTTCTCGCCCTCGATGCGGACTATTCTGTGCGTTACCGAAACGTTGTTCGCGGCGGGGAAATAGGTTATTACGTCTCCGACTTCGTAACTATCGCGTTTTTCGATTATTATCGCGTCGCCCGCGTCTATCGAACCCGACATCGAGGGGGTCGCGATAACTAAAAGCGATTTTCCGAATACCGACGGTATCGCCGACTTTTTAACGTACTTGTCGTAGGCGAGAGCCGCCGCCACGAATACCAATAAGGCTATTAACGCTCCGAGGAGAACCTTGACCGTCACGGAAATTACCGCTTTGGCGGATATTCTGTTTTTTTCTTTGGTTTCCATTTCTGCTCTCCTCGTTTTTGTTTTTTAAGCCTCTTCGGCAATGATTTCTATGTTTATAAAGTATTTTTCGCCGAGAACTCCTATTATCGTGTCTTTCTCGTCGTCGCCGTCGAATTCCCATTCCCATTCGAGAATTATCGCCCGAGCGTTTTTCTCTTTTATTATAAGACCGCTGACCTCGAATCCTTCGTCGTCCGTTTCAGTACGGTTTAATAACCGTCCTTCCGAATACGCCGAATATTTTATCGGAGGCAGCAATTCGTTGTTTTCGTAGTTTAAAGTAAACCTGATTTTACAATTCAAGTCCGCCGCATGGGGATTGTTTATCATAAACATATACGTTCCCTTGTCGCCCGGACAGATTTTTTCTTTTCCGAATACGTTCAGTTTTCCCGTCGCCCCCCACGCTCCGTCCGCGTCTACCACGGTGAAGTCGGGAATTATAGGCTTGTTCTTTTCGTATATGAACACGGAAAGCGAGGTTGCGGAAACCGCAAGCAGCAGGAGAAGTAAAATTATTACTAAAACGGAATTGCTCCGTTGTATTCTTCCTACCGCGACCCCGTTATCGTATAAATACCTTCCGTCCGTCGCAAACGCGCCAACTTCCTTGACTTTGTCGGATCTGACGCGTTTGCACGAGGCGAAACAAACATGATTTAAGTCGTACAGTTTATCCATACGCAAAAAGCACATCAATTTGCCGCTCTTTTTATCGACGACTTTTTTGCCGCCCGCAAGCGGTTTTACGGAACCTTTGAGAGGTTCTTTTGTGAATTGCGTATCAGTCTGCATTTTACGACTCCGCACGGGGGCTACCCCCGTCTCTTGTTTTATATTACTTGTTTCGTGTTACCTTTACAATTAAGCCCTGTTCTGAAGTTGAACAACGGAAATGTCGAGGTTAATCGTAAGCGTGGTGTTCGCATCTGTTTTCGTATAACCCTCGTACGCGGCTTCAGTATAGCCGTTAGCGAGTTTTCCGAGGTAAGTATCAAGTATATTGTACTCGGTTTTTTTGCTCGCATCGGAAGTCTCAAAATCCCATACCCACGTAAGAGTATAATTTTTATTTTCTAATGTTGCTCCGGGGTCCAGCACAACTTCTTTATTCAATGCGGTTTTTACCTGTTCAATAGTTCCACCGTCAACAACGTTTGTGGTACCATCGTTAAGAGTCCATTTTATGGGGCTGTAAGTTCCGGCAGCGGCATCCTTCGTGTATGCAAGAGAAATGTCGTTAACCTGTAAATTGAAAGTAAACTTTGCCAAAACTTCGGACGTACCGCCGAAACCGAACGTCAACGAACCGGTGGTTCCGGGAGCGACAACTTTGCTGTCTGCATCGCTTGCTTTGACAGTAAGTTTAGTAGCGTCGGTTTTGTCAGTAACGGTGCTGCTTACACCGCCGGCTTTTTCATAATTGCTACCGAAAACTTTAGTAGCGTCGGCTTTGACGGTGAAGCCCCATTTCGCAACGCTTGCCGTGCCGTTATCGCTCTTGCTGCTAATGTACTTGGACATCGTGTAGCCGCCGAAGCCGATTACCGCTACGAGCAGGAGTAAAAGCGCGATTACGAAAACCGACTTTTTGTTGCTGTTTTTCTGCGTGTTTTGTGTTTGTCTCATTTTGAGAACCTCCAAAAAATTTTTATTATAATATAAGTGAAAAAGTTTGCTTGCAAGGACTTTTTCACGTCATATTTCAACGAACGGCTGTTATTTGCGTTTAGCAAAGAACACATTGCGAATGCAATACAAAAATTTATTTTTGTAAGCCGTGTAACGTTACAATTTCGACTCGTCCCTTTCCCCCGTAAAACGAAAAAAAGGTTGCAACATTTGCTTTTTATCCATAAAGACCTGTATTTATAGATATGAGCAGATAATTGCAACCGGGCGTACTTTTATATAAAGAAAACAAAAACCCGATTGCAAAAAGTATCTTATTCGATACGAATTGCAACCGGGCGCACTTTCTTAAAAAAAGTTCCTTGGCTTTGCGTCACCGCCTCGCGACGGTTTTGCCGAATATTTATTTTCGTTTTGCAGATAAGTTTCTCGCCTATTTGCGATTTCATTATATTGCGTAATTTGTCGATTGTCAACCGTTTGATTGTGAAAGTTTTGTGAAATATTTCACTTATAGAGAAAGAGCAAGTCTCCTGTTGCCTGCTCTTCGCGACACTTCACCTCAGCGGCTTTTGCAAGCGAAGCGAGTAAAAGACGAGAGAGGTCTAAACAATATAGTATTTATAGTATCGCATAAGAATAACAAATAAAACCCCTCTATAAGTCGTTTATTCGGTTATTTTCTATACTCAACAACAAAAAGAAAAGACTGCCGCAAACGCCGAAACGCTTGCAACAGTCTTTCTTTTCATTGGTTCACATTGTACATTATATATACCATGCTTTACATTATATATAATATCGTTTATTATTTGCTCTTTTTGTTCTCGATTACGATAGCGCCGATTTCGTTCAATAACTGCTCCGCTACGTCTCTGTCAACTTTTATCTTGATTTTGTCGATTTTCGTCTGCGGTTTAAGTCCGCTCGCGCTTACCGTCAGCATTTCGTATATCGGCGTTCTCGACCTGATTTCAAGTTCCGCCGCCGCTCCTTTCGTCAAAAGCGATACGATTAAAACTACTATTCCGCTGATAAGTGCGACTATCGATACGCCCGACAATATCAAATACCACTTCGTTTCCGTGAACTGACTCCATACAAACCCGCCGATTGCTAAAAGTCCGCCGAGTATTATAAGCAGTATCGCAAGTTTAATTCCGTGTTTGTAACTGTCGAAATGAGTTGTTATGTAGTCCGCGTGGTCGATGGGCATTTCGTTTCTCACAAACGACCTCGGTCCTTGCTCCTGCGCGATTATCCTTTTGTCCGTGACTATAACGCTATGTAAAACCTGATTGTTTTTAGATTTGACTACGGCGTAGTCGTATTCTCTTATGAGAGTTTCGTCCTTAGCCAAGTTCGCTTCCATTTTTTTCGTCCTCCATTTCGTTTTCGATTTTCGCCTGCGTGACTTCGTTCGCAAGGTCGAACGCCATTCTCTTCGCTTCCGTTATATCTGCGGTGAAACAGTCTTCGTTCTTGCTCGCTATCTGAGTTATGTGACCCGCGCTCGTCGAAAGATTGAATATTCTGAACGGCGTTTCGGGGTCGTCTTTCGTGTACACCGTAACTCCGAAAGCTATGTAACGTTTGGGAAGCACGATAAGCAAAATCGTCGTTATCGCGAGTATGCCGCCGACCGAAAAGGCTATTATCATATCCCACGAATCGGGCAACACTTTCGGGAACGACGGGATAGCCGCCGTTAAAATTCCGAAAACAAGGAACGCCAAGGCAAGTATTCCGAAAATCGCGATAAGCCACGGATTAAGATACCTCGCGTACTTGTAGTACGAATTAACGCACTCGATTCTGTCTACGGGTATTTCGGTATTCCTCTTTTCCGTTCTCCTCTTGCTGTCCGAGAACCTCATTTGCACAAGTCTTTTGTTCGTAAGCAAAATACTGTTTTCGACCGTTACGCGACTATTTACCTTATCTCTTATGCGGTAAGTGTCGTAATCGAAACAATCGATAACTCTCTCGCCTTTCGCAAGAACAAGTCCGTGTTTTGCCTGATATAAGCCGAAATCGTACGTTTCAACTCTTTCGTCGGCGTTCATCCTGTATCCTCCCTGACTACTTTAACACTATTTTATGCGTATCGCTTCAAAAATAACGCGTTTTCTGCATTTTTCAAGGCAGCATACGACTACATAGTATATTATTATATTTATAGTATACTAAAACATATTCGGTTTGTCAATCACTTATCCGAAATATCCGAAATAATTTCAAAAAAGCGATTAAAAAGTCTCCCCGATTAAGGGGAGACTTAAACAAATCTGCGTTATGCTATATTTTTCTTTATCACTTCGGGTTGCTTTTTGCCCGTCACTACGTCTTTGTCGATTACTATTTTCTCGACGCCTTCTTCCGACGGCACGTCGTACATACTGTCGAGCATCAGATTCTCGAATATGGTTCTGAGTCCTCTCGCTCCCGTTTTGAGCGCGATTGCCTTTTTCGCCACTTCCGATACCGCGTCGTCCGTCACCACGAGTTCCACTCCGTCTATTCCGACGAGTTTCTTGTACTGCTTCACTATCGCGTTTTTGGGTTCGGTCATTATCTTTACAAGGGCTGTTTCGTCCAAAGGCTGAAGCCCTACGACTATCGGCATTCTGCCGACAAATTCGGGTATAAGTCCGAATTTCGTCAAGTCCTGCGGTTGAATTTCGTCGAGATACGCCGTCGGATTTTCGTCCGAAACTTTCAACTTACCCGCAAACCCGAGCGAGGAATTGTCGAGCCTTTTGCCGATTATCTTATCGAGTCCGACAAACGCTCCGCCGCATATAAACAGTATATTCGTAGTGTCTATTCTGATAAAATCCTGCTGAGGGTGCTTTCTGCCGCCCTGCGGGGGAACGGAAGCGATAGTCGATTCGATTATCTTTAAAAGAGCCTGCTGAACGCCCTCGCCGCTGACGTCTCTCGTTATGGACACGTTCTCGCTCTTTCTCGCGATTTTGTCGATTTCGTCGATATATATAATGCCCCTTTGAGCCTTTTCCACGTCGTAATCGGCGTTCTGAATGAGTTTAAGCAAGATATTCTCGACGTCCTCGCCGACGTATCCCGCCTCGGTGAGAGTAGTCGCGTCCGCAACCGCGAACGGCACGTTGAGAATTTTGGCGAGCGTTCTCGCAAGCAAAGTCTTGCCGCAACCCGTAGGTCCTAAGAGTAAAACGTTACTCTTTTCGACTTCTATATCGTCTTTCTCTTCTTTTTTTCTTAAATTAACCCTCTTGTAATGGTTATAAACCGCAACCGAAAGCACCTTTTTCGCCTTGTCCTGCCCGACGATATACTTGTCGAGTTCGGCTTTGATTTCGTGCGGCTTTAAAAGGGTGAAATTCTCTTCTTTGTTCTTTTTCTCCTCTCTTTCGAGTACGTCTTTGCATATATCGACGCACTCGTCGCAAATATATACGCCGTCGGGACCCGCTATAAGTCTCTTCGCGAGTTCCTTGGGCTTTCCGCAAAACGAACAACGGCGTTCGTCGTCCGTATGATTGTTTGCCATACTTGTTTCACCTCCCGTATTTGCTTTTGTTTCCTGTTTTATCTTTTCCGTCGTCTATCGTTCGTACTGCTGCCGCCGCCGACCGACGGTCGGCGGCGGCATACAGCGATTCTTTATTATCTGTTATAGAATATTTTATCGATAAGTCCGTAACCCAAGGCGTCCTCGGCGGTAAGATAGTTATCTCTGTCGGTATCTTTTTCGATTTGCTCGATCGGCTTGCCCGTATTCGCGGCGAGTACCGAATTGAGTTTTTTCTTCAACGCGAGAATATGCTCCGCCTGAATCTTTATATCGCTCGCCTGTCCCTGCGCGCCGCCCAAAGGCTGATGAATCATTATTTCGGACGACGGAAGGGCGTAACGCTTACCTTTTTTGCCGCTCGAAAGCAGGAACGCCGCCATACTCGCCGCCATTCCGATACATATCGTCGATACGTCGCACTTGATAAAGTTCATAGTGTCGTAAATCGCAAGACCCGAGGTTACGCTTCCGCCGGGGCTGTTGATGTATATATCTATATCTTTCGTACTGTCTTTCGCCTCTAAGTAAAGAAGTTCGGCGACGACGGTGTTCGCAACCGCGTCGTTGATTTCGCCCGTAATGAATATTATACGCTCTTCTAAAAGTTTGGAATAAATGTCGTAGGAACGCTCGCCTCTGTCGGTCTGTTCCACGACCATAGGAATAAGTGACATATTTGCCTCCGTTCAGCCACAGGTAATTGAGATAAAACGGGGGTAATTACGCAATTACCCCCTTAGTTTTTATTTTTCTGACAGTTCAACCCGACTATGCAATCGTATTGTTGTCTTTAAGGAATTTGAACAATTTGTCGATTACGATGCCGTTTTCGATATATCCGCGCTGTTTATCGCTGATAGTCTTAGCGTACTCGTCCGCGCTCTTTCCGACCGACTCCGCCTGCTCGGCGATCTTCGCGTCTACTTCCTCTTTCGTCGCCTCGATTTTTTCGTCCGTTAAAATCTTGTCGATAACGAGTTGAGTTTTAACGTGGTCTTTCGCGGCGTCTTTAAGTCCGTCTCTGTAAGATTCCATGGTCTGGTTGGTGTATTTGAGATAATCTTCGAATTTAAGACCCTGATACATAAGTCTGTAAGAAGCCTGCTGTACCATGTTGTCTATTTCTCTTTCCGTAAGACTGTCGGGGATTTCGACTTCGCTCTTTTCAGAAATAGCCTTGATAAGTTTATCTTCGATCTCTCTTTCCGCTCTCTGCGCGTTGGCTTTTTCGAGTTTCTCTTTAACCGACGCCTTGTAAGCCTCTACCGTTTCGCTTCCCGTCTTGTCTTTGACAAACTCGTCGGTAAGTTCGGGGAGTTTCTTCTCCTTAATCTCGTGAAGAGTTACGGTGAAAACAGCCTCTTTGCCTTTGAGTTCTTCCGCGCCGTAATCGTCGGGGAATTTAACCGTTATATCTTTGGTGTCGCCGATATTCATTCCGACAACGCCTTCTTCGAATCCGGGAATAAACGTTCCGCTTCCCAAAACGAGAGTCTGCTTTTCAGCCGTTCCCCCGTCGAACTTAACGCCGCCTATCGCGCCGCTGTAATCTATTACGGTTATATCTCCGTCCTTAGCCGCTCTTCCTTCGACGTTTTCTTCGGTAGAATGCTGCTCCAAAAGCCTGTTTACCTCGGAAGCGACGTCGTCGTCTTTAACATTATACTCAACTTTTTCAATCTTTATACCTTTATAATCGCCGAGTTTTACTTCGGGTTTAACGGGTATAACCGCCGTAAAGGTCAAGCCCTTTTCGTCGAGTTTGTCAATCGACACGTCGGGACGGTCGATGGGTTCTATCGAGGTTTCTTTTTCAAGAATATCGTAGTAATATTTCGCGAACGCGAGATTGATTCCCTCTTCGTAAAACGCGCCCTTGCCGTACTGCTGCTCGATTACGGACTTGGGAACGTGTCCCTTTCGAAATCCCGGAACCTGATACTTGAACTTCGTCTTTTCGTAAGCCTCGTCCTGCATTCCGTTCCATTCTTTCGCGGTAAGCGTTACGGTGAGTTTTACCGTACTTTTATCGCCTTTTTCGTAACTGTACTTCATTATTTATACTCCTTACAGATTGTTTCCGTCGTTAGCCTCAGGCGATTTCTCTTAAACCCGCCCGTGGCGATTCTGCGATTTCTGCCGTTTCTCGTCGCCAAAAATCGTCGCGTGGAACTATTCTAACATATTTTTCCCGATTTTGCAAATTATTCGGTCAATAAATTTTACTTTTATAATAAAATTATATATAATTGTGTCATAAGCGACCGACGGTTTCGGTCAATCGCGTTAAAAAAGGACGACAGGTTATGCCACAGGACGCATTTTCGATAAAACACACGGCGGCGGAATTGAACCGCATTTTAAGCGGCGCGAAAATCAACAGAGTTTCGCAACCCGACAAGGACGACGTATATCTTCTCACCTACTCGAAAACGGGAAGCCGCGTTCTCGTCCTTTCGTCGAACGCCGAAAACTGCCGCGTTTCGTTTATCTCGGAAGAAAAGCCCAACCCGAAAGTCGCCCCCAACTTCTGTATGCTTCTACGCAAGCACCTGCTCGGCGCGACGATTGAAAGCGTAACCGCGGTTGACTTTGAAAGAATCGTCGCCGTGTCTTTTGCGTGCAAAAACGATTTCAGAGAGAACACCCGCAAAATTTTATACGCCGAGATTATGGGCAAATACTCTAACCTTATTCTCACCGAAAACGGCGTGATTTTAGGTTGCCTTAAAAACGCTCCGCTCGACGTAGCGACTTCGAGAGTGACCCTTTCCGGGGCGAAATACCTTTTCCCAAAGCCTCAGGACAAGGCGGCATTAAGCGATAAAAACGGCTCTATAAGTCGATTAAACGCATATAACGGGCAAGACCTCGGCAATTTTATCTTTCAGAATTTCAAGGGGTTTTCCTTTATCACCGCCCTCGAATTTGCCGAAAGGGTCAAGGGCATTACCTCTCCCGAAGAGATTTACGCGAAGTTATACGACCTGTATTTAAATCCGCCGATTAGGGGAAATATCGCGGGCGAAGGCAAGCAGAGGGACTTTTACGTTTTCGATTATTCGGTAGTGACGGGCGAAAAGAGGTATTTCGACAATCTGTCGGACGGAATGGACGCCTATTACACCGACCGAGACGTAAAGAAGGGATTTTCGGCAAAACAGAAGCAACTCGCCGACAAAATAAGCGGACTTATAAAGAAAAACACAAAAAAGTTACAAGCGGAAGAGGAAAAAATACTCGAATCCTCGGACAACGAGACCTTGCGGCTTAAAGGCGAACTTTTGACCGCGTATTCGTATATGGTTAAGCAAGGGGCGGGCGAAGTCACGCTCGAAAACTATTACGACGAAAACAAGCCCGTAAAAATCACGCTCGATAAAACGCTTTCGGCGAACAAGAATGCGCAGAAATATTTCAAAAAATACGCGAAACAAAAGAGGACGTTGGAAATCGCCGTTCCGCAAAAAGAAGAAACGGAAAAGGAACTCGCGTACTTAAAATCGGTACTTTACGAGATAAATTCGGCTGAAAAAATCTCGGATTTTGCGGACGTAGAGGACGAACTTATGGAAAACGGAATAATTCCGCAGCCGAAATTCCGCAAAAAAGATACGAAAGAAAGTCCTTACAGAGGGTACGTCATCGACGGATACGTCGTGAAATGCGGCAAAAACAACGTTCAGAACGACAGACTTACGGGGCGGGCGTTCAAAGACGATTTGTGGCTTCACACGAAGGGATATCACTCCTCGCACGTTATAATCGAGACCAAAGGCGAGACGATACCCGACAAGGTTATAGAAATTGCAGCGGAGATATGCGCGTATTACAGCGACGGGCAAGGAGGCACGAAGATACCCGTCGATTACACGTTCAAAAAGTTCGTGAAAAAACCGCCGAAAGCGAAATCGGGAAGCGTAATATACACCGATTACAAGACGGTTTTAGTCGAACCGAATCGCCACGTTGAATATTCCGTAAAATGAAAAAACAAACCCTTCCGGACAGAAAATTATACGTCTTGCCGAATATGATTACAATGTAGACGGCGTGTATTTCATAACAATTTGTTCAAAAAACAGAGAGAAAATATTTTCCGAAATCAAAACCGAAAAACATTCCGACGGCAGCGATACCGTAAACGTCGAATTGACCAAGGTCGGAAAAACAGCCGAGAAATATATTTTATCAAGCGAACGAATAGACGGCGTTAAAATAGACGATTACGTTATTATGCCAAACCATATACATATAATCGTAGCGTTAGAATGTTCGGGAAGCAAAAATTGCGGGACGTCGGGGGCGCCGTCCCCTACGGCTTCGCTTTGTGATAATGCAGACGAATTTAGCGGCGGGACATCGAGGTCGGTATCCCATACGATTTCGCTTCACAACAACGCAAACGAAAACAATCACGGGACGTCGAGGGCGCCGTCCCCTACAGCTTCACTTTATTCCAATACAGACAAAAACAATGACGGGACGTCGGGGGCGCCGTCCCCTACGGCTGAAATTTATAACACGACCGAATATAACGGCGGAACATCGGGGACGCCGTCTCCGACGGCTTCTCACACACCGGCAAACGCAAAATTGCCGCGAGTAATTGCGGCGTTTAAGAGATTATGCAACAAAGAAATAGGCTATAACGTTTTTCAACGTTCGTATATGGAACACATTATAAGAGATTTTGACGATTACGTAGTCAGAAAAAATTATATAACAAACAACCCGATACGGTGGATAGAAGATAAATATTACATTTAACCGCAATAGTAAATTCCCGCTTCAAACCGTATTTTTATGATTCGATACGCTTTCAACCGTAAGGGACGGCGCCCTCGACGTCCCGAAAATATACCTATCGTAGGGGACGGCGCTCCAAAGAACTCTTAAAAACGCTCGCGTTTTTAAGAAAAGGGCATCCCGAAATTAAACATATCGTAGGGGACGGCGCCCTCGACGTCCCAAAATTAAACATATCGTAGGGGACGACGCCTCTACGTCCCGTTACCAAATACAAATCACAGGGCACAGCGCCCGATAAAAATGATAAGGAACAACTATATGAAAATAGGAATTTTTGTTGACGTATTCTATCCTATGATTGACGGCGTAATTAAAGTCGTCGACAACTACGCGACCAGACTTTCAAAAGTCGCCGACGTTACGGTTTTTTGCCCGAAGAGTTCGGACGAAAGTTATAAGGACAACTTCCCTTACAAAGTCGTAAGGTGCAACGCCTTGTTTTTTAAAAAATACGACTACGCTATCCCCACGCCCGGCTTCGACGGCAATTTTCTTGACAAACTCAACAGAAGCGAACTCGATATCGTTCATATTCATTCGCCGTTTTTCGTGGGACAGGTCGGTGTGAATTATGCGAAAAAACACAACGTTCCCGTCGTCGCCACCCTTCACTCGCAATACAAACAGGACTGCGAGAGGAACCTCAAACTGAAATCGAGCGTCGATATAGCGATGCTTCTCATTATGCAGACCTTCAACGCCTGCAACGAATGTTACGCCGTAAACGACGCGATTCGTACTCTCTATATAGACGAATACAACTTAAAAGCCCCTTGCTTCGTCCGTCGAAACGCGACTTCTCATACCCCGATTGAAGATAAAAAGTCCGCCTATAAGTTCGTAAACGAGAAGTTCGGACTTAAAGAGGACGAGACGGTATTCCTGTTCGTGGGCAGAATAAATTACCTTAAAAACATACAACTGATCGCCCGTTCGTTAAAAATCCTCAAAAACAAAGGGTACGAGTTCAAAATGCTTTTCGTCGGCACGGGTCAGGACGAGGACGAGTTTAAACACCTGCTCGAAGAACTCGCAATCACCGACCGCGTAATTATGTGCGGCAAAATCGCCGAAGCGGAAACGCTCGAAAAAATCTACGCGAGGGCTAAGTTATTTTTGTTCCCGTCGCTGTACGACGCGAACTCGCTCGTTCAGATAGAAGCGGCGTGCCAAGGCACTCCGACCGTATTTCTGAGAGGTGCGAGAACGGCGGGAACGGTCACGGAAGACGTAAACGGCTTTATCGCCGACCAAAGCGACGAGGCGTTCGCCGAGAAAATCGAACAGATTTTAAACGACGAGAAATATTACCGCAAAGTTGCCGAGGGAGCGAAGAGAGACCTGTACGTTACATGGGACAAGGTAGTGTCGGATATTTATAAAGACTACGGCAGACTTATAGCGAAGAAAAAAGCGGGCATAATATAACCCAAAAAACGTCAATAAGCAAAAAGTCTCCCCTTGATTAGGGGAGACTTTAATATCGTGAGGGTGAATTATACTATTAAGTGCAACACCTAAGCGAGAAAAAAGAAGTTCATATAAATCTATGGTATAATGATTTTAAGCACAAAACAAAAACACCAGGGAGAAATATATGAACTATAAACATTTTACCATAGAAGAACGTTGTTGTCT
>CAKQKW010000002.1:0-189059 GCA_934249325.1 uncultured Clostridia bacterium
TAGCCGATAAAAACCTCAACTGAACCCGATTTTCAGGCGTATCTTACGCTTAATTCATTGTTCTTTCCGTGGCTTGTATTTGTATACTAACCCACGGAAACGCCGCGACTTAAACGTAATCTACGCCTGAAAATTTGCGGTATCGACTTAATTTGATATATAGGGCAACCTCTAAGCCGTATTTTTAAATGATTTGTGGTAAAGGCGAACGCAGATGTACTTGACGTACTTCAAGCGAGAATTTGCCGCAAAGCGTTAAAAAGACGGCTTAGAGGCGGGTTCGGTTGGGGTTTTTATCGGCTAACGCCGTATACGCTTTTGTCAGCACTTCGGACACCGTTTCTTCGTCTATCGACAGATAGTCGGTAGCGATCTGCGTTGCCATTCCGTGGACGATAACCCACATAAGAAAGTGAAAGTCTCTCGCTTTTTTCTCTTTGAGTCCGAGATTATTTGAAACCTCTCTCGCTTTTTCGTCGAAGTATTCGTCCGCTTTTTTCGTCGCTTCGCCCTTTCTCGAACGCATAAACAAAATCTTGAACAGTTCGGGGTGAACTCTCGCGAAATTAACGTAAGCAATGCCGCTCGCCTTGTATGGCGGATATTTGCTTTTTTCAATCTCTTTTTTAGAAAAGTCCTCGTATAAGTCGTTTATCTTGCTTATTACGGCTTCTTTAAGCCCTTGAAAATTGCCGAAATTTAAGTAAACGGGTTGGGTAGAGATGCCTTCGTATTCGGCGAAACTTCTTATCCCGAGACTTTCTATCCCTCGTTCTTTTACCATTTCGGCAGCCTTTTTTACAAGACTTTCTCTCGTGTGTTTTTTTACGTTTGCCATAGAACTCCAAAAAATAACGACTGTTATTATTTGTATTCTACCACTTTGAAATTACGATGTCAAACAAATTGCGGGGTTGACAAAAAATTATCAAAAGCAACAAAACTTGCAAATTTTTGCTTTTTAGTAAGAGGTATAATCGGAGTATGATCGCTTACGTCGAGTACGTTCTCGCGGACAACTTTGTCATAGATTGTATGCTGATAAAAATCTCGAGAGGAACGTTGAAACTCGAAACTAAAAAAACGGGTGTAATTTTGTCGGCGTGTATAGGCAGTATATTCGCCGCCCTTTTACCTCTGTTCAAATTAAACGACGGGTTTTCGCTTATCGTGAAACTTTTAATCGGACTTCTGATGGTCTTTGTTTCGGGGAAGTTTAACGATTTTAAGTCGTACATAAGGTGCTTTTACGTTTTTTTGTTTATGACTTTTCTGTTCGGCGGGGCGGTGTTCGCCTGTTTTTACGCCTTCGGAATCGACTTCGATAAGTGGACGTATTCCAACGATTCGGGTTTGCCGCTATGCGTGATTTTAATTGTCGTATGGATAGTATACTTAGTCGTAAAACGCCTTATAAAAATATTTTACTGTAAAAAGGAAGTCGTCCAATACGTTCGGAAATGCAGAATGTGGGTCGGAGGTACTGCGATTACCGCAAACGCGTTTATCGACAGCGGCAACAGACTTAAATACGACGATTCGCCCGTCGCTGTATGCTCGGAAGAATTTTCTGACCTTCTGAAAAAGTCGGGCGTTTTAAAAGGTCTTTTCTCCGATTGCGTAATGCTTTCGACCGTTTCGGGGAAAAAGTTGGTTACCGTATATAAAATAGATAAATTAGAGATATATAACGGCGACAAGCCGAATATAATATATAACGTAATGATAGGTCTTACCTCTTCCGACTTTAGGAGCAAAGGGGAGTACGATCTGCTTATAAGTCCGATATTTGCGTAAATCTGCGTTGGGAGAGATTGATATGATATTTACAAAAATAGTAGAATTTCTGAAAAAAATGTTTGCCGTCGGCGATAATTGCGTACACTACCTTGCGGGGGCGGAGGCTCTTCCGAAGCCGTACACGCCCGACGAAGAACAGGAACTCGTCACGAGACTGTCCTCGGGCGACGAGAAAATACGGCAGGATTTAATCGAGCATAATCTGAGACTCGTCGTTTATATCGCGAGGAAATTCGACAATACGGGCGTTGAACTCGACGACCTTATATCCGTAGGAACGATAGGACTTATAAAGGCGGTCAATACGTTTAATTCGGATAAAAATATAAAACTCGCGACTTACGCGTCGAGATGTATAGAGAACGAAATTCTTATGTATTTAAGAAGAATAGTGAAACTTCGCGGCGAGATTTCGCTTGACGAACCGTTAAACGTCGATTGGGAAGGAAACGAACTTCTGCTTTCCGACGTTTTGGGAACGGACAGCGACGTGGTGTATAAAGATATAGAAAAGGGCGTTGAAAAAGAAATGCTTATGGAGGCGATAAAAAAATTATCGTCGAGGGAAAGGCGTATAATGAATATGCGGTTCGGACTTGACGGCGAGGAAGAGAAAACTCAGAAAGAGGTTGCCGACATACTCGGAATATCGCAAAGTTACATATCGAGACTTGAAAAGAAAATCGTGCTAAGGCTCAAAAAGGAGTTCGCGAAACTCGGGTAGAATATTCAGCGAACGGTTAAAATCGAGACGAGGCGACTACATATTTTCGGGAGGTATTTTGATATGAAACAAAAAGTGGAAATATGCGGAGTCGACACGTCGAGACTAAGGCGTCTGACGGTAAAAGAAAGCGAAGAATTGCTTTACAGAATAAAGGAGGGCGACAGGGAAGCGAGAGACGAGTTTATACTTGCCAACGTAAGGCTGGTGCTGTCGATAATACGGCGTTTTGACAAATCGAAAGTTAGCGCGGACGATATGTTTCAGGCCGGAATGATAGGTCTTATAAAGTCGGTCGATAATTTCGACTTATCCGTGGGCGTACGTTTTTCAACTTACGCCGTCCCGATGAGTTTAGCGTGTTGAAACTAAAAAAATTTAATAGCGAAGCGGAACGAGCAATCGTTCCGTTTTTTTATATAAGTCGGGCTATAAGTCGATTAACGAAAGATGACAATTAAACTATACGCTGATTAAAAATTTTCGATTGAATAAAAAAATAGTTTAAAAATCGACTTATAGCCCGACTTAATTCGACAAAAAAATAAAAAATGTGAAATTAAACCGAAAACGCTTGAAAAAAAAGGTTGCTGATGTTATAATATAGTTAATATTTTTGAAGGAAGTATACGTGGCAATATGTTTGTACCGTTTTCACCGCCGGATATCTCGGATTTAGAAGTCAAAGAAGTTGTCGAAGCGTTGAGATCCGGGTGGATTACAACCGGACCGAGAACAAAAAAACTTGAAAGTTTAATCGCCGAATGGGTAGGAACGCCTAAGTGCGTGTGTCTGAATTCTCAGACGGCATGCGCCGAACTTGCGTTGCGTCTTCTCGGAATAGGCGAGGGCGACGAGGTTATTACTTCCGCTTATACGTACACCGCATCGGCGTCCGTCGTATGTCACGTCGGGGCGACTCTTAAATTGGTAGACGTACAGCTCGACAGTCTTGAAATGGACTACGACGCTCTCGAAAGGGCGATTACCGATAAAACGAAAGCGATTATCCCCGTTGACTTGGGCGGGGTTCCTTGCGATTACGACAGGATTTTCAAAATCGTCGAGTCGAAGAGAAACCTCTTCAAACCGTCTAACGATATTCAGAAAGCCATAGGGAGAATAGCTGTTTGCGCGGATACCGCTCATGCGTTCGGGGCAAAATATCACGGCAAAATGATCGGCAGTATAGCCGATTTCTCGTCGTTCAGTTTTCACGCCGTAAAAAATTTCACCACTGCCGAGGGCGGCGCGTTAACGTGGAATCATATCGACGGAATATCCGACGAGGATATTTATCACGAGATTCAGTTGTTTTCGTTGCACGGACAAAGTAAAGACGCTTTGGCCAAGACGAAAATCGGGGCGTGGGAGTACGATATTGTCGGAACGTGGTATAAATGCAATATGACGGACGTCGCGGCAGCCATAGGTCTGAAACAGTTTGAGCGTTATCCCGATATGCTGAAACGCAGAAGAGAAATAATCGAACGCTATGACGAGGCTTTTAAGCCGCTCGGGGTTAAAGTGTTACCCCATTATGCGGCGGACTATCGGTCTTCGGGGCATTTGTATATTACCGAGATTCCGAACGTTACTTACGAGCAGAGGGGAGAAATTATAAATAAGATGGCGGAGCGTGAAATTGCGTGCAACGTTCACTACAAGCCTTTACCTCTTCATACGGCATATAAGGAAATGGGATTCGATATAAAGGATTACCCTAACGCTTATAACCATTTTGCACGCGAAATCACTTTACCGTTACATACGTGCCTCACCGACGAACAGGTACAATATGTAATCGATAATTTCGTGGACGTTGTAAGTAGGTATATTGGATACTGATCTGTAGCCTTAATATTGCTATTAAATAATGGGTGAATCTTATGTATAAATACTTTTTCAAAAGGGTTTTTGATTTTTTCGTAGCATTGCTTTGTTTGCCTATCTTGTTATTAATTTTTTTAGCGGTGGCTGTTGCAATAAAAATTGATGACAAAGGTCCGGTATTTTACGTTGCAAAAAGAATCGGACGTAAAGGGAAACTGTTTAAATTGATAAAATTTCGCTCAATGAAAGTTAATGCTCCAGATATTCGGTTGTCTGACGGTTCAACCTATAATGGTGAGGATGATCCGAGAGTCACAAAAATTGGGAAATGGCTCCGCAAAACTTCTATAGATGAGCTTCCTCAGGTCATCAATGTGTTATTAGGACAGATGAGTTTTATTGGACCTCGCCCAGATCCGGAAGATTGGATAGACAAATATACAGAGGAAGAAAGAGTATTTTTGCGTGTTCGTCCGGGAATCACTGGGTACAACCAAGCGTATTTCAGAAATGATGCTGATGCAAAGACTAAGATAAAGAACGATGTGTATTATGCCACTAATTGTTCCTTTGTCTTTGATGTTAAAATATTTTTTAAGACAATTGTAACGGTTTTTAAGCATGAAAAAACATATAAAAATACTTCCGAAGAAAGCGGAGCGCGAGAGGAAGCGGAAAAATTGCGTTTAGAAATAGCATATTCCGAAAAGGACGAAGATAATGAAAATAAAAGAATTCGGAAGTGAATTTGATTTGGATTCTAATATTGCGTTTTTGCAAAGCTCTGCTGAATATATTATCGATGTACATTTGCAAAAATTTCGCAGCGGTAGGGATGCGTTAAAGGCAATTGCTTTATTTTACCATCGTCAAACTAAAAAGGTTTTGCTTCCGGTATTATGTTGCGAATCAATGGTTATTCCTTTTTTGATGAGCGGGTATGAAGTTGTTTTTTACAAAATTAATTCAAACTATACGGCAGATGTAGACGATATAGAAAAGAATTTAGAAAAGGGATGTATTTTCTTATATATGTCTTATTTCGGAATTGATGCTATAAACGATTCATATTTAAGGAAATGGAAAAGAAATCTTGAAATAATTAGTATTGAGGATAGAACGCAAAATATCTTAATAGAACGGGATAAGAAGGGATTTTTGCCGGATATAACAATATCAAGTATTCGAAAGTGGCTGGCTTTACCTGATGGAGCATTGCTTTGGGCAAATGAGAATTACATGTGCAACGCAATAAATGATGACAGATTTTCGGATATTAGAGAAAGGGCAATGAGAGTAAAAAGCTTGTATTTGTCGGAAGGTGTAGAATCGCTGAAAGACACTTATTTATCCTTATTTCAATCCGCAAACAGAATGTTGGATGAAAACTTGAATATTTTCTCGATTTCAAGGAAATCCGAAATGATCTTAAGACAAATTGATTTTAATAAAATTTTTAATCAAAGGGAACAAAATGTCAAAATTCTGAAGCAAAATTTAGACATAGCGAAAGAGAAAAAATTGCTTGCTTTTATTACAGAAAACCCTGAAAAAAGCACATTATATTTTCCTGTTTTAGTAGAAAAACGGGATGAAGTGCAAAAGTTGTTGGCAAAAGAAAAAATATATTGTCCTGTTATTTGGCCTCTTCCTAGTGAGGCAAAACGGATTTGTAGTGTTGCCGATTATACAGAAAAACACATGTTAGCAATACCTTGCGATCAACGGTATAGTGCGGAAGATATGGTATTCATATCAGAAAAAGTAATAAAAGTACTTAAAAGTGATATGGTAAAATGACTAAAAAAATAATGATTTTGGGTGCTAGTATTTTGCAACTCCCCGCAATTCAAAAAGCGAAAGAGATGGGGTTACAGGTAGTAGTGGTAGATATGAACCCTGCGGCTATAGGATTTAACGAAACACAAATTGAAAAAGAGATAATTAGCACGATTGATATCCCTAAAGTAGTGGATGCGGCAATAAGGCATAAGATAGACGGCATAATAACTTTGGCGAGCGATATGCCGATGCGGACAGTAGCTGCGGTCGCTAAAGAAATGGGGATTGTGGGGATTAACGAAGATACTGCTATAAAGGCGACAAATAAAGCATGTATGCGAGAGGCATTAAAGAAAAATAATGTTCCCGTGCCGAAGTTTTATAAAGTATCAAATAGAACGGAATACGTTTTCGCTGTTTCTAAGTTTGATGGTGCTTTTATAGTTAAGCCTGCTGATAATTCCGGGAGTCGAGGAATTGTAAAAGTAGATGATTTATCCGATCATAATTTTATTTCTAATGCTTATGATTATGCAAAAAAATCATCGAGGAATGGAGATGTCGTTGTTGAAGAATACATGAAAGGACCCGAGGTAAGCGTTGAGACGCTTACTTTGAATGGAGAATGTCATGTCATACAAATAACCGACAAAATAACGACAGGAAGTCCTCATTTTGTCGAAATGGGACATACGCAACCTTCTCGGTTGAGAGATGATATAAAACGAAAAATTGCTGATGTAGCGATAAGAGCAAATAAAGCGGTTGGTATAACTAATGGTCCATCGCATACAGAAATTATTGTTACGAATGACGGACCTAAAATCGTAGAATTAGGAGCGCGTTTGGGTGGCGACTGTATAACTACACACCTTGTGCCGCTTTCTACCGGCATCGATATGGTTGAGAATAGCATAAAAATTGCTCTTGGTGAACCTATCGATATTCACGCAAAATATTCTAAAGGTTCAGCGATTCGATATCTCTCTTGTCCTAAAGGAAAAATAAAATCAATTACGGGAATTGAAGAAGCTCGACAGATGGACGGGATTAGACAGGTTAGCATTGTTCATGGAATGGGATCTGTTGTTGGTGAAATTGAAAGTAGTATAGATCGGGTTGGTTTTATTATTGCACAAGGCGATACGGCAAGCGATGCTGCTATAAAATGCGAAGAGGCTTGTAGCAAGATAAAATTTAGCATAGAGGATTAAACAATAATGAAATTATGGATTATATCAGTGGGTGAACCATTACCTGTTGATGGCGAAAACACAAGACTAAGAAGAATGGGTAATTTAGCAAGTTACGCTTCTTCCAATGGCGTTTCTGTAGAATGGTTTTCGGTATCGTTTGATCACTATAAAAAAATGCAGAGGTGTGAAAGCGATACGGATTATTGTGTGAATGATAATTATGTCCTGCACTTGGTGAAATCAATTCCCTATAAAAAGAATGTTTCCTTAGCAAGAATCAGACATCATAAGAATGCGGGTAAATCAATCTATAACAAGATGAATAAAATAGATAAACCTGATGTAATATTTGCATCTATGGAACCGCTTGAGGTATCAAAAGTTGCCGTTAAATATGCTAAAGATAATAATATTCCATGTATAGTGGACGTAAGGGATCTTTGGCCGGAAATATACTATGACATTATTCCGCACGCACTACATTGGCTGTTGAATTTTTATGTAAAAAAATGTGCAAAGACTTTGAACTACACTATGGGCAATTGTGATTCAATTGTGGGGTTGTCTGATGGTTTTCTAAATTATGGTTTAAAGTACGCGCAACGAGATAGAACAGATAACGACGCTGTCTTTCCCATTTCTTATCCAAACATCGACTATTCGATATATAAAGGCAAATTTGAGCAAAATTGGGAAAAATTCGGACTCAAGTCTACAGATTTTATAGTTGTTTTTCTTGGTAATTTTGGAGATCAATTTAAGTTTGATGAAATTGTTTCGGCAGCCGATTTTTTTAAAAACGAAACAAATATAAAATTTGTTTTATGTGGAAATGGTAAGCACGAATCCGAGATAAAAAACTTGGTCGGAGATAATGTTATAATTCCAGGGTGGATAGAAAAAGAACAAATTTTTTCGCTTATGGCATATGCCTCGCTTGGCATCGCTCCGTACATAGATAGTATGAACTATAGGCTGAATACACCTAATAAATTCGGAGAATATCTCTCTGCCGGTTTGCCGATAGCGGTTTCAGTATCCGGTGAAATGGAAAACTTGCTAAAAAAATATGATTGCGGTAGTTATTATAGAAACGCAGAAGAATTGATAAAAATAGTTGATTTGTATTTTAGAGATCCTAAGCTCACCACTCAACATTCTCATAATGCTAAGAACCTGTATGAAGATATGTTCAATGCAGATAAAGCAAATGAAAAGTTATTAAATCATATAATTAAAATTTCTCAATTGAAAAAGGAGAGTTAAAAATGTTTCTTTATAACAAACTCAGAAAAAATGAAGAAAAACTGTCTTTGGTAGGACTTGGTTATGTCGGCATGCCGATTGCTGTGGCTTTTGCTAAAAAAGGTATCAATGTTATCGGGTACGATTTGAATAAAGAAAAAATCGAATTATATAAGTCCGGTGTTGATCCTACGAAAGAAGTCGGGGATGAAGTAATAAAAAATACGACGGTTGAATTTACCGCAGACGAGAAAAAATTGCGCGAAGCAAAATTTCACATTGTGGCCGTTCCTACGCCTGTAAATACCGATCATACTCCTGATTTAACGCCTGTAATCGGAGCTTCCGAGATACTCGGTAGAAATCTTACGAAAGGGTCTATCGTTGTTTACGAATCGACTGTTTATCCCGGTTGTACGGAAGATGTTTGTATACCCATTCTTGAAAAACAGTCAGGGCTTAAATGCGGCGTTGATTTTAAGGTCGGTTATTCACCCGAACGTATTAACCCGGGCGATAAGGTTCATCGCCTTGAAAACATACATAAAATCGTTTCGGGAATGGATGAAGAATCCTTGGAGGAGATAAAAAACGTATACGACATTGTAATAGAAGTCGGTACATATCCGGTTTCTAATATCCGTACAGCCGAAGCCGTAAAAGTTGTGGAGAATAGCCAGCGGGATATTAACATTGCATTTATGAACGAATTGGCTATGGTATTTGACCGTATGAATATCGATACAAACGAAGTTGTAGACGGAATGAATACGAAATGGAATGCGTTGGGCTTTCGTCCCGGTTTGGTCGGAGGACATTGCATCGGCGTCGATCCGTACTATTTCACCTACGAAGCGGAAAAACTTGGCTATCATAGTCAGATAATTTTGAATGGGCGAATAGTGAACGATAGTATGGGAAAGTACATTGCCGATGCGACGATTAAAGAAATGATAAAGGTTGGACAAGCACCTAAAAAGTCAAAAGTCGTTATTTTGGGACTAACGTTTAAAGAAAATTGTCCCGATACGAGAAACAGCAAAGTGGACGACATAATTAAGAGACTCAACGAATATGGAATTGAGCCGATTGTTGTTGATCCGTGGGCAAGTGAACGGGATGCAATGCGTGAATACGGGGTTGAATTAACTCCGTTGCACGAGGTAAAAGATGCCGATTGCGTGATTGTAGCAGTAGCGCATAATGAATTTAAAGCCTTAAGACTTGATGATATCAAG
The DNA here is from genome assembly GCA_934249325.1 of uncultured Clostridia bacterium. GTDB lineage: Bacteria > Bacillota > Clostridia > Christensenellales > Borkfalkiaceae > UBA10281. The sequence continues at coordinate 9,819 of CAKQKW010000002.1, forward strand.
AAGTTGTATAGAGTGTCGGCTGACAATGAAAAGGTTTTAATTGACGTAAAGGGAATTTATTCGGTGAAAGATTTGAATAATTCCGGTATGGATTATTGGAGATTATAACTTGGACAAGAAAATGTCTCACGTTGCAGTTATCGGGCATCTTGCATTTGGAAAAGAGTGCCTTGATGGGCAAACAGTGAAAACCAAAATCGTGACCGACGAGTTGTGCAAACAATTTGGAAACGACGAAGTGTTAAAATTAGATACCGCAGGCGGAAAAATCACTTTATTGAAAGCCCCTTTTCAATGTCTTAGAGCCTTAAAGAATGCAAAGCATGTAATAATTTTTCCTGCGCATAACGGATTACGAGTTTATGCTCCGCTTATATCTGTCTTTAGAAAGTTTTTTAAAAACAGAAAATTGCATTATGTAGTTATCGGAGGTTGGCTGCCTGAATTTTTACAGAAAAGAAAACGGCTTGCGAAGCAGTTGAAACGTTTCGACGGGATATACGTTGAAACAAATACGATGAAAAGGGCGTTGGAAGAACAAGGTTTTACAAACATTGTTGTGATGCCGAATTGCAAAGATTTAAAAATTTTGACACCCGAAGAGCTTGTGTGTCCAACCGAAGAACCATATAAACTCTGTACCTTTTCTCGTGTAATGAAAGAAAAAGGTATAGAAGATGCTGTTAATGCCGTTAAAGAGATAAACGAAAAAGAAGGCAGAATAGTTTATACATTGGATATATACGGACAAGTAGACTCTGCTCAGGTGCAATGGTTTGAAGATTTAAAAACAACATTTCCGGATTACATAAACTATAAAGGCGTTGTGGATTATGATAAAAGTGTTGATGTGCTGAAAAACTATTTTGCATTGTTATTTCCGACGCGTTTTTATACTGAAGGTATTCCTGGGACAATCATTGATGCATATGCGGCTGGAGTTCCTATTATCAGCGCAAAATGGGAAAGTTTTTCGGATATTATCGATGAAGGTGCAACTGGTTTTGGATACGAGATTAATAATGTGTCTGATTTAACTAAGCATCTTGAAAATGTTGTGTACAATACTAAATGTATCTCCGACTTAAAATTGAAATGTTTAGAAAAAAGTCGATATTATCTTCCTTGTTCTATTGTAAAATTTTTAATAGAAAAACTGATTTAGGGTGGAACTCTATGTGGACAACCAAGAAAAAGATTTTATACATATTATATAGAATTTTTGCCGCCAAATTACCCATAAGCCAGCGTTCAAAATTTGCAAAAAAATGCAGATATTTTTGGGCTAAAAAGATTGTCGCTGAATGTGGTAAAAATGTTAATATAGAACGAAACGCTGTCTTTGGCCCACTTTTGAGAATTGGAAGTAATTCCGGCGTTGGAATAAATTGCGAGATTTACGGTCCCGTTCAAATCGGAGAAAACGTGATGATGGGACCCGAAGTTGTAATTTATACGGTGGGACATAGGCACAATCGGACAGACATACCAATGGGGGAACAAGGCGATGATGGAGTAAAACCCGTTGAAATAGGAAATGATGTTTGGATTGGGCGAAGGGCAATCATCTTACCCGGCGTAAAAATTGGAAACGGTTGTATTATAGGCGCCGGTGCAATTGTAACAAAAGATGTTCCGGATTACAGTGTCGCAGTTGGCGTGCCTGCTAAAGTGGTTAAAAACAGGTTGGAAACTACTAAATCTTGATGGTCCAATTGCCGTATAAATACATTTCAATCGTGGAATGACGTAAGGAGAAAATCATGAAAATTATTCAGGTCATACCGTTTTTGGGAATGGGCGGTGCCGAAACAATGTGTGAAAATCTTGTATATGAGCTAAAAAAATTAAGACATGAGGTTATAGTTGTCAGTCTGTACAATAAAGAAACGGTCATTACTCAAAGATTAAAAGAGGCTTCTGTAGACGTTCGTTTTTTAGATAAGAAAGATGGCTTTGATTTTTCTATGTTTAAGAAGTTGAAAAAATTGTTTAAGCAAGAGAAACCTGATGTTATACATACTCATCTTTACGTAACTAAATATGTTTTTCCTGTTGCGTCCAAGTTAAAAATAAAAGTTGTTCATACAATACACAGTATTGCTACATATGAAGCTGGAAAAATCACAAGAATTTTTAATAATCATTATTTTAGGCGTGGCAAGGCTGTTCCCGTAGCATTAAGCAATAATGTCAAAAGAACAATAATAAAAGAGTATAAATTGAATAGTGACCTAATTCCTATTATATACAACGGTGTTGATTTAGATAAATGTATTTCCAAAATAGATTACGAAATAAAAGGTAATTTTAAAATTATTCATGTTGGAAGTTTTATGCCAGTAAAGAATCACAAGGGGTTAATAAATGCATTTGAAATTTTTCATGAAAAAAATTCAAATAGTGAATTGTATTTGATTGGTGATGGGGTATTGAAATGTGAAATAGAACAACTTGTTCAAGAAAAAAAATTAGGTGGAAGTGTTTTCTTTGAGGGGATTCAAGGAAATGTGTTTGGCTTTTTGTATAAAATGGATATGTTTACGTTGCCTTCATTCAAGGAAGGGGTACCGATGTCGTTAGAAGAAGCCATGGGTACTGGTTTACCGATAGTAGCTACCGCCGTTGGAGGTGTTCCAGATATGCTGGATGAAAATAGCGCACAACTTGTTTCTGTAAACGAAGAAGAAATTGCTGCTGCTTTTGAAAAGTACTATCTTGATTATAATCTAAGGAAACGACATGGTGAGAATGCTTTGAAAATGTCTCAACGATTTTCGGCTGAAACGATGGCTAAACTTTATTGCAATATATATATAGGTGAGTGTAGATGGAATACTTAAGATCTATGGATGATATAAAAATAAGTTCTAAGTCAATTATCGGTTTTCTGTTGCTTAGTATTTGCTTATTGGCTTTAGCAATGTTGGGGTCTGATGTTTGGCAGATATTATCTGTTGGGATGTTTGGTATTATGATATTGATATGTCTTAAAGATATATCAAGGAATTGTTTTTTCTTCTTTTTCTTGCTGTCGTTTTTTATTTTTTTGATGTCAGGGGATATTGCTGAACTTCTTTTTAATGAACATTATTACTTACAATTTAGCGAAGCGGCTACATTGCACGCACATAAAAGCATTTTTATCTGCTTATTAGCTATGTTCGTTGGTTTCATTATTTTCCCTGTTCGTCGAAAAGAAAAAGAGACAGTAACTAACAATACGAACAAATTTATTATAAATATTAGACATGCGTCTAAAATTCTTTATGTCATTTCTCTTATTTTTGCATTAATTAGTACATTGGATACTATTAGGTTTGTTGCTTCGCATGGATATGTTGCTTATTATATTTCATATAATTCTATTTTGCCGTCTGTTTTAGTTAAGATTGGAGAATATACACCCCTTGCCTTATGCGTATATTTGTCAACCTTTCCAAGCAAAAAAGAATCATCCTTTGTAATTAAGTCATTTTTACTTTACTCTCTCTTGACATTACTGATTGGTTCACGCTCAAAAGTCGTTTTTAATAGTATATCTCTTTTATGTTATTTTGTATATCGTAATTATACTGATAGAGGTAAGACTGTATGGATATCAAAAAAAACAATCGTGTTTTTACTGTTATCAGTCCCATTTTTACTTTCATTTTTGTACCTATATGAATACATACGAACTGGTCGAGAAGTTGAATCAATGACTTTTGGTGAGAGCATTGTCAAATTTTTTGTTAATATAGGTTCAGCATCACAGAATATAAAATATGGATATGAATTAAGGAATGAAATTCCTAAATTCCGTTTTTACTCTTTGGGTGGGACTTTAAATTATTTTAAGTATGGCACTTTGTTTAATTTGTTTGATTTACAAAGTATTCCATCGAGACATACTGTCCAATTTGCTCTTGAATCACATTCTTTTGATGCAATGTTATCATATTTAACAATACCAAAACAATTTTTGCAAGGGAATGGAACGGGTTCTTCTTTTATAGCCGAATTATTTGCTGATTTTGGTTATGTAGGAGTTGCGGCGGGAAGTCTTGTATATGGGTGTCTCTTCAAACGGGTTCAAGTTTTAACTAATCGCAATTGGTTGGCTACAACGATAAAGTTATTTATTTTCTTTACTATGCTTTCAGCCCCGAGAGCATCCTATGATGGCTTTATCGCCGAAATTTTGAATGTGAATCATATTTTGTATGTGTTTTTAATATATTTGCTCGCTTTAAATTATCGTAAGAAATATAAAAGAGAAAAGGTGTCGAAGTGAAGAAAATTTGCTTTCTAATAGGGAATTACAATAACGGTGGGGGAACGGAACGGGTTACTTCGCAAATAGCGAACGGTCTTGCTGAAAAGGGATATAATATATCAATCATAAGTATAGAAAAGGGCCTAAATCCTTATTTTGAGACCAATAAAAAGGTAAAGCTTTTTGAACTGCAACATGATGAAACTTTTCCGTACAATAGTCGCAATAAAATAAGATTCAGACTCTGGAGCCTGAAGAAAATAAGAGGAATCAAGGAATCATTTAAGAGCACGATAAAAAACATTATGCCTGAGCTTGTGATAGCCGTAGACATTGAGTGTTATCGTATTATCGACCCTTTTAGGAAAAAGTATAACTATAAGACGATAGGTTGGGAGCATTTTGCCTTATTAGTGCGTGGCGGTTTAGGTGTGAACTATTCGCGTCGTTTAGCAATTAAACACGCGTCGAAATTATTGGTTTTAAGCGATGGGGATTTACAAGATTATCAAAAGAAATATCCCAATGCAAAAAATTTAATGCGGTTGCATAACCCTCTTGCTTTTAATCCGACAAAAAATTCTGATATGAATAACAAAGTTGTTATTGCAGCGGGCAGATATGCTCCGCAAAAAAACTTTGACGCACTCATTGAAGCATGGAACAAAATGGGCGATGAAAATCAGGATTGGGAATTAAGAATATATGGAGACGGTGCTGATAAAGATAAGTTAAAATCTCTTATTGAGGGATATCACCTAACAAACGTAAAACTTTTGCCTTATGCTGAGCATTTAGATGAGGAAATGGATAAAGCCTCTATTTATGCGTTATCTTCAAGCTATGAGGGATGGGGACTTGTTCTTATAGAAGCTCAGGCTAAGGGTTTGCCATGCGTCAGTTTTAACTGTAAACATGGTCCTTCCGAAATTATAACAGACGGGGTTAATGGCTTTTTAGTAACGCCGAATGACATAAATGAATTTGCGGACAAGCTATTAAAACTCATGAAAAATTATAATTTAAGGGAGTTTTTTTCGAGTAATTCTCAAAAGGATTTGTATAAATTTAATATCGATTATATCATCTCTCAGTGGGTTATAATGTTGGAATCAATATAGGAGAATATTAAGTTGGATAAGCGCAAAGGTATAATAAATGTATTGGTTTCTATATTCTTTAGAATTTTTATGCTTATCGGTTCTATATTGGTAAGACGTTTCTTGATCCAATATATCGGAAACGAAGTTAATGGTTTGGATTCATTATATACCAGTTTAATAGGGTTTTTGACGGTGGCGGAATTAGGTATTGGTAGCGCTATTACTTTTTGCATGTACAAGCCTATAGTGGAACAAGATGATGCAAAAGTGGCTGCTTTGTATCAGCTTTTTACTAAATCATATTGGTTGATTGGTGTGATAATGCTGGGGGGCGGAGTGTGTTTAATCCCAGTGTTACCATATCTGGCAAAAGATTATATTCAACTTGATGTAAATTTAGGTCTAACGTTTTTGTTGATGTTGTTTTCCGTTGTCCTTTCGTATGTTTTTAGTGCAAAAACCTCTCTTATCAATGCATATAAGAACAACTATATTACAACATCAATATCGTCAATAGGAATGATTGTGCAGTATGTTCTGCAAATTATAACAATCATTACAACCAAATCGTTTACCATTTATTTATGTTGTCGTATAGTAGCAATGTTATTACAGTGGGGAATCACAGAAGCATACTCATATAAACATTATAAGTCAATCTTAATTCATGATAAAGAAATTGTTGACGGAACAACAAAAAAGGAAATTGTAAACAAGGTTAAGGCTTTGTTTATGCATAGAATAGGCGGCATCCTTGTAAATTCTGCTGATAGTATAATAATTTCTGCCTTTATTGGTGTTGTCCTACTTGGGAAATACTCAAATTATTCCTCAATAGCTGTTTCAATGTCATCAGTTATTGCCTTAGCATTTTCACCACTTACTTCCATAATAGGACACGCCTATGTTTCGGAAAAAGAGAAAACAGAACGATATTTTCAGAAATTTTATTTTTTAAACTTTGTTTTGGGGGTCATATTTTTCCTTGGGTATTATGCGGTCATTGATGATCTTGTGCTGATTTTATTCGGAACTAATCTAACATTATCAAAATCGGTTTCTTTTGTTGTTGCAACTAATTATTTTGTGCAGTTTATGAGACAATCAACACTTTTATTTAGAGATGCAACTGGGACGTTTTACAATGATAGATGGAAACCCTTTTTTGAAGGGATTCTTAATGTTATTCTTTCAATAATATTTGTAAAGTTATTTGCAAGTATTGGCGGAGACGAATTGGGGGTTGTGGGAGTGATTGTCGCTACAATTTTTACAAATATAGTTATTTGTCACGTTATCGAACCTTACGTACTTTATAAATATGCATTCCAAACTTCAGTTAAAAGGCATTTAATTCAGAATTATGTTTATATCGGCGTATTCATTATATCTGCATTTATAGTCTCAATGTTAATGCAAGCATACGAGAATAAATGGATAGAATTATTTGTTAACGGTGCAATATCATTGGCAATTTCAGCATGCGTAATTTGTTTAACTTTTTTGTGCAGCAATAACATGCTGATTTGGGTGAGAAACAAATGCAGGAGAAAAAGATGAATATATGTATGATGTGAACCCAAAGGATTGGGCTCACATCAACGGCGGGATACCGCCGTTTTTTCATACTCTCTTTTCACGCTCTCTTCTATAAACAATTATGCTTTTATCAGGTTTAATTTTCTCTTCGCGTTTTTATCGTTTTAAAATTATACCATATTTTCCGCCTTTTCATTATATAAGCACTCCCAAAAAATTTTTTTAAAAAAGTATGCAAAAACTCTTGACAAACTCTTTTTCACGAATTATAATATGGGTGAATTTAGCAATCAAAGCGATTGAGTGCTAACATTCAAAAATAAAGAGTGCCAAACATTTCGACCTGTTTCGGAATGACGGGTGTTCGGAAAAGGAGAGGATAGTATGGAATTGACGGATAGAAAAAAGAAGATACTTCAATACGTTGTAGACGACTATATCGAAACCGCGGTTCCCGTTTCTTCTAAAAGTCTTACCGAAAGGCATCTGAAAAATATCAGTTCGGCGACGATAAGAAACGAACTGTCCGCCCTCGAAGAACTCGGGTATCTCACTCAACTTCATACCTCGTCCGGCAGGGTTCCTTCCGCCGAAGCGTATAAACTTTACGTCAGCGAATTGATGGTAAAGGATAAACTCAGCGTGAAAGACCTCGACTATATCAAGAAAATTTTTCTTGATAAAGCCGATAATATGGAAGAGGTAATCAAAAATACCACAAAGGTAATCAGCGAACTCACTTCGTATACTTCGGTCGGTATTCAGAGTCACGATACAACGGAGAAAATCGAGAGCGTCAAGTTTTTCAGATATAAACCGAGCAGCGCGCTCGTGCTGATTGTCACGGAGTTTCGTCTTTTGAAAGATAATTTTATCGAAATACCCGAAACGATGACCGACGAGCAGTTGAAAGACGCCGAAAAGGTTATGGACAATATGTGCAGAGGCAGGAGTTTCGAAGAGGTTTGCGGTTTAAAACCCGAACTTCGCGACGACTTCCTCGGCTACAAAAACATTTTCCTTAACGTGATCGAGGCGTTGAAAGTGTATATGACGACGAAAGACGACGACGTGGTCACGGCGGGCGAGGACAAGATTCTCGACCACCCCGAATACGCCGACATAAACAAAATCAAGAATTTCCTGTCCGTCGTTACGAGTAAGGACAAAGTAATGAATCTACTCATAGGCGACAACAGGGACATCAAGATAAACGTTAAAATCGGTTCGGACGGTTACGACGAAATTCCCAAAGAATGTTCGCTCGTTACCGCGACGTACACGGCAAACGGAACGAAACTCGGCACTTACGGAGTTATAGGCCCCATCAGAATGGATTATCAGAAAGTAGTAGCCGTACTTGAAAACGTCGGAAAGATACTTGAAAGCATTTTATCCGAAAAAGGGGTTTAAAGGAGGCGTACCAAATAATAATGACTGAAAACGAAAAAAAGAAAAAATTCTTCAAGGACAGATTGAACGAAGAGTCCAAGAAGAAGTCCGACGAAAAGGAAGCCGAAGTCGAAGAAACGGAAGAAGGTAAAGAACCTTTGGAAGAAATCGAAGACGAAGCCGAAAAAGAGGCGGACGAAATAGAAAAAATGACGGAAAAAGAGGCGAAAGCCGCTTTGAGAAAGGCTTTTTCGGAGTCCGACGAGTTAAAATCGAATTTAGAGAAACTCAAATCGGAAAGCGAAGAAGCGAAAAGCGATTATTTAAGAGCCAGAGCAGACTGTGAAAACGTCCGAAGACGAAAAGGCGAAGAAATTCGCGCGGCGTACGACGACGGCAGAAAGTCGGCGATAGAGAAGATATTGCCGATAGGCGACAGTTTAGATTGGGCGCTTAAAATGCAACTTGACGACAACACGAGAGACGGAATCGAGAAACTTCTTAAAAAGTATCACGAGACCCTCGCCTCGCTCGGCGTAGTCGAGTTTTCGCCCGAAGTCGGAAGCAAGTTCGACCCGATGACCGCGAACGCGGTAATGACCGTTCCCGCAGAGGGAGACGAGGAAGTCGAGACGGTAAAACAGGTTTTCGGCAGAGGATATAAACTCGGCGAAAAGATTATGAGATACGCTCAGGTATCCGTAATCAAATAAAGACAGATTATATAAAAAAAGGAGATAGATATTATGAGTAAAGTAATTGGTATAGATTTAGGAACAACGAATTCTTGCGTAGCGGTAATGGAAGGCGGCGATCCCGTCGTAATAGCGAACGCCGAAGGTTCGAGAACTACTCCTTCTGTAGTAGGCTTTCAGAAAGACGGCGAGAGGCTTGTCGGACAGATAGCGAAAAGACAGGCGGTCGCGAACAGCGACAGAACGGTCATTTCCATAAAGAGACACATGGGAAGCGACTATAAAGTAAATATCGACGGAAAGCAGTATTCTCCGCAGGAGATTTCCGCTATGATACTTTCAAAACTTAAAAAAGACGCCGAAGCGTACCTCGGCGAACCCGTAAAGGACGCGGTAATCACTTGCCCCGCATACTTCACGGACAGCCAGAGACAGGCGACTAAGGACGCAGGTAAGATTGCAGGACTTAACGTACTTCGTATAATCAACGAACCTACCGCGGCTGCTCTTGCTTACGGACTTGACAAAGATAAGAAATCTCACAAAGTAATGATATACGACCTCGGCGGCGGCACGTTCGATGTCTCGATTCTCGATATCGGCGACGGCGTATTCGAAGTTCTTGCCACGAACGGTAACTGCATGCTCGGCGGCGACGACTTCGATAAGAGAATAATGGACTACGTAGTAGCCGACTTCAAAGCGAAAGAGGGCATCGACCTTTCTAACGACAAGATGGCTATGCAGAGAATCAAAGAGGCTGCGGAAAAGGCGAAAATCGAACTTTCGAGCATGACCTCGACGAACATCAACCTTCCGTTCATAACCGCAGACGCCAACGGTCCTAAACACCTTGACGTAACGCTTACGAAAGATAAGTTCGACACTATGACGGGCGACCTCGTAGAGGCTACCAAGGCTCCTATGAGACAGGCTATGAAAGACGCCGGACTTACTTACAACGACATCGAAAAAGTAATCCTTGTCGGCGGTTCGACGAGAATCCCCGCAGTCGTAGCGGCTGTAAAGGCTGAGACGGGCAAAGAGCCGTTCAAGGGCATTAACCCCGACGAATGCGTCGCGATCGGCGCGGCTATTCAGGGCGGCGTTTTAACGGGCGAAGTCAAAGACGTACTTCTCCTCGACGTAACCCCGTTGTCTCTCGGTATCGAAACGCTCGGCGGCGTATTCACGAAACTTATCGACAAGAACACGACTATCCCCGTTAAGAAATCTCAGGTATTCTCGACGGCGGCGGATAACCAGTCGGAAGTTACCATTCACGTTTTACAGGGCGAAAGACAGTTCGCAAAGGATAACAAGACGCTCGGACAGTTCAACCTTACGGGTATTGCGCCGGCTCCGAGAGGTATTCCTCAGATCGAAGTTACGTTCGATATCGACGCGAACGGCATAGTTCACGTTACGGCGAAAGACCTCGGAACTCAGAAAGCGGCGGATATAACGATTACTTCCTCGACAAACCTTTCCGAAGAAGACATTCAGAAAGCGGTCAAAGAAGCGGAAATGTACGAAGCCGAAGATAAGAAGAGAAGAGAAGCGGTCGATAACAAGAACAAACTCGATAGTCTTATCTTCCAGGTTGAAAAGACCGTAAAAGACAGCGGCGACAAACTTTCTGAAGAGGATAAAACGACCGTTGAAAACGCGGTAAAAGAAGCGAAAGAGGCTTTGAACTCGGACGATAACGACAAGATCGTAGCGGCTACCGAGAAACTCTCCAACGACGTACAAGGCGTATTCGCCAAACTCTATCAGCAGGCTCAGCAGGGTCAGCCGAACGCGGGCGGAGCGAACGCAGACGACAGCGCCGACACCGAGTTCCATCAGTAAGACTTAACTTAACACACAAAGAGTAAACGACTGTTGTCTCGGGCAGATTATTCTGTCCGAGACGACTTGTAAAAGGATAATATGGCAAAAAATTATTACGAAGTTCTCGGCGTTGACAAGAAGGCGACGCAGGACGAGATAAAATCTGCGTACAGGAAACTTGCGAGACAATATCACCCCGACCTTCACCCCAACGACGAAGAATGCGCTAAAAAATTTAAAGAAATAAACGAAGCGAACGAGGTTCTTTCCGATCCGCAAAAGAGACAACAGTACGACTACGAACTCGAAAACCCGGGCGCGGCAAACGGCGGATTCGGGGGCTTCGGAGGTTTCGGAAGCGGCGGTTTCAGCGGCAGCAGTACGGGCGGTTTCGGAAGCGGCGGATTCGGAGACATATTCGGCGATATATTCGGCTCGTTCATGGGCGGCGGCAGAGGCGAAACGGAAGAGGATAAACAGGGTGAGGACATTAAACTCGAAGTCGAATTATCCTTCCTCGACGCGGCGAAAGGTTGTAAAAAAGACATTACTTACAGCAGAAAAGAGCCTTGTCCCGACTGTCGTTCGACGGGTGCGAAGAACGGAACGCAGTATAAGACCTGCGATAAGTGTAAAGGAACGGGAACTATACAGTACGTTTCGGGCAACAGTATATTCAGGTCTGTAAGGCAGGGAGCGTGCGACGCGTGCGGCGGCAAGGGTAAAATAATACTCGAAAAATGTCCGACCTGCGGAGGCAAAGGCTATCAGCGTAAATCGACCACGATAAGTCTTACGATACCTGCCGGCGCGGACAACGGAAGTTATATCAGAAAGAAAGGATACGGCGAAGCGTCTTTGAGAGGCGGAGAGCCGGGAGATCTTATAGTCGTATTCAAGGTTCTTCCTCATAAGTTGTTCAAGAGAAAGAATTTCGATTTGTATATCGACTTGCCGATTAGTTTCGCAACGGCTGCGCTCGGCGGAAAAGTGCAGGTTCCGACCTTGGACGATACGGTATGGCTCGACATTCCCGAGGGAACGCAGACGGGCAAGACCTTTACGATAAGAGGCAAGGGTATAAATTCCAGACTCGGAGCGGGCAACCTGAACGTTACGGTTACCGTCGAGGTTCCGTCGAAACTCACAAAAGCGGAGAAGCAGAGACTTATGGACTTCGATTCGGACATAGAGTTGAAACAGTACGACAAGATGAAAAAGTACGACGACGCGATGCAAGCCCTTTACGGCAAGAGCGCGTATACAAAATAAACAGTTAATATTAACGCCTCGGGAAATTCGTAACTAACGGAATTCTCGGGGCGTTTTATTATTGACAAGGGGCGGAGCATCGACTATAATGTAAAAGTAAAATAAGGAGCAAGTTATGAACTATCAGAAGAACAAAAAGAGGATAATACGCGAGTTACTGCACGAATCCGATAAAGAACTCACCGACGAAGAACTTATGAACGAGATACTCGGCGAAAACGTTACAATGAACGCCGACAAAACCGAAAAGGATTCATTCGGTCAGAAGGCGGCGGACGCGGTTGCGAAGTTTGCGGGCAGTTGGGCGTTTATTTTTACGTTTATAGGCGTTATGGTGGTATGGATGGTTGTCAATATTCTTATGGCAACGAGAGCGTTCGATTCTTATCCGTTTGTGCTTTTAAATCTCGTTTTGTCGTGTATTGCGGCTATTCAGGCTCCGCTTATAATGATGAGTCAGAACAGACAGGAAGCGAAGGATAGAAATCGCGCCGAAAACGACTACCGTATAAACCTTAAAAGCGAATTTGTTATCGACGAACTTTACAAAAAAGTCGAGCAAATTTCAGAAAATCAGAAAAAGATACTTAAAATGCTTGAGGCTGACAAAAAAGAAAAAACGACCTCGGGCGGAGAAGAGAATAAAAATGGCGACTACTATTGATTTTGTCGAATACGTTTGCGGGCAGATAAAAGGGTTTTCGGCTGTCAGATATAGAAAAATGTTTGGCGATTATATGATTTACGTCAACGACAAACCCGTATTGCTTCTGTGCGATAACAATGTGTTTGTTAAAGAATTACCCGAAGTTGAGGCGATAATTTCAGACTTTGAAACGGGCGTTCCGTATGACGGAGCGAAAGAGCACTACGTTATAGACCCCGACGACGAACGATTTAACGAAGTTGTGGCGGCGTTGGAGGAAATAATCCCCGTTCCGAAGAAAAAGGAAGTAAAAAATAGATTATAAGTAAATCTGTAAATAAAAAACAATAACGAGCGGTTGCAAGGCTTTGCCTTACAACCGCTCGTTTTCGTAACAGGCGTTACGTTATGAAATTGTGTCGGAGACTTTAATATTGCGCCTTTTTATCGCAAATAATCAACTTTTGCAAATTCAACCATTCGTTTAGTCAATTCAACTAACGGTTTAGCAAAACGACTTGCAAAAAAAGCGAATAAGGTTTAAAATGGTAGTTGTTCGAGGAGGTAGTGACTAATGAACATCGGCGAAAAAATCGTAAAAGCAAGAAAAGAAAAAGGTATGACTCAAGCCGAACTCGGCTCGGAGTTGCACGTTACTTTTCAGGCTGTATCTAAATGGGAAAGAGGAGAATCGTCTCCCGACTTCGAAACTATATGTAATATGGCAAAAATTCTCGAAGTACCTGTTTCGTATTTTGAAAACAGCGACGAAAAGGAAGACGAGGCAAAAGACGAAATAAAAGAGGAAAACAAAGAGGAGAAAGAAACAAAAGAAGAGGTTGCGACGACCGTGGTTTACGAGCAGCCGAAGCCAGTGCTTGCGGTCTGCGAAAAATGTAACAGACCTATATATAACGGAAGCGAGATAATACGTTATGACGTCGGTCGCGTTATTTGCAGAGAATGTCGCGATCGCGAGAAAAAGAGGCGTTTTCAGGAAGCGGTCGAAAAGGGCAAGAAAAACAGAATCAAGTCTTTCGTTATTTCGGGAATATTATTTGTCGTTTTTCTTATGCTCGCAATCGCAAACGGAGGTAAAGACATCGGGTACGGGATAGCGTCCGCCGTCATGATATTTACGTTTTCGTCTTGCCTTATTCTTAATAACAACTGTATCGCAGACGTTTTCGGGTGGATAACGCAGTTGGGGTTCGTAAAGTTCCCGGGGTTGATTTTTTCACTTGACCTTGACGGGATTTTGTGGTTTATATGCGTTAAACTTCTCTTTTGGGTATTAGGGATATTGATTACGTTATTCTTTATGGTAGTTGCATTTGTGATATGCTTGATAATATCTTTGTTTGTATATCCGTTTGCAATAGTTAAAAATTTCAAAACGCCCGAAAAGGGAGATTATTCGAGTTTGTAAAATCATTGAAGATTTTTAAACAATAAAAAAGAAAGGGGAGTATTTTATGAAAAAATTATTTTTAATCGTAATGCTTGCGGTTATTACCGCGCTTAGTCTGAACGCCGTGGTCGGCTGCAAGAAGAAAAAAGTCGATAGCGCATCGGATTCGACATCGATGATGATAGACGATAGCGTGAAGTTTGTCGGCGGCAGCGAAAGCGCGCAACAGTCTGAAGAAACTTCTTTAAAGGGCAGCGAAAGCGTAAAACAGTCGGAAGAGGATTCGTTAAACGGAAGCGGCGAAAGCGTAGAGCAATCTCGCGAGGATTTTTCTCAGTCGAGCGAATCGGTTTCAGAATCGGTTTCAAAGTTGAAGGAATTTGAGGGCGTAACCTTTCCGAACAAAACGGTTACATATAACGGGAGCGAATTTTCTGTTACCGTTGAGGGACTTCCGTATGGCGCAGACGTTCAATATGCGAACAACAAGGCTATCGACGCAGGCGTTTATAATGCTACCGCTACCATAAAAAAGTCCGGCTATAAATCGATTATCCTCAATTCCATACTTACAATAAATAAAGCGGAGATTGGTAATATAACGATAAAGGAAGGTCAGGAATACGAGTTCGACGGTTTGTATCATAAGGCGGAATTAAGCCGCGCTATTCCAAGCGGCGTTACGGCGACGACGTATTACAACAACGAGGAATTTGCGGACGGGGTAAGAGAGCGAGGCGAATATGACGTAAAAGTCGTATTGTCCGGCAAAAATTACGTCGAAAAGACGATTACGGGTAAAATTGTTATAAAACTCGACCTGTCCTCTCTTGCGACAACCGTTATCGATTCGTTAAAAACCGAACCTGAGCCGTGGGGATTTCTTCCCGAAAGTTTTGCTATTGAAAACAGAAGTTGCGGCGACTATTCGGACGACTATTCGGCGGGGTTAAGGGTTTCGGGTATTCCTAAAAACGGAATAGGCAAGCAGTTAAACGTCGTTTACGGAATTCTCGCAAAAACGGATTCTTGTCTTGCGTACGTCAATAAAGTTTACGGCGTAATGGATACGATAAAATCGATTTACGCGGCGTTTTTAAGCAATGCTCCGATGGAATACAAAAAGTTCGAATATGGTAAGAAAGAGGGCGAAGATAAGACCCCGTTTGCGTTTACCATCGAACTCGAGGAAGATAGTTATACGTTGTTCGCGACTGTGGGAAGCGTTGAAGTTACGCTGTTTTCGAGAAAATCCGACAACGTCAGCGGAGCGAAAGTTAAACTGACTGAGTCTACGCTGTTTAAATATGAAAACGGACAAAATCGATTTAAGGCGGCGTTTGTAGTTATAGGTAAGGCGGCTACGCAGATAGAATTTGAAAGGCAGGCTGACCAGACGGTAGTCGGGAAATTTTACGAATGTTTAACCGCAAACGAAGAAGGGAGTGACTTGCTCAATACGAGCGCATACATAAAAGTCGATAAATCGTATACCTCAATCGTCGGAACGAAAGGCGACTTCTTTGTCTCGGCGAAGGGCAGAAATTGCGAGGTTTACAGAAATTCCGACGCATCGCTTGTCGGTACGGAAGTTCGTGAAACCGAAAAAATCGAGAGTATAGAGGTGACGTTCAATACTTTATGGTATAATCTCGGCGATATCGGGGGCTTGACGGAATTAAAAGAGGTAACCGACGAAGAAGAGAAAAAAGTAATATGTATAAACGGTCTCAGTACTGCATTTAAACATAAGAAAGTCGGGGGATTATCTACAAAAAGTTTTTCAAGAAGATTCGATATCGAATTTAAGGAAATGTATTTTTATGCAAAGAACGTCGAAACAGGCGAATATGAAAAGCAGACAAAAAGAATACCGATGCTGTTTGTGCAACAAGAAAATCGAGAAACTCTTGTAAAAGACTTAAAAGAGACAAACGGTATAGATATTTCGGTCGGGGTAAGCGAAGCGGACGAAACGCAGGTGTCGTCTGTATATGAAAAAAACCTTAAAATATACGACGAAGAGATAAACAAGACGGTGACAACCGAAGATATAACAAATTACTGCAAGGCGTAGTAACAAAATAAAAAACCGAGATTATGGCAAAACGCAATAATCTCGGTTTTATTTTTAATTGTTTGTAAGTTGTTTTACGTCCATAAAACGTTAAGTTTTCTTATATTATTCGACGGCAATTTTATATACAACATAGGGGACGGCGACTTTAAGGCGACGTCCCAAAGAATTCTTAAAAATGCTTGCATTTTTAAGAATAAGGCGTCCCAAACCGAATTACACGACATTATTTGTTAAGCCCATAGAGAACGTTTCTCGCCGTTTTAAGCGAGTTCGCCGCCTCTTCGGAAAGCGGAGCGGTCGATTTTCTGTAATCGTGATGATTGCAAAATTCGTCTAACGCGTTTTCAGTCTCCTCGAGTTTTTTTCTGAATGCCTTAAAAAGCGTTTCGAGATATTCGTCTTGCTTATTGCCTGCTTCTGACGAGTAGCGGACTAAATTCGCATAGTGTTCTATGCAAAAACCGTCGCCATCTAAAATTTTCGTCTTGAAATTCGGGTCGTCCTTGTATACCCTCGAAATTGTTTTATAATACCTTACCATGGTATCTTCGAGCATAGAACAGATAACGCAGGTCTTTAAAGTTGCGGAAATTTTATCCGCTTCTTTTTTCGCTTTTTTAGCGTTAATCGGCTTATAGACCAACTTGTCCGTATTGTTTTTAAGTCTCGTCGATATTTGAAGCGCAAGTCCGAGTTTAGATTGCATAGAAAATAATTTGTCGTAATGGAAAGAGCAGAACCCGAGTTCGTTTACCTTCGCCCTTGAAGAATCTTCCATAACGCTTTCGCCTAAAAACTGTTCAGTAAGCCTTTCGTTTATTTCCGATTTAATCTTGCAAAGAGGGCAGTACTTGCCTTTTCCGAAATGCTCGTATATGAGCATCGTTCCGATATGGTAGCCCATTTAGTCCAACCTCCCCGTGAGATGCCCTTCGGGGTTAAGCCCGTCGAAGCCCGTCTGTCTCAACGCTTCATATAAGGTCAAAGCGACCGAGTTCGAGAGGTTGAGACTTCTCAAATTCTGCCACATTGGAATACGCAGGGTATTGTCGTAGTGTTCTTTTAAGAGTGGTTCGGGCAGTCCGTGCGATTCTTTCCCGAATACGAGAAAATCGCCGTCGCGGAATTTTACGTCCGAATAGACCTTCGCCCCCTTAGTGGAGAGGAAGTAAAAATTCGCCTCGGCAGAATATTTTTCGTATAATTCGCCGAACGAGTCGTAATATCTGACGTCGAGATATTGCCAATAATCGAGTCCCGCCCGTTTTAAGGTGCGGTCGGAAATCTCGAAGCCGAGAGGTCTTACGAGGTGAAGAACGCTGTGCGTTGCGGCGCACGTTCTCGATATGTTGCCCGTGTTTTGGGGAATTTCGGGTTCTACAAGTACAATGTTGAACATTTTTATCCTTTTGTATCGGGGAGCCGTCGGCAACCCTTTTTATTTGTTTAGTTTGATTTTTGTCGTTTTTATCGAATATTCAAGCAGCGGAAGCAACTCGAATACGCCGTTTTCCGATTGAACAATGAGTTCGCCTTTTACGGTCGTCGCAACCGATTTATCCTTGCAGACGAGAA
Organism: uncultured Clostridia bacterium; assembly: GCA_934249325.1. GTDB lineage: Bacteria > Bacillota > Clostridia > Christensenellales > Borkfalkiaceae > UBA10281. The sequence continues at coordinate 27,626 of CAKQKW010000002.1, forward strand.
GTATCGGAAGCCCTAAAAGATATGAATACGCCCTTAAAAGTATGGTATTTATCTCTATAAGGTTGCCTTTTCTTATGACGATAACGCTTTCCGCTCCGCAGATTGCGAACGATTTGAAAAGTTCGAACCTGAACAGGTCGTCGCCTATCGCCACGGCGATTTTTCCCGCGGCGGTGTCGTAGAGTTTGCCGTGAGCCCCGGGCATATACGGACTGTCGGAGAGCGAAACGGTCATATCGGATATGCCGAGCAGTTTTCCGTCGTCGAATATCCCTGCCGAGTGCTTGATTATGCCGTAATTATCCGTGTCGAACGCCGAGACGATTGTTTTTTCGGTTGTTTCCGAATACGCGGCGAGTTGTTTCAACCTGTTTGTTTCGCCCCGAAGTTCCTTGCTGTATTTTATCGCTTCGTTGCCGCTAAAGCCTATGACGACGAGGTCGCAATCTGTGTTCTTATGTATTTTCGTAACGGTGGAGGAGACGTCCAAAACTTTCGCTTTCATATATGATACCTCTTTTCATAGTATTGAAAACAGGTCTCAAAATGTGATAGCGTAGTTTTTAGTCTTCTTCGCTTTTTTCGTTCTCGGCGAAGAAGTCGTAACAGACTTTTTTGAGTTCTTTCGCCGAAGTAATCTTTAAAGCGGCTTGCTTGAACGCCGCCGAGTTTTTCTCGCCTTTGAGGTACAAACAGAGTTGTTTTCTGAAAACAATCGCCGTATATCTGTCGTCATATTCCGTCAAAAGTAGGTCTATATGTCGATTAACTAACTCTTTTTTGTTTTTATCGAACGGCAGACCCAAAATTTCCGAGAAGAGCCAAGGCGATTCCAACGCTCCTCTTGCGAGCATTATTCCGTCCGTTTCCGTCTTTTCGGATAGTTCGTTCGCGTCGGAAACGGTAAATACGCCGCCGTTTGCGATAACGGGAACGGAGACCGATTTTTTAATTTTTCTTATTTCGTCGAAATTGACCTCGCCCGAATAAATTTTATCCCTGACCCGTCCGTGTACGGTAATCATTTTTGCCCCGCCTTGTTCGAGAGCCTTTGCGAAATCTTCCGAGACGAACTCGCCGTCTTTGATACCGATACGCATCTTGCAGGTGATAGCCTTGCCGCTTTTCGAACATTCTTCGACTATTCTCTCGGCGAGATTAGGGTATCGAAGTAGCGCGCTTCCCTCGCAGTTGTTAAAAATTTTCGGCATGGGACAGCCGAAGTTTATATCGACTATATCGAATTTTTCGAGCGGCTTAGACTCGATAGCCCGTCTCATAATTTCGGGATCGTTTCCGAAAATCTGAACGCATTTTATTTTTTCGAGCGGAGAAGTTCTCAGCAGAGCTTTCGTATTTTCGTCGCCGAAAACAAGACCTTTCGCGCTCACCATTTCGGTAAACGTAAGTCCCGCGCCGTATTCTTTGCAAATTTCCCTCATCGCAAAGTCGGAAAACCCTGCGAGCGGAGCGAAAAATACGTTATTTTCGGTCTCGAAATCGCCTATTTTAACCTTTTTTACTTTCATTGTAGTAGCGGTCGATTTCCTTGGCGGAAAGTTCTTTTAAATTTTTGCCGTCTTTAAAAGCGAGTTCCTCTGTCTTTTTAAATCTCCGCAAAAATTTGTCTGTCGCGTCGTTTAAACTGAGTTCGCCGTTCACGCCGAGAAGTCTTACGAAACTGACGACCGCGAAAAGCAGGTCTCCGCATTCTTCGTATATTCCCTTCTCGTTTTTGTTCTTATATTCTTGCAAAACCTCGTAAAACTCTTCCTTGACCTTGTCGGCGACTTGCTCCACGCTTTCAAAGTCCATATTGTACTTAGCCGAACGCGACCCGACCTTGTCCGCCCTTAAAACGGACGGAAAACTCTTCGGAACGGAGGAGAGATAATCGTACCCCGAATTGAAGCCCTTTTCTTTTTGCTTGTTTTTCTCCCACACGTCGAGAGCAGACTTGTCGTCGGTCGCCTTGTCCGCGCCGAAAATGTGCGTGTGTCTCGAAATGAGTTTATGGCATATACCGCTCGAAACGTCTTGCAGGGTAAACGCACCTCTTTCTTCCGCGAAGCGGATATAGAAAAACGCTTGCAAAAGAAGGTCACCGACTTCTTCGGAAACGGCAACGTCGTCTCCCGATTTTATAGCGTCGAGAAGTTCGTAGGTCTCTTCGACCGTGTTTTTCATTATGCTTTCGGGCGTTTGAGCCTTATCCCACGGACAGCCGTTTTCGCCCCTTAAAACCTTTAAAATTGCTTCGAGGTCGTAAAGCGAGAAACGTTGTTTTTCGGTCAAACCGAGTTTATCCACGACTATCGCCGCCGTTCCGGCGAACTCGTCGCCGTAGTCCGCTTCATATAGTTTTATTTTCTTAAAATCGCCGTTAAAGAACTTATAGCAGGGTATTTCGTCGCCGAACTCGTTTTGAAGAGCGAGTTTTACGTTGCTTGCGAGATACTGACAGTCCACGTCGAAAACGACGAGCGGCAGAGTAAGAGAAACATTGTTTATATCGTAAGCCGACACGCCGAGATAGGGGGCGGAGATATTCAATTTGTCCATAAAGTACGCCGACTTCGGAACGCACGGGATAATTTCCGCGTCCTTGCGTTTCGAGCGGATAACGGAACAGGAAACGTCCTCCGAAACGTCGCCGTCAACGAGGTATACGACGTCCTGAGTTTTAGCGGCGGCAAGAACCTCTTTTGCGAGATTTTTCGCAAGCGTATCGAAATTTCTCGATTTTTCGTAAACGAAATCGAGCGACGTGTAGTTCACGCCCTCTGTTTCGAGCCATTTCGCCGTTTCGCTTAAAGCCGTTCTGAGTATTACTTTTTTACAGCTTTTCGCTTCCGACAACGCTCTTACCGATATATCGCCGGGGCATACGCCCGTTCCCGCAAGGGTTATTTTCATATTCGTCTTTCTCCGCCGGTTTGAATTTTTTCAGTATAACTATAATATATACTAAATTTCCGAAAACCGCAACTAAATAACAAAGAATATCCGAATATAACGCGCCGAAGACGTTGATTTGCGGAATTTTCAGGAGAAAAATCTGAACGCAGAATTTTACGGCGAGACCGAGTCCTAAAAACAACGCGGGCGAGTAGGCTTTTCTGAGCGAAACGAGTATCGAAGTCTCCGTCTGAATAAGCGAGATTAAAACTACGTTTACCGAAGAAAATGCGAGTAGTTTTATGGTTATATATTTTGATTCGGGACTTAATTTCGGATACAGGATATTTACGACCGTTTTAGAAAATAAGCCTAAAAAGGCGAAAGACAAACTCGACGCGAAAAGTGTGATCGCAAGCGAACGGAAAGCCGTTTTTTTGGCTTTACAGCCGTCGCCTTTCCCGAACGCCGCCGAAACGCTCGGCACGGTTGCGGTCGCTATTCCGTAGCACACGGCGACGGGAACGCCGATAATCGTCTCGACGCTTCCCGTGTAAATGCCGTATAAATCGACAGAGTTGTCGAGGTAAGACTTTAACGTGTTGATTATCGTAAAACTGTCGAACAGTCTTGCGAGCGGCAGGAGCGACGAAGTAATCGCAACGGGCAAAAGTAAGCCTATAAGTCGATTAACTTTAAAATTTCCGTCGTATCGTTCGGTTTTCGAGCGTTTTTTATATGCGATTATAAGATATATAACGGCGACGAGTTCGCCTGCTGAAACGGCGAGACACGCGAAAAGACCGCCCGTCGCGGGAGTGAAAGAAAAGAGGTTCAGAAGCGTAAGTCCGACGGCTATTTTTACCGCCTGTTCGATAATCTGAGAAATCGCGGTGGGGTACATATTGTTCCTGCCTTGGAAGTAACCCCTTATCGAAGAAATTACGGCGACGAAAATCAGAGACGGGGCGAGGGCGATATACGAGCCTTTCGCCTCGGGGTTCCCTTGCGTGGCGGATAGAAGCCCCGAAAAGAAAATCATAAACGCCGCCCCGAGTATTCCGAGCGGTAAGAAAAAAGCGAGCGATTTACGGAATACGTTTTTTCCGTTTTCGCCCGCGGATATTAAGCCCGTCATGGTTGTAGTTGCCGCCGCGCCCGTGAAGGTCATTAAAATCAGATAAGTGGGGAAAGCCGTCTGATAAATTCCGAGACCCTCGGTTTTCAACAGGTTAGTAAGCGGTATCCGATAAAACGCGCCGAGAATTTTGACGATAAGTCCGCCCATCGAAATTATAAGCGCGTTTTTTATAAGGGGGTTATTATGCCTTTGGTTTTTCATATTTCAGATAAGCGCGGAGATAAACTCTGCGGCGAGCATGGTAAGGTTAATATCCGACGAGGTAATGGGGCGGTCTTTCGTTCTGTCGGCAAGAACAATCGCTCCCACGGCTTCTTCGCCGCTATAAATCGGCAAGACGAGTTGATTTGCGAAATTCATAGAATCGTCGCCGATAATTCCCACGGGAGAACCGCCCTCGGAGTGATTGATTACGAGCGTTTTGTTCTCTTTCATGAGTTTGAGGATATCCTCGGATATTTTACCCGACAACGCTTCTTTCGAGCCTGTTCCGCTTGCTGCGACGCAGCGTTCTTTATCGAAAGCGAACGCCGAGTGTCCCGTGGTTTTTGAAAGTGCGGCAACAGCCGAATACATAGAGTCTCCGACGGGCGTTAAGTGCGAATATTTTTTCAGAATAATGGTGTCTTTATCGGTGTAAATTTCGACGGGGTCGCCCTCGCTGAGTTTCAGTATTTTTCTGATTTCTTTGGGAATGACGACTCTGCCGAGGACGTCTATTCTTCTCACGATTCCTGTATCTTTCATAATAACAGTTTGCGTTGAAAGAACGTAAATATGCAAAACGTTGTTGTAAAAATAAGAAAATGAAATTGTATATGCCTTGTTGCTAAACTTTTTTCGGGACGTCGAGGGCGCCGTCCCCTACGATTATCAGAGACAATCTACTCAGTAAAAACGGACCTATTGTATCAAATGTTTTTTTCGGAACGTCGAGGGCGCCGTCCCCTACGATTATCAGAGACAATCTACTCAGTAAAAACAGACCTATTGTATCAAATGTTTTTTCGGGACGTCGAGGGCGCCGTCCCCTACGATTATCAGAGACAATCTACTCAGTAAAAACAGACCTATTGTATCAAATGTTTTTTCGGGACGTCGAGGGCGCCGTCCCCTACGATTATCAGAGACAATCTACTCAGTAAAAAAATATACCTATTGTATCAAATGTTCTATCGATTCGTTTATTAGATGCGAAACACCCTAAAACGAAATATTTTTTAAAAGTTAATTATAGGAAAATAAGTATATAATTTAAACACTTCTGTTTAAAAGCTGACTTGTCGGATGCTGTCGCAAAAAAAACGACATTATCTACAACAAAAAAAAGAGAAGATGATTTATGTTTTTGGCTATTATGTTAAAAGTTTTGCCGTAGGGGACGGCGCCCTCGACGTCCCTGCCAATTTATATAAAGACAGATTATAATAAGAAAGATACCTGACTGTGCGGGTATCTTTCTTACATCATTGTTGAATAAAAAAATTTACTTTCTGTCGTCTACTTTGTAGGTCGGCACTATCTGCCTTACGAGATACTTCATTCTGTCCGTTTCGAGATACGCCGCTTCGTAAAGTTCGTTTAGCATATTCCAAAAATTCGATTCGTCGAATTGAATCGGTTGAGCGATATTGATAAGTCCGTTCGGGGTCTTTTGCATTCCCTCTTCGTCCATAAGTCGCTCTTCAAAAAGTTTTTCGCCGGGGCGAAGTCCCGTGCAGACGATTTTTATGTCTACGTTGGGTTCGTAACCCGAAAGTTTGATAAGGTTGTACGCGAGGTCGTAAATTCTTACGGGTTCGCCCATATCGAGTACGAAAATCTGACCGCCTTTCGCGTACGCTCCCGCTTGAAGAACGAGCGAAACCGCTTCGGGAATAGTCATAAAGTACCTTATGATATCCTTATGCGTAACGGTGACGGGACCTCCGTCTTTAATCTGTTTTTTGAACAGAGGAATAACCGAGCCGTTCGAGCCGAGTACGTTTCCGAAACGTACCGCGACGAATTTTGTCTTGCTGTGTCTGCCGTACGCCTGAATAATCATTTCGCAGATTCTCTTGGTCGCTCCCATAACGTTGGTGGGGTTGACCGCCTTGTCCGTCGAAATCTGAACGAACGTTTCTACGCCGTACATATCCGCGCATCTTGCCACGTTGAAGGTGCCGAAAACGTTGTTTTTGACCGCTTCGTTCGGGCTAGTTTCCATAAGCGGAACGTGCTTGTGAGCCGCCGCGTGGAATACTATCTGCGGGCGATATTTGTCGAAAACGTCTTTGATTTTTCCCGAGTCTCTCACGCTCGCAATCAATGTGAGCAGATTCAAAGAGGGGAGTTTACGTTTGAGTTCCTGTTCGATATCGTACGCGTTGTTTTCGTAAATGTCGAGAATAATAAGCCTTTCGGGATTGTGCGATGCGATCTGACGGCAGAGTTCGCTGCCTATCGAGCCGCCTCCGCCCGTGACGAGTACGACTTTTCCTTCGATATATCCGATAATTTCGTTAATATCTACGGTGACGGGGTCTCTTCCCAAAAGGTCCTGAATATCGACGTGCCGCATTTTCGACACCGAAACTTGCCCGTCGGCGAGTTGGTACACGCCGGGTAAAACCTTTACGGGGCAACCCGCGTCGTTGCACCTTGCGATAATTTTACTTTGTCTGTGCTTGTCTACCGACGGCATGGTCACGAAAATTTCTTCCACGCCGTACTTTTTAGCGAATTTTTTAATCTGATAAGTCGAACCGACGATTTTAACGCCGCTTATCGACTTGCCTATTTTGTCTACGTCGTCGTCGATAATACAGACGGGCAGGTATTCCAACTTATTCGAGGTCTGCATTTCGTTGATAAGGGTTGTGCAGGCTTTTCCCGCTCCTACTATCATGACCTTTTTCTTTCTCATCGAGGTGGAGCGAATATAGTATTTGCCGACTATAAACACCCTCTTATAGAACCTCGTCATACCCGTAAGGAAGAAGATAAACGAGCAGTATACGAAACACGTCGAGAACCCTATCTCGATGTTGTCCATTACCGCGACGTAAATAATGTTTATGACTAAAAGGCAAACGACCGCGAAGCAAAGCCTTAACGCGTCTACGATGCTCACCGACTCGAAAATAACCGAGTAAAGCCCCGAGAGAGCGAATACGAGTATTCCGAAAGCGACGTTTCCTAAAAACCATATAATTATAGGAAGTTTAGAGGTGTCGGGAGCGGTTTTTCTCGTTATATAATAGGCAAAAAATAAAGACGCGAGTATAAGAATCGTGTCTACGGCTGCAAGTATAAGTTTTTTTAATACGTCGTTTGGTCTGTGTTTCATAAGCCTTTCTCTTGTAGTTATTAACCCTATTATAACACTATATAAGTCGATAGTCAACGATTTTATCGTATTTCTTCGGCGTTTCACATACAAATAAATTGTATAAAAAGGAGAAGTATGATGCTTGTGTCTGTATTCCGCGTGTTAAGCGGGGTTTCTCTTTTTCTTTTCGGGCTTAATTTCATAAGCGAGAACGCCGCGAAAGCCGCTTCCGACGAAAAAGCGACCAAATTTCTCCGCTCGGCGGTTAAACGACCTATAGGCGGACTTTTTGCGGGGACGGTACTGTCTGCAATACTACAATCGGGCTCGGCTACGAGTATGATAGCGGTGTCGCTCGTCGGCGAAAAAACGATAAGTTTTTTTAACGCCGCCTGCGTGATTGCAGGGGCGAATATAGGTTCTACGGCGACCGCCCACCTTCTCTCTCTGTCCTTAGGAGGCGGGGTCGGCGTGTGTTGTTTTATGCTGTTAATCGGCTTATACGGGCGTTTTTGTAAATCTATCACCCTGAAATCGCTCGGCAACGTGTTTATCGGAACGGGCGTTTTATTCTTCGGCGTGGAGGCGGTGAAAAACGGAATATCCGCATTTAAAGACCTACGTTGGTTCAGAATAATGTTTCTCGGAGATAAAGAATGGCTGTTGTTTTTAAACGGAATAATTCTCGCCGCCTGTCTGCAAAGTTCCTCCGCCGTAACGTTCGTCTGTCTCGCCTTAGCCGCTAAAAATCTTCTTCCGTTTTACAACTCGGTTTTTCTTGTTTTAGGGGCTAACGTCGGCAGTTGCGTTCCCGTTCTTTTACTTTCCGTCGGCAAGAACGAGGAGGCGGGGAAAACCGCCCTTTTCAATTTATTTTTCAATCTCTTCGGGGCTGTGTTCTTCTTTTTTGTGGTCGTCTGTTTCAGAGATTTTTTCGTAAACGCTTTTTCTTCCTCCGTGGCTATCGGAACGGCGATAGCCCGCTTTAACACGTTTTTTAACGTTATCCCCGCCTTGGCGTTTTTATGCTTTGCGGAACTAAGAGAATTGAAAAGTAAGGGAAAGAAATGCGAGAAAATCAAGAAAAGTGAAATTAAATTAAAAAACGCCGTCTGATATTTGACAATTTTGCCGATAAAGCGTATTATATATACGAAAAATAAAATTTCCGGAAAAAGGAGATAAATCATGAACAAAAAAACAATAAGAGACGTAGACGTTAAGGGCAAAAGATGTCTTGTAAGGTGCGATTTCAACGTACCTATGAAAGACGGCGTGATAACCGATGAAAACCGTATCAACGGAGCGCTTCCCACGATCAAATATCTTATGGATCACGGCGCAAAGGTTATTCTCTGTTCGCATCTCGGGAAACCCCACAACATATTCACCGAAGGTTTCGGTCTGAACAAAAAGGAAAAGAAAGCGGTCGAGGCTCTTCCCGAAAACGAAAGAGCGGCCGCTAAGGCTGAGTATATAGCGAAGGCTCTCAAAGGCGATTTGAAGAAATTCACGCTTGCTCCCGTCGCTAAGAGACTTAACGAACTTTTAGACGGCAAGGTTGCATTCGCTACCGATATAGTAGGCGACGACGCCAAGGCTAAGGTTGCCGCTTTGAAAGAGGGAGAATGCGTTCTTCTCGAAAACCTTCGTTTCGACGCGGGTGAAGAAGGCAGAGACGAAAACTTCTGTAAGGAACTCGCATCTTTCTGCGATATATATGTAAACGACGCGTTCGGAACGGCTCACCGTTCTCACGCTTCCACAGCGGCTATCGTCGAATACGGCTTTGTCAAGACTGCGGTTTGCGGTTTCCTTATCGAAAAGGAACTCACCGTTATGGCTGACGCCTTAGAACATCCCGTAAGACCGTTTGTTGCTATTTTGGGCGGCGCGAAAGTTGCCGATAAACTCAACGTTATATCGAATCTTCTCGACAAATGCGACACGCTTATTATCGGCGGCGGTATGGCTTACACTTTCCTTAAAGCGCAGGGCTACGAAGTAGGCATATCGCTCGTAGACGACACCAAGATCGATTACTGCAAAGAGATGATGGCAAAAGCGAAAGCCGAGGGTAAGAAACTTCTTCTTCCCGTAGACGGCGTACTCGTAAAAGCATTCCCCGATCCTATCGACGCGCCCGTTGAAACGGTCGTGAGAAAAGTCGGAGATTTCGACCCGACCATGGAATCGTGCGACATCGGACCCGAGACCGCGAAACTTTTCGCGGACGCTCTCGTCGGCGCTAAGACCGTTATCTGGAACGGACCCATGGGAGTATTCGAGAACCCCACGCTTGCGAAAGGTACTATCGCTATCGCCAAGGCTATGGCGGAGTGCAAGGGCGCGACTACGATTATCGGCGGCGGAGACAGCGCGGCGGCGGTTGCTCAACTCGGATATGCGGACAAAATGACTCATATTTCGACGGGCGGCGGAGCGTCTTTGGAACTCTTCGAAGGCAAAAAACTTCCGGGCATCGAATGTCTTAACAATAAATAATATACGGAGTTAAATCAAATGAGAAAAGCGATTATTGCAGGAAACTGGAAAATGAACAAGACCATGGCTGAAACGAAAGCCATGATAGAAGAACTTAAACCGCTCGTTGAAAACGCAGATTGCGACGTCGTTTTGTGCGTTCCTTTCACGGATATTCAGACGGCTAAGAGAGCGGCTAAGGGTTCGCAGATAAAAATCGGCGCGGAAAACGTTCACTGGGCTGAAAAAGGAGCGTTCACGGGCGAAATTTCCGCGGATATGCTCAAAGAACTCAAAGTAGATTACGTCATCATCGGACACAGCGAAAGAAGGCAGTATTTCGGAGAAACCGACGAGACGGTAAACAAGAGAGTGCAGGCGGCTTTGAACGCTAAACTTAAACCGATCGTCTGCGTTGGCGAAACCGAAGCAGAGAGAGAGGGAGGACTTACCGAAAAAGTTCTCGAGAGACAACTCGTCGAAGGTCTTAAAGGATTTAAGTCCAAAGACTTCGATAAAATCGTTATCGCTTACGAACCCGTATGGGCAATAGGCACAGGCAAGACCGCAACGGCTACCGACGCGAACAATACCATCGGATATATCAGACACGTTCTCGCCAAGAAATTCCACAGGTCCATTGCGGAAAAGACGAGAATACAGTACGGCGGTTCTATGAACGTCAAAAACTGCAAGGAACTTATGGCTATGGAAGAAATCGACGGCGGACTTATCGGCGGCGCGTCTTTGAAAGCCGAGGACTTCTCGCAAATCGTAAATTATAACAAATAAAGACGAGGGGCGGAAGTTTTTTCCGCCCTTTTTTCAAGGAGATACAATATGAAAATGAAAACCAGACCCGTATGTCTTTTCATAATGGACGGTTACGGGCTTAACCCCGATAAAAACGGAAACGCTATCGAAATAGCAAACGAGGGCGTCGTAAAGGGACTTGCCGCGAAATATCCTTCCGCAACTTTGGGCGCGAGCGGACTTTGCGTGGGGCTTCCCGACGGACAGATGGGAAACAGCGAAGTCGGACACCTTAACATGGGCGCGGGCAGAATAGTATATCAGGACTTAACGAGAATAACGAAGTCGATTCAAGACGGGGATTTCTTTGAAAATCCCGAACTTATCGCCGCTATGGACAACGCGAAAAACAACGGCAAAAAACTCCATTTATACGGACTTTTGTCGTCGGGCGGCGTTCACAGCCACATAACTCACTTGTTTGCCCTTTTGGAAATGGCGAAGAGAAGAGGAGTTAAAGACGTTTTCGTTCATTGCTTTATGGACGGAAGAGACGTTCCTCCGACGAGCGGAATAGAGTTTATCAAAGAACTCGAAGCCGAGATTAAGAAGGTCGGAGTCGGCAAGATTGCGACCGTCGGCGGCAGATACTATTTTATGGACAGAGACAACCGTTGGGAAAGAGTAGTTAAAGGCTACGAAGCGTTGACCCTCGGCAACGGCGAAAAGGCGGACAATGCTGAGGGCGCCGTTGAAAACAGTTATAAAAACGGAGTTACGGACGAATTTATTCTTCCGACCTCGATTTACGAAAACGGCAAGCCCGTAGGTTTAATCGAGAAGGGCGATTCGATAATATTCTTCAACTTCCGTCCCGACAGAGCGAGAGAGATTTCGAGAGCGTTCACCGAAGAAGTTTTCGACGGTTTCGAGAGAAAAACAGGCTATCTCGGTCTTTGCTACGTCGGATTTACAAAGTACGACGAAACCTTCAAGCACGTTAAAATCGCGTTTAAGAAACAGGAACTTCACAACACGCTCGGCAAATACCTTTCGGATAAGGGATATACTCAACTTCGTATCGCCGAGACCGAAAAGTACGCGCACGTAACCTTCTTCTTCAACGGCGGAGTGGAAGCCCCCGAAAAGAACGAGTACAGAGATCTGATACCTTCTCCCAAGGTTGCCACTTATGATTTGCAGCCTGAAATGAGCGCGTATCTCGTTACCGATAAGGTGTTGGAAGAAATCGCATCGGATAAGTTCGACGTAATCATTATGAACTACGCGAACTGCGATATGGTCGGACACACGGGCGTTTTGGACGCGGCGGTTAAAGCCGTAAAGACTGTCGAGGATTGTATCAAAAAAGTTACCGACGCGGTACTTGCGAAAGGCGGCAGTTGCATAGTCACCGCCGACCACGGAAACGCGGATAAAATGATAGATTCGGACGGCGAACCGTTCACGGCTCACACGACGAACAGAGTACCCGTTATACTTGTCAGCGAGCAGTATAAAAACGTGAAACTCAGAAAAGACGGCGTTCTTGCCGACCTTGCACCGACGCTCCTCGAAATGATGGGAGAGGAGATACCTGCCGAAATGACGGGTAAGTCCCTGATTGTTAAATAATACGGATAATCGACTTATAGCCCCGCTTTTGCGGGGCTATTTATTTATTTTTCTATAACTCTACGATATATATGTATCTCATAACGATTGACTTAATATGGAAAAAGTTATAAAATAGGGGTATCGATTTCACGGAAGTAAAACAATGTATTTTACAGTTACGCTTTACGCGGTTTTAATAATGTTCATAGTCGGCTCGGTCGGTTTTATTCTGAAAAAAACCAATCTTGTTTCCGAACACGCCTCGAAAGACTTGTCGAAAATACTCATATATATTTGTCAACCGTGTCTTATATGGTATTCGTTCGACAGATGTCGCTTTACACCCTCTTCGCTTATGAATATAGGGATCACGTTTTTTACGGTCGTTATTCTGATGTGCCTTGTAATACTCGTGTTCCACTTGATATTCAGAAAGAAATACGAAAACGCCGATTATAGAATTTATACCGTGTGCGCCGCGATGACGAACTACGCGTTTTTCGGATTGCCTATACTTACGGCGGTATTTCCCGATAAAATTTCAGAACTTATGGTATATTCGGCGACTGCGGCGGTCGGTTTGAATTTAATCGGCTGGTCGCTTGCGTGTTTCGTGATTACGGGTGACAAAAAATACGTCAATGTCAAAAAAATACTGATAAATCCGTCGCTTCTGATACTCGTCGTCGTGTTGCCGCTATTCTTTTGCGACGTTCATATGATAGGGAACGAAAACGATTTTCTTTCCCAACTCGGCGATATGATAGGTCTTGTCGGCAGAATGGCGACGCCGATATTTATGTTCGTTCTCGGAATGAGGCTTGCCTCGTCCGACCTGAAGGGGATATTCTGTAATTATCGGCTTTATCTTATTTGTTTTTTCAAACAAATAGTATTTCCGCTTATAGTATTGGGAATATTTTACTTTTTGCCCGTAGAAACGATACTGAAACAAACGCTTTTCGTTCTGTTCTGTTGTCCCGTGGCGAGCGTGGCGTTAAACTATGCGGAAATGGTAGGCAGGGGGCAGAATACGGCGGCGAACGCTGTACTTTTATCTGTTGCGACTTCGGTAATCACGATACCCGTTATGACCCTGCTTCTGAATGTATTTTGAAATTTAAAGAGAAAAATAAGTTTAAAAGAATTCTTTGATTTTATTTTGTGCTTTTTGCGGGACGTCGAGGGCGCCGTCCCCTACAAAGCATTTAATTTAGCAAAAGTTTTTATAATGTATTGCAAAATGTAAATATCGTGACATTCTTATAATTGCAGAGATAAAACGAAGTATACATTAATATTTTAACCGTTTGTTCAATACAGTAAAAATAATAAAATAATAAAATAATAAAAAACACGTTTATCAACATTTGAAATTTATTATGTTTTTCCGTAGGGGACGGCGCCCTCGACGTCCCGTCCACTGATATTTTATTGAATACTCGATTATAAGAAAACTGCGAACTTGCCTTTCGATAAGTCCGCAGTTTTTATGTTCGTTTTCAGTGATTGTTCGTTCTGTCTTTGAAAATCGGGTTAGAGGTAAGTCTTACGCCGAGTTTTCTGAAAAACTTTTCGTCGTTGTGCGCGAGAAGAACGGTCGTATGAACTTCGCAGTCTTTGAGTTTCGGTAGTTGCTTAATCGCAAGAGCAGCGTTCTCGTCGTGTTCCGCCGAAGAGGAGAGCGCGATAAGCATTTCGTCTATATGTAGTCTCGGGTTTTTGCTGCCGAGATATTTTATTTTCAGATCCTGAATGGGGATAATCGACTTCTTGCTTATGAGGTCGATTTTGTCGTCGATACCCGCGAGATATTTGAGCGCGTTTAAAATCATACTCGACGAACAGCCGAACAGGTCGTTCGTCTTGCCCGTTATTATCGTTCCGTCGTCGAGTTCGATAGCCGCCGCGGGGCAGTTTCTCTCTTCGGAAACGCGGTTGGAAACCTCGTAAACCTTTCTTTCCGAAACGCTTATTCCGTGCGACTTCATTATAAGATCGATTTTGTCCGACTCGGACGAATCGAGGTCGTTACGCCTTTCTCTCGCGAGAGCGTTTAAGTATCTTCTGATAATTTCCTGCTTCGCAGCTTCCACGCAGACGCTGTCGTCCGAAATTGCGTAGCCCGCCATGTTTACGCCCATATCCGTAGGCGATTTATACGGCGATTTTCCCATAATCTGCTCGAATATAGCGTTCAGAACGGGAAAAATTTCGACGTCGCGGTTGTAGTTTACCGCTTGCTTGCCGTACGCCGCAAGGTGCCACGGGTCAATCATATTGACGTCGTTAAGGTCTGCGGTCGCCGCCTCGTAAGCGAGGTTCACCATGTGATTTAAAGGCAGATTCCAGATGGGAAAAGTCTCGTATTTCGCGTAGCCTACCTTATTGCCTCTCTGGTGTTCCTGATAGAGTTGGGAAAGACAGGTCGCCATTTTTCCCGATCCCGGTCCGGGAGCGGTGATGATGATAAGGTCTCTCGAAGTCTCGATATAGTCGTTCTTACCGTAGCCGTTTTCGCTGACGATGAGCGGAATATTGTTCGGGTAGCCCTTAATCGGGTAGTGGCGGTACACTTTTATGCCGAGCGATTTGAGTTTTTCCTCGAAGGTTTTGGCAGGTTCGTTTTCCTCGGTGAACTGAGCGAGAACGACGCTTCCGACGAACAGTCCGTATCTTCTGAAAATATCTATAAGCCTTATGACGTCCTGATCGTAGGTAATGCCGAGGTCGGCTCTCACCTTGTTTCTCTCTATGTCGTGGCTGTTGATAACGATAACTATTTCGGCGCGGTCTTTGAGTTTGCCGAGCATTTTAATTTTGTTGTCGGGGGCAAACCCGGGGAGAACTCTCGCCGCGTGGAAGTCGTCGAATAATTTTCCGCCGAATTCTATGTATAATTTTCCGCCGAATTCGTCAATTCTTTCAAGAATTTTTTCGGACTGAAGATTGAGATATTTTTCGCTGTCAAAACCCGTTTTTTTCATTTGTCATATACTCCTTTTTCAATTATAACAAATCGGGCGACGAAAAGCAAATAATGAGATTGATTTTTCGAAAATTAAATAAAATTACTTTTCTTTTATGCGGAAGTGTGGTAAAATTTATATCGTTCTTATAATAATTACTAAAAAGGACGGAAAATAAAATGCAGACGAAAAAAATCGATTTATACGAATACTTCGGGGTAAAACGCCCCGAAAACGGAAGCGGGTATCTGACGACTTATATCCACGACGTGTCCCGCGAGGTCAATATAGACAGAAAATCTCCCGCAATGCTCGTTATTCCGGGCGGCGGTTACGGTATGGTCAGTTTCAGAGAGGACGAACCCGTCGCGCTCAAATATCTTTCTTACGGATACAACTCGTTTGTTCTTAACTATTCCGTTGCGCCGGTAAAATATCCTTACGCTATTTTAGAGGCGGTGATGGCTATGGAGTATATAAGGAAAAACGCCGACGAACTCAAAACCGACAGAAATATGGTTGCGGCAGTCGGGTTTTCGGCGGGCGGACACCTTGCGGCAATGCTTGGAAGCGTAAACGTATGCGACGAGTGGAAAGCGTACTTTAAACCCGAATACGACCCGACCCCGAACGCTACGGTGTTGAGTTATCCCGTAATCACGAGCGAAAAAAATACCGCCCACATGGGCAGTTTCGATAATCTCTGCGGCGCAGACAACGAAGAACTCAAAAAGAAAACGGACATACTGAATTTAATAAACGAGAAGTCCGCGCCCGCGTTTATATGGTCCACGAATAACGACGGGGCGGTGCCGTGCAGGAACGCGCTTTTGGCTGCGCTTAAATACGACGAAAAAAAGGTTCCGTTTTCCATTCACGTTTTCGGAAAAGGTCAGCACGGGTTTTCGTGCGGCGATATGACCGTTTACAATAGCGACGAACCGATAAAGGTTGCGTCGAAATCTATATCCGAATGGGTAAGACTTTCCGTAGAATGGCTCGAAGAAATAGGAATATATATTAAATAAAGTATAAAAGTATAAAAAGTAAAATGCGGTCGGCGAAAACTTTTCGCCGACCGCATTTATATGTACTTACTTGCAGCAACCGCCGCCGAAACCGAAGTTCGGACCGCCATTGTCTCCGCCCTTGCAGCAGCAAAGGAGAAGAAGTAACGGAAGCAGACATCCGCAACCGCAAATCTTATCGATTATGCCGTTTAAGCAACCGTTTTTGCAGATGCAGAGTATGAGGATGATTATAAGCATCCAAAGGCAACAGTTGTCGCCGAGTCCGAGACAGTTCATCATATTCTTGATTTCCTCCTGTAAGATTGTAGCGTATACGCGCTATCAGTATTATTATACTTACAAGGGGAAAAAAGTGTTACTCTTCTATTTTCTTATATCCTTTGTTCCGTCGAATTTCTGCATACCCATCCAGACTTTCATAACGAGTTTATGCGGCAACAGTTTAGTCAAAGCCCTCTGAAAATTGTTTACACCGCCGTAAACCGATACGTCTTTACCTTTGTACGCGTCTTTCAAAGCCTTCGCCACGACTTTTTTCGGGTCGTACATAACGCCGTAGTTGATTATTACCGTTTTTTCGTCTTTTGCGATCGCTCTGTCGAAAAATTCGGTCTTGGTCCAGTACGGGCATACCGCCGTGACGGTAATTCCTCTGTATTTAAGTTCGACGCTTAACGCTCTCGAGTAGTGGAGAACGAACGCTTTCGTCGCGGCGTATATATTTATATATGGTATGGGTTGAAAGCCCGCGCAACTCGCTATATTTATAATTCTGCCGCCCGCTCCCATTTTCGGAAGGGTTGCGTCTACCATACCGACTACCGCCTTTACGTTGAGGTTAATCATATTCTGATTAACTTCGGGCGGAATATTCTCGTAGTGATTGAATTTTCCGTAGCCCGCGCAGTTGACGAGCATTTTAACGTTTACTTCCTCATCGTCGAGTATTTTTTTATATTCCGAAACGCCGTTTTCGTTCGACAAATCGAGCGGCAACGCCTTAACGGGCGTTTTTAGTTCTTTGCCGAGTTCGCAAAGTCTGTCAGCTCTTCTTGCGACAGCCCATATTTCGTCGACTTTTTCGATTTTATCGAGCATAAGTCCGAACTCTCTGCCGATGCCGCTCGAAGCGCCCGTTATCACGATAATATTTTTCATATTTTACCTCGTTGTTTTACTTTATGTGTATTTCGCAACATATCTCTCTACATATCTTTCTATATATCTCGCTTTCCGCTATGGGGAAAGTGGATTGACGGAATGAAATGGAAGTCAAGACGATAGAGGTCTGTAATGCGAACAATTTTATCACAGTTTAAATTTTATCGTCCCCGAATGAAATTTCTCTATCGAGACTTCCGTCCCAACTGCGTATTTTAAGCGTTACGCCGTCGTTTTTTAGAAATCCTCTCAGATTATCCGCTATTTTTTCGTTTCCGCCCGTATACCATACGAGCATTTCTTCCGTTGTTTTAAATTTCGCGCCGCCCGATTCTCTCGAACCGCCGAACAGCGGTTTTCCGCCGAGGAAAAATTCTGCGGAAACGAGTTTTCCCGTAAGATATTTTTCTGCGTGCGTTATAAGGTCGCCCTCGTTTCCGTATGCGAACCTCGCCGACTGATAGGTAAACTCCATCGTCATTTCGGTTTCGCCGAAGGTTATAGCCATATTATTGTCGGAGCAGGGATTTTTTATTCCTATGAACTTCGTTCCGCGATAGTCGTAAACATTCGCTCCATACTTTTTTAAACCGCTTTCTACAATTTTAATACTTTCTTCTTTGCTCATATTCACATTATACCACTTGTCCGAAAAAATGTAAAGACAAATAAAAATAAAATTTTGTAAAGAAAGTTATATAAATCGCTTGACAAATTATTTAAACAGTGGTACAATATTGTCGAAAACGGAGGATAAAATGGAAAAATCGGTATACAGCGTAGTGCTTAACGATTATCTCGTAGACGAGCTTGACAGACTTGCTTTCAAAAAAGGCGTAAGCCGTTCGGTGATGCTCAATAAAATTCTTACCGAGTATCTGAACGTGGAGACGCCCGATTCTCTCACGGAAAACGTTTTTTCGAGAATGGAAAAACTGTTTTGCGAAATCAAGGGAATGAAATTCGTAAACAATCCGTCGCTCTATACGGCTTCGGTCAGCAGCGCGCTGGCATACAGATATAATCCCACGCTCAAATATTCTCTCGAACTTTTCCCTGCGGGAGATTTAGGGCAACTTAAAATCTCTCTGCGTTCTCAGAGCAGAGCGTTGTTCGAGAAAATGGAAAATTTCTATCTGCTTTTTATCGGGATCGAGAAGAAGTATATAGGAGAAAGGTCGTATTTTTATCAGGACGGGCGTTTCGTGAGAATATTAAAAAGACCCTCGTCGGCGGGGGCGAACGAAATCGGCGAAGCAATTTCCGCGTACGTAAAGGAATTTGACGAATATCTTAAATCGTATTTCCTTTGCGACGGCGATGAAAGGGCTGCGGCGGTTATCGAAAAAGATTACGCCGATAATCTGAAAAACAAGAAGGTGATTTTATGAATATGCAGAATTTAACTCAAAAATCGGTCGAGGCTGTAAACGAGGCGGTGAATATCGCTAAGGAATACGGCAACCCCGAAGTTTGCGAAGAGCATATTTTATATGCTTTGCTTAACGACGACGGAGGGCTTGCCGTACAGATTTTCAAGCGTATGGGAGTTGACGTTGAAAGCCTGAAACAGGGCGTTAACGAACTTATAGGCAGACTTAATAAGACAAGCGGTAACGCCGGTGAAGCTCTGTCGAGAGAACTTAACGACGCATTTAACGCGGCGGAAAGAAAGTCGAAAGAGATGAAAGACGATTTCGTTTCGGTCGAGCATATTCTTTACGCTATCATAGATAAGCCGACGGACGGACTTCGCGGACTTTTCAGACGATACTCGATAGACCTTAATTCTTATATGAGAGTCTTGGCGGAGATAAGGGGTAATTCGAGGGTTACGAGCGACAATCCCGAGGACACCTACGACGTACTCAATAAGTACGGCACGGAACTCGTGGCGAAAGCGAAGAGCGGTAAACTCGACCCCGTTATCGGCAGAGACGACGAGATAAGAAATGTCATCAGAATTTTGTCGAGAAAGACGAAAAACAACCCCGTGCTTATCGGTGAGGCGGGCGTAGGTAAAACGGCGATCGCCGAAGGTCTTGCCATAAGAATAATGAAAGGCGACGTACCCGAAAACCTGAAAGACAGAAAACTGTTCTCTTTGGATATAGGCGCGCTCGTTGCCGGAGCGAAGTTCAGGGGCGAGTTCGAGGAAAGGCTCAAAGCCGTATTGAACGAAGTCCGCAAGAGCGAAGGTAAAATCATTCTTTTTATCGACGAACTGCATACGATAGTAGGCGCGGGCAAGACGGACGGCGCGATGGACGCGGGCAATTTGCTTAAACCCATGCTTGCAAGGGGCGAGTTGCACTGTATAGGCGCGACTACCTTGGATGAATACAGAAAATACATCGAGAAAGACCCCGCGCTCGAAAGGCGTTTCCAGCCCGTTATGGTCAACGAGCCTACGGTTGAGGACACTATCGCGATTCTGAGGGGCTTGAAAGAGAGATATGAAGTATTCCACGGCGTGAAAATTCAGGATAACGCGTTGGTTTCGGCGGCGGTGCTTTCCGATAGGTATATCACAGACAGGTTCTTGCCCGATAAGGCGATAGACCTCATCGACGAGGCTTGCGCGATGATAAAGACCGAGATGAATTCTATGCCGTCCGAAATGGAAGACGTTTCGAGAAAGATTATGAAACTCGAAATAGAGGAGACCTCGCTTAAAAAGGAAACGGACGAACTTTCTAAAAAGCGTCTTGCGGACATAAGGAGCGAACTTGCGACTCTTCGGGATAAATATTCCGCGATGAACGCCAAACTTCTCAACGAAAAGGCGAATATCAACAAGGTTCAGAAACTCAGAGAGGAAATCGAATCGTTAGGCAGAGAAATCGAAAACGCCGAAAGGTCTTACGACCTTAACAAGGCGGCGGAACTCAGATACGGCAAACTTCCCGAACTCAAAAAGCAACTCGCGGACGCCGAGGCTGAAATCCAGAAGGACGACGACGGACTTTTACACGACAAAGTAACCGAAGAGGACATCGCGAGAATTATATGCAGGTGGACGGGTATTCCCGTAGCCAAACTTATGGAAGGCGAAAGGGAAAAACTTTTAAGGCTCGAAGATATACTTCACGAAAGCGTCATCGGACAGGACGAGGCGGTAAGGAGCGTCGCGGAAGCGATACTTCGTTCGAGAGCGGGAATTTCCGACGTTAATCGACCTATAGGCTCGTTTTTGTTCTTAGGACCTACGGGCGTAGGTAAGACTGAACTTGCGAAAACCCTTGCGAAAGCCCTGTTTGACGACGAGAAGAATATGGTCAGAATAGATATGAGCGAGTACATGGAGAAGTTCTCGGTGTCTCGTCTTATAGGCGCGCCCCCGGGATACGTCGGATTCGAGGACGGCGGTCAACTTACCGAAGCGGTAAGGAGAAAACCGTACTCGGTGGTACTCTTCGATGAAATCGAAAAGGCTCACCCCGACGTGTTCAATATCCTGTTGCAGGTGTTGGACGACGGAAGAATTACCGACTCGCAGGGCAGAACGGTAGACTTTAAGAACACCGTAATAATTCTCACCTCGAACCTCGGTTCGTCTATAATACTCGACGGTATCGGCGAGAACGGCGAAATCACCGAACAGGCGAAAGACGAAGTGAACGCATTGCTGAAAAAATCGTTCAGACCCGAATTTTTGAACAGGCTTGACGAGATAGTATTCTACAAACCGCTCACGAGAGAGGAAATCGGCAAGATTATAGACTTGTTCTTAAAGGGTCTTTCCGACAGACTTAAAGAAAAGAACGTCGGTTTGCTTGTGACCGATTCCGCGAAGGATTATATTGTTAAATGCGGTTACGACCCCGTATACGGCGCGAGACCTTTAAAGAGGTTTATTTCTCACACGGTCGAAACGCTTATCGCGAAGAAGATAATCGCTAACTATTTTGTTCCGGGCGACACGGCGGTGGTGGACTACGACGGCGACGACTTAGTCGTATACAAACAGAGCAAATAACATAAATCGTAAAGACGATAAAAGCAAGATACTCGTATCATCCGATTTCGGGTATCTTGTTTTTTTGCGAGATACATTGTTGTTAAAAGGATTTGTCTAAAAAATTTGAGTCATGCGAACGGGACGGCACCTTAGACGTCCCGTGTGACGATGTATCGTATGGGTATAAAAACCGTAGGGGACGGCGCCCTCGACGTCCCGCTTTTGCAATTTATAATTATTTTTTCTTGCCTTCTCCTTTGGAGAAGGGGAACCGCTTGCGGTGGAAGAGGTCGGAAACGAAATCTTGTTTTTATTATGCGATTCATTATCCCCCATCTTGCCTTCTCCTATGAAAAACGGAAAATTCTTTTTTTATAATCGTAGGGGACGGCGCCTCGACGTCCCGTCATTACAACTACGTTATCTGTTTTAACGGAGAATCATAGGGGACGGTGCCTCGGCGTTCCGTGCGATTCCGTCTCGACATATCGTAGGGGGTATATAAAAGCCGTAGGGGACGGTGCCTCGACGTCCCGTTGTATGTTCTTATTCTACGCTCGTAGGGGACGGTGCCTTCGACGTCCCGTGTGACGACGTATCGTAGTGGTATGTAAAAGCCGTAGGGGACGGCGCCCTCGACGTCCCGCTTTTGCATTTTACAGTTATATTTTTTCCCTTGCCTTCTCCTTTGGAGAAGGGGGACCGCTTGCGGTGGAAGAGGTCGGAAACGAAACTTCGATAAGTCTAAAAACTTAAAAACAGAACGATACCACAACAGAGAATAGTAGACAAACGGGAAAAAAAGTGCTATAATTTCAAATTGTCGAGACGGTTGTACGGTTGCGGCAGAGAAATCTGACGAGGAAAGTCCGAGCTCCACACGGCAGGATGCCGCCTAACGGACGGTGAAGGTGACTTTAAGGAAAGTGCAACAGAAAACAACCGCAAACGAAAGTTTGTAAGGATGAAAAGGCAGGGTAAGAGCCTACCGCTCGCTCGGAGACGAGAGAGGCAGTGTAAACCCCATTCGGAGCAAGATAGGGGCAATTCGTAAGACAGCCGGTCGGAATTGCCTGTGAAACGTCGCTTGAACTTGTCGGCAACGGCAAGTCTAGATAGATAACCGTATTAAATGACAGAACTCGGCTTACAGACCGTCTCGGCTTTTTATGAAAAATTGACTTTGCTTAAACGCAAAGTCTTTTTTTTGTTTACAAAAAGAAGAAAATGTTATATAATAACTCTGTATATATGAAAAAACTGATACTTGCGAGCGCGTCTCCTCGCAGAAAAGAGATTATGATGAAAAACGGTTACGACTTCGTGGTGGCGACGAGCGATAAGGAAGAGCCGATAACAAAGGGTCGTTCGCCCGAAAAGTTTGCGGTCGGCTGCGCTCTTACGAAAGCCTCGGACGTTTATTCGAGGAGCGATAAAAAAGCCGTCGTTTTAGGGGCGGACACGGTAGTTGCGTACGGCGACGAAATTTTCGGAAAACCCAAGGACGCGGCGGATGCCGAACGAATATTAAAGATATTTTCGGGCAAAACTCACAGGGTGATAACGGGTTACGCCGTACTTTCCGACGGTTTTTCCGAGACGGGGTACGTCGAGACTAAGGTTACGTTCAACGAACTTTCGGACGACCTTATAAAGGACTACATAAAAAGCGGACTTTGTTTCGGAAAAGCGGGCGCTTACGGTATTCAGGACGGCTATCCGCTTGTAAAAAGTTTCGACGGCGACTATGACAACGTTGTCGGACTTCCGATTTCGGTAATAAAAACAACTCTCGAACAGGCTTTGAAATGAGGTGAAAAATGAGGACAAACGCAATAGCAATAGATATAGGCTCGCTCAATACCGCCATTTATCAGGCGGGGGCGGGAATAGTGCTTTTCGAGCCGAGCGTGGTCGCTTTGGACGTGAGCGGTAAACGCAAAATCAAGGCGGTCGGCGAAGAGGCGAAAAGGCTTATAGGTAAAACCGCGGGCAAAAGCGCGATATGTTTTCCCATAGTCGAGGGTCTTATCGGCGACGAAAAAATCGCCGCGGCGATGCTTGAAAACTTCCTTAATAAAATCACGCTCAGAAAACTCAGTTTAAGACCGCAAGTACTTCTTTCCGTTCCGTGCGGAATAGAAAGCGACGACTTGAAAATGTTCGTTAAGGCTTTGAACGGAGCGGGGGTGTTTTCGATAGATATGGTGGAATCGCCCATATTAACGGCTCTCGGAGCGGGGGCGGAAATAAACGAGTCCACGCCTTGTTTCGTCATCGATATAGGCGGCGCGACCACAAACGTTGCGGCGGTTTCCCTGGACGGAGTAATCGCGGGCGTAAACGTGAATATGGGCGGCAGAAATCTCGACGCTATGATTATGAAACACATAGAA
This sequence comes from uncultured Clostridia bacterium, assembly GCA_934249325.1. GTDB lineage: Bacteria > Bacillota > Clostridia > Christensenellales > Borkfalkiaceae > UBA10281. Next base: position 51,350 of record CAKQKW010000002.1, read on the forward strand.
GAGTATTTCAACCTTAAAATAGGAATGCCGACGGCGGAAAACGTAAAAATACAGGTTGCGAGTCTGCTCGAAAACGACGGAATGCGTACCGTCGTGAGCGGCAGAGACTTAACGAGCGGTAAGCCGAGGTCGGTTTCGGTAAGTTCGGACGACATAATGCTTCCCGTGAAGTCCTTCTACAATCAGATTTTCGACGTCGTGGAGATACTTCTCGGAAAACTTCCGGCGGAGGTTTCGGCTGACATAAGAAGATACGGCGTGTATTTCGCGGGCGGCGGCAGTAAGGTTACGGGACTTGACGTCTACTTTAAAGAGCAGATGGTAATAAACGCGAATATGAGCGAAAACCCCGAAACCGCGACAGTTACGGGCGGCGGTATGGTCATGGGCAACAACGCCCTTTTAAAGAAGATAAAAATCTGAAAACAGGTCGTTAAACGGCTTATAGGCTTGGATATAATGAACGATAGAAATTACGGAAACGAAATGAAAAAGGTAATCGAGGGGTTTAAGGGTGAGAAGAAAACGCTTCTTCTGCACAGTTGCTGCGGACCTTGTTCCACGGCTGTCATAGAGAAACTTTTTCCCTTTTTCGATATTACCGTTTTTTATTTCAACCCGAACGTGACGGAAAGCGAAGAGTATAACCTACGGCTTTCCGAGCAGAAACGATTTTTAAAAGAGGCTTACGGCGAAAAAATTCCCATAATAGACGGCAGATACAAGTCGAGAGAATTTTTCGCGGTAGCGGAGGGGCTTGAAAAAGAACCCGAGGGCGGCAAACGCTGCGAAATGTGCTTTAAACTTCGCTTGGAAGAGACTGCGAAAGTCGCGAAAGAGGGCGGCTTCGATTATTTTTGTTCCACGCTTACCGTAAGTCCGCATAAAAACGCGAAACTTATCAACGAAATCGGCGAATACTTCGGCGAAAAATGCGGGGCGAAATACCTCGCGAACGATTTTAAAAAAGAAAACGGCTTCAAGCGTTCGGTAGAAATTTCCAACGAACACGAACTATACAGACAGAGATATTGCGGCTGTATTTATTCAAAATACGCCCATATAAAGACGGACGAGGAAGAATGAGAATAATAGCGGGAAAACACAGAGGAAGAGTTCTGAAAGAGTTTAAGGGCAGAGAAATAAGACCGACTTCCGACAGAGCGAAAGAAGCCCTTTTCAATATTTTGCAGTTCGATATAGCGGGAAGCGATTTTCTCGATTTATATTCGGGGACGGGCGGCATAGGCTTGGAGGCTCTGTCGAGAGGTGCCGAAAGGGTTGTTTTCGTAGATAATTCGAGAGAAAGCGTAAAACTTCTGAAAGACAATCTCGCGTATCTTAAAGAGCAAGCCGAGGTCGTTGAAAGCGACGCTTTGTCGTTCGTCTCTTTGACTAAGGATAAATTCGATTTGATTTTTTTGGATCCGCCGTACAGCGTAAACGCTACGGAAGTGGTGGAAACCGCGATAAAAAGAGGACTTTTAAAGGACGGCGGAAGAATAATATACGAACATTCCGAGGATTTCGAGGCGGTCGTTTTGTCCGCCGAAAAGGTAGATTCGAGAAAGTACGGAATAGCGGTTTTCGATTTTTTCGTTCCGAAGACGGAGAGAGCCGATTAGAAAAGGTGGAATTATGAGAAAATGCGTATTCGCCGGCACGTTCGACCCCGTGACGAAAGGTCACGAAGAGGTAATAGCGAAATGCTCGGCAATGTTTGACGAAGTGATAGTCGCAATATGCGTGAACGTGAACAAAACGGCGATGTTTCCGATAGAAAAAAGGCTTGAATTTCTTGAAAAAACTTGCAGAAAATACGGCAACGTAAAGGTTGTGTATCACGAGGGGCTTCTTGTGGACCTTCTTAAAAAAGAGGGGGCTGTATATAACGTGAGGGGACTCAGAAACGGGAAAGATTACGAGTACGAAAACGAAATGAACTTCGTAAATTCCGAACTTATGCCCGAGATAGTCACCGTTTATATTCCGTGCGGCAATATGAACGTGCAGGTCAGTTCGTCTATCGTAAGGGAACTTCTGAGATTTAATAGGGACGTTAAAAGATACGTTCCCGAAGAAGTAGCCGACCTTATTCATTAGAGGTTCGAAAAATTTCGCCCGTGACTATCCGATAAACAGCGGATAAAGCAGCAGACATAAACCGAACGAAATAACGCTTTGCGTGATTTTCGCGGCTATAAAAACCGAGGTTTTAACTTTCGCTTTTTTAAGAAAACAGACAGACTGAAAGAGTACCGACACGCCGCCGAAAGAAATCAATGAACAAGCAAAAGCGAGGCTATAAGTCGATAAACCGCATAAAGACAGCAGTTTACACCCTCTCGTACATTCGATTAAACCCGAAATATACGCCGAGGAAACAGCCTTGTTTTTCACGATTAAATTCAATAAATATCCGAGCGGATATAAAAGCCGCAGATTGGTAATCGCGTCTGCCACGACGTAAAACACGCAGATAAAACCGCCGACCACGGCGATTGAGACGACCGAGCCGTAAACGCAGTCATAGAGAACGTTCGATTGAGTTTTTCTTGAAAGAACCTTTTTCCCGCCCGACGTTTTTTCGCCGTAAAAGCGGAAGATAACGCCCGTCAGAAACGCCGATAAAACGTGAGACAAAAAGAGAAGATAACCGCAGTATTTGTTTCCGAACATACTAAGTCCGACGCTTCCTATTATGAAGAGCGGACCCGACGTCGAGCAGAAAGTCGAAAGTCTCGTCGCTTCGTCGGGAGTTATCAGATTGTTTTCGCCGAGGTCGCCGATAATTTTTGCTCCGACGGGATAACCCGAGAGTACGCTCATTAAAAACGCGTAAGCCGAAACGCCGCCCGAGCGGAACAGAACGCCGCACGGTTTTTCCGCTACTTCGGAGATTTTTTCGGTAATACCCGTTGCGGTAAGTAACGCCGTGAAGAAGAAAAAGGGCAGAAGCGACGGCACGACTGTCGTCGCCCACAGTTTTATACCCGTAGACGCCGACGCGATATACGTTTCGGGTTTTGTTACTATTACGATTATACAAGCCGCCGAGAAAGAAACGGCGAGTATTTTGGTTGACTTGCTCATACATTATATTTAATCGCTTTGGAGTGTAAATATGTACGATATTTTCGACGCGATAAACGAACAAAAGAATAAGGCGAACGCCCCCCTTGCGGAGAGAATGAGACCGCAGTCGCTTCGCGATTTTTTGGGTCAGAGTCATATATGCGAAAACGGCAGTCTTTTAAGACGGGCGATTTCCCTCGATAAGGTCGGAAGTTGCATTTTCTGGGGTCCTCCGGGGACGGGAAAGACGACTCTCGCGAACATAATAGCAAATTCAACGAGCGGCAATTTCGTCAAGTTGAACGCCGTATCGAGCGGAGTCGCGGACGTAAAAAAAGCGGTTGACGAGGCGAGAGAAAGCCTTAAAATGTACGGCAGGAAAACCTACCTTCTTTTGGACGAATGTCATCGTTTCAGCAAAACGCAGTCGGACAGTTTACTGCCCGCAATCGAGCAAGGTACGATAATATTTATCGGTTCTACGACCGAGAACCCGTACGCCTCGATGACCCCCGCTATCGTATCCCGTTGCAGAGTGTTCGAGTTTAAGCGTCTCGACGACGAAACGGTCAAAAAAGCCCTCTATAAGGCGATTAACGACAAAAAGAACGGCTACGGGCTACTCGATTTAAAGGTTGAGGAAGAGGCTATAGATCATATTGCGCTGATGAGCGGCGGAGACCTCAGGACGGCGTATAACGCCTTGGAACTCGCGGTTCTTACGACCGAAGCGGACGAGAGCGGAAAGACCGTCGTAACGCTTAAAGACGCCGAACAGTCCATACAGAGAAAAGCCCTTTCTTACGACGAAAATTCCTACTATGATATGTTGAGCGCGTTTTGTAAGTCTTTAAGGGGGAGCGACAGCGACGCGGCTTTATATTACGCGATGCGTTTAATCTCGGGCGGATGCGATCCGCTTTTAATACTGAGGAGGCTTATCGCTCATTCCGCAGAGGACGTAGGAATGGCGGATCCGAGAGCGCTACTTGTGGCGACGAACGCCCTCGTCGCTTTTCAGAATATCGGCTACCCCGAAGGGCTTTTGCCTCTTACGGAAGCGATAATATACGTCTGCGAAGCCCCGAAGTCCAACTCGGTGGTAATCGCTATGAACGAGGCGAAAGCGGCGGCGGAGAGCAATAAAGACGATACGGTGCCTATGCATATAAGAAATGCCGTGTTCGCCGATAAGGACGCCAAGAAGAAGAGTTCGGAGTACAAATACCCGCACGATTACGGCGGCTACGTCGAACAGCAGTACCTGCCCGATTCGCTCGTTGGTTCGGTGTTTTACAGACCGAAAGACAACGGCTACGAAAAGGAAGTCAAAGAAATTCGCAGACAAAAAGGAAAAAAGTCCTGAATTTTTAAAATTTTCAGGCGTTTATCGTAAAAACGCTTGCGTTTTCTTATTTTATATGGTATTATATAGAGGCTTAATACAACGGACTTGCATTGAGAGCGACGAGGTCGCTCTCAAATTTTTATGTGGAGGGTCTATGAAATTCAAATCGAACGAAGAAATTCGACAGGCGATTCAAGGCGTTGCCGACGAAATGGACATAGAGATAATCGAAGTCGCGGCGAAAATAAGTAAAAACCCGTCGCTCACGGTGTTTATCGATACGGAAAACGGAGTCGACCTCGATATCTGCGAGAAGTTTCACAACGCTATCGATCCCGTATTGGACGAACTCGATCCGTCTTTCGGGGCGGCGTACACGCTCAACGTTTCGAGTCCGGGGCTTGACAGACCGCTTAAAACCGAGAGAGACTTTAAAAAATGTATCGGTAAGGAAGTGGAGATAAAACTCGCTACGCCGATAAAGGGCGAAAAGTATCTGGAATCGACCCTCGTCGGCTACGACGGAAACAACGTCGTTTTGAACGACGGCAAAGACGGCGACAAGGATTATAAAATTCCTTTGACGAAAATAGAAAAAATAAATCAAGCGATAAAATTCGACTGATTTTCTAAGGAGATAAAAGATGAACAACAAAGAGTTTTTCCTCTCAATCGAGGATCTCGAAAGGGAAAAGGGCATCAAAGCGGAATTGCTTATCGAAACGCTCAAAAACGCGCTCGTATCGGCTTATAAAAAGCATACGGGCAACACGAGCGACATTCTTATAGATATGAATCCCGAGAAGAAAACCGTCAGATTTTTCGCGGTAAAGACGGTCGTTGAAGAAGTCGAGGATCCCGAAAAGGAAATATCGCTCGACGAGGCGAGGGAGATAAAAAAGACCTATAAGGTAGGAGACGAGGTCAAGACCGAGTTTATACCCAAAGAATTCGGAAGAATAGCGGCGCAGACCGCGAAACAGGTCGTTTTCCAGAAACTCAGAGAAGCCGAGAGAGAAAGCACGCTCGCGGAGTTCGAGGACAAGGAAAACGAAATCAAAATGTGTACGGTAAGAAGAGTTGAGGACGGCAACGTCTACGTCGAAATCGGCGCGGGCGAAATCGAGGCTTTAATGCTTCCGCAGGATCAGACCCCGGGCGAGACGTACAACGTAAACGACAAACTTATGGTTTACGTCAAGAAGGTCAGAAGTATGGGCAAAAACGCTCAGATACTCGTTTCGAGGACTTCGCCGGGACTCGTCAGAAAACTTTTCGAGAACGTAGTACCCGAAATCACGCAGGGAATAGTCGTCGTCAAGGGTATTTCGAGAGAACCGGGACACAGGACGAAAATCGCAATAACGAGTACGGACGCGAACGTAGACGCAATCGGCGCGTGCGTAGGTAACAAGGGCGCGAGAGTAAACGAAGTCGTCAAGGAATTGAACGGCGAGAAGATAGATATTATTCCGTGGAGCGAAGATCCGCTCGAATATATCGCCAAGGCGTTATCGCCCGCGAAAGTTCTTAAAGTCAGCGCGATAGAGGGCGAGAAGGTGGCGAGGGTCGTGGTACCCGACGACAAACTTTCGCTCGCGATCGGAAGAGACGGACAGAACGCTCGTCTCGCGGCAAGGCTCACGGGTTGGAAAATCGACGTAAAGAGCGAGTCCAAAGCGGCGGCGGAAGAAGCGGCGAACAAGGACGAGAACGAAGGCGAAATCGAGACGACCGAGGAATTCGGAGAAGAGGAATAAAACCGTATTCAGGAGATTATATGGCTGAAAAAAGAGTTCCGATAAGAACTTGCATAGCGTGTCGGCGGGAATTTAACAAAGGCGAACTTTTGCGGATAGTTAAAAGCAAAGACGGAGGGTTTTTCGTAGACCCGAGCGGCAAAGCCGACGGGCGGGGAGCGTATATATGCAAATCGCCCGAGTGTTTTAAAAAACTCAACAAGGCGAGACTACTCGACAGAGTTTTCAAAACGCCCGTTCCTCAGGAAGTCTACGCGAAGATAGAGGAGGAGTTAGTTGAAAACGCTGAGTAAACCGCTTACCTATCTGGGTTTCGCGTTAAAGGCGAATAAACTCAGAACTGGAATAAACGCTATAAATACGCTCAAAGGCGGCGTGTATCTCGTGGTACTGTCGAAAGACGGAGAGAAAAACGCCGTCAAGGAAGCGAAAAAAATCGCCGCCAAATTTAATTGTCCGCTCGTTCAGACGCTAAGTTTTACGCTTGCGGAGTTCACGGGCAAGGAAAATTGCAAAGTCGCGGCTGTCACCGAGGAAAACCTCGCGAAAGCGATAACGGAAAACCTCGGCGAAGATTTTAAAGTCATAATCGGAGACTGACGGAGGTCTGTATGGAAGAAAAGAAAGAAAACATATTCAAAAATTTAAAGAAGATTAACGCCATTTACGGAGAAATGGACGCTTTCAAAGCCAAAGTCAAAGAGGCTAAATCGTCCGCGGTTTCCGTTACGAAAAAACTCTCGAATAAGGAACGCTCGATAAAAGCCGAGCAGGAAGCCGAACTTTTAGCGAAAGAGAACGAGCGTATCGCCGAAGAAGCGGCGAAAATAGCCGAAGCGGAAATCGCGAAAGCGGAAGCGGAGGCGGCGGCTTTGAAAGAGAAAGAAGCCGAAAAGACCGAAGCGGCGAAGCCGACCGAAGAAACCGCCGAAAAAGCGGAAAAGGCTGAGACGCCCGTCGAAATAAAAGAAGAACAGCCCGAGAAGCCGAAGAAGAAATCGACCAAGAAGAAGGACGAAAAAGTCAAGGCGGAAGAGGCAAAACCCGAAGAGCCGAAGGCTGAGGAAAAGCCCGAGGTTAAACCCGAAGCCGAAGCGAAAAACGAGCCGAAAGAAGAGGTTAAACCCGAGGTGAAAGAAGCGGCGGCGACCGAAGAAAAGCCGAAGGAAGAGCCGAAAGAAGAGGTCAAGCCCGTTTTAGACGAAAAGGCGAAAAGAGAGGCGAGAAAGAAGGCTCTCGAGGAGGCTCAGGCGAGGGCGCTTGCAGAAGCGAGGGCGAAAATTCTCGAACAGAAGAGAAAAGAGGCTATCGCGAGGGGCGAGGATCCGAATCTCGTAAAACTCGCAAGTCAGCAGCCTAAACCCGCCGTACAGAGACCCGCGAGAAGAGAATATATTCCGACCGACGGCAGAAGACCGCAGGGAACGAGACCGGCGGGCGATAAACCGTTCGGAAACAGACCCGCAGGCGTACAGAAGCCGTTCGGAACGGGCGTCGGCAAGAAACCCGTCGAAGTGTCCTACGTTCCGAAAGACACGGGCAAATCGTTCGGCAACAAGAAAAAGTCGTCCGAAAAGAGTTACGACGACAAAAAGGCGATTAACAAAAAGTCGCTCGCGAAAGGTCAGGTCAGCGTAGAGGACTTCGACGAAAACAAGAGCGGTTACAGAAAACTCAGAGTCAAGAAAGACAAGAGCGGCAAAGAACAGTCTCAGACTATCAAAATCGAAAAAGCCGTTATAAATAAGGATATTATTCCCATCAAGGAACTTTCCGAAAAACTCGGTATTTCCGCGATAGAGATAACCAAGAAACTCTTTAAAGAGGGAATAATGAAGACGATAAACGATTCGGTCGATTACGATACCGCGGGCGTGATAGCGGCGGATCTCGGCATCGAACTCGAACTCAAAATGGACAAGACGGCGGAAGAAGCCCTTGCGGAAGCGTTCGACACGCAGGACGAAGCGGAAAATCTCGTAAAGAGACCGCCGGTTGTCACCGTAATGGGTCACGTCGACCACGGCAAGACCTCGCTTCTCGACAGAATAAGAAGCGCGAACGTAACTTCGACCGAAGCGGGCGGAATTACTCAGCATATCGGAGCGTACACCGTAAGTTTAAACGGCGAGAAAATCACTTTCCTCGACACCCCGGGACACGCGGCGTTTACGGCTATGAGGGCAAGGGGCGCGCAGATTACCGATATAGCGGTACTCGTGGTCGCCGCAGACGACGGAATAATGCCGCAGACGATCGAGGCGATACACCACGCAAAAGCGGCGGGCGTTTCGATAATCGTTGCGGCAAACAAAATAGATAAGCCGCAGGCAAACCTTGACAGATTAAAACAGCAACTTGCCGATCAGTCGGTACTCATCGAAGAATGGGGCGGCGACGTCGCGTTCGTTCCCGTATCCGCAAAAACGGGCGAGGGCATCGACAATCTTTTGGAAACCATTCTGCTTACGGCAGACGTAAAAGAACTCAAAGCGAATCCGAACAGAATGGCGAAAGGAGCGATAATTGAAGCGAAACTCGACAAGGGTAAAGGACCTATGGCGACCGTACTTATTCAGAACGGTACTTTGCATACGGGCGACAACCTCGTCGCGGGAACGATTACGGGCAGAGTAAGAGCGATGATAGACGACAAGGGCAGAAACGTCAAAGAGGCGGGTCCGTCCATGGCGGTTTCCATACTCGGCTTAGAGGACGTTCCGAACGCAGGCGATTCGATATACGCGGTAGAACAGGATAAACTTTCTAAACTCGTCGCGCAGGAGAGAAAGAACAAAGAGAGAGAGAATATGATAAAACAGTCTCAGAAAGTAACTCTCGACGACTTGTTCTCCAAGATAAGCGACGGCAATCTGAAAGTGCTTAATCTTCTTATAAAGGCTGACGTTCAAGGCTCGGTCGAAGCGGTTAAGCAGTCGCTTACCGAACTTTCGAACGAAGAAGTAAAGGTAAACGTAATTCACGCGGCGGTAGGCGCGATAAACGAAACGGACGTAATGCTTGCCGATTCGTCTAACGCGATTATCATCGGTTTCAACGTAAGACCCGACGCGAACGCAAAGGCGTTAGCGGAGAGAAGCAAGGTAGACGTAAAACTTTACAGAATAATCTACGAGGCTATCGACGACGTAAAGAACGCAATGAAAGGACTTATCGCCCCCAAAACGCAGGAAATTTATATGGGAAAAGCGGAAGTTCGTCAGACGTTCAGGATAACGGGCGTAGGTATGGTAGCGGGATGCTACGTAACCGAAGGCAAGATAGTCAGAAACGGCAAACTCCGTATTTACAGAGACGACGTTATGATTTGCGAGGGCAACGTCAACCAGTTGAAGAGATTCAAAGACGACGTCAAGGAAGTTTCGCAAGGCTTCGAATGCGGTATTTCCATCGAGAACTTCAACGATATAAAAATCGGCGATTTCATAGAGAGTTATATAATCGAAACCAAACCCGTCGCATAACGAAGCCTTTAGCCGATAACGGCTGATCTGCAAAGACGAAACCTCTATCCGTAGGTAACGGCTATCTGCAAAGTTCAAAGGAGGGCAAAGTTATATGAACAATAAAAGAGAAAGACGATTAAACAGCGAATTTCAGAAAGAAATTTACTCGATAATCAAAAACAAAATAAAGAATCCCGAAATCACCGAGATGTTCAGTATTTCGGAAGTGGACGTAACCAACGACTTGAAACACGCGAAAGTGTTCGTTTCCGTATTTTCCACGGACGTCGAAAAAAAAGCGGCGACTTTCCGCGCTATAGAGCAGTCGGCTAAGGCGATAAGGACGGAACTGAGCAAGGTTATGCATATAAGAACCGTCCCCGAACTTCATTTCGTGACCGACGAATCCGCGGAATACGGCAACAAAATAGATAAAATATTGAGCGGGTTAACCTATGTGACGACCCCCGGAGAGGAAGATGACGACGCTTAAAGAGATTGCGGACGAACTTCTTCGTCACGGCGAGATATTGATATTTTGTCACGCCCGCCCCGACGGGGATACGATAGGCAGCGCGATGGCTGTAAAAACCGCCTTGTCGAGAAAAAATATCGCCTCGGAAATCGTGTGTTCTTCGGATATTCCGAATAAATATTTCTTCTTAAAGGGCGTTGAGACGATAAAAAAACCGACGGAGATCGCGAAGGAATATTCCGTTCATTTGTCGGTTGACGTATCGGTCGAGAGTATGCTCGGCGACGCTTACGGGCTTTATACGGAAGCGAAAACGCTTATAAACGTAGACCATCACGTTTCGAATTCTCGTTACGCGAAATATAATTACGTCAAAGATATGGCGGCTTGTTCGGAAATTATTTACGAACTTATAAATGAACTCGGCGTCGAAATCGACGCGGAAATAGCGAATTTTCTGCTTTTGGGTCTTTCTACGGACACGGGTAACTTTATGCACAGCAACGTTACGGGAAACACCCTTTCCGTCGCTTCCGACCTTGTAAGCAGAGGCGGCGACCTGCACGAAATAGCGTATAAAATGTTTAAGAGCCAGTCGAAATCGAGGGCGAATTTATACGCGAAAATCATTTCTCGGACGAGATATTTTTTAGACGACAAACTTGCGATTATCACTATTTTTAAAAGCGACCTCGAAGAGTTCGGGGCGACGAGCGATATGACCGAGGGCTTTATAGATTTTCCGCTTTCGGTCGACGGCGTGGAAGTCGCGGTTTCTATTTTGGAAACGAAGCCCGAACATTCGTATAAAATCAGTTTCAGAAGCAAGGGGAAAATCAACGTAAACGAGGTCGCCTCTGTATTCGGCGGCGGCGGACATATTCTCGCGAGCGGCTGTATGATTTTCGGTTTCTACGAGGACGTTAAGGATAAAATTATCAGAGCGGTTTCTGATACTTTGGAATTATGAACGGATTTTTAAATATTTACAAGCCGAAGGGCATATCCTCGGCAAAATTACTCAACTCGATAAAACGCTCGGTAGGCGGGGCGGCTATCGGACACATGGGGACGCTCGACCCGCTTGCGAGCGGCGTTCTGCCCGTCGGTATCGGCAAGTCCACGAGACTTTTCGACTATCTTCTCGACAAAGATAAGGTGTACGAGGCGGTTTTCGCGTTCGGGTACGAGACGAGTACGCTCGATTTGGAGGGCGAAGTCGTCAAGAGAACGGATATAGTTCCCACCGAAGAGGAAATCAAGGAGAAATTACAGGAACTCGTCGGGGATATATTGCAAACGCCCCCCGCGTACTCGGCAAAATGCGTGAACGGCAGGAGAAGTTACCAACTCGCGAGAAACGGCGTAGGGGTCACTTTAACTCCGAAGAAAGTCACCGTAATTTCTATCGACTACATAGGCAAAAGAGCGGACGACGAGTATAAGTTCAGAATAGTATGCAAGGGCGGTACGTATATAAGGTCGATAGCGAGAGACCTTGCCGCGCTGTGCGGAACGGTCGCGACCATGACCGATTTGGTGAGGACGGCTTCGGGCGTATTCAATATCGAGGACTCCATCACGGTGGAACAGTTCCTCGCCGCGGAAAACCCGAAAGACTACGTTCTTCCTCCCGATTCCGCGTTTTCGCTTCCCGCCGTCTACATTTCGGACGCCGAAGCGAACAGACTTTTCAACGGTTTATACGACAGATTTAATTTCCCGAACGGGCTTTGTAAAATCTATTCCCCGAACGGATTTTACGGCGTCGGAGAGGTCAGAGACGGCATAATGAGAGTCAGAGCATATATCGAAGATGAAGGTTATAGATTACGGCAAAAAAAGCAATGAGCCTTTAATACTCGTTCTCGGTTTTTTCGACTGTCTGCATATCGGGCATCTGAAACTTATCGAAAGGGCTGAAAAAATCGCTCGCGAAACTGATTGCAAAGCGTGCCTTTTTACTTTTGAGAACGCTGATTTATCGGACGACGGATCCGTTCTCTCCTTTTCCGAAAGGGTGGAAAAAGCCGAAAGATACGGGATAAATATAGTATTGAAAGCGAATTTCGACGAGCGTTTCAAGACTACGTCGCCCGAGGATTTTCTCTTAAAACTGTATTCCACGCTCGATATAAAAGGAATCGTATGCGGTTACGATTATACGTTCGGCTTCAAAGCCGAGGGCAAAGTCGATACGCTCGCAAAATTTTGCAAAGAGAGGAACATACCGCTCGAAATCGTCGAAAAACAGGAGTTTAACGGCGTGAGGATATCGACGACGCATATTAAGTCGCTTCTTAAAGAGGGCAAAATCGCGGAAGCGAACGAAATTCTCGGCGAGCCGTATTTTATAGACGGCGTGGTGGAAAAGGGGAGACAGGTCGGCAGAACGTTGGGTTTTCCGACGGCTAACACGAATATCGACAATGGTAAGTTCAGAATTAAAGACGGCGTATATAAAACGCTCGTCTCGGCGGACGGCAAGGAGTACGAGGGAATAACGAATTACGGCGCGAGACCTACTTTCGGGCTTACTTCGGTCACGGTTGAAACCTATCTGAAAAATTTCGACGGAAATCTTTACGGCAAAAAAATAACGGTAAAATTTCTCGCCTATATAAGAGACGTGGTAAAGTTTTCGGATAAAGATCAACTCGTAAAGCAACTTGAAAAGGATAAAAACTACGACTGAACCCGATTTTCAGGCGTATCTTACGCTTGAAAATTTGCGGTAACATTGATAGATAAATATATAGGGCAACCTTGAAGCCGTATTTTTTAATGATTTATGGTAAAGACGACCTCAAGGCGAGTTCCGATGAGGTTATAATTGACTATGATAAAATTCGGACCGAGCGGAAACAGCGAGAGTTTTTCGAAAGACCATAAGCACACCGAGGAGGCGGCGAAGTGGTGTAAAGACTTAGGGCTTGACTGTTACGAATATTCTTTCGGAAGAGGCGTAAACCTCGGCGAAGAAAAGGCGGCGTCTATCGGCAGAGCCTTTAAGGAAAACGGAATAGAGATAAGCGCGCACGCTCCGTACTTTATCAACTTTGCGACTCCCGAAGAGGAAAAGGCGAACAACTCGTACAGATACGTTCTCGAATCGGCGAGGGCGATAAAACTCATGGGCGGCAAAAGGGTAGTTTTTCACCCTGCGGCTCAGGGTAAGGCTACGAGGGAAGAGGCTGTTTCAAAAACGGCGGAAAGGCTTAAAATTCTCCGCGATCTGATTTACGAAAATTCTTTCGACGACCTGTATTTCTGTCCCGAGACCATGGGCAAACTCGCCCAGATAGGAACTATCGAAGAGATTACTTCTTTTTGTAAAATCGACGAAATTTATATTCCGACGGTCGATTTCGGACATATAAACGCAAGGGAACAGGGAAGTTTGAAAACCGAGAAAGACTATCTCGACAGACTGTCGTATATGATAGACGAACTCGGCTTTGAAAAAATGAAGAACTTCCACGTTCATTTTTCGAAGATACAATATTCGTCGAAAGGCGAAGTGAGGCATCTTACGTTTGAAGATACGATATACGGTCCGGAGTTCGAACCTCTTGCCGCCGCTCTCAAACGACTCGATTTAGAACCTTACATAATCTGCGAGTCTGCGGGAACTCAGGCAGAGGACGCTCTCGCTATGAAAAAAATGTATTTTAATTGCGTGAAATAGTCGGTGAAATATCACCGATTTTTCTTTTTTCTTCGGTGAAATACGATTGACAAATATCGTTTTTTGGTCTAAAATCATTTAAATTATATAATAGATATAGTTATACATTATTATATATAGAGAAAGAGGCAGTATGTTAAGAAAATTAGCGAAAAGTTTAAGGGAATACAAGGCTGCGACGATTGCAACCATACTTTGTATGGTCGTCGAAGCGGCTATGGAAGTACTCATACCCTTTCTGATCAATCAATTCGGAACGTGCGTTCAGCCGGGAATAGATTTGCCCCCGAACGTAAACGGTATGGTTTTGTACGGTTGTCTGATGATAGGAGCGGCTGCGGTCGCTCTCGTTGCGGGTATGTTCGGCGGTAAATTCTGCGCGAAAGCGTCGGCGGGGTTTGCGAAAAATCTGAGACACGATATTTTTGAAAACGTTCAGACTTTTTCGTTTTCAAACATCGACAGATTCAGCCCGTCCTCTCTCGTTACGAGACTTACGACGGATATTACCAACGTTCAGATGTCGTTTATGATGCTTATAAGGACGGCTATAAGAAGCCCGCTTATGCTGATATTTTCGATAATTATGAGTTTCAGCATCAACACGACTTTGCCCGTTATCTTCTTCGTAACCGCGCCCGTTCTGACTTTCGGACTTCTGTTTATAGGTACGAAGGCAATGCCGATATTCAAGAAGTTGTTCAAAAGATACGACGCGATGAACGAATCGGTGCAGGAAAACATAAGCGGAATGAGAGTGGTAAAATCTTACGTCAGAGAGGACTACGAGTCCGAAAAGTTCTCGAACGTATCGAACGAACTCTGCGAAGACTTCACGAAAGCCGAAAAAATACTTGCGTTTAACTCGCCCGTTATGCAGGTTTGTCTGCACGGTGCGTTGCTTGCGATAGCGTTTTTCGGTTCGAGAATAATATTGTTCGGAAATTCGGGGCTGAACTCGTTCGGCTTACAGGCTCTTACGACCTATTCGTTGCAGATTTTAATGGCTCTCATGATGATTTCGATGATTTTCGTCATGATAGTAATGTCCTTGGAATCCGCAAGGCGTATCGTCGAGGTCTTGGACGAAAAGAGCGATTTGTCGAATCCCGAAAATCCCGTTACCGAAGTTAAAAACGGCGATATTTCTTTTGAAAACGTAAACTTCAAGTATTCGGAAAAAGCGGAAAAGAACGCCTTGGAAGACGTAAACCTCAATATAAAATCGGGGCAGACTGTCGGCATAATAGGCGGCACGGGTTCGTCGAAAACCACGCTCGTCAACCTCATATCGAGGCTTTACGACGTAACCGAAGGTTCGGTTAAAGTCGGCGACGTCGACGTGAGAGACTACGATATGGAAGTTTTGAGAAAAAGCGTCGCCGTGGTTTTGCAGAAGAACACGCTTTTCAGCGGAACGATAAAAGAAAATATTCGTTGGGGTAAAGAGGACGCTACCGACGAGGAAATCGTAGCGGCGTGCAAACTCGCTCAGGCGGACGAATTTATTTCGCAGTTTCCCGACGGTTACGACACTATGATCGCTCAGGGCGGAGCGAACGTTTCGGGCGGTCAGAAGCAAAGGCTTTGTATTGCGAGAGCGATTATCGGAAGCCCGAGGGTGCTTATCCTCGACGACTCCACGAGCGCGGTGGATATGAAAACGGACGCTCTTTTAAGGGCGGCGTTCAAAAAAGCGATACCCGAGACCACGAAAATAATAATTGCTCAAAGGGTGTCGTCGGTTATGGACGCCGATATGATAGTCGTTATGGATAGCGGCAGAATAAACGGAGTCGGAACTCACGAAGAGTTGCTCGCAAATAACGAAATATACAAGGAAGTATATTATTCGCAGAATAAAGTTACCGATACAGAGGGAGGCGAGGAATAATGGCTAAAAGTATGGCAAACGCAAAATCTCCCGTAAAGGGCGGGATACCTCCTATGAAAAGAGGGAAGGGCGATTTCAAAGTAATCGGCAGACTTCTCAAAATTCTGTTTAAAAACTACAAGGCTTTGCTTATCGGTTTATGTATATGTCTCGTATTCAGCGCGATTTCGGGTTCGGTTGCGGGCGTATTCCTCGAAAACATCTATAAGCAGATAGATAACTACTTTACGGGGGCAATGACGCAACACGAGGCGTGGGCTAACGTTTTAAAGGTTTTAGTCGTAATGCTTTCCGTTTACGCAGTCGGCTGGGTGGCAAACTTCTTCATGGGACAACTCGGCGCGATACTCACACAGAGGTATCTGAGAGATTTGCGTAACGATATGTTCGACAAGATGCAACGCTTGCCGATAAGATATTTCGACAGAACGGCTCACGGCGATATAATGAGTATTTACACGAACGACGTGGACGCCATTCGTCAACTTATTTCGCAGAGTATTCCCCAACTTGTAATGACTATGATAACGCTTATAACATTGACGTGCATTATGCTTTATTTCAGCGTAATGTTATGGGCGGTGGTCGTCGTGGGCGTTATAGCGATATTGTTAGTCACGAAGAGAATAGGCGGCAAGAGCGCGAAGTACTTCCTAGCTCAGCAGAAGTCGGTCGGAAAAGTCGAGGGGTTTATCGAAGAGGCTATGAACGGACAGAAAGTCGTAAAAGTTTTCTGTCACGAAGAAAAGACGGTCGCGGATTTCGATAAAATCAACGGCGAACTTTGCGAAGTATCGGACAAAGCGAACACTTTTTCGAATATGCTCATGCCGATTATTCACAATATCGGCAACATTATGTACGTCGTTATAGCGTTTATCGGTTGCGGAATTTACATTCTTACCGAGGGCAAAGGCGTAAATATCAGTTTCGAAGCGTTATTCGCGGGAAACGGCTTCGTTGAGACGTTGACTATCCCCGTAGTCGTGGCGTTTTTGGGAATGGCTCGTCAATTTGCAAATCAGATGGGTCAGATATCCAACCAGATTAACTCCGTGGTAATGGCTATGGCAGGCGCGTCGAGGGTTTTCGGACTTTTAGACGAGAAACCCGAAGAGGACAACGGTTACGTTACTCTCGTCAACGCGAAGTACGACGAAAACGGCAATCTCGTCGAAAGTAAGGAAAGAACGGGAATATGGGCGTGGAAACATCCGCACAGCGCGGACGGCAGCGTTACTTACACGCTTTTACAGGGCGATATAGTGATGGACGACGTAGACTTCGGTTACGACGAGAACAAAATCGTACTTCACAATATCAGTCTTTACGCGAAACCGGGTCAGAAGGTCGCGTTCGTAGGCGCGACGGGCGCGGGCAAAACGACGATAACAAACCTTATAAACAGGTTTTACGACATAGCGGACGGAAAGATTCGTTACGACGGAATAAATATCAACAAGATAAAGAAAGGCGATTTAAGGCGTTCGCTCGGAATAGTTTTGCAGGACGTCAACCTGTTTACGGGAACGGTAATGGATAATATCCGTTACGGAAAACTCGACGCGACGGACGAGGAATGTATAGCGGCGGCTAAACTTGCGGGCGCGGACGATTTCATTACGAGACTGCCCGAGGGGTACGAAACGGAACTTGCCAACAACGGCGCGAACCTGTCGCAAGGACAAAGACAACTTATCTCGATAGCGAGAGCGGCGGTAGCCGATCCTCCCGTTATGATTCTGGACGAAGCGACCTCCTCGATTGATACGAGAACGGAAGCAATCGTTCAGAAGGGAATGGATAAACTTATGGAAGGCAGAACCGTGTTCGTAATAGCGCACAGACTTTCGACCGTCAGAAACGCAGACGTAATAACGGTACTCGACCACGGCAGAATTATCGAAAAGGGAAATCACGAGAAACTTCTCGCCGAAAAGGGAACGTATTATCAACTTTATACGGGAGCGTTTGAACTTGAATAAGAGGAAGTAGTATGGAAGCGATTGAGAATTTATTGACCAGAAGAAGTATCAAAAAGTACAACGATAAACCGATACCCGAGGAAATTCTCGACAAAATACTCGAGGTCGGCTTATACGCGCCGACGGCGATGGGTATGCAGAAGCCGATTATCTTAGTAATAAAGGATAGAAAGGTAAGAGAAGAACTCGCGAAAGAAAACGCGGCGATAATGGGCAGAGAGGGCGTTGATCCTTTCTACGGCGCGCCGATAGTGCTACTTGTCGCATGCGAAAACTACCCGAATGCGGTATACGACGGAAGTTGCGTTATAGACAATATGCTTAACGCGGCTCACGCTCTCGGGGTGGGAAGTTGTTGGATACACAGGGCGAAAGAAGAACTCGAAAGCGATTTCGGGAGAAAATTGCTCGAAAGGGCAGGGCTTAGCGGCGATTACGTCGGAATAGGACACGTTGCTCTCGGATATTACGATATAGAATATCCGACGCCCGTACCGAGAAAACCGAACCGAATTTTCAAAATCTGAATAAAAAATTAAAAAGACTGCAAACTTATCGACAAGTTCGCAGTCTTTTTTAGTAGCAAAAATACTTTACTTATAAAATCTATAAAAACGTAGGGGACGGCGCCCACGCAGAACTCTTAAAAATGCTTGCATTTTTAAGAATATGGCGTCCCGAAAAACGGGAGTTATATTTTGCCCCGCAAAGTTATATTTGCCCGTCGGCAAGTTTATTTATAATCGTAGGGGACGGCGCCCTCGACGTCCCGAAAGGAAGTGATATTTTGCTTTGTAAAGTTGTAATTTTTAACTTCTTGCTTTCCCCTTGGGGTACGCTCTCCCGATGAAACGGGAGAGGTGGCGGGCGAAGCCTGACGGAGAGGGGGCGTCCACCGCCGAGGTGAAGTGGCGGCGAAAGCCGTCGATAGAGGTTATTGCTGAAAAAGTCAGAAATCAAACAACTCTTCTGTCAAACGCTGCCTCTCTGTCGTTTACTTACTTCGCTTGCAAAAGTTACCGACGAGTCGATAGAGGTCAAAACGATATAGATATTTTTAGCATATTGCAATTCAGAGTACAAAAAAATCCCACGCTTTCGGCGTGGGTACTTTTTAGTCGAATTGTAATTACGCCTTTAAAGCGTTAATTCTTTTTCTGAGTCCCGATTTCTTATTAGCGGCGGTGTTCTTGTGATATACGCCCTTCGATACCGAAGAATCGATTACGGAAGCGGTCTCGGGATAGAGTTTCATCGCTTCTTCGTAGTTGCCGCTTTCGATAACCGCGTTGAGTTTCTTGATAGCGGTTTTAACTTCGGATTTGTTGTCCTTGTTTACGAGATTTTTCTTAGCGTTTACAAGTACGCGCTTTTTTGCAGACTTAATATTAGGCACTTTATTTTCTCCTTTAACGTGTAATAATCTTTACAATGCTAATATTCTACCACAAAAGAATTGTTTTGACAAGAATATTTCGCCTTTTTTTGTAAATAATCTTTTAAAATTGCAAATTTTTTTCGGGAGGGCGGCTTATGCGGCAAAACGTAAAATTGAGATGCGACTTGGCAATCGATATGGCTGAATACGGCGGAACGGGCGAAAAAATCGAAGAATACCTTTTAAGTCCGAGATACGGAATAAAAAAACACATTTATATGGTGAAAAGCGACGGCGAAGAACGTAAAACGGGAATATTAAAGGGCAGATACGTTACTTTATCCCGAAAAAACGCCTTGAAACAGGACGAGGAAGAAAAAGCCTCGTTCAAAAAATTTTTGTCCGACGCCATTTCCGAAACGATTGATTTTTTATCTTTAAAACCCGATTATAAAGTATTGGTCGCAGGTCTCGGTAACGGATATATGACATCGGACGCCTTGGGAAAGAAAACGGTCGAAAAGATAATCGCGACGAGAGGTATCAGAGACGGGCTTGACGGCGTGAGAGAAGTTTCCGCAGTCGCGGTCGGCGTTTCGGGCATTACGGGCGTTGAAAGTTACGAAGCGATAAGGGGTCTTGCGAGGGAAATTGCTCCCGACCTCGTCGTTTGCGTGGATTCTCTCTGCGGTTTCAGAACGGACAGAATAGGCAGAGCCTATCAGATTTCCACTTGCGGAATAGAGGCGGGAAGCGGGGGCGGAAAATCGTCGGGCGTTCGCATAGACGAAAAACTCCTCGGCGTTCCCGTACTTTCCGTCGGCGTTCCCTTCGTCGTGTCGGCAAGGCGACTTTTATACGACGTTTCGGGCGGCGAAGCGGGCTTCGACCCTTTGTCTCCCGAGGAAGACATGTTCGTAACCCCGAGAGAGGTGGACGCGATTTTGGACGAGTGTTCGTCGGTAATCGCCTCTGCCATAAACGCGGCTTTGTTGTAATCTTTTTTCGCGGCTAAGCATATAATACACAATCGGCGGTGTATTATATGGATAACAGATGCGTTGTTTTTTACGATAGCGGAAGAGGGGGCGAGGTGCTGTTTGAAAGGACGAGAAAAGCATTTCAAAACGAGAATTACGTGTATTTTGCGGATGAGAAAAATATGCCTTACGGCGAAAAAACTCAGCGGGAACTCGAAAAGATATTCTACGAGACTTTTTGGAAAATACTTTCGTTCGCTCCTAAACTCGTGGTGGTCGCTTGCAACACGATGTCTTGCGTAATGATAAACAAGGCGATAAATCTGCCCGTAAAAACGGTGTGGGTAACTCCCGTAACGGACGACGGGGTTAAAACGGACGGTAAAACTTTACTTTTGACCACTTCTGCCACCGCAAGGACGAGATACGTAAAAAGGCTTATCGAAAACCGAGAAAACGTTACGCTTTCGCCGCAGGAAAGCCTCGCAAGCGAGGTGGAAAAGTGGCTGAAAGGGTGCGAAAAGCCCGATTTGGACGAGAAATTTAAAGAATATCCGAAGGATTTCGACTTTGTATCTCTCGGTTGCACTCACTATTCACACTTGAAAAAAGACCTTCAAATAATCTTCCCGTCAAGCAAAATAATAAGCGGAGAAGAGGTCGCGTTTGGAAAAATCGAAAAAGTTTTGACCACTTCTGACATCAGCGGCGACGGCGGTCATTGTTTATATGTAAAAACTCAGTAATTATCGCAAAATATAAGAATTATCGCGTTCGTAAAACGGACGCGTTTTTTAATGTTGATAAAAATATTTTTAAAAAAATCTAAAAATTTTTGTAAAAAGGGTTGACAGTGGCTAATGTTGGTAGTATAATGAGTTTATATCAAGGTCAGTAGGAGTGGTTGAATATGTTTTCGGGCGAATACGCTCATCAACTCGATGAGAAAAACAGAATACGTATCCCCGCGAAATTCAAAATCGACCCTAACGACTTCATGATAAGCAAAGGGGTAAATCACTGTCTTTACGTTACGCCGAAGAGCGTAGTCGAGGAAAAAGCGAGAAAGTACAGAGAGGCGATACCCGATTTCGATAAGGAAGGTCAGTTTGCCGTTTCCGTCTATATGGCGAGTTACAGACCCATAAATATGGACCAACAGGGCAGAGTTACCGTTCCTCCCGATTTTCTGGAATATGCGGGGATAAAGAAAAACGTCGTGACCGTCGGTAACTTCGACAGGCTCGAAATCTGGGGAGAAGAGACGAGAAATTCGTTCTTCGACAACAAGACTTACGACGACTATATCAATGTTCTCGCAAGCAGGATAAAATAAAATGGAATTTCTGCACGTTCCCGTGATGCTCGAAGAGTGTATGGAGGGGCTGTCGCTTAAAGAAGGCGGCGTGTACTTCGACGGAACTTTGGGCGGCGCGGGGCATTCGTCCGAAATATTAAAACGGACAAGCCCTACGGGAAGACTTATCGCAACCGACCTCGACGAGGAAGCGATAGAGAACGCAAAGAAGAGATTAAAAGAATACGAAGGCAGATACAGCCTTTTTCATTCCGATTATAAAGATTTCAACGAAGTTAAAAGACAAGCCGGCGTGGAGTGTTTCGACGGCGCTCTTTTGGACCTCGGAGTAAGCAGTTATCAACTCGACAACAGAGAAAGAGGGTTTTCCTATCTCGGCGAGGCGAGGCTCGATATGCGAATGAACAGGGGCAATCCGAAATCGGCGTGGGAAGTTGTAAATCTGTACGATAAAGCCCGTCTCAAATATATTTTTTCGGTGTACGGCGAAGAGAAATTTGCCGAGAATATCGCAAAAAATATCTGTTTAAGACGAGAGAAAAGCCCGATAGACACGACTAAGCAGTTAGTCGAAATAATCGACGAGAGCATACCGTATAAATTCAAACAAAACGGGCATCCCGCGAAGAAGGTTTTTCAGGCGATAAGGATAGAAGTAAACGAAGAGTTGGACGGCTTGGACAAGTGCCTTAAAGATATAGTAAGGGGCTTGAAAGTCGGCGGCAGACTCGCGGTGATAACCTTCCATTCGTTGGAAGACAGGATAGTGAAGCAAACGTTTAAAGACCTCGAAACGGACTGTATATGCGACAAGCGTTTACCCGTTTGCGTTTGCGGAAAGAAGAGGGAAATCAAACAAATCAACAAAAAGCCGATAGAGGCGAGCGAAAGCGAAAGAAAAAACAATCCGAGATCAGCCTCGGCGAAACTTCGCATAATAGAGAAAATATAATTTCGCCGTCCGAAAAAAACAACAAAAAATCAGGGAGAAAGAAAATGTATAACAACGGAAGGACAAACGTATTAGACAGAGAAGAGGAAAAGACGCAGAGCAAATTCGATTCAGACAGAATTTTCGGGATACGCGACGACGCAGACGACGAGACCGTTCTCGTAAGAAAGTCGGGAATGACCGCCGAAACTCCCGTAAAGGATAAGGAAGAAACGGTAAATCTCACTCCGTCGTCCACGACGATGCAGTTCGAGTCGGACGATGAGAACGATATTTTCGAAGAAATCCCCGTAGACAAGGTAAGGTCTGCGCAGAAGAAGTACGAAATTCACACGAAAGGAAAGGTTTTAATAGCCGTATACGCGCTCGTCGTTGCGACTATCGTTTCGCTTATCGTAATAAATTCGAGAATGCTCAAAAATCTCGATAAATCTATCAGCGGTTATTCGTCGAAAATAACCGAACTTACGGAGCAGTACGAGGCAGTCGAAGCGAAACTCGATTACGTCAGAAGCGACGAGGTTATCGGCGAGAAGGCGAAAGAACTCGGGATGACGAAGAAATAAATTTTCGTTTTACGGGAATAATAAAAAAGACGACGAAATATTTATAGATATGTAATAACCGCTTAAAAGGAGTTCGCTATAAAAAATTTCAGTCTTAACATAATACGAAAGAGGTTATTCGCATTTCTTTTTGCGGTAACCTTTATTTTTTTATTCGTTTTGGGTCGGGTGTTTTACGTTCAGATAGTCGACGGCAAATCATTGCAGAAAAAGGCGATAGATCAATGGACGAGAGAACTTCCCGTCAAGGCGAAGAGAGGTAAAATAGTAGACAGAAACGGCATCGTCCTTGCGGAAAACAAACAGACCTACGCCGTTTACGTCAGAACGCGGGTTGTAGACGACCCCGAAAAAACGGCTGACGTTTTATCGGAAATTTTAGGAGTCGAGAAGTATAAACTGCTCGAAAAACTCGGTTCCGACTCTTCGTCCGAAATAACCGTAAAAAGACAGGTTGACTACGAAACTATCGGAAAATTGTCCGCTTGCGGCTTGAAAGGCGTGTATTATTGCTCGGACGTTTCGAGAAATTACGTTTACGGCGATTCGCTCGCTCAGATTTTAGGCTACGTTTCAAGCGACGGACGAGGGCAGAGCGGTCTCGAAAAGAGATACGACGAGATACTTCGGGGCTTCGACGGCGAAATACTTTACGAAGCCGATCTCGTCGGTAAAGACGTTACGGGCAAAACGGCGAAATATATTCCCGCAACCGACGGGCTTAACGTTAAACTCACGATAGATTACGAGATTCAGCAAATATGCGATATGGTGATAAAGCGAGCGGTGAACGAGTATTCGCCGAAGTCCGCTTCGGTAATGGTCGCTTCCCCGAAAACGGGTCAGATTTTAGCGGTCAGTCAATATCCGTCGTTCGATTTGAACGACGTTCCGAGAGACGATACGGCGAAACTGAACGAGGTTTCGAGAAGTTTTCCCATCGTAGACTCTTACGAGCCGGGGTCTACGTTTAAAATTATCACTTCCGCGGCGAACATAGAGGAATATTTAAACGGCAATCCGAAGGCGTTTTCGCTGAATTACGTTTTCAATTCGAACAGGTACAGGGTTGTTGACGGTCGGAAGATAAAATGTTGGAGCAATCACGCGAACGGTAAACATTCCAACGAGAGACTTACCGACGCGTTGAACAACAGTTGCAACCCGTGTTTCGTCGATATAGCGTTGTCGCTCGGCAAAGAGACTATGTATAAATATATCGAAGCGTTCAATTTCGGCAAAACCACGGGCGTGGACTTCGGAGGCGAGGCTTTAGGTATGTTAATTCCGAAAAACGCCGTGACGAGCGGCGATCTCGCGAGAATAGGTTTCGGGCAGTCCATAGCGGTAACGCCCATACAACTTTTGGCGGCGGTTTCGGCGGCGGTAAACGGCGGCGTCTATTACGAGCCGTATTTCGTAAAGGAAATATACGACGAATCGGGTAAAATCGCCGAGATAATCAACCCGAAACAGGTGAGACGGGTGATAAGCGAAGAGGCGTCGTCGATACTTCGCGGCTATCTTCGGGACGTGGTTGCGAAAGGCAGCGGACGGCAAGCGGAAATCGAAGGGTTTTCGATAGGAGGCAAAACGAGTACGGCGCAGTTAAACCAGGACGGAAAAATCGTCCAAGGGCGGTACATAATGGGCTTTATAGGTTTTTTTCCGTCGAACGACCCCGAGTATATAGCGATATGTTCGGTAAAAGAACCCGTGGGAGGACAGTACGGTTCGACGGTAGCCGCGCCGCTTGTAAAGGCGATATTTCAAGGCATAATCGACAGTAAAAACTTAAAGCCCGTCAATTCATAAGACTTCTGTATATCCTCGTCGGTCGTTTCAGACCGTCGGCTATCCACAGGCGATTGCATTTTAACTCGGTCTTGGACGTATTATTCTCGTCCGGCAACCTCATAATAACTAAAAAAAGACTGTAAATCTATCAAAAATAGTTTTACAGTCTTTTAAATTGTTTAATTATATCAGAATACGTTTTCAAAGCGTATCAGATAGCCTTTCGGAATACTCTCGCATAAGTCAGCTATAACGCAATATTTCGTCATCGCTTCGTCGTAATCTTTGAGTTTCGTGAACGCCGCGCCTTCCGCTATCCACATATCGAGTTCTTTTATGTCGTTGTGCGATACGAACGCGTGCATCTTTTCCTTTTCCTTTATCCAAAAGTTCTGTAAATTCAACGCGTCGTCGTACGCGGCGGTCTTGTCCGCTTCTTTTTGCTGCATAATTATCGCCTGATTTTTAAGTTCGTCAAACGCGGAATTGACGTATATCTGCTCGTAAACCGCCCCGCCGATAAGCAGCAGCAGAGAAACGATTACCGTTATTATCGATTTTACCATTTTACTCCTTCCTTTAATTTAACGTTGAAAATCTCGTACTTTTCATTTTCTTTTTGGAAATACGTCTTACCTCCGCCGTCTATCGTCATAACTCCGACGGGCTTTTCGTTTTTCGCCCCGTGAGCGTTTATGATTTTCAGTATTTCGCTATGCGTAAACCTTAAAAAAGACAGGTTGTTTTCTATAAATTTTCCTTCGCAGATAACGAGTAGCGGCAGCCCCGAACCGTTTTTTTCGTAGTTTTCCTTTTCTTTCGCGGAAAGTTTTCCGTTTGATTCGAAAATCGCGTAGTCGAGGTCGTCGAGAGAAAAATATCCCGCCGAACGCATTGATTCTATCAGATCTTCGACGTCCATATTGTTTTTTCTGAGTTGCTCGAAGTCTACGCCGTCTTTGTTGAGGACGAGCGAAGGTTTTCCGCTTATCGTTTTTTTCAGAAACCGGCCTGACTGTTCGAGTAACGATAAAACCTGATGAAATATAAATACGGCGAGAATAGCCGCTATCCCGTAGACGAGCGGAACGGATATGTCCGACATAGGTATGCAGGCGAGTTCGGCGATAAGGAGAGTAATCACGAGTTCGAACGGTTGCATTTCGCCTATCTGTCTTTTGCCCATAAGTCTCATAACGACGAGCAGAATTATAAACGTCAGCGACGAACGGATAAAAATTATTACCATATCCGTATTATGGACAATCGCCTTTAAGGTATGCAAACGATTGACATTTTAATAAAAAACAATATAATATTCGGTGTAATGGTAGCCGGAAAAACGAAGAAAAAGTTAATAATAGCGGTATCGGTCGTTTTAGTTTTCGCATTTTCGATAGTCGCGTTTTTAAGCGCGGGGTATTTTGCCGCGCATTTGTGGAAGCCCTGCCGCCCCGACTACGAAAAAGCAGACCTTACGGCAACGCTTTCCAAGTCGTTTTTAGACGAAAGCGACTACGAGTTTTTGTACAGGCAAACGGGACTTACGAAACTCGGCGTGGACGGGCTTGTTTCCGAGGGAAAAGCCGAGCGGATATATGAAATACAAAGCGACTTTTTCGGCGACAACGAATTTGAAAAAGAGACCTTCGGCCCCTTTCTTTGCTGGGAAAAACGCAAAAGCGACAAAGAAGTCGCGAGAGCGGAACTCGAAAACGGCGATATAATCGTTTCTTCATCTACTCATTTTTCCTGTTTCAGATTCGGACACGCCGCAATAGTCATAGACGCCGAAAAGGGAATAGTAGCCGAATCCGCGGGGTATGATTCGCCGTCGTTCGTTGACCCTTGCGACTTTTTCAATCGTCCTTCCTTTATGATTTTAAGGTTAAAGGCCGACAAAGAAACAAGGCAAAAAATCGCGGATTACGCGAAAGAAACCCTTGTCGGAGTCGATTATTCGATATTTTGCGGAATTTTCACCAAGAAATACGAAGAGGGAAAACCGACGAAATCGCAATGCGCGCACCTCGTGTGGTACGCCTTTAAGCATTTCGGGATAGATATAGATTCCAACGGCGGAGCGATCGTTTTGCCGAAAGACATAGCGAACTCCGACGAACTCGAACTCGTGCAGAACTTCGGCTTCGATTTAGATAAACTGTGGAGATAAAGCGAACGAATGTTCGTAAAATCGTTGTAAAAAAATTTAATTTGTGATATACTTATAAATATGGAAGATTTTGAGCAGAATAACTTTGAATACGAAAATTCCGAGTTGCAAAACTCTCCCGAAATTCCAAAGGCGGAATATGCGACGGAAGAGGAGATTGCGGCGTATTATTCGAGGAGAAAATTTAACCGACAGCCGCTTATAATAGCCCTTGTCGGTATGATTTTAAACGTTTTTTACGGACTCGGTCTCGTTTTCGGAATAGTTGCGTTTTTCAAAGCGATAAAGAGGTATAGTTTCAGGCGTTCCGAACCGCTTAAATGGGCGATAATACTTTCGCTCGTCTGCGTTATTACCGCCGTTATATTCATCGTTGCCCTTTCTTTCGGATTTATAGTCGGAAACATAAGGGCGTATATACCTCGGTAAAGGTTAATATTTGGAAGAAAAGAGTTTAAAACTTTTGTCGTTCGTGAAAGGCGAAAGCGACGGGAAATATTGTCTTTTTCCGAAGCAGAAACTGATTGACGCGTTCGGCGAGGGAACAGGCACTAAGGAAGAATTGAACGCCGTTTTGGACGGGCTTGTTTCGTCGGGGTATATCGACGAAAAATATTCGGACGACGAAGTGGTTTTACTGAAACCGCTCGGCAAGAGTTTCGCCGCCCTTGAAGAGGAAAAAGCCGAAATACCCGAGACGACGGAAAAGGACGGACTTAATAATTTTTGGAGATATTTTATAGCGTTTTTGGGAGCGTTTTCGGGGGCTCTCGTCGGGGCGACTATAATTTTGCTGTTATGTTGACGAGAACGGAACGAACGGTCGCGAAAGCCGTTATCAACGTGTGCGGCGAAAGGGAGAGTTGTCTGTTGCCCGAAAAAAATCTGCTCGCCATGTGCCGTATGTCCGAAAAAGACCTGCCGAAACTGAGAAAAACGCTTAATTCGCTGTCTTTGGACGGTTATTTCGACCTCATAAGATGTAAAAACAACGACGAAGAGACGCTCTGCGTGATTCCCAAACACAAACTCCTGTGTTACAGACGGGAAAGACGCGAACTTGCTTCGGGAATAGTTATAAAAATATTGCTCGCCGTACTCGGTTCCGTTACAGCGTTTGTGGTAACGAGGATATTGTACGGGCTATTTTAAACCGTAAAAAGATGGAAAAGAGGAAATTCGTACTACATTCGGAATACAAGCCGACTGGCGATCAGCCCGAGGCTATAAAAAGCCTCACCGAGGGGATAGAGGACGGGCTTCGTTCTCAGGTACTCGTAGGCGTGACGGGAAGCGGGAAGACGTTTACCATGGCTAACGTCATACAGAACGTTCAGAGACCGACTTTGGTTATCGCTCATAACAAGACGCTCGCCGCCCAACTCTGCAACGAACTTCGGGAGTTTTTCCCCGAAAACAGAGTGGAGTATTTCGTGTCGTACTACGATTATTATCAACCCGAATCGTATATTCCGTCCACGGACACATATATAGAAAAAGACTTATCGATAAACGACGAGATAGATAAGTTGCGACACAGCGCGACTTGCAGTTTAGCCGAACGAAACGACGTTATAGTCGTGGCTTCGGTTTCTTGCATATACGGACTCGGCGCGCCCGAAGAGTATTTCGCTCTTGCCGTTTCGATAAGGGAGGGAATGACTCTCGACCGCGACGAACTTATGCGAAAACTCGTCGGGAGGCAGTACGAAAGAAAAGATATAGATTTCACGAGGTCGTCTTTTCGCGTAAGGGGCGACGTCGTGGAAATATTCCCCGCTTCCAACGATACGATATACATAAGAGTAGAGTTTTTCGGCGACGAAGTCGAAAAGATTACCGAGTGCGATTTCGTCACGGGCAGAGCGATAAACAGGTTGTCGCACGTCGCGATATTCCCCGCGAGCCATTACGCCGTATCGGACGAGAAAATAGAGGCGTCTTTAAAGCGTATAGAGACGGATATGCGAAACGAGGTCGACGCCTTAAAGCGGCAGGATAAACTGTTGGAGGCGCAGAGGTTGTTGCAAAGAACGAGTTACGACCTCGAAATGATACGCGAGATAGGCTATTGCAGCGGCGTTGAGAATTACAGCAGATATTTCGACGGCAGAAAGCCGGGCGAGCCGCCTTTCACCCTTCTCGATTATTTCCCCAAAGATTTCATAACGTTCATAGACGAAAGTCACATGACCGTGCCGCAGATAAGGGCGATGTACAACGGCGACAGGTCGAGAAAAAAGAACCTCGTGGATTTCGGTTTCAGGCTTAGTTCGGCTTACGATAACCGACCGCTTACATTCAAGGAGTTTGACGAGAGAATAGGTCAGACGATATTCATATCCGCAACCCCTGCCGATTACGAATTGTCGATTTCGGACAACAACGCCGAACAGATAATTCGTCCTACGGGACTTTTGGATCCGTTAGTCGAGGTTCGTCCGACGAAAGGTCAGATAGACGATTTACAAGGCAAAATAAACAAGGTTATATCCACGGGCGGCAGAGTTTTAGTTACTACGCTTACGAAGAAAATGGCGGAAAGCCTTACCGAGTATCTCAAAGAACAATCGGTCAAAGTCCGCTATATGCACAGCGACGTAGACACGCTGGAAAGAATAGACATAATTCAGGAATTAAGGCGTGGTGATATAGACGTTTTAGTCGGCATAAACCTTTTAAGAGAGGGTCTCGACCTTCCCGAGGTCAAACTTGTCGCTATAATCGACGCGGATAAAGAGGGCTTTTTAAGAAGCGACACCGCGCTCATTCAGACGATAGGCAGAACGGCGAGAAACGCCGAGGGCAGAGTAATAATGTATGCCGACGTGATAACCGATTCGATGCGCCGCGCGATGGACGAGACTGCGAGAAGAAGGAAAATACAGTCGGAGTACAACGAAAAACACGGCATAGTACCCAAAACGATTGTTAAAAAGATAGTAAATACGCTCGAAATATCCAAAAAGGTAGACCCTGCGAAAGATATAGACGTCAAGGATATACCTGCGGAAATCGAGAAACTGAAAGCGATAATGCAGGTTGCCTCTAAAAATCTCGACTTTGAAAAGTGCATAGAGATAAGAGACAACATAGCGAAATTAAAGAGGAAACTGCTCAAACGTTAACGGACGTTTTAGTAATGAGGCTGAATAATGATTCAATACATTAAGATAAAGGGAGCGAAAGAGAACAACCTGAAAAATATCGACCTCGAAATACCGAGAGATAAACTCGTTGTATTTACGGGGCTTTCGGGAAGCGGAAAATCTACGCTCGCGTTCGATACCATTTTCGCAGAGGGACAGAGAAAGTATATGGAAAGCCTTTCGAGTTATGCGAGAATGTTTTTGGGACAGATGGAAAAGCCCGACGTCGAAAGTATAGAGGGGTTGTCGCCCGCTATATCGATAGACCAAAAGACGACTTCCAACAACCCCCGTTCGACGGTCGGAACGGTAACGGAAATATACGACTATTTAAGGCTTTTATACGCAAGAGTCGGCGTTCCGCATTGTCCTAAGTGCGGAAAGGTAATAGAGAGAATAACGGTCGATCAGATAGCGGAAAAAGTCGCCGAACTCGGCGAGGGAAGTAAAATTCTTGTAAACGCCCCCGTCGTAAGGGGCAGAAAGGGCGAGTACGGCAAGCAGATAGAGTCGTACAGAAAGAGCGGCTATGCGAGAATAGAAATCGACGGCTCGGTTTACGACCTTTCCGAAGATATAAAACTCGATAAAAACGTCAAGCACAATATATCCGTAGTCGTGGACAGACTTATCGTCAAAGACGGTATGAGAAAACGCCTTACGGACAGTTTAGAGACGGCGTTGAAACTCGCGGACGGTCTCGTCGCCATCGAATGCGACGGAAAAACGACGCTTTATTCCACGAATTACAGTTGTCCCGATTGCGGAATTTCTATCGAGGAAATCGAACCCCGTCTGTTTTCGTTCAACAACCCGTTCGGGGCTTGTCCCGAGTGTAAGGGCTTGGGCTATACGAGCAGAATAGACGAGGGGCTTGTAATCGGCGACCCGAACAAGTCTTTAAGAGAAGGGGCTATGACGGTTTCGGGTTGGAATCTCGATACGGGCAAGATGAGCGAAATGTATTTCAAGGCGTTGTCGAAGCATTACGGTTTCAGCCTCGATACCCCCGTAAAGGATTTGCCCCGCGAAATTATCGATATTCTGTTGTACGGAACGGGCGACGAGAGGGTGAACGTTACTTATTCTTCGAAAACTTTCTCGCAGACGTATAATTCCCGTTACGAGGGCATAATAAACAATCTCGAAAGAAGATACAGGGAGACGACGAGCGACTACACGAAGAGCGAAATAGAGAAGTATATGGTCACTTCGCCCTGTCCGTGCTGTAAGGGAAAGAGACTTAAAAAAGAGGCTCTCGCGGTTACGGTCGGCGGACTTAACATAGCCGAACTGTGCGATTTGTCCGTTATTAAAATCAGCGATTTCATCGACGGTTTAACGCTTACCGAAACGCAGCGAATAATTGCGAAAGCGATAGTTAAAGAGATAAAGGCAAGGCTTAATTTCTTAAAAGACGTGGGGCTCGGATATCTCACCCTTTCGAGAAACGCGGGAAGTCTGTCGGGCGGCGAGGCGCAAAGAATAAGGCTCGCCACTCAGATAGGAAGCGGACTTACGGGCGTTTTGTATATTCTCGACGAGCCGAGCATAGGTTTGCATCAGAGGGATAATCAGAAACTTATCAACACCCTTTTGCGGCTCCGCGATTTGGGAAACACGCTGATCGTCGTGGAACACGACGAGGACACCATGAGGGCGGCGGATTTTATCGTCGATATAGGTCCGAAAGCGGGCGTTCACGGCGGCGAAGTCGTGGCGAAAGGAACGGTTGAGGATATATGCAACGAGCCGAGGTCGCTCACGGGCGATTACCTCTCGGGCAGACGAAAAATCGAGATACCGAGCGTGAGGACGAAACCGGACGGCAGGTGGCTCGAAGTCGTAGGGGCGAAGCAAAACAACCTTAAAAACGTAAACGCTAAGTTTCCCGTGGGGCTTTTTACCGCGGTTACGGGCGTTTCGGGAAGCGGAAAAAGTTCGCTTATAAACGAAGTTTTATTGCCTATCGTCTCCAACGCCCTGAACAAATCGAGAATGGTTTGCGGCAAATGCGACGAGATTAAAGGCATAGAATATTTCGATAAAGTAATAGCGATCGACCAGTCGCCGATAGGCAAAACTCCGAGGAGCAACCCCGCTACTTATACGGGAGCGTTCACTTATATACGAGAACTCTTCGCGGCTTCCAACGACGCCAAAGAGAGAGGATATAAGGCGGGCAGATTTTCGTTCAACGTATCGGGCGGCAGATGCGAAAGGTGTCAGGGCGACGGTATTATAAAAATCGAAATGCACTTTCTGCCCGACGTTTTCGTTCCGTGCGAGGTGTGCAAGGGCAAGAGGTACAATCACGAAACGTTAGAGGTTAAATTCAAGGGTAAAAACATAGCCGACGTCCTCGATATGACGGTGGACGAGGCTACGGAATATTTCGAGAATATTCCGAGAATTTACAGTAAAATCAAGACTCTGAAAGACGTCGGACTCGGGTATATAAAACTCGGGCAACCCGCGACGACGCTTTCGGGCGGCGAGGCGCAGAGGGTAAAACTCGCGACCGAACTCTCGAAGCGTTCGACGGGCAAAACCCTTTATATTCTCGACGAGCCGACTACGGGACTTCACAGTTACGACGTCGATAAACTCATTTCGATACTCGACAAACTCCGCGACGGCGGCAATACGGTAATCGTAATAGAGCATAATCTCGACGTTATAAAAGTTGCGGACTATATCGTAGACCTCGGGCCCGAGGGCGGCGACGGCGGCGGTACGATAATCGCCACGGGAACGCCCGAAGAGGTTGCGGAAAACAAAAACAGTTATACGGGTCAATTCCTTAAAAGGATGGGTATACAGAAATGATAAGAGACGAATACAAAAAGAACGTAAAAAAATCAACTCCGAAAGAAGAACGCAAGAAAAAGGAAATGGGCGAGAGGAACTATTACGCGTCGCAGATACCTAAATTGAGAGATATGAACAAGGCGATTTCGGTTTCTTCGATTATAACTTTGGTGTTTCTCGCCTTAGCCTACGCTTTGGTTCTGCTTACTTTCATATTGTCGCTGAATACGGACAAGCCGTATTCCACGGTGAAATTCATCGTATGGTCGTGCGTAATGGGGGCGTATCTCGTTTGTATCGCCCTCTGGTATCTCGTTTTAAAGCCGAATAACGTAAAAAAAATCGAGCGTTATAAGGCGGAAATCGACAGGATAAACGCCGAAAACCTCAAAAAGGCGGCGTATTCTTACAAACCGCAGCCGAAAAATGACGAAAATCGGTAAAAATAAGCAGTTTTCTTTACATTTTGATTGACGAAAACGACAATCGGTGATATAATAAAATATATTATTTCTATTTTGGAGTAATATGAGTTTTGGAGCAATATGAACTTTAAGAATTACGATTTGGTCCTTATAACGGACGAAAAAGAAAGGCTGTATTTCCTCGGGTTTCACAGCACGGCAGGTTACGTTCTGATAACTCCCGAAAAGAAATATTTCGTCGTTGACGACAGATACGTCAAAGCGGCCGAAAAAGACCTTACCAAGAAAGGCGTTAAAGTTTTGAGAGGAAGCGATTATTCCTTCCTTAAACAATTCGCCGAAGAAAACGGATATAAAACCATCGCCGTGGACTTTACGAAGATAACCGTAAGCGAATACGAGGAAATGAAAAAACTCGGCTTCGAGTACGTCGACGCTTCGGTCGAAATCCGCGACGAAATGTCGATTAAGACGGACGAAGAAATCAAGTACATAGCGAAAGCGTGCGACATCGCCGAAAGAGCGTGGAAAGAGACTTTGCCCTTTATCAAACCGGGCGTTACCGAAAGGGAAGTCG
The DNA here is from genome assembly GCA_934249325.1 of uncultured Clostridia bacterium. GTDB lineage: Bacteria > Bacillota > Clostridia > Christensenellales > Borkfalkiaceae > UBA10281. Next base: position 85,168 of record CAKQKW010000002.1, read on the forward strand.
CGAACGAACTTGAATACAACTTCAAGAAATTCGGAGCGTCGGGAACTTCTTTCGATACGATTGTCGCGTTCGGTAAAAACGCCGCCGTTCCGCATCACGAAACGGGCGAGACGAAACTCAAAGATAACGAGTGCGTTCTCATGGACTTCGGTTGCCTTTATAAGGGGTACTGCTCGGATATGACGAGAACGATGTTTTACGGAGAGCCTACAGAGGCGTTCAGAAAGGCGTACCTTGCGGTGCTTACCGCTCACACGAAAGCGGCGGAAGGCATCAAAGATGGGATAAGCGGAAAGGAAGCGGACAAGATTGCGAGAGACCTTCTGGAGTCGCTCGGTTACGGCAAATATTTCACTCATTCCTTGGGACACGGAATAGGCGTGAATATTCACGAGTACCCGACTCTTTCCCCGAGATGCGAGGCAAGGCTTAAAAACAATATGGTATTTTCAAACGAGCCGGGAGTTTATATAAACGGCAAGTTCGGTATCAGAATAGAGGACAGTTGCCACCTTGTAAACGGCAAATACAAGTCGTTTATGAAAGACGACAAATCGCTGATAATTCTCGGCGGCGACAAAATAAGAAAAGAAAAACTTTACAAATAAGACAAATTTAAGGAGCATTATTTATGGTATATGCAGGCGATTTAAGAAAAGGCGTAACAATCGAATACGAGGGTAAGGTTTACACCGTAGTAGACTTCTTGCACGTTAAACCCGGTAAGGGAGCGGCGTTCGTAAGAACGACTCTTAAAAACGTTGTCGAAGGCAAAACCTTGCAGATAACTTTCAACCCGACCGAAAAATTCGAGAACGCCATTATAGAGACGAAGAAAATGACTTATTCGTACAACGACGGCGAGTTCTATTACTTCATGGACGAAGAGTTCAATATGGAACCGCTTACTTACGACGAAGTCGAAGAAGCGTTGAAGTGGATAAAGGAGAACGATCCCGTTACCGTCAAATTCTATAAAGGCAAACCTTTCTCGGTTGACTGCGAGAACTTCGTCGAACTTCTCGTTACCGAAGCGGAACCGGGAGTTGCGGGCAACACCGCTACGAACGCTACGAAGAGAGCGAAACTCGAAACGGGCGTAGAAATTCAGGTTCCCATGTTCGTCAATGAGGGCGAGACTATAAGGGTCGATACTCGTACCGGCGAATACATGGAAAGAGTCAAGAAATAAAAGCGACACTTTTTCGGACGGCGCGCGGTGAAAACCGTAAAATTTTCACGCCGTCCGATTTTGTATAATTACTTATAATGAAAACCGTACTCGTAACGGGCGGGGCGGGCGGTATCGGCGAGGCGATATGCCGCAAGTTTGCGGCAAACGGTTACTTCGTCGGCGTCGGCTACCTGTCGTCCGAGAAAAAAGCGCGCGAAATAGCCGCCGAGACGGGCGGCGCGGCGATTGAAATCGACGTGAGAGATATTCGTTCGGTAAGAAAAGCGACGAACGAATTTTTCGCATACTATAAAAAAATCGACGCGCTTGTCAATAACGCAGGCGTAGCCTTGCCGATAAAAACGTTGCTCGATTGCTCGGAAGAGGAATTCGATAAAATCTTTTCGGTGAACGTAAAGGGCGTGTTTAACTGTACGAAAGAAGCGTTGCCGCGTCTTATCGAAAGCAAGGGGAATATAGTCAACGTTTCCTCTATGTGGGGTATATGCGGCGCGTCGTGCGAGGCGTTGTATTCCTCGACGAAAGCGGCGATTATAGGTTTTACCAAGTCTATAGCGAAAGAATACGCCGCCGCGGGAGTGAGGGTAAACGCGGTCGCTCCGGGATTTATCGATACAAAAATGAACAAATCGTTCGGAGAAGAAGATAGAAAAGAGATACTCGGAGACATACCGCTCGGAAAATTCGGAACGTCCGAGGACGTAGCGGAAGCGACGTATTATCTTGCGGACAAAGGTTCGTTCGTAACGGGCGAAGTTTTAAACGTTTCGGGCGGCGAAGTAATTTAGAAGCAATTTAAAATTATATATTATAGGAGTTTGAGTATGAAAGAGATTACCTTTTTGAAAGAAAAGCAGTTCTTTTCTCCTTACGCTACCTTTTCGGATAAAACGAAAGGCAGAATGAGGGAAGAAGAGCCTTGCCCTATGCGTACCGAATTCCAGAGAGACAGAGACAGAATTATCTACTCGAAGGCTTTCAGACGGCTGAAAAACAAAACGCAAGTCTTTTTCTCGCCCGAGGGCGATCATTATATGACGAGACTTACGCATACTTTAGACGTCGCTCAGATTGCGAGGTCGATAGCGAGAAGCCTCGATTTGAATGAGGATTTAGCCGAGGCGATCGCGCTCGGACACGACCTCGGACACACTCCGTTCGGACATACGGGCGAGAGGGTTTTAAACAGACTCAATCCCGACGGTTTCGAGCATAACAAACAGTCTTTAAGAGTCGTGGACGTACTCGAAGATTTAAATCTTACCTACGAGGTCAGAGACGGTATCGTCGAGCATAAAAAGAGCGGCAACCCGAAAACTTTGGAGGGTAAAGTCGTATCGTTATCCGACAGAATAGCGTACTTAAATCACGATATAGACGACGCAGTAAGGGCGGGAATTCTAAAAGAAGAAGATTTACCGAAAGAAGAAGTCGAAATTTTAGGCAAGACTTCGAGAGAAAGAATAAACAATATGATTTTCTCCATATATAAAAATTCAATCGGCAAAAACGCCGTGACTATGGAGAAAGAAAAAATGGAAGCGACCGAAAGGCTGAGGGATTTTATGTTCGATAAGGTGTACGTGGATCCCGCGGCGAGGTCGGAAGAGGGAAAAGCGGGCGAAATGATCGGGCTTATGTACGATTATTTCAAAAAAAATCCCGAAAAACTTCCAGATTTTTACAGAAATTTGCTCGAAAAATTCAGTATCGATACCGTCGTTACCGACTACCTTTCGAGTATGACGGACAGATACGCGGTGTACGCGTTCGAGGAGATATTCGTGCCGAAGAATTTTATACTTCGGTGATAACGGATTAAGTATTGCAGGGGCGTAAAAATGGCGTTCGACGAAAAATTTATCGAAGAGTTAAAACAGAAAAACAACATAGTAGATATCGTCGGAAGATATTGCGTGCTTAAAAAGAAAGGTAAAAGTCATTGGGCATGCTGTCCTTTGCCGGGACATTCCGAAAAAACTCCGTCGTTCACGGTGAACGAATCGGGGCAGTTTTTCAAGTGCTTCGGTTGCGGCAGAGGCGGCGACGTGATAACGTTCGTAATGACAATGGAAAACCTCGATTACGTCGGGGCTGTCAGATACCTCGCCGAAAACGCGGGTATGCCGATGCCCGAAGATAAAAGGGACGACGAAAGACGCCGACAAGATAAAAACACTCGGGACAGGCAGTTGTCGCTGATGAAAGACACGGCGTTGTTTTACGTTCACAACCTCCGCGACGAAAGGGCGAAACCGCATAACGATTATATCGCTTACAGGAGAATAGACAGAAAGACGGTAACGGCGTTTGGAATAGGTGCGTCGCTCGATTTTCACTCTCTTCCTCAATACCTCGGTAAAAAGGGGTATACCGAAGAGGAGATGCTCAAATGCGGAGTATGTCAGAAAAAGACGAAAGAGGACGGTTCTTCTTTTTTGTTCGACGCTTTGGGCGGCAGGCTGATTATTCCCATTATCAACAACCTTAATAACGTAATAGCGTTCGGCGGCAGGCTTTTAGAGAAGAAGCCGCAGTTTGCGAAGTATAAAAACACGCAGGAAACCGACCTTTTCATAAAAAACAGAACGCTTTACAACATAAACAACCTTAAAAAAGAAAAAGCGACTAACGGACTTACGAGAATAATAATGGTCGAGGGCTATATGGACGCCATATCCGTGTACAACGCGGGATTTCACAACGTAGTCGCTTCGATGGGTACTTCGCTTACGGTCGAGCAGGCGAGAATGTTAAAGAGATACGCCGACACCGTTCTTATCAGTTACGACGGCGACGGCGCGGGACAGAAAGCGACTATAAGAGGTCTCGAAATTCTTAAAAAAGAGGGTCTCGAAGTCAAAGTCGTCAGCCTTCCCGACGGTCTCGATCCCGACGACGTGATAAAGAAATTCGGCGCGGAAGCATACGAACAACTTTTGGACGACAGTCTGCCTCTCGTCGATTTCAAGATTAAAAACCTCAAAAAAGAGTATAATCTCAAAAACCTCTCCGAAAAACGGAAATACTTATCGGAAGCGATAAAGGTCATCGCGGAATGCGAAAACGAGAGTATAAAGGAAGATTTACTCAGAAAACTCGGCAAAGACACGGACACGACTTACGAATCTTTGAAAAGAGATTCGGACAAGGTCGTAGCGGGCGACAGCGTTGAGACGCCTCCCGAGACCGTTACGAAGGATTTGGACGAGGACGGGGTGAAAAACGCCGAAAGGTTTATTCTCTGTTCGATACTTTTAGGGAAGCCATACGCCAAAAACTACAACTTATACGGAAGAGAGTTTTCCGACCCCGTTCACGGGAAAATAGTGGACGCGATAGGGGAATGTAAAGACAACGGCAAAGAGATTTTTCCGTCGTCCGTCGCGGGGCTTTTCGACGAAAACGAACTCGTCGAGTTCAACGCCGTGTTGTCCTCGGGCGACAACGTGTACGGCTCGGACGGCGAGGAGAAATATTTTAAGGACTGCTCGGCAATAATAAGAAAAGACGATATAGAAAAGGAACTGAAACTTCTCGGCGAGGCATACCGCAACGAAACGGACTTATCGAAGAGAAGAGAACTTATCGGGACTATATCCGATTTGACCAAGGAAAGCAATAAACTTTAACGGAGGAAAAAAGGCAATGGCAATAACCGACGAACAATTAAAACAGACGATAGACTCTATTATAAGCGACTATAAAACCAAAGGGTCTATAGGTTCGGACGCGCTGTGCGACAGACTCGACAAAATCGACGCGGACGCCAACCAGATCGACGAAATCTACAAGGCGCTCGAAGAGAACAATATAAAAATAATAGACGACTACGAAAAAGACAAGGACTTATACGAACAGATTATCAAAGAGATAAGTATGGACGACCCCGTCAAAATGTATCTCAAAGATATAGGTAAAGTTCCGCTTTTGTCGGCAGACGACGAAATCAACCTCGCCAAGCAGATGATGGACGGAGACGAGGACGCGAAACGTTGTCTTTCGGAAGCGAATTTAAGGCTTGTCGTTTCGATAGCGAAGAGATACGTCGGCAGAGGTATGCAGTTCCTCGACCTTATTCAGGAGGGCAACCTCGGGCTTATGAAAGCCGTCGAAAAATTCGATTATCAGAAAGGTTTCAAATTCTCCACTTACGCAACGTGGTGGATAAGACAAGCCATAACGAGAGCGATCGCCGATCAGGCGAGGACGATAAGAATTCCCGTTCACATGGTCGAAACCATCAATAAAGTCGGCAGAGTATCGAGACTGTTATTGCAGGAATACGGCAGAGAACCCACCCCCGAAGAGATAGCGAAAGAAATGGGAATACCCGAATCGAGGGTGATCGAGATTCAGAAAATCGCGCAGGACCCCGTGTCGCTCGAAACTCCTATCGGCGAGGAAGAGGACAGTCATTTGGGCGACTTTATCGAGGACGAACAGAGCGCGGCTCCCACGGACGTGGTTGCAGGCAATATGCTCAAAGAGCAACTTATAAACGTACTCGATTCTCTCACGCCCCGCGAAGAAAAGGTACTGAGACTTCGTTACGGTATCGACGACGGAAAACCGAGAACGCTCGAAGAAGTCGGCAAAGAATTTAACGTAACGAGAGAGAGAATAAGACAAATCGAGGCGAAAGCGCTCAGAAAACTCCGTCACCCGACGAGAAGCAAGAGGTTAAAGGACTTCATTGACTGATTTTTTGACGAAAAGGCAGTCGGTATTGTTCGGCGAAATCGAAAAAGGCGGCTCGTTTGCGGACGTTGGGTGCGACCACGGGTATATCGCGGAAGCGGTGTTATACTCGAAACTGTGCGATAAGGTGATAATCTCCGACGTCTCCGAAAAATGCCTTAAAAAAGCCGACGACAGGCTTAAAGCAAGGTATTTCGGACAGTACGAAGCGATAGTTTCCGACGGGTTCGACTCTCTTCCGAGGGTAGACCAAGCGGTCGTCGCAGGTATGGGCGGACGGCTTATCGCAAGTTTTTTTACGAGAAGAACGTTTACGCCGAAAAGGCTCGTTCTGCAACCGATGAAACACTCCGAAGAACTGAGACGGCGACTGATCGAAAGCGGCTACGGCATAGTCAGGGACTACACGATAGAGGACGGCGGAAAGTTTTACGACGTGATTGTCGCCGAAAAAGGCGTTACAACCGAAGCCTATACCGCCGACGAACTCGCTTTCGGCAGAGATAATCTCAAAGAGAAGAGCGACGATTTCAAAAAACTTATCGAAAGCAAGATAAAGGTTTTCGAGGAAGCCGCGGCGAACGCCAAAGAGTGCGACAAAGCGACGCTTACCGCAAGGCTCGAAAAATACAAGGAAATTATTATATGAAATTCAGGGAACTTGTCGAAGAATTGTATAATTACGCGCCTATCGAACTGTCGCAGAAGTTTATCGAACGCGGCGGCTACGACAACAGCGGAATAATCATAGATACGACAAAGGATGTAAAAAGCGTTCTTTTCTGTCTCGATTTGACAAATAAAAGCGTGGAAAACGCCTTGCAGAATAACTGCGAAGCGATAGTCACGCATCATCCGGCGATATATCGTCCGATAAAAAATCTTTCGGCAAAAAGTCCGCTTTTAACGGCGGCGAATTGCGGTTTGGGCGTGGTTTCCACGCACCTTAATCTCGACGCGGCGAAATGCGGCATAGACTATTGCCTTGCAAAGGGCTTAGGCGGTAAAATCGTAAAGATTACCGACGATTTCGGGGGCGGCAAAGGCTACGGAAGAATAAGCGAAACAAATTGTAAATTCGGCGAGTTTGTCGAAAATTACAAAACGACTTTTGGCAGCGACAAAGTTTTCGCTTACGGAGATTTAAACGGCGAGGTGAGAAAAGTCGCTTCGTTCTGCGGAGCGGGACTCGGCGACGAGGAAGTCGAAATCGCGATAAACGAAAAAGCGGATACCGTCGTTTCGGCGGATATTCCGCACCATATACTTTTAAAATGTATTGAAAACAGTCTGAAAGTAATGGCTTGCACGCATTACGCGACCGAAAATTACGGTATGAAAATATATTCCGATAAAATGCGGGAAAAATTAAAAAACGTTAAAATATATTTCTTCGACGACGATAGATTTATCTGAGTCGGGGGAAGGAGTAAAGATATGATAGAACAATTACTCGAATACCAACAGGTTGATACGAAACTTCGCGAAATCGAAACCGAAATTTCGGGAAGCGAAGCGAGAAAGAAAGCGGTTACCGCTCAGACCTTTCTGAAAAGCGTAAACGACAACGTAGCGTCGCTCGAAAAGAGAGCGGAAGACCTTGCGTCTAATTATTCCGAGTGCGTCAAGGCGTTAAACTCATTAACCGAACAACTCAAAGAGTACGAGGGTTCGGACGAATACACCGACCTCGAACAACTCGGTTATCTCAAAAAGAAATCGCAGGCTCTCGTAGACGAAATCGACGGACTTGCGAAAGCGGTAGACCGTATAAGCATGGAAATAGCCGCCGTATTGAAAGAGTTTTCGCAGTTGAAGGCTAAGACGAAAGAAGCGAACGCCGTTTTGGCGGAATACGCTCCGAAATACAACGAGTTGAAGGCTTCCAAAGAATCGGAGATAAAGGCGATAAGAGCGGAACTTGCGAAGATTGAAAAGAAAATACCCGAAGAGGAGATGACCTTGTACAAGTCGAAGCGGAAAGACAAAATTTTTCCCGTACTGTACCCCGTGCAGGTATTCGGAAAGAAACCGCATTGCAGCAGGTGCGGAACGGAATTTCCGATGGCGGACTTCGGAAGTTTGAAAAAGGGAAGTATAGTAGAGTGCGAGTCCTGCCACAGACTTGTGTATTATATCGAGGCTAAATAACCCATTCGATAAACGGTGGAAAAGATGAAACTTAACTATAAGAAAACTTTATTCGTGGGCTTCGCGTTCTTTCTTATATGCGCATTCTGGCAGGCTTACGACAGCATCGTTCCTATGATGCTCGTAAATAAATTCGGACTCAGTCAGACCCTGTCGGGAGTCGTGATGTCTCTCGACAACGTAATCGCTTTGTTTATGTTGCCCCTGTTCGGCTCGCTTTCGGATAAGACGAAAACGAAGTTCGGCAGGCGTACTCCTTACATAGTGTTGGGAACGGTCGTCGCGGTGATATCGTTTTTCGGTCTCACCTTCGCAGACAACGCTCAACTTGCGAAAATCGAAGGCGTAAAAGACGGCTATCAGACTTTATTCGAGCAGAATTACGAAATAACGAACTCCGAATACGACCCGATAGTCGGCAAAGAAGAGCCGAAAAAGTATACCTTAAAGGACTATTCGGCAAAAATCACAGCAAATAAACTCTATAAAGACTTGACGGAAGAGGAACAGGCGAAAGCGAAACAGTGGTTTTCGGGCATAAACGCCGAATACAATAACGACCATTCCAAGCCCGAAACGGCGTACGCTTACGACAGAGCGACCAAGACTTATAAAGTGCTTACCGCCGAGACGGAGAACGGCAAAACCGTATATAAAGACGCCGACGGCAATAAGGTCGAGACCGTTACGAACGCTTACAAAAACCTTGTAACCCCGTCTATAAGTGCCTACGCACACGAAAAGACGACCGAAAACCCCGTAACGCTTATAATGTTCGCTTTACTCCTGCTATTAACGCTTTTCGCAATGGCTACTTTCAGGTCTCCCGCGGTCGCTCTGATGCCCGACGTAACGGAAAAGCCTTTGAGGTCTCAGGCGAACGCCATAATAAACCTTATGGGTACGGCGGGCGGTATGCTCGTTTTAGTACTCGGAATAGTGTTCAAAACGGGTAAAACGTTCAATCAACTTATGAGTTACACGCCGTTTATAGGGGCTGTGTGTCTCGTAATGGTATTCGGACTTTTAATGTTTATATGGAAAGTCAGAGAGCCGAAATGGGTAGAGGAAATGGAGCAGAATTCCGTCGCCGACGGTCTCGAAACGGAGGAAGAGGCGGAAACGGACGTTTCTTCGCATAAAAAACTCACGAAATCAGAACTTGCAAGCCTTATTCTGATACTTTGTTCGGTCGCCCTTTGGTACATAGGCTACAACGCGGTTACTTCCAAGTACTCGCTTTACGCTATGAACGTTCTGCATAAGGACTACAACACGACGCTCCTTATCGCTCAGGCTGCGGCGATAATTTCCTACATACCCGTAGGTATGCTCGCCCGCAAAATCGGCAGGAAAAAGAGTATTTTAATAGGCGTTGCGCTACTTACGGCGGCGTTTTTCGGGGCGACTTTCATGAACGAAAGTTCTTCGGGCTTACTTCTTAACGTTTTGTTCGCCTTCGCGGGCGTAGGCTGGGCGACGATTAACGTAAACTCGTTCCCGATGGTCGTCGAACTCGCGAAAGGCGGCGACGTCGGAAAATACACGGGATATTATTACACGGCTTCCATGGCGGCTCAGATAGTAACGCCCATTTTGTCGGGCGGGATAATGGAACTCGCGGGAAGTATGAGACCCTTGTTCTATTACGCCGCGATAGCGGTTGCTCTTGCGTTTATCACTATGATTTTCGTAAAACACGGCGACAGCAAACCCGTGGAGAGCAAGAAAATGATCGAACATCTCGACGTCGGAGACTAATAAAACAATCTGCAAATAAAGCAGGCGAAAACAGTTGAAATCAAAGTTGACGAAAGCGATATTAAAATCGGCTTCGCCAACTTTTTTTCTTTGACTTCGGAAAAGTATACCGCCGAGATATAAAAAATCGTCTCCGACGAGCCGTAAACCGTCGAAGCGCACAGAGAAATAAAACTGTCAACGCCGTATTTTTCGTAAATATCGCTGAGCATCGCAAGGCTTCCCCCGCCCGAAAACGGCTTCAAAACGACGAGCGGAGCGATTTCCGACGGTATTTTCAGAAATGAGAAAACGGGCGAAATGAACGCTATGAATTTATCGGAAATTCCGCTTTGCGAAAACAGTTCGGTCATTACGAAAATGGCGACGAGATAAGGGAAAACGGAATAGACGGTAGGCAGACCTTTCGCCGCTCCCTTAGCGAACGAATCGTAAATTTTTACCTTTTTGAAAAGGGCGAAAATAGTTACAAGCAAAAAAACTATCGGGATAACGAGAGATACGAATTTCATCTTTTTCCGAAAATAAACGAAAGGGCAAGTCCGACGGCGGTACAGACGAGAGAAGAGAGGAGAGAGGGCAGAAAAATCACGGCGGGAGCGGCTGAGGAAAAGGTCTGACGAAGGGCGATAACGGTCGTCGGGATAATCTGTAAACTCGTCGAAGCGAGTACGAACAGCCTGTTCGCTCCGTCGTAATTCCCCGAGTCGCAAAGCCTTTTCGTGGCGGCGATTCCCGCAGGAGTCGCTATGCCGCCCATTCCGAGCATATTCGCGCCGATATTCACGGATAGATATTCCGTCGTTTTTTCGTCGGGGTTTTTGAACAACCGTTTTAAAAGCGGCGAAAGCCTTTTCGATAATTTTTTAATCAGTCCCGAGTCCTCGGCTATTTGCAAAATTCCCGACCATACCGAATAAATCGCGATTAAATTTACGGACAAAGCAACCGCCTTTTTGCCGCCGTCGGTCACGGCCTTTAACGCTCCGTCGGGCGAAAAAATCGCGAATACCGCCACCGAAACGAGAAAAATTATCGTGAAAATTAAATTCATGGTACAAGTTATGCGGTAAAATGCCTTTTTATGTTTTACTTTTATCGGAAATTATTATATAATATACTTGCTATGAAAGAAAAATACTATATTACGACGGCGATAGCCTATACTTCTTCCAAGCCGCATATCGGCAATACTTACGAAGCGATACTCGCGGATTCTATCGCGAGATTTAAAAAGAAGCAGGGCTACGACGTGTTTTTTCAGACCGGCACGGACGAACACGGTCAGAAAATAGAGGAAAAAGCAAAGGCGTTCGGGAAAACGCCGAAAGAATACGTCGACGCCGTTTCGGACGAGATAAAAGCCGTTTGGAAATGCGTGAACGTGGACTACGATAAATTTATCAGAACGACGGACGAGTATCACGAAACGCAGGTTCGCAAGATATTCGACAAGTTCTATAAACAAGGCGATATATACAAGAGTTCCTACGAGGGGTGGTACTGTACGCCTTGCGAGTCTTTTTGGACTGAAAGCCAACTTGTCGGAGGTAAATGCCCCGACTGCGGCGGCGAGGTCAAAAAGGCGAACGAAGAGGCGTATTTCTTCAAAATGAGCAAGTACGCTCCGAGACTTATCGACTATATAAATTCTCATCCCGACTTTATTTATCCCGTTTCCCGTAAAAACGAGATGATGAACAATTTCCTTTTACCGGGGCTTCAGGATCTTTGCGTATCGAGGACTTCGTTTAAGTGGGGTATTCCCGTAGATTTTGATCCTAAACACGTCGTTTACGTCTGGCTCGACGCATTGACTAACTACATTACAGGTATCGGCTACGACGTTGACGGAAACAGTTCGGAACTTTTTGACGAGTGTTGGCCTTGCGACGTTCATATAATCGGCAAGGATATTATAAGATTCCATACGATATATTGGCCCATCTTCCTTATGGCTTTGGGTCTGCCTCTTCCGAAGAGAGTTTACGGACACCCGTGGCTTTTGCAGGACGGCGGCAAAATGTCCAAGTCTAAGGGCAACGTAATGTACGCCGACGACCTCGTTTCGGTTTACGGAACGGACGCCGTGAGATATTACGTTTTGGACAGTATGCCGTACGACAATGACGGACTTATAGGTTGGTCTTTAATGACCGATAAAATCAACGGCGAACTCGCCAACGTTTACGGAAACCTCGTAAAGAGAACCGTATCCATGAGCGAAAAGTATTTCGGCGGCGTGGTTGAGAGAAGCGGAGTAACCGATTCCGTGGACGACGACCTTAAAAATACCGTCGCTTCCACTTACGAAAAAGTCTGTTCGTTTATGGACGATTACAGAGTCGCCGACGCGATAGACTGCATATTCACGACTCTTCGCAGAGCGAATAAATACGTTGACGAAACGATGCCGTGGTCGCTTGCGAAAGACCCCGCAAAACTTCCGAGACTCAAAGAGGTTTTATACAATCTTACCGAAACGATAGCGATATGTTCTTCGCTTTTATCGCCGTTTATGCCCGAAACTTCGGCGAAAATACTTAAACAGATAAACTGCGAAGAGAGAGAGTACGCGGCTTTGGGCGAGTTCGGCTTATACCCCGACGGTAACGTGGTGGAGAAAAACGCGGAGATAATTTTCGCGAGACTCGACCCCGACGAAGTGTCTAAAAAAGCCGAGGAAATAAGATTGAAATACGCGGCGAAAGCCGAGAAAAAAGCGGAAGATACCGCCGAGAAGAAAGTCGAAGAAATCACAATTGACGACTTTATGAAAGTGGAATTTAAAACCGCGACCGTAACCGCTTGCGAAAAAGTGGAAAAATCGAAAAAACTGCTCAAACTAACCCTGAAAGTCGGAGACGAGACGAGAACGGTCGCGAGCGGAATTGCCGACTATTATAAACCCGAGGAACTCTTGGGCAAAAAGGTGGTTCTTGTAAGCAACTTAAAGCCCGCAAAACTCTGCGGAGTCGAAAGTCAGGGAATGATATTGTGCGCCGAAAAAGACGGAAAAGTCTGCGTGGTATCGCCCGAAAGAGACGAAATGCCCGACGGAGCGACCGTAAGATAATGTTTTCGGACGCGCACGCTCACCTTACCGACGCCAAATACTGCGGCGAAACGGAGAGCATAGTAAAAAAGTGTATAGAAAACAACGTAAGACTTATCGTAAATTCGGGGTTTGACCTGATTTCCTCCGTTCAATCGAAGGAACTAAGCGAAAAACACGACGAAATATACTTTACGGCGGGCGTTCACCCCGACGAGGCGAGAACGTTCGACGAAAAAACCGAAAATACGATAATAGAGTTATCTTCGCATAAAAAATGCGTGGGAATAGGCGAAATCGGGTTCGATTTTTACTGGAATAAATCGACCGAAGAGGAGCAGGCGAGGGCGTTTGAGAGACAAATGGAAATTGCCGACGATTGCGGAAAACCGTTCGTCGTCCATTCGAGAAACGCTTGCCAAAAAACGCTTGACTTTTTGAAAGACAGGAAAACTCTTTTGAAAAACGGCTTTCTGATGCATTGCTATTCGGAAAGCGAGGAGATAGCGGAAGAGTATCTGAAATTAGGAGCGTATTTTTCGTTCGGCGGAGTGATAACTTTCAAAAACGCAAAAAAAGACGAAATAGTGAGAAGTATTCCGTTCGACAGAATACTGACCGAGACGGACTCGCCGTATCTTTCGCCCGAACCTTTCAGAGGAACGACGAACGACCCGTCGAGAATACCGATTATCTGCAAGAAAATAGCCGAAATTAAAGGCGTTACCGTGGAAGAAGCGGAAAAAATCACAGAGGAGAACTTCAAGAGGTTTTACAGGGTATAAAATGGATACAATAGTTTACGAACTTGACGGAAAACTTTATATCAACCTTACGAACAGGTGTTCCAACGACTGCGCGTTTTGCGTGCGGAACGGCAAGGACGCCTATTACGGCAACAAGTTGTGGCTCTCCAAGGAGCCGACGAGCGAAGAGGTTTTGAACGCCATAGACGATATGGACTATGATGAAATAGTCTTTTGCGGTTTCGGCGAGCCGACGTTCAGATTTAAGGAACTCGTAAAGGTAGGCAGAGAACTCAGGGCGAGAGGGTATATCGTTCGGCTCGATACCAACGGGCAAGGCAATATCATAAACGGCAGAGATATTACGGAAGAACTCGCGACGGCGGTAGACAAGGTGAACGTGAGTTTGAACGCTCCGTCAGCCGAAAAATACTTCGATTTGTGCCGCCCCGTGTTCGGCGAAGACGCCTACGAGGCTCTTATCGACTTCGCGAAAAAATGCAAGGCGAAAGGGATGTACGTTACCTTTTCCGTCGTCGATTGCATAGGCGAAGAAGAGGTCGAAAAGTGCAGGGAAGTGGCAAAAGAAGCGGATATTCCGCTTAAAGTCAGGGCATTTATAAAGGACAGTTGATGGGCGTAAAGGAAGTTCTTAAAAAGAACGATTTTCATTTCAATAAAAGATACGGGCAGAATTTCCTTACCGACGATAATCTTCTCGATAATATCGTTGCGAAATCGGGCGTAACCGAAGCCGATACGGTGGTTGAGATAGGTTGCGGAGGCGGTACGCTCACGGCGGCTATCGCGAGAAAGGCGAAAAGGGTTATAGGCTTTGAAATCGACGAAAATTTAAAGCCCGTTTTAAAGGAAACTCTTGCCGACTATAAAAACGTCGAGATTATTTTCAAGGATATAATGAAAATGAAAACTGCGGAAATAGACGAACTCGCGGGCAAAAACTACTGCGTAGTCGCAAACTTGCCCTATTACATAACCACGCCGATTCTTATGAAATTCATAGAGGAATCGAAAACGGTGAAGTGTATAACCGTAACCGTTCAGGAAGAGGTTGCAGACAGGCTGTGCGCCAAGGCGGGAACGGAAGAATACGGAGCGATTACCGCGGGTATCGACGTTTCGGGAACGGCTGAGAAGGTTATGAGGATAGGCAGAAATATGTTCTATCCCGCCCCGAACGTGGATTCGGCAGTCGTAAGAATAGATATAGACAGAAACAAATACGAAGGCGTGGACTACGAGAAATACCGCGCGGCGGTAAGAGCCGCCTTTTCGAGCAGAAGAAAGACTCTTTGCAACAATCTTATGAATTCGTTTGGTTTTAAGAGGAGCGAAGCGGAGAAGATAGTGTCGAAAATATCCGACAATCCGCTTGTAAGGGGCGAAACTTTAACGACCGCCGACTTCGTAAAACTATCGAATTTAATAAAATAAGGTATCCGAACGAACGGAGTCGGGTATCTTTTTTTTGTGGTTTTTTTTCGGGACGTCGGGGGCGCCGTCCCCTACGGCGAAACTCGATAAATAGTTATATTTAACAAAAACGAAAACAATGTGTTTTTGTGATTTTTTCGGGACGTCGGGGCGCCGTCTCGAAAAAGGATTTTTATTTACCGATTTATCCGTATTCGCGAACAATTGAAATAATCAAGAGTGCGACACGTACTTTTTATAATCGTAGGGGACGGCGCCCCGACGTCCCGAAAAAGGATTTTTATTTACCGATTTATCCATATTCGCGAACAATTGAAATAATCAAGCGCGCGACACATACTTTTTATAATCGTAGGGGACGGCGCCTCGACGTCCCGTTTTTTACAATAGGGTTTCCAATTTTAACAATCGTAAGGAACGCCTTACACATTTTATACTTTTTGCGGCATATATTAAACTGAGAGCGTTTAAGGAGGTTTAATATGTCGTTCTTTACAAACAACGCATCCGACAGATGCCCCGGCAGAATAAACGGCAATCCTGTAAACGGGCTGTGTGAAAAAGTATGCGTAGAGGCTCAGAAAGTGTTTGACGCCTGTATAAGGCAGACGCAGGAAGAGGGGATAACTCTTTCGCTTACGAATTTCAACCCTGCAAATCCCACGTATCCGCTTACGTTTTTAAGCGCGAGAAGCATAGGTAACGAGGGCGTTTTGACGAACGTTACGGTAGACCGTCTTCCCGACAGAGAGCGTTTCGGCCGCGTGCAGGCAACAGTTACCGTTCCTATGGAAGTCGTTTACACAGACGCCAACGGAGTACAGGGAACAGCGACTTCGTCCGTCTCGTTCGATACGGATATAGTTATGTACATACCCGAACCGTCGATTATTCCTTACAGAATCAATTCGGTCGTATCTATAGTGGCGCCCGAGGGCGTATATGCCGACACGGCGACCTTTACTGTTTCGTGCTGCGTGACGATAATAATGAAAGTCGTTATGACGGTCGAACTGTTAGTTCCGTCCTACGGCTACGCAACCATACCGCCCTGTCAGGAATACACGCAGGAAGTATGCTCGGGATTTTTCGACTTGCCGATATATCCCGGAAACGGTTAGCCGTTAGTGAGTTGAACTAATCAAGTTTTAACGGTGCAAAATTTGTAAAATCGTCGTTAAACTCTCTTGTAATACGGCAAGTATTACGGCGTTCGTTTGCCTTGATTTTCCTAAATTTATCGCCGTTAAAATGCTTCGCACCTTAAAGTCGTATTTTTTAGACCATTGTGGTAAAGGTTTGTGCCGACGTACTTGCCGTACTTCAAACAAAGATTTGCCGCAAGGGGCAAAAAGACGGCTTTAAGGCTCGAATAGTTCAATTCTCTAATGGCTAAACTCAATAAAAAGTCGTTACGCCCGTCCGAAATTTTCGGACGGGCGTACTTTTACGCTGTAAAAAACTTGTAAAAAACGCCGAAATATGCTAAAATAAGAAACGATAAAAATTATCGGGAGTAAAACGTGAAATTTTTTGCCATAAGCGACCTTCATATTTGCAGTGCGGGTACGAAACCTATGGATATATTCGGTTCGAGATGGGAGAACTATCTCGAGAAAATTTTCGCCGATTGGAACGAAAAGGTGACGGACGATGACGTGGTTCTGATGAGCGGCGATATGAGTTGGGCGATGGACCTTCCCGAGGCTCTCGTCGATTTGTCGATTTTATACCCGCTTAAAGGCAAGAAAGTTATCATAAGGGGCAATCACGACTATTGGTGGAAGAGCATATCGAAAATACGAAACTCTCTTCCCGAGGGCTTCTACGCCTTGCAGAACGACTGCGTTAAATTCGGCAATACGATAATATGCGGGGCGAGAGGCTGGTGCGTCGAAGGTTCTCCCGACTTTAAAGAACAGGACAGAAAAATCTATCTTCGGGAGACCGAGAGGTTTAAACTCGCGTTAAACGCCGCCGAGGCGGTAAGGGAAGATGGCGACGAGATAATCTGTCTCATTCATTATCCCCCTTTTAACGCAAAACGCGAAAACTCGCTTTTTACCGATTTATTCGAGGCTCACGGCGTGAAAAAAGTAGTTTACGGACACCTTCACGGCAAAGATTCGAGAACCGATTTGAAAATAGTGAAAAACGGGGTGGAGTATTACCTCACTTCGTGCGATCAACTCAACAATAAATTGACGATTATCAAGGAATAGAAAAATGGAGAAACAAGAAGCAAAAAACGAAAGCAAGATTTGGAAAATCGTAAAAAATTTCGCCGACAGGTGGTTCATCAAAGCCTTCTCGGGTATGGCGCAGGGTCTTTTCTGTACCCTTATCGCAGGCACAATCCTTGCTCAGATTGCAGGCTGGATAGGCGATAACGCGTTCGGAAAAATCGTAAATACAATAGCGAGCGTCGCGAAAACTTCTATGGGCTTCGGAATAGGCGTGGGAATCGCCCACGCGTTAGGCGCGAAAAAACTCACCATGTTTTCAGCCGCCGTCGCAGGCTTTGTCGGGGCGTTCGCAGACAAGATTACGGGCGGCAGTCTTACGGTTGCGATAGGTATGCCGGGAAACCCCATAGGGGCGTACGTCGTGTCTTTGTTATGCGTCGAAATCGTATCGCTTTACGAGGGTAAGACGAAGTTCGATATTCTGATTGTGCCGCTCGGAACCCTCGTTTTATGTATTGTCGGAATATACGTCGCCTATCCGTTTATATGGCTCATTGTCAAACTCGGGCAGTTAATCGAAAAAGCGACTTCTATAACCCCGTTCTTTATGGGTATAATCATAGCGGTCGTAATGGGCGTACTGCTCACGATGCCGACTTCTTCGGCGGCTATATGGCTGTCTTTCGCCCTCGGAAACAATAGCGAAGCGATGCTTATAGCGGGCGGCGCGGCGGTAGTCGGCTGTTCGTGTCACATGATAGGATTCGCGGTTGCTTCGTTCAGAGAAAACGGCGTATCGGGACTTATATCGCAAGGTCTCGGCACGAGTATGTTGCAGATACCCAACATAATGAGAAAGCCCGTTATAATGCTCCCCGAAATACTCGCAAGCGCGATTTTAGGACCTGTGTCCACCTGCCTTTTCAAACTTAAATGCAACGCTTCGGGCGGCGGAATGGGTACGAGCGGACTCGTCGGAGTTTTCGGAACGATAGAGGCGAGCGCGGGTATGAATACCGTAACGCTCGTATTCGGCGTGGTTTTGTTGCTCTTCGTATTGCCTGCGGCGTTGTCTTTCGGCTTTTCCGAACTTTTCAGGAAACTCGGCTGGATAAAATACGGCGACCAAAAACTCGACTGAAATCATTA
Organism: uncultured Clostridia bacterium; assembly: GCA_934249325.1. GTDB lineage: Bacteria > Bacillota > Clostridia > Christensenellales > Borkfalkiaceae > UBA10281. The sequence continues at coordinate 103,567 of CAKQKW010000002.1, forward strand.
TTTAAAGATTCCTCTCATAAGATTTTATGAGAGGTTTTTTTATGGAAAAGATGCAACCCGTATTCACGATAGAGTATAAAAAGTCCTTTTCGGCAAACGGAATATGCGACGTTCTTTCGTTCAACGAGCGCGAGATCAGGCTCGCTATTGTCGAGGGCGGAAGAATGGTTATAACGGGGGAGTCGCTGAAAATCGTCGGTTTTAACAAACAGAGCGGAGAATTTAAACTCGTCGGCGTTGTGTCGGGCGTGAAATTTTTATCCGCTACCGTCTCTCCGTTAAAGAGGTTATTTAAGTGATGTTCGTCTCTTCGGGGCAGTTCGTATATTTTTCGGAATGTCTGTTCATAGGCGTTGTTTTGGGCTTGATATACCTCGTTTTTGAACTTATAGGGGGACTTATCGGTATTTCGGCGGTAAAAACGATACTCGATATATGCTTTGTGGTTCCGTGTTTTTTCGTTTACGAAATTTTAGCCGTGAAACTCTGTTTTCCCGATTTCAGGCCGTATATGGCGGTCGGCGTAATAATAGGTTTTACGCTTGAAAACGCGAGTTTTAATAAAATGCTTGCAAAATTCTTCCTATTAGTGTATAATAAAAGTATAACTAAGATAAAAGTACTCATACGGAGCAAAATAAATGACCGAAGAAAAAAAAGCGAGGCTCGTCGCCGCAGGCACGGCAATGTCGGTAATAGTATTATTCGTACTTCTGACGATAATGATATTCCAACTCGTAACGATGTCGGCGAAAAACCGAGAAATACGCGAATTACAGAGTCAGATGCGGCAGTTGGAAGCCGAAATAGAAAAAGGCAACGAAGACGCGGATCTGTGGCTTCAGGAATGGAAAATAAAGGAACGCGCCCGCCAGATAGGGTACGAGTTTAAGGGTAAAAACGATGACTGACGCCGACGAAAAAGTTTACGGGGTGTTCGACGTCGGCTCAAATTCCGTTCGCTGTCTTGTTTTAAAGGGTGAAAGAACCCTTTATCGGAGACTTGTGACTACAAGGCTCGGCGAAGGGCTTGCGACGAGCGGAAAAATAAGCGACGAGGCGAAAGAGAGGACGATTAAAGGGGCCTACTCGCTGCTCGGCGAGGCTCTTTCTTTTTCTCCCGATAAAATATTCGCGTTCGCTACGGAAGCGGTCAGAAGCGCGGAAAACGGAGAGGAATTTAAGGAAGCGTTCAAAGACGCTCTCGGTATTCCGCTCGACGTCATATCGGGCGATAAAGAGGGCGAAATAGGGCTTCTCGGCGCGCTCGGCGGCAAGGACGGCGGCATAATCGACATAGGCGGAGCAAGCGCGGAGATTACCGCCTGCGAAAACCGAAAAATAATATATTCTTATTCTCTTCCGTTCGGTGCCGTAAGGCTTAAAGATCTGTGCGGCGAGGACGAGGGGAAACTAAAAGAAGTCATCGACGGCAGAATAGACGAATACGGAGAAATTCCCGTAACGACCTATTACGCGATAGGCGGCACGGCGACTTCGCTCGCCGCAGTCTGTTTGGGTCTTAAAAAGTACGACTGCGACAAGGTGAACGGCAGCGAATTTACTTACGAAACCGTTTGCAAGGCGTATGAGACGATTAAAAATTCGCCTGTTAAGGACAGAGTCGAAAAGTTGAATATCACGCCGAAGAGAGCGGAAATAATCGTCGGCGGCGTATATCTGCTTAAACGCATAGCGGAAAGAATACCGCTTGAAAGGATAATCGTAAGCGAAAACGACAATATGCTCGGTTACGTAATGAAAAACGTATACGGCAAGTCGCTTGATTGAGGGGATAAAATGGGAGAAACGCAAAAGGGAAAAGTTGCGAGAAAAATACTTGTGGTCGCGATGTACGTCTGTTCGGTTCTGATAGCGTTCTTCGTGTCTTTTACCATACCTTTCGCATGGTATTTCCGCGTTCTCGTCATGCTTGCGGGGCTTGTTCTGAGTTGGCTCGCGATTTCGCTTTTTCACGAACTCGGACACGTCGTCGCGGCTAAATTAAACGGCTTCGATACGGTGAAATTCGCTTTTCTGATATTCGGTTACGACAAAACCGCTGTAAAGCGTTTTTCGGTGAGATTCGGACGGGGAACGCTCGGCGAAACGGACGTCGCTCCGACGGGCGTTGAAAATATCGGTAAAAGATACGCGAGAGTAGTGTTCGGCGGCATAGCGGGCAGTATATTCGCGTGCGTTGTTTTAACCGTCGGCTTTGTAATCGGCGTTTTGTGTAAGTCGCCCGTTACCGCTACGTTGTTTTGCGGGATGCCTCTTTCTTACGTCGTGCTTATAATAAATTCCGTCTCGGGCTTCGCCGAGAATAGCGACGGCGAAATTCTCTCGGTAATGCTTGCGGACGACGGAGCGGAAAAAAATGCCGAAAACGTCGAAGAAAACGACAATGAAAGCGAGGATAACGAAGCGAAAAAGGAAATAATCGCCCGCAAGGAAGCGATTATAAAACTCCTTACCATAACGGCTCTTTTAAAAGAGGGAAAAACCTACGGCGAAATTTCCCCCGAACTTTATGAAACGGACGAGGGAATATCCGAAAGTCAGCAAACGGCGTTCGCTCTGATAAAACTCAGAAGAGCGGAAGAACTTGCGGACGACGAGTGTATCGCCTATAATCTCGATATGCTCGAACGCTCCGATTGTCTTGACGACGAATGCAGGGCGGAGATGCTTTGCGCATACATTATTCTGGATGTCGACGACAAGGTAAAGGAATACGAAAACGCCTTGGAATATTGCGACGATTTGTCGGGGGCGGCGAGTATGAGAACGCTCGTTTATCACGCCGAGTACAGGGGCGATAAACAGTACGTTAAAACCTCTTTGAATACGGCGAAAAAGATTTGTACAACTGCGTATTTGAAGGGTGACGGCAAGTTTAACGAGATAATGTTGTCGAGGATAGCCGACAGGATAACCGAATAGTTAGCCGAGCGAGATTCAAACGGGTTTTTTAACGAAATTTTTTGTTAAAAAATCCGTTTTTTTATCGTATTCGCTTTACTTATTTATAATATTATATTATAATAAGTATAAGAACAATAGCGTAAACATAAAAAACTACGCGGGAGTAAACGATGGATAACGAAAACAGAGTCGAAAACAATTACGGCGCCGACCAGATACAGGTTCTGGAAGGTCTTGAGCATATCAGAAAAAGACCGGGTATGTACATTGCTTCTACCGACGCGAGAGGGCTTCACCACCTCGTTAAAGAGATAGTGGACAACTCCGTCGACGAAGCGTTGGCGGGCTATTGCGATACGATAACCGTAACCATAAACGAAGACGGTTCGTGTTCTGTAATGGACAACGGAAGAGGCATTCCGACGGGTATTCACGAAAAAGAAGGCGTGTCTACCGTAGAAGTCGTTATGACTAAGCCGAACGCGGGCGGTAAATTCGGCGGCGGCGGTTATATGGTCTCGTCGGGGCTTCACGGCGTAGGTCTTAAAGCGGTAAACGCCCTTTCCGAGTTTGCTTCGGTAGACGTATATCAGAAAGGCAAACACTTCCGTCAGGAATACGACAGGGGCGTTCCGAGAACGAGGCTTCAGACTTTGGAAGACTCGAATCTTACGGGTACGAGAATTACTTTCAAGCCCGACGCCGAGATTTTCGAGACGACCGAGTTCAACTACGATACAATAAGAAGTACTCTTAGAGACTTCGCGTTTTTGAATAAAGGACTTAAAGTTGTTTTAGAGGATAAACGCGAGGGCAGAGAAGCGAGAGACGAACTTCAATACAACGGCGGTATCGTCGAGTACGTTGAGTATCTCAACAAGAACAAAGAGCCGATAAGCGACGTGTTGTATTTCGAGGAGAAATTCGACTCGGTTTCGGTAGAAGTCGCAATGCAGTACAACGACGGCTACAACGAAAACGTGATTGCGTTCGCAAACAACGTAAATACGAAAGAGGGCGGCACGCATATCGACGGCTTTAAATTCGCCCTTTCTAAACTCATAAACGACGCGGGCAAAAAACTCAACCTCGTAAAAGACGACGACAAACTTTCGGGCGAGGACGTAAGAGAGGGTCTTACGGCGGTAATTTCCGTAAAACTTCCCGAACCGCAGTTCGAGGGACAGACGAAAACCAAACTCGGCAACAGCGAGATGAGAGGTTACGTTCAGAAAGCCATGATTGAAGGCTTAGGCTCGTATCTCGAAGAAAATCCGTCGTTCACGAAAGAAGTGCTTAATAAATGTCTTACGGCGAAGAGAGCGAGAGAGGCGGCGAGAAAGGCGAGAGAAGCGACGAGAAAAACCGCATTCGAGTCCACCGCGCTTCCGGGGAAACTTGCCGATTGTTCGGAAAAGAACCCCGAACTTTGCGAGATTTACCTCGTAGAGGGAGATTCCGCAGGCGGCACGGCGAAGCAGGGCAGAGACAGACGTTTTCAGGCGATTTTGCCCCTCAGAGGTAAAATTTTAAACGTTGAAAAAACGAGAGTGAACAGAGTACTCGAAAACGAAGAAATAAAGGCGATGATAACGGCGTTCGGCGGCGGTATGCTCGACGATTTCGACGTTTCAAAGATTCGTTACGACAGAGTTATCTGTATGACCGACGCGGACGTAGACGGTTCGCACATAAGAATACTTCTTCTTACCTTCTTTTTCAGATATATGCGTCCGCTCGTCGAGCAAGGACACGTTTATATCGCTCAGCCTCCGCTTTACAAGGCTACGAAGAACAAGGTCGATTATTATTTCTACAATGACGCGGACAAGGAAAAATTCTGTCTTGAAAATCCGCGTTGCGATATTCAGCGTTATAAAGGTCTCGGCGAAATGGACAAGCAGCAACTTTGGGATACGACGATGAATCCGGCGACGAGAACGCTTCGTAAAGTAACGATAGAAGACGCGGTCGAAGCCGACGCGAATTTCACCCTTTTAATGGGCGAAGAACCGGAACTGAGAAGAAAGTTCATCGAAGAAAACGCTAAGTTCGCGAACCGCGAACTCGACACATAATCGCGGAGGATAAGACGAAATGGCTAAAAAAGAATTTGATCAGGCATTAACCGAAGAGTTCAAACGAACTCTCGATATGACCAAAATTATAGATATCGAGGTCGATAAAGAGTTAAAGCAGAGTTTCATAGACTACGCGATGTGCGTAAACCGTTCGAGGGCGATTCCCGACGTAAGAGACGGACTTAAACCCGTTCACAGAAGAATACTTTATTCTATGAACGAACTCGGTCTTACGCCCGACAAAGCGTATAAGAAATGCGCTACGATAGTCGGAGACGTTTTAGGTAAATACCACCCTCACGGCGACAGTTCGGTATACGACGCTTTGGTAAGGCTCGCTCAGGACTTCTCGATAAACGTTCCGCTCGTTGACGGACACGGAAACTTCGGTTCCGTCGACGGCGATCCCGCCGCGGCGTACAGGTACACCGAAGCGAGAATGAGCAAAATGGCTCTCGAAATGCTCCGCGAAATCGACAAAGAAACCGTCGATTTCTATCCGAACTTCGACGATACGAGAATGCAACCCGTGGTACTTCCGGCGAGATACCCGAACCTTCTCGTAAACGGCGCGGACGGTATAGCGGTAGGTATGGCGACGAATATTCCTCCGCATAACTTAGGCGAGGCTATCGACGCTTCGGTCGCTTTAATCGACAATCCCGACATATCGATAGACGACCTTATGAAACACATTCCCGCTCCCGATTTCCCGACGGGCGGAATCATAATGGGCAGAAGCGGCATAAGAAACGCTTACAGAACGGGCAGAGGAAGCATTATTCTCCGCGCGAAATGCGAAATAGAGGAGTTTAACAACGGCACGAGAGAAAGAATTATCGTAACCGAACTTCCGTATCAGGTAAATAAGCAGAAACTTATCGAAACGATTGCCGATTACGTCAAGAACAAACGTCTGGAAGGAATCTCGAATATCAACGACGAGTCCGACAGACACGGTATGAGAATCGTTATCGAGGTCAAGAAAGACGCCAACTCTCAGGTCGTTTTAAATTCGCTTTACAAGCAGACGAACTTGCAGACTTCCGGCGGTATAATTCTTCTCGCTCTCGTAGGCACGGATCCGAAGATTTTAAATCTCAAAGAGATACTGTCCTATTTCGTGGAACACCAGATAGACGTTATCGAAAGGCGTACGAGATACGACCTTGCGAAAACAAAAGAGAGAGAACATATCGTAAAAGGGCTTGTTATCGCCCTTGCGAACATCGATGAAGTTATCGCGATAATTAAACGCAGTAAAGACAAAGACGACGCGACGAATCAGTTGAAAAGCGCGTTCTTGCTCGACGATAAACAATGTACGGCGATTCTCGAAATGAGGCTTCAAAGACTCACTTCGATGGAAGTCGAGAAGTTGAACGAAGAACTTCGTCAACTCGATGCGACGATTGCCGACTTAGAGGACATTTTGCAGAAACCCGAAAGAGTAAGGGCGATAGTGAGAAACGACCTTCTCGACATAAAAAACAGATACCCGTCTCCGAGAAAAACCGAGATTTCCACCGATTACGCGGATATTTGCGAGGCAGACCTCATAGAAAGGGAGGACGTCGTTATTTCGATGACGCATTTAGGCTACGTCAAGAGAATTGCGACGAAGGAATGTAAGTCTCAGCGCAGAGGCGGCAAGGGCGTAACGGCGCATAAGCCGAAGGACGAGGATTTCGTCGAAAATATGTTCGTATGTTCGACTCACGACGACCTGCTGTTCTTCAGTTCGCTCGGCAAGGTGTACAGAATAAGAGCCTTCGAAGTTCCCGAAGCGACTAAAGGCGCGACGAGAGGCAGAGCGATAGTCAACCTCATTCAGGTAAGTAACGGCGAGAGGATTACCGCGGTTATACCGAGAAAAGAAAGGATAGGCGAGGAACTCGAAACAGAAATCGACGAAAACGGCAACGAAGTAGTCACGGACGAAAACGTTGTCGCGGAAGCGGTTAGCGAAAACGACGAGAGCGGCGAGACGACCGAAAAATCGACTGACGGCTACATTATGATGGCTACGAAGTTCGGACTTATCAAAAAGACCGCGCTTTCCGAGTTCGATTCGATAAGAAAGAGCGGTAAGATAGCGATCAGCCTTCTTCCGGGCGACGAACTCATATCCGTACAACTCACGAACGGCGACGATCAGGTGTTGATCGGAACGCACGAGGGCAAATGTATAAGATTCAGCGAGAACGACGTCAGGGCGATGGGCAGAGATACGCAGGGCGTAAGGTCGATTGACCTCGACGACGGCGACTATGTAATCGACATGACGAAAGTTCAGCCCGACGATACGATTATAACGATCACCTCGAACGGTTACGGCAAGAGAAGCAGTATCGAAGAGTACAGATTGCAATCGAGGGCAGGTAAAGGAATAAGGGCAGGTATTTTCAACGAAAAGACGGGATATCTTGTCGGAATCAAACCTGTCAGAGAGGGTGAGGACATAATGATGATTTCGAGTACGGGTATCGCCATAAGGACGAGCGTAGACGAAATTTCGCTTATCAGCAGAAGCACTCAGGGCGTAAAAGTTATGAGGCTTGACGGCGCGTCGATAGCGACGATAGCGATAACGCCGCACGAGGACGAAGAAGAAGCGGCGGAAGGCGAAGACGGCGAGGTTGACGGCGTTGAAGTCGCGGATAGCGAAGCGGCAGACGGCGAAACGACCGAAAACGGCGATATTTCGGCTGAAACCCCCGAAACCGAAGAATAAAATACTAATAAAACTATTAAACCCGACTTTTTAGTCGGGTTTTTTAATGCAAAATAATTGATAAAATACAATAAGTGTGCTATACTAAAATAGCGAAATGAAACTTAATAAAAATAGAATGAGTAAACCATAGGGATATTATACTCTTTTTTTGGTTATACTCCCATTTTAGAAACTTGTTAAAAACACAGATTCCGAATGGGAGTGTTTACTCATTTTCATTAAGTTTCATTTCGCGGTGACGCGAATCTGTGTTTTATGCGTGCTGATTTGCGTCAGCGCGCTTTTTTTATATAAAGCGTGACTAAAAAGTAGGAGCGCTGTTATGTCAAACAATTCAAATCTACGAAAAGCGGATAAGGCAAGAAACGACGAATTTTATACTCAACTTGCAGATATTGAAAAGGAATTAAGTAACTATAAAAACGAATTTTACGGTAAAGTAGTGTTTTGTAATTGCGATGATCCATTTGAGAGTAATTTTTTCAAATATTTTGCTATGAATTTTAATTTTCTCTCATTGAAAAAATTGATTTGCACTTGCTATGCAACTTCTCCTATTGCGTGGGAACAGTTATCCCTTTTTGATAATGCGAACGTTATTGTAAAAAGAGAGGACGGGAAGCAGCCATACAAAATTGAAATAACTGAAGTAAAAGATTATAACGGAGACGGTGCGGTGGATTTATCCGATGTGGAATATTTATTAAAAAACAAGAAAAATTCCTTATCGGTTCTTAAAGAAGACGGAGATTTTCGTTCGGAAGAGTGTATTGAGTTGTTACAAGAATCTGACATTGTTGTAACTAACCCGCCATTTTCCCTATTTCGCGATTATGTTTCACAACTAATCGAATTTAATAAGAAATTTTTAGTTATCGGAAATGTCAACGCGATTACATATAAAGATATTTTTAAACTAATAAAAGAGGAAAGAATATGGAGTGGATACATTTTTAATAAAACCTTGGAATTTGAGATTCCCGATAGTTATAAAGGTGAGTATAAGCAAGGTAAAAAATATGGGAAGGTTCCTTCGATTACATGGTTTACCAATCTCGACGTGTCAAAAAGGCACCAAAATTTACCATTATACAGGCAATACTCTGAAGAATTATATCCAAAATATGACAATTATCCCGCGATAAACGTAGATAAAGTTACGGATATACCTTACGATTACTCTGACCCGATGGGTGTACCGATAACTTTTTTAGAAAAATATAACCCGAATCAATTTGAAATAATGGACGCCATAAATAGGTACTCATTATTCGATATATTCGAGACCAATGATAAAGTGAGAAAAAATCGTTCGCACACTTGCAATATTAACGGAGTTGCAAAGTATTTCCGAATCGTTATAAGAAAAAGGGGTTAAATATGAAAATAGAACTACATGAAGTAACAATAAGAGAAATTACGGACAGGTATGTCGATAGTCAAGAAAACGGGGTTGTCGGATATGGCGGCAGGCTAAACATTCGTCCTGCTTTTCAGCGTGAATTTGTCTATAAAGACAAGCAACGAAACGCTGTTATAGAAACGGTAATAAAAGGTTTTCCTCTTAACGTTATGTATTGGACAGAAGACGAATATGGAAACTATGAACTTCTCGACGGGCAACAGCGAACGATAAGCATTTGTCAATATGTAAACGGTGATTTTTCGATAAACAGCAGAATGTTTCATAATCTTACAGAAACAGAAAAAGAGCATATTTTAAATTACCCGTTAATGATTTATGTTTGTAACGGTAACGATAAAGAGAAACTCGATTGGTTTAAAATTATAAATATAGCGGGCGTTCAATTAAAGGAACAAGAACTTCGCAATGCAATTTATACTGGTGAATGGTTGTCCGATGCGAAGAGATACTTTTCAAAGAATAATTGCGTTGCGTATTCTCTTGCAAATAAGTATTTAAGCGGCGAAGTAAATCGTCAGGACTATCTCGAAACGGTGTTATCGTGGGTTTCAGCAAAAGAAAATATAAAAATCGAAGATTATATGGCGTCACACCAACACGATACGCACGCAACGCCCCTATGGCAATATTTTCAGTCGGTTATAGCGTGGGTTAAGACGATATTTCCGAAGTATCGCAAGGAAATGAAAGGTCTTGCATGGGGCATTATGTATGACAAATACGGCAATAAAATATATAATCCGCAGGAACTCGAAGAGAAGATTTGCTCGCTTATGCAGGACGACAATATTACGAAACGTTCGGGTATATACGAATATTTGCTTTCGGGTAACGAAAAATTTTTGAATATAAGAGCGTTTACGGATAACGAAAAGCGTTTGGTTTATGAAAGACAAAATGGGCTATGCCCGTACTGCGTAGCAGAACGCAGAGAAAAAACTCATTATGATTTATCTGAAATGGAAGCCGACCATATAACGCCTTGGTGTGAAGGTGGAAAAACGAGTGTTGACAACTGTCAAATGTTATGTAAAGAACATAACAGAATTAAATCGTGCAAATAAAATATTATAGTTTTGAGACTTGAAAATGTATTTATGACATGATATAATAAAATTGTGATTTTATAGGCAGCGGTTGCAATAAAAATGCAGAAAGTAGAGGGTGGAGTAAGAGTATGGATAAAAAAATTGATTTTAATTATTATGCAAATTATTTTGCAATGATCGAAGAACGGTTGGTTAATACTGAAAAATATATTGCTTTTGAAAAAAAGAATTTAGAAACATATTCACTAGAGTTTGCAAGCATTATCAATGATTGTGGTAGTCTGATAAACGGTTTTTGCACTGAGTTATGTAAGTCGGAGAGAAAAACCTTATTTAAAGAAAAGAAAAAGGGACAGAGGTATAACATTAACGATTACAACAAGTATATTTTAAGTAAATATAGTCAGTACATTTCTTACAGTGTGCATTGTGGTGGGATGATAGTGCTCCCATGGGAAAAATTAAAAATATCAGAAAAACAAATTCCGCTTTGGTGGAATGAATATAATAAAGTCAAACATGCGGGCAAATCCGGGTTTAAAAAGGCAACTTTAAAAACGGCAATCTCATGTATGGCAGGCATGTTTTCTCTGTTGTGTATGTATGATTTTGAACGTTTTGGAACAAGAATGTCGAATTGGAGAGGGTTCTTCGGCTTTGGTGGAAATTACAATAAAGTTGTAAGTTGGGAATGTTGATATTCTTATTGCCGACTTTAATAAAAAAGCGAAGAATTTGTATTTTTGTTGAAATTCGGTAAAATATGGCTTAAATCATTTCCTTTTTTCGGAAAATAGTGTATAATGAAGATAATGGGGGAGGTTGGAAGATTTTTCAATCGACAAAAACAAAAAACGAAATATCAACTTTGCTTTACGGTTGTTTTTGTTCTCGGTTGAGACCTTTCGATACTCCTTAATAAAAGAGAGGAAAGAATATGAAAAAGATTGATTTGAGCAAGTACGGCATAAACGGCGTAAAAGAAATCGTATACAATCCTTCTTACGATATGCTGTTTAAAGAGGAGACCAACCCCGATCTCGAGGGTTACGAAAAGGGTCAGGTCAGCGAACTCGGCGCGGTAAACGTTATGACGGGTATTTATACCGGTCGTTCGCCTAAGGACAAATTTATCGTAGTAGACGACAATTCCAAAGATACCGTGTGGTGGACTTCCGACGAATACAAAAACGACAATCACCCCGCGACTTTAAAGGCGTGGAACGCCGTTAAGGATATAGCGGTTAAAGAACTTTCCAACAAGAGATTGTTCGTCGTAGACGCGTTCTGCGGAGCGAATAAAGACACCCGTATGGCTATTCGTTTCATAGTCGAGGTTGCATGGCAGGCTCATTTCGTCACGAATATGTTCATAAGACCTACGAAAGAAGAACTCGAAAACTTCGAGCCTGATTTCGTAGTATACAACGCTTCCAAGGCGAAAGTGGAAAATTACAAAGAACTCGGACTTAACTCCGAGACCGCCGTTATGTTCAACATTACGAGCAGAGAACAGATTATCGTCAACACCTGGTACGGCGGCGAAATGAAGAAAGGTATGTTCTCGATGATGAACTATTACCTTCCGCTTAAAGGCATCGCGTCGATGCACTGTTCGGCAAACACCGATTTAAACGGTAAAAACACCGCTATTTTCTTCGGTCTTTCGGGAACGGGCAAAACGACTCTTTCGACCGACCCGAAGAGACTTCTTATCGGCGACGACGAACACGGTTGGGACGACAACGGCGTATTCAACTTCGAGGGCGGCTGCTACGCTAAGGTTATCAACCTCGATAAAGACAGCGAACCCGACATTTACAACGCAATCAGAAGAGACGCTCTTTTGGAAAACGTTACGCTCGATAAAAACGGTAAAATCAATTTCGCAGATAAGAGCGTAACCGAGAATACGAGGGTATCTTATCCTATAGATCACATTAAGAATATCGTTCGCCCCATATCTGCGGCTCCCGACGCTAAGAGCGTAATATTCCTTTCGGCGGATGCGTTCGGAGTACTTCCTCCCGTATCTATTCTTACTCCCGAGCAGACTCAGTACTACTTCCTTTCGGGTTTCACCGCTAAACTTGCGGGAACGGAAAGAGGAATAACCGAACCCACTCCGACTTTCTCGGCTTGCTTCGGACAGGCGTTTTTGGAACTCCACCCGACTAAGTACGCGGAAGAACTCGTCAAGAAGATGAACAAGAGCGGCGCGAAAGCCTACCTTGTCAACACGGGTTGGAACGGAACGGGTAAACGTATCTCGATTAAAGACACGAGAGGAATTATCGACGCTATTTTGAGCGGAGCAATCGACAAAGCGCCGACGAAGAAGATTCCTTACTTCGATTTCGAAGTCCCGACCGAACTTCCGGGCGTAGATTCGGGTATTTTAGACCCCAGAGACACTTACGCCGACGTGAAAGTATGGAACGACAAGGCGGTTGACCTTGCGGGCAGATTTATTAAGAACTTCGCTAAATACGAAGGCAACGAAGCGGGTAAAGCCCTTGTTAAGGCAGGACCGAAGATTTAATCAATCGAATATTGTAAAAATTTCTCAATAAAAAGGCTGTATTCTTACTTTTCGGAGTAGGAATACAGCCTTTTGTCGTCCTGTGAATGATAATAGGAACAGAGGGACGTCGAGGCGCCGTCCCCTACGATTACAAAAAAATATGCTTGTATTGCTCAATATTTTAAAAAGAAAGAATAAATAGACAGCAGAAAATACGTCTATCGAATATGGAAATAAGGGAATATAAAATTCTTCCGTATAGAAATACGGGAATTCATTTGAAGGAAGGTATAATGGGTTTTTCCGTAGGGGACGTCGAGGGCGTCGTCCCCTACGATTACACAAAAAATATGCTTATATTGCTCAATATTTTAAAAAGAAGGAATAAATAGACAGCAGAAAATACGTCTATCGAATATGGAAATAAGGGAATATAAAATTCTTTCGTGTAGAAATACGGGAATTCATTTGTAGGAAGGAATAATAGGTTTTTCCGTAGGGGACGGCGCCCTCGACGTCCCGCATATTTTGTTAAGTAAATACTGATGTAAGAGAATTATAAGTTGCACCGTAATGGGCGTCGCGCGATAGAACTCTTAAATATACTGCATTGTAAAGAATATAACATCCTGTTTTATTTTTTTATAAAACTCTTTAATTTTTTTTGTTTGTCAGCGAGAGTCGACTGAACAAAGACTTGCTACGCAAAGAGGTTGTTACTTTTTCAAACTTTTTAATCCAAGCCGCTATTTGCCTTGAAAAAAAACTCGTTTCGTGATACAATATTATCAGTTTATTTTCAGGTTGAATTTATGCAGGACTATTTATCTAAACTTAACGAAGAACAAATAAAACCAGTTACCGATACGGAAGGGGCGGTTTTAGTAATAGCAGGCGCGGGAAGCGGAAAAACGAGGGTATTGACGAGCAGAATTGCCTATCTTGTCGATGAGAAGAAAGGCGATCCGTATAATATTCTCGCCATAACTTTCACGAATAAAGCCGCCGACGAGATGAAGGAAAGGCTCGAAAAATTGATAGGCGATATTTCGCAGTCGTGGGTTTGCACCATTCACTCTATGTGCGTTAAAATTCTTCGCAGATACGCCGACAAACTCGGGTATAAGCAGGACTTTTCCATATATTCCGAGACCGACAAAGACAAGGTTTTAAAAAGAGTTATATTAGGGCTTGCCCTTCAACCCGATAAATATTTAAAGACTTCTAAAAATCTTATTTCGTCGCTAAAAAACAAGGATATGTCAACCGAGGAGTTCGCCGCGGAAAATCCGAGAATGAGAAATCTTACCGATTACGTTAAGATTATCGACGAATATAACGCCGAACTTTTTCGTTCCAACGCAATGGATTTCGACGACTTGCTTATAAAGACTTATCATCTTTTAGCCGAAAACCACGACGTTTTAGAGAAAATTTCGGACAGATTTTACTATATACACGTTGACGAGTTTCAAGACACCAACTTCGTGCAGTATAATATCGTAAAACTGCTTTCGACCGTTCACGGCAACCTCTTCGTGGTCGGCGACGACGATCAGAGTATTTACGGCTGGCGCGGCGCGGATATAAACAACATTTTAGACTTCGAGAAAGACTTTAAGGGCGCAAAAACTTATAAACTCGAAAGAAATTACAGGTCAACAAAGAGAATACTCGACCTTGCAAATACGGTTATCGCCCATAACACAAAGAGAAAAAACAAGGTCTTGTGGACGGATAACGAAGAGGGGGTAAAAGCCGAAGTGTTCGTTGCCGACGAGGAATCGGGCGAGGCTCAGTATACCGCGGTACAGATAAAAACGCTCCTTCAAAGAGGGTATAAATATTCCGATTTTGCCGTTCTTATGCGTATAAATGCCCTTTCGCGTTCTTACGAGCAGGAGTTTATGAAGTACGGTATTCCGTGTAAGGTCTACGGCGGCTTCAAGTTCTTCGAGCGTAAGGAGATAAAGGATATTACCGCGTATCTTCGTATTTTGTGCAACCCGCTCGACAACGAGGCTATATTAAGGGTGATAAACGTTCCCAAAAGGGGAATAGGCGATAAATCGGTAGAAGAAATAAAGGCTTACAGCGAAAAGAAGGGACTTTCTGTGTTCGACGGAGTGTACGACTGCGAAAATCTCGACCTTAACTCGGGTGCGAAAGCGAAAATAAGGTCTTTCAGAGACACGATTTCAAATCTCGTCATAGCGAAAGAAACCATGCCCCTTTTAGACCTTGTAAAAGAGGTTATCGACAAAACCGATTTTATGAGTTGTTTTGCCGAAGACACGCCCGAAAACGACGATAAAAAGAAAAACGTAAACGAATTTTTGAGTTCTGTGGAAGAATTTGCACGGTTAAATCCTGACGCTCCTTTATCGGAATATCTCAACTCGATTACGTTAAGTTCCGATACGGACGAAATAAACGAGGGCGAATACGTTACGTTAGCGACTGTTCACTCCGTTAAAGGTCTCGAATATCGCTGTGTGTTTATCTGCGGACTCGACCAAAAAATCTTCCCGATCGAAAGAGACTACGAGGAAGATAACGAGGAAGAAGAACGCCGACTTATGTACGTTGCGATAACGAGGGCGAGGGAAAGGCTTTTTCTTACGAGAGCGAGAAGCCGATTCCTTTACGGTTCGAGGTCGGCGACCGTTCAGTCGCAATTCTTAGACGATTTATCCGAAAAACTCGGACTGAAAATTAACAGAGGCTACGGCGGGTATAACGACGATTACTCGGGCGGCTCGGGCTACGGGAACAATTATAGCGGCGGTTACGGCGGCTATGGGAACGGTTACGGAAGCGGCTACGGTTCGGGTTACGGAAATTCCTACGGGAATAAATACGGCGAAAACGGGTATAAAAGAGAGTATCAGAACTCCAAATCTTCTTACGGGAGCGGCTACGGATATTCTTCGGGCGGCAACGATTTCGGGACTTCGAAAAGTTACGGCTCGTTTAAAACCAACTCCTACGCGAAGAGTTATTCAGCGTCGTCGAACAAGCCTACCGAAAAGGTCGGGTCGGGCGAGTTAGGAAAATTTAAGGCGGGAGTTACCGTAAGGCACAAGAAATTCGGAGACGGAGTAATAATAAGCACTAAAAATAACGGCGGAGAGATTGTCGCGGACGTTGCGTTTAAGGGCGTAGGTATAAAATCGCTCGTGTTAAGACTCGCGCCGATCGAGGTTGTCGAATGAACGAAAATCAGAAAATGAGAGAACTCGTAGACGTACTCAATAAGTACGCCTATGAGTATTACGTACTCGATAAGCCGTCGGTAGACGACAAGGTGTACGATAAAATTTACGACGAGTTGAAAACGCTCGAAGAGCAGACGGGGATAGTTCTGCCCGACTCGCCGACGAAAAGGGTCGGCGGCGAACCGATAAGCGTATTTCAAAAACATAAGCATATTAGCCGCTTGTACAGTCTCGATAAAGCGGTAACTCACGAGGAACTTAAAGCATTCGACGAGCGAGTGAGAAAAATAGGCGAACCGAAGTATACCGTAGAGTATAAATTCGACGGTCTTACCATGTGTTTAACCTACGAAAACGGTTATTTCGTAAGAGCGACCACGAGGGGTAACGGCGTAGTCGGCGAGGACGTTACGGCGCAGGTTCTCACCATAAAATCATTTCCGCTTGCGATAAAGTACAAGGGCGTTTTAGAGGTTCAGGGCGAAGCGATAATACGTCTTTCGCAGTTGAAAAAATATAACGAAACGGCAGAAGAGCAACTGAAAAACGCTCGTAACGCCGCGGCGGGAGCAATACGGAATTTAGACCCGAAAGTTACCGAAAAACGTAAGCCCGAGATACTTTTTTACAACGTGAATTATATGTCGGATGGCAATCTTTCGTCTCAACTCGAAATAGTCGATTTTTTGAAAAGTAACGGGTTTAAGGTGTTTGACTTTCTTAGAGTGTGCGACAATCTCGAAGAGGTCGAGGCGGCGATTGCCGAAATAGAGGTCGGCAGGAAAAACATCGACGTATTGACGGACGGTGCGGTAGTCAAAGTGAACGACGAGAAAATGCGTGAAGCCTTAGGTTATACGGATAAATTTCCTAAATGGGCTATTGCGTTCAAGTTCGAAGCGGAAGAGGTCGAAACAACTTTAAAAAAGGTGGAATGGCAGGTCGGGAGGACGGGAAAACTCACGCCTTTGGGGATTGTAGAACCCGTTGACCTCGGCGGAGCGACGGTAAGGAAAGCAACGCTTAACAACTACGGCGATATTTTGAGAAAAAGGGTCAGAACGGGCTGTAAGGTTCTGATACGCAGAAGCAACGAGGTTATCCCAGAGATACTCGGAGCGGTAGACGGTTTTTCGGGCGGCGAAGAGGTCGAAAAACCGACGATTTGTCCGTTCTGTAAGAGCGTTCTTATCGAAGAGGGGGCTAATATTTTCTGTCCGAACGTCGATTGCAGACCGAGGGTTATCGCAAAACTCGCCAATTTCGCTTCGAAAGAGGGAATGAATATCGACGGTTTTTCAGAGAAAACGGCGGGGCAACTTTTCGACGACAGGGGAATCGATAAATTTTCCGATTTGTATAAGTTGACCGAAGATAGTCTTTTGAAACTCGACGGGTTTAAAGAGACCAAGGCGAAAAACCTCGTAAAAGCGATAAACGCGAGTAAAAAACCGCCTCTTTCCAACTTTATTTTCGCTCTCGGAATCGAGGGCGTGGGAAGAAAGACCTCAAAAGATTTGGCGAGAATTTTCGGCGGCGTAAAGGCTTTGTCCGAGGCAGATGAAGAAACGCTGAAAGCCATACCCGACGTCGGGGAGATAATGGCGAAGGATATACGCGATTATTTTACGGACGAGGGAAATTTAAACGAAATAAAGGAACTTTTTTCTCTCGGAGTAGAGCCGCAAACGGAAAGCGAAGCGAAAGACGGAAAATTCAAAGGCGAAAACGTGGTACTTACGGGATCGCTCGGCGATTTTACGAGGAGCGAGGCTCAGGAAATAATCGAAAAAGAGGGCGGACAGACTCAGAGTTCGGTGACGAAATCGACCACCCTTGTAATAGCGGGCGAAGCGGCGGGCAGTAAACTCGAAAAAGCAAGAGCGCTCGGTATAAAAATTATCGACGAAGAAGAGTTTAAAAGGATATTATATACTTGATTTTTTTAAAAAATCGTGATAGAATATATAAGTATAGTTATAGGAGAAGTCGCTCATGCAAAGTATGACGGGTTACGGCAAAGCCGAATACTCAAAAGACGGTATAAATCTTACGGTTGAAATAAAGACGGTAAACAACAGGTTTTTAGACTTGATACCTAAATATCCGCGTTCGTTTGTCGCATTGGACGATACCATAAGAAAGACCGTTCAATCGAAAATCAAAAGAGGCAGAGCCGAACTTTTCATAACTTTTTTGAATACGAGAGACGGCGCGAAAACTCTCGTTATCGACGAAGGCTTATGCGGGAAATACGTCGAAGCGGCGAAAAATCTTTCCGAAAAATACGGACTTGAAAACGATTTTACGGTCGCTTCGTTGTTCCGTTCTCCCGACTGCGTGACCGAAACGGTTGCGGACGAGACGGGCGAAGAGGTAGAGTCGATTTTAAAAGACACGCTTACAGCCGCGCTTGATAATCTCAACGCAATGAGAAAAGTCGAGGGCGAAAAACTCAAAAGGGACGTTCTTTCAAGATGCGACGAAGTAGAAAAAATCGTCAAGGCAATTTCGGGCAGGGCGCCTGAAATCAAAGCCGAATACGAAGCGAAAATCAGAGAAAGAATTTCCGAAGTTCTCGAGTCGGTGACGTTTGACGAAGCGAGGCTTTTGCAGGAAGTGGCGTTGTTTGCCGACAAGTCGAATATCGACGAGGAACTCACGAGACTTAAAAGTCATATCGCTCAGTTAAGGCGGATTTGCGAAGAAGAGACCGACGCGGGTAAAAAACTCGACTTTCTGATGCAGGAGTTTAACAGAGAAGCGAATACCGTTTGCTCGAAGTCGAACGATATAGAAATTACGAAATACGGGCTTGCTCTCAAAAACGAGATTGAAAAAATCAGAGAACAAGTACAGAATATAGAATAAAACCTAAAAGGAGACAGATAAAATGATAAATTATCCACCGATAGACGAATTGGCGCAAAAGACGGGTTCAAAATATGCTCTTTGCGTAATTGCTTCCAAGAGAGCAAGACAACTTATCGACCACGCTCACAATCAGGGACTTACCGAACTTCCGAGTAAAGAAAAACCTTTGTCGGAAGCGGCGGAAGAGATTTACGAAGATAAGGTTACCGTATCGAAGTATTGATTTTAACGGCGTGTTGTTTCACGTTTGTTAAAGCGCGGAGCAAACAGAGCGAAGAACTACATTTTCGATATAAAGTAAAGGCTGAATAAAACAAGTCGTAGGGGAAGGCGCCCCGATGTTCCGCTGTCGAATAGCAGTAAATTTGCGGCAGAACGATATTTAATGAACTGCGTTTCTTTAATGGCGATAAAATGCTAAAACAGAATAAGTCGTAGGGGACGGCGCCCCGACGTTCCGTTGTCGAATAGCAGTAAATTTGCGGCGGAACGATATTTAAGGAACTGCGTTTCTTTAATGGCGATAAAATGCTAAAACAGAATAAGTCGTAGGGCACGGCGCCCCGACGTTCCGTTGTCGAATAGCAGTAAATTTGCGGCGGAACGATATTTAAGGAACTGCGTTTTTAATGTCGATAAAATGCTAAAACAGAATAAGTCGTAGGGGACGGCGCCCCCGACGTCCCGTTGCGGTTTTGAAGTGAAATTTGCAACGAACGAACAAGGCTCGAAAAATCGAGGCTGTCTCAGATTGCTACGGAAATCACGCGGTAGACTGTGACAGTCTTTGTTTTTGTCGGCAAAATGCAAAAGGAGGTAAGCGAAAGGAATGTTTGCGGAAGTCATAATCGACATCGCCCACAGCGAAATCGATAAAGTTTTCGATTATAAAATCGACGACCCGAGCGTAACTACGGGTTGCAGAGTAGAAGTTCCTTTCGGCAGACAGAAAACCGAAGGGTTTGTAATCGGTATAAAAGACCATACCGACGTGCCTCTCGGGAAAATCAAGTCGATAATACGAACGCTTGACGATTTTCCCGCGCTCAGCGAGGACTGTCTGAAACTTGCCGAGTATATCAAAAGTAGTTACCACGTTCCGTTCGCCGCGGCGTTAAGGTTGTTTATTCCCGCGGAATTGAGAGGCGGACGGGTAAGGCAGAAATACGTTACTGTATTATCGCTTGCCGAAACCCCGAGCATTGACGAAATGATAGCCACGCTCAGAAAAGGATCTTCGGCGAGAGAACAGGCTCTTCTAAGCCTTAGCGGAGGCAATAAAGAACTTCGTTCGGAAATGAACGCTAAATACGGCGGTTCGGCGGTAAACGCTTTGATTGAAAAAGGCTTTATCGTTACCGAAGAGATAAAAGTCGGAAGAACGCCGTACAAGGAATTGAGTTCGTTTTCAAAAGACGTGGTACTGTCGGACGAGCAGCAAAAAGCCCTCGACGGAATTACGGCAACGGACAAAAGAGTAAGCCTTCTCTTCGGAGTCACGGGCAGCGGAAAAACCGAAGTTTATCTGAGACTTATCAACGATACGCTGAAAAAGGGGAAAACGGCGATAATGCTCGTACCCGAAATCGCCCTCACTCCGCAGATGCTCGGACAACTACGGGCAAGGTTTTCGGATAACGTATCGATACTTCACAGCGGCTTATCGAAAGGCGAAAGGTACGACGAGTGGTTGAGGCTGAAAACGGGCGAAACGAAAATAGCGATAGGAGCGAGAAGCGCGATATTCGCCCCGATAGAAAACGTAGGGATAATAATCGTAGACGAAGAACACGACGGCAGTTACGAAGCGGAGACAAGTCCGAGATACAAGACGATCGATATTGCGATAAAGAGGGCGGAGATTAGCGGCGCGAAAGTTGTTTTAGGCAGCGCGACTCCGTCAATCGAAAGTTTCGATAAAGCGTTATCGGGCGAGTATTATCTCGCCGAAATGAAAAAGAGAATCAACGGCAAACAACTTCCCGAATTTTCGGTCGTCGATATGCGAGGGGAGATAAGGCGAGGTAATGCGGGCAATTTTTCGGCCGAACTCAGGCAAGGTTTGAAGGAGTGTCTCGAAAGCGGCAATCAGGCGATAATCTTTTACAACAGGCGTGGATATTCCAGACAGGTTATTTGCAGAGATTGCGGATACGTCGCCAAATGTCAGAACTGCGATATATCTCTAAACTATCATAAAGATTACGGGCTTTTAAAATGTCACTACTGCGGGGCGACTTACAATATGCTTTCGGCTTGCCCCGAATGCGGTTCGGTGAATTTAAGTTACAGCGGCGCGGGTACGCAGAAAATAGTCTCGGAACTTAACGAACTTTTTCCGACTGCTAAAATCCTCAGAATGGATAACGACACCACGCAAACGAAAGACGGACACTTTAAAATTCTCAAAGAGTTTTCGGACAAGAAAGCCGATTTTTTAGTCGGTACGCAAATGGTTGCGAAAGGTCACGACTTTCCGTCCGTAACGCTCGTCGGAATACTCGACGCGGATATGAGTTTATACTTTTCCGATTATCGAAGCGGCGAGAGAACGTTCCAACTGATAACGCAGGTCGCCGGCAGAAGCGGCAGGGCGGACAAGAAAGGTAAGGTCGTTTTGCAGACTTATAACCCCGAAAACGAGGTTTTGTCCTGCGCGATAAACTACGATTACGAGAGGTTTTTCAATCGCGAGAAGGCGATAAGAAAATCGACGGGTTTCCCTCCTTATGCTTTAATCGTTCGGGTTATGGTCGAATCGGAAGAGGACGCAAAGGCTTTGGAAACGTTGAAGTCGATATACGTAAAAACTTCAAAAATTTACGATAATCACAGGGAAAACTTCTTGTTTTTCAACAAGATGAAAAGTCCCGTCAAAAGAATAAAAAACAAATATCGCTATCAGATTTTAATGAGGCTTCAAGGCGATGTTAATACGATAAAAGACGAAATTTACGAAGCGGTGAAAGAGGAAAACGGCGACAATGTTTTATGCTACGTCGAAGAGGATCCCTCGAATCTTTATTAGGAGCGAATATGGCAAAACTTGAAATTTTACAAACGGGCAACCCGATACTCAGAGAGAAGTGCGTGCCCGTCGGGAACGTTGACTTAAATCTTATAAAACTTCTCGACGATATGAAAGAGACTTTAAAAGACGCTCAGGGCGCGGGGCTTGCCGCTCCGCAGGTCGGAAAAAATATAAGGGTATTTATCGTGGACACCGAGGACGGATATTACGAGTTTATCAATCCTAAGATTTTAGGCGTTTCGGGTTCGCAATACGGAGTAGAGGGTTGCCTTTCCGTAAAGGGGAAATGGGGCGACGTCAAGAGACCGAAAAAAGTAACGATTGAAGCCACGGACAGATACGGTAATAGATTTAAAGTCGTGGCGAGAGACTTCTTTGCGAGAGCCGTGTGCCACGAAAACGACCATTTAGACGGCATTTTATATACGGATAAAGCGAATAATCTTCGGGATGAGGCGTGAGAGAATGAAAGTAATATATCTCGGAACTCCCGAGTTTGCGGTAAAGCCGCTTAAAAGCATAATCGAATCGGATAAACACGAGGTTGTCGCCGTTGTAACGCAACCCGATAAACCCGTCGGCAGAAAGGCGATAATAACGCCGCCGCCCGTTAAAAAACTTGCGACCGAATACGGTATTCCCGTTTTGCAGTTCGAGAAAATACGAAACGGCGGAGCGGACGAACTCGGAAAATTTAACGCCGATATTATGGTGACTTGCGCTTACGGTCAGATTTTATCGCAGGAGATAATCGACGTTTGTAGGTACGGTATCATAAACATACACGCTTCGCTTTTACCTAAATACAGAGGCGCGGCGCCCATTCAGTACGCAGTCATAAACGGCGAAAAGACCACGGGCGTTACGATAATGCAAACCGAAGCGGGGATAGATACGGGCGATATATTGGCGGCGTATAAGACAGAGATAGGGGAGACGGAAACGGCGGGCGAACTCGCCGAAAGGCTTTCTGAAATAGGGGCGAGTAAAATCTGCGAGGTTTTAACTGCCATCGAAGAAGGTAAAGTTGAACCGCAAAAACAGAACAACGAAATTGCGACAGTCGTAAAAACCATTAAAAAATGCGACGCTGCCTTAGATTTTTCAAATAATTACGAAACGGTCGCTCACTTTATAAACGGTATGAGTCCGTCGCCCGCGGCCTATGCTTATATCGGGAATAAATCGTTCAAATTTTACAGGGCAAAGGCAATCGGCGTCGGCAGCGGCGAGGGGAAATACGGCGAAGTTATCGAAGCGGATAAAAGACTTCTGATAGCGTGCGACGGCGGCGCGGTTGAAATTCTCGAAATTCAGGAAGAGGGCGGCAAGAGACTTTCCGCAAGAGACTTCCTTAACGGGAGAAAACTGAAAGTCGGCGACTTACTTACCAAAGAAAAATGTTAAACGTTTTTTACGACAGTTACAGAATACTGACTTCCGTTTATTCGGACGGCGCGTATTTAAAGCGGGCTATGACGGATATCTTTATCGAAGAGAAGAACAGACCGCATACGACGAAAATCTGTTACGGCGTTCTGGATAAAGATATCGAACTCGAATATTCGATAAACTATCTGTGCGACAAACGCCCCAAGCAGGCTATAAGAACCATTCTGAAAATCGCGCTCTATTCGATTAGGTATCTCGAAACCGCGCCTTACGCGGTAGTCGATACGGCGGTGGAACTCGTCAAGAAACTCGGCAAAGGTGGAACTTCGGGGTTCGTCAACGCGGTACTCAGGAAGTATATCAAAACCGAAATACCGCTTCCGACGGATGAAACCGAGAGGCTATCGGTAAAATATTCCCTTCCGATATTCGCCGTAAAAAGGCTTTTACGAGATTACGGCAAAGAGGAAGCCGAGGCTCTTTTCGAGACGCAAAGCGAGAGAACTGCGGTAAGGTTCAACGTAAATTCAGACGGGGAGAAGTATCTCGAAGACAGACGGTGGAACTTTGAGAAGACCCCCTTTTCAAACACGTTTTTCGTAAAGGGATTTAAACGCAACGAGGACTTCGACAAAGGCGTTTATACCTTTCAGTCGATAGGCAGCGTTGCGATTTGCGACCTTATAGGCGGCGGCGAAAAACTGTTCGACGCATGCGCCGCGCCAGGCGGTAAAAGCGTAAATCTTGCGGATAAATTCGCTTCGGTCGTTTCGCAGGAATTACATCCTCACAGGGTCGAACTGATTAAAGAATATGCCGAGAGAATGGGTAAAAACAACGTTTTTGCCGTCTCGGGCGATTCTTCCGTTTTCAATCCCGAGTACGAGGGAAAATTCGACGCGGTACTTTGCGACGTTCCTTGCAGCGGCTACGGCGTTACGGGCGATAATCCCGATATTAAACTTCGCAGAACGGACGACGACGTTAAGTCGCTCGTTAACGTGCAGCGGAAGATTCTGGAAACCTGCTCGAAATACGTCAAAGACGGCGGCAGTCTGTATTATTCGACCTGTTCGATTTTTAAAGCCGAAAACGAGGAAAACTGTATCGACTTTTTGAAGAAACATTCGGAGTTCGAAGAGGAAAAGACAAATTCGCCGCTTTGTCATAAGCAAATGAAAGTCGGCTCGTCGTTTTTCCCGAATATCTCTTACGGCGCGGGTTTTTATATCTGCAAATTCAAAAAACAATGAAAGTATTACAAGATTTAAACGTTTCCGAACTGAAAACGCTTCTCGTAGGATACGGAGAGAAACCGTATAGAGCCGAGCAGATTTTTAAGGGTCTTGCGGCAGGCAGGAGTATTTCGGAAATTACAAACATATCGAAAGAACTCCGCGACAGACTTAAAGCCGAGTATGCGGAAACGGCTGTCGAAATAATCGAAACCAAGCGTTCTGAAACAGACGGCACGGAAAAGCACCTTCTAAGGTTGTGGGACGGTAACGTTATAGAAACGGTCGTTATGAAATACAAATACGGTATAACTCAATGCGTTTCCACGCAGGTTGGCTGCCGTATGGGCTGCGCGTTCTGCGCTTCGGGAATAGGCGGACTTGTCAGAAACCTTACGGCGGGGGAGATATATTCCGAAGTCGCCGTCGTAAACAGATTGCTCGGCGGAACGCTCGATAAAAGAAGCGTTACGAACGTAGTTTTAATGGGTAGCGGCGAGCCTTTGGATAATTACGACGAAGTGATAAAGTTTTTAAGGCTTTTATCCGACGAAAAGGGACTTAACGTATCGCCCCGAAACGTGAGTTTATCGACCTCGGGACTTGTTCCGAATATGTACCGCTTGGCGGAAGAGGGGTTAGACGTCAATTTAACCGTATCGCTTCATAATCCGTTCGACGAAAAACGCAAAGAACTGATGCCGATAGCGAAGAAATATAAAGTGAAAGAAATTCTCGACGCCTGCTCGAACTATTTTGAAAAGACGGGCAGGAGATATATATTCGAATATTCTCTCGTCAAAGGGCAGAACGATTCGAAAGAGTGTTCGGACGAGTTGATAAGGCTTTTGAAAGGCAGACCGTGTCACGTCAATATAATAAGGCTTAACGCGGTCAAAGAGAAAAATCTCGAAGCGACTTCCGATAAGGTTGCGTACAGATTTGCGGAAACGCTCGAAAAGGGCGGCGTGTCTGCAACGGTCAGGAGGCAAATGGGCGTCGATATAGACGGAGCGTGCGGTCAACTTCGCAGAAAGTTTTTGGAGAAAGGAGAAGAAAAGTTCTGAGTACGGCAAGAATTGTAAAGATACGTTCGGGGAAATACTTTGCGGAAATCGACGGCAAAGTAACGGAATGTACGGCGAAAGGCTCGCTGAAAATCAAAGCGGACGGAATAGTGACGGGCGATTTCGTGACGGTAGAGAACGGAGTTATTACGGGCGTAATGCCGAGAAAGAACAGGCTCTATCGCCCGAACGTTGCAAACGTAGACGTTGTCGCGATAGTCGTCGGCTCGCCACCCGTTCCCGATTTTTATCTCATCGATAAACTCATAAGCGTGTGTTTTCTGAGCGGAACGGAAGTCGTAATAGTCGTCAATAAACTCGATATAGACGGGGAAATCGCGAAAAAGATTATCGAGAATTATTCGGGCGCGGTCGGGAGAATTTTTCAGGTTTCGGCAAAGACGGGCGACGGCTTGAACGAGTTTTCGGAATACGTCAAAGGCAAACTCGTGGTTTTGACGGGACAATCCGCTGTCGGTAAGACTTCCGTTCTGAATAAATTTTTCGGACACGACGGAAGAGTGGGCGAACTCAGCGAAAAGACTAAAAGAGGCAAACAGACTACTACCGTTTCTGAAATTGTGAACGGTGGCGGGGCAAAACTTATGGACACCCCCGGATTTACTTCTCTCGAAATAAGCGTAAAAGCGGAAGATTTGCCCGAGTCTTATCCCGAGTTTATGCCCTATCTCGGCAAGTGTCGCTTTACCGATTGTAAGCATCTGAAAGAACCCGACTGTATGATTAAACGGGCAGTCGAGGAGGGTAAAATAAATAAGGAACGGTATTTAAGGTATACCGAAATATATAAAGAAGCGAAAGAAGGAAAGAACTATGGAAAGAGAAATTAAAATTGCGCCCTCGATGCTCTCGGCGAATTTTGCGATTATGGGCGAGGAGTTGAAGAGAATAGAAGAAGGCGGCGCGGATATAGTCCACCTCGACGTTATGGACGGAGTGTTCGTCCCGAATATCACGTTCGGAATTAAAATGGTAGCCGACTTAAGAAAACTTACGAGGCTTCCGTTCGACTGTCACCTTATGATTGTTCACCCCGAAAAATACGTCGAGAAATTCGCTAAGGCGGGCGCGGACTATATCACGGTGCATTACGAGGCGTGCGGAGAAGAACTCGGCGACGTTTTAAAACTCATAAAATCGTACGGAGTAAAATGCGGACTCGTAGTAAATCCCGATACGGACATAGAAAAGGCGGAGAAGTATATTCCGCTTTGCGATATGGTTCTGATAATGAGCGTATTCCCCGGATTCGGCGGTCAAAAATTTATATCCGACGTACTTGCGAAATGCGTAAAAGTTCGTAAAATCATCGATGATAACGGATATAATTGTCTTTTGGAGATAGACGGCGGCATAAACGGTGAAACTTGCGTTAAAGCGAGAGAGGCAGGTTGCGACGTGTTGGTTGCGGGTAGCGCGGTGTTCGGCGCGAGCGACGTAAAACAGGCAATTTCGGCTTTGAAAAAATAAACAAAATTTTCACAGGAAAACTGTTGTCAAATTCTGTTCGGTGTGCTACAATAGAACAAGAATAATGCAAAAGTAATTTTGCAAAAAAAGGAGTTGGAAATTATGAAGAAATTTTTGAAAGCAATGCTTGCGGCTATGCTTATAGCAATCACCGCTGTTACCGTATGTTCGTGCGGCGTACCGTCTGATCCCGCCAAGGCGAAAGAGAACCTGAAAAAGAACGGCTATGCGGTAGACGATACCATCGCTACGGCGGCTATTAAAGTTGTTACCCTCGTTCCTTACGGCGCAACTTTCCCCCAAAATATAGTATCTTCTTTGTGGGCGACTAACGCAGATGGCGAAACCGTCTTAATAGTTTACTGCAAGGACGCGGATTCTGCGAAGAAAGTTAATGAGATTTCCAGAAAACTTTACGACGAAGTTAAAAAGAACGATAAAGAAAACGACACGAAAACCGATATAAGGAGCGGTATGTCCGGTAAAGTAGTTTATATAGGAACGAAAGCGGGCGTTAAAGCGGCAAACTAAACGCTTAAATAAAAATAAAATTGCGAGTTTTAACGCTCGCAATTTTTTTATGTCGTTTTTAAATTAAATTTCAAATATCACTACATTTTTTAAACATTGTTACCATTCTTGCATACCCCAGAGGGGAAAGCAAGTATGGTTAGATTTTGTTGCTTGAAAACTGACCTCCTAAAAGAGACGGGGAGACGATTTTTATTCTACGAATTTGTAGAGTTCCTTTAAATTCCCGATTTCATAAGTATACGGTATTTCGCTTTCTGTTTTCTTGCCGCTTCTGTTTATAAGGCAAGTATCTATTCCGTTGTTGTTTCCGAGCGGAATATCCGATACGAGCGAGTCGCCGACTATAAGCGTTTTTTCTTTATCGAAATTCGGTATTCCCTTTTCGACTAAGTCGTAGTATTCTTTCTGCGGCTTGGTAACGCCCATTTCGTCGGAAATAAATACGCCGTCTAAAAGCGGATAAAGTCCCGAGATGGAAAGTCGGTTTCTTTGAACCGTTTTCAAGCCGTTCGTGATTATATAATTTCTCACGCCCTTTGATTTGAGGCGGGTAAGAACTTCGACTGTCTCGGGGAAGAGAATGCACGTTTCGGAAAGGTTCTTTTCATATTCTTCGTAAAACTCTTCGGAGTCGAAGTCTACGTTTTTTACCGTTTTGTATTCGTCAAACCTCCCGATTACGACAGAGCGTTTATCCATAAGTCCTTTTGAGAATAAATCCCAACGCTTCTGATTTATGTCGCTGTAAATATCGTAATCGGTTTCGACTGCGGGAACGCCTTTGTCCCGACAGGCTTTCAGAAAACTTTTTTTGCCCGTATTGTAAAAGTCGAACAGCGTATCGTCAGCGTCAAATAAAAAAGTATCGTATTTCATAATCGAATAATACCAAAATTCTCTGAAAAACGCAAGTAAATGTTGACAACCGAAGAGAAAAATAATACAATATAAGTATGAGTATTTATAGATTGTACCCCGAGACGAAAGACTACATTTGGGGCGGTAACAAATTGAGAGATTACGGCAAGGTATCCGATAAGGATAAAATCGCCGAAAGTTGGGAATTATCTTTTCATAAAGACGGACCCACGAAAATTGCGGACGGAAGAACGTTAAAGGAAGTTCTTACGAAAGAAGAACTCGGAACCAACCTTGCGGCGTTTGAAGATTTCCCGACGCTTATCAAACTTATCGACGCGAAGGAGAATTTATCCGTTCAGGTTCACCCCGACGACGAATACGCTTTGAAAAACGAGGGTCAATACGGCAAAACCGAAATGTGGTACGTAGTCGATAACGACGAGGGCGCGGGTATTTATCTCGGCTTTAAAGAAGATACCGACAAAGATACCTTTATGAAAGCGGTCGAAGACGGAACGGTGCTTGACCTTTTAAACTTTTTCCCCGTAAAAAAGGGCGAATGGTATTTCATAAAGTCGGGAACGGTTCACGCTATCGGCAAAGGCGTTACCGTATGCGAAATTCAGCAAAACAGCAATCTTACTTACAGGGTTTATGATTATAAGCGTAAAGGTGCGGACGGCAAAGAAAGACCGCTTCACGTGGAAAAAGCGATAAAAGTTATCAACTTTAAAAAACTCGAAAAACGCTTTACCGATATAGAGATGAGCGGAAGAACCCTTATAGGGGCTTCCAAATATTTCTCGGCGTATAGTTGCGTGGTAAACGGCGAAAAGACTTTCGACGTCGGCAAAGGCTCGTTCCTTTCCGTGACCTGTATAGAGGGCGAGGGAAAAGTCGGAGACGACGCGGCGAAAAAGGGCGATTCGTTCTTCGTTACGGCGGATAGCGGGAAAACAATACTTACGGGAGATATGAAAGTTATTATGGCGGAAGTGAGAAAGTATTATATCGGCATCGACCTCGGCGGCACGTTTATAAAAGGCGGAATAGTCAACGACCTCGGAGAGGTGATAGTCATGGATAAAACGCCTACCGAGTCGGAAAAGGGCGGCGAAAAAGTTATGGACAACGTCGCGTTCCTCGTTTCGTCGTTGCTCGAAAAAAGCGGAATATCGGGAAGCGATACCGAAGGAATCGGTATGGGCGTTCCGGGAATGATAGACAGCAAAAACGGAGTAGTCGTATTTTCCAACAACCTTCAATGGCATCACCTTCGCATTGCGGAGGGGTTGACGAAAAGAACGGGACTTTCCGTATCTATCGCGAACGACGCCAACGTAGCCGCTCTCGGCGAAGCAATGTACGGAGCGGGCAGCGACGTTGACGACAGTATACTTTTAACGCTCGGAACGGGAGTCGGCGGCGGTATTATCGTCGGCAATCAACTGGTCGAAGGTAACAAGTCTGCGGGCGCGGAACTCGGACACATGGTAATCGCTCACGGCGGAGAACAGTGTACTTGCGGAAGAAAAGGTTGTCTCGAAGCCTATGCTTCGGCTACCGCCCTCATAAGAGATACGAAAAGGGCTATGGAAAATCACAAGGACAGCAAAATGTGGGAGATAGGTTCGACCGATAAGGTGACGGGCAAGACAGCCTTCGATTATATGAACGACGATAAGTATGCGAAAGAGGTAGTCGATAACTATATCGAAATGCTCGGCTGCGGAATAGCGAACATAGCCAACATATTCCGTCCGCATACCGTTATGCTCGGCGGCGGCGTATGCGCTCAGGGCGATAATCTCATAAAGCCCTTGCAAAAAGTCGTTGACAGAGAGATATTCGCAGGTAATTTAGGTCCTAAGTGTCCTATCGCCATCGCAAAACTCGGAAACGAGGCGGGCGTTCTCGGAGCGGCGGCTCTTTTAATGAATAAAAAATAATATTAAGGCTAATTTAACGCCGTTTAAGGGTTTTAGCCTTGACAAAGCGGCAAAAATTATATATAATAAAGAAAATATGCAGTGGGGTCGAACCCTATAAATGCGTCGGACAGACGCGAAGGAACAGAAAGTATATGTCTTATTTCAGAATATCGCTCGCGGGCGATCTCGGAAGCGGAAAAAGCACCGTCGGACAGATTTTGCAAAAGAGATTTTGCGCCGACGTGATTTCTATCGGTAAAATTCAAAGAGAAATGGCGGAGAAACTCGGTATGGATACGACCGAGTTCAATCAGTATCAGGAATCTCACCCCGAACTTGACAAAGAACTCGACGACAGACTCGCCGCTTACGAGAAAAAAGAGGGCAGTTATATTTTCGATTCGCGTATGGCGTGGTACTTCGTGCCGAGCGCGTTCAGCGTTTACCTTAAATGTAACCCCGAAGAGGCGGCGGAAAGGGTGTTGTACGCAAAGCGTACCGACGAAACCTATCAGTCTCCCGAAGAGGCTTTCAAGAGACTGAAAGAAAGACGCGAAAGCGAAATTCAGAGATACAAAAAGTTTTACGGCGTAGATATAATGAATATGACCAACTACGCTTTGGTTATCGACACGACGGGAAAATCTCCCGAAGCGGTTGCCGAAGAAATAGTGCTTGCGTGGGCGAAAACGCTCGATTTAAACGAAAACGCCAAAAATTAACGGAGAGGAAGAATTATGCATTGGGCAGAGAGAATAGCGGAAGAACTCATTAACGAAAACCCCGACAAAGAGGAATTTTTGTGCGCGGCAGGCACAAGCCCGTCGGGATCGGTTCACATAGGAAATTTCAGAGACGTAGCGACGCCTCTTTTTGTTGTAGAGGCTCTTAAAAGAAAGGGCAAAAAGGCTCGTCTCATGCTTTCGTGGGACGAGTTCGACAGACTCAGAAAAGTTCCGAAGAATATCGCGGCGATTGCTCCCGATTTCGAGAAGTATATCGGTATGCCGTATTGTATGATTCCCGACCCCCACGGGGAATGCGAATCGTTTGCGGAATATAACGAAAAAGAGTACGAGAAGTCGCTGAAAGAACTCGGAATAGATATAGAATATCGCTATCAGGGCAATGAATATCGTTCTGGCAGATACGTCGACGGTATCATAACCGCAATGAAGAAGAGAAAAGAGATTTACGATATTCTTATGAAGTACAAAACGCAGGACAGCGACGAGGGCGAAAGGGAAACCTACTATCCCATCGGCGTTTACTGCTCGAAGTGCAATAAGGACTTTACCGAAGTTTTATCTTACGACGAGGACAAGGACGAAATCACTTATAAGTGTAAGGTCTGCGGAAACGTCGAAACGGTAAATTTAAGAACTTACCACATGGTAAAACTTATGTGGAAGATAGATTGGCCCATGCGTTGGGGAGTTGAAGGCGTAGATTTCGAGCCGGGCGGTATAGACCACGCCGCGGCTTCGGGGTCTTACGTCGTCGCCAAGGATATCGCGAAGGAAATATTCGGGGTTAAAGCGCCGAAATTCCAACCTTACGGCTGGCTTTCCATCGCGGGTCTCGGAGATATGCACTCTTCGACGGGTAATAATATTACCCCCGCGACCGTTCTCGAGGTTTACGAACCCGAAATGGTAAGATGGCTGTTTGCAAAATACGCTCCGACAGACGGCTTTGCGTTTAACTTCGACGATACGATTATTCGTCATTACAGCGAATTCGACAAAGGACTCGAAGCGGTCAAAAACGGCGAAGCGGACGAGTATAACAAAACCGTTTACGAACTTTGTATGATAAACGGTATAAACGTAAAGGCGAAAGTTCCGTTCGGGGTTCTCGCTTCGGTTGCTCCGATAGTCGATTTCAGCCCGCAGGCGGTAAAAGAAATTCTCGCTAAAATAGGCGTTGAGTTCGACGAGAGAGACGAAGAAAGGCTTGAAAGGGTTAAAAACTGGATAACCAAGCATCAGCCGTCGAAAATGTACAAACTTCTCGCGAAGAGAAACGACGAGTATTACGCTACGTTAAGCGACGAAGAAAAAGAAGCGATTAAAAAACTTGCGGAATATATCGAGTCGAGAGACTTTGTTGCGGAACAGGAAGTTCAGCAATATCTTTACGGAATAATCAACAAGCCCGAACTTACGAAAAAGGAAAACACCGCTCGTCAGCAAAGATTTTTCGCGGTATTCTACAACGTATTGTTCGGAACGGATAAGGGACCGAGATTATATCTTTTCTTGTCGGCAATCGACAGAAGCAAATATTTAAATCTTCTGAAATTTTAAAATTATGAAGCATATTTTACCTGTAAAAATAGTCGATATGAAGGGCGTGACGAACGCCGAATCTCTGCTTAAAGAGAAGACCGTTCAAATCGGCTTGAACGAAACGGACGTCTGCGTAATGGACGAGGGTTCGCATATAATTCTCGATTTCGGCAGAGAATGCGTAGGAAGTCTGAGAGTGTTGACCGCTACGACCATAGGAAGCGGAAGAGTGAGAATACGTCTCGGGGAGTCCGTTTCTGAATCGTGTTCGGATATAGGCGACCACAACGCGACGAACGACCACGCCGTGAGAGATTGGGAGTGTAATCTTCCTAACCTCAGCGACGAAACGTTTATCGGCAGCGGTTTCAGATTTGCGAGAATCGACCTTTCAGAGGATACGAAACTTCGTTTAAAAAGCGTTCTGTTGGAAGACTGTTCTTACGAAAATCCGTTCGACGGTTCGTTCTCCTGCGACGACGAACTCGTGAACAAGATTTTCGATACCGCCGCTTATACTTTCCGTCTCTGTATTCAGAACGATATGATATGGGACGGAATAAAGAGAGACCGTCTCGTATGGATAGGGGATATACACCCCGAACAAATGACGGCTAACAGCCTTTATTCGGATACCTATTTCATAAAAAATTCGATTAAGTTCGTATGCGAGCAGACGCCGCTTCCGCTTTGGATGAACAACATTCCCATGTACTCTTTGTGGTGGATAATCAACCTTCGCGACTACTATTTCAAGACGGGCGATTACGAGTTTTTATCCTCGTTCAGAGATTATCTCAAAGGTTTGATTTCTCAGATAGACGGGGTTATAAAAGAGGACGGCAATACGGCTTATCCGTTTAACTTTATCGATTGGCCGTCGCACCCCGTAGAAGAGGACGGCAGCGTTAAAGCAAGGGATCAGTATGCGGGAGTACACGCTCTCACGGTATGGGCTTTAAAATCCGCAAAGGAGATTTTCAAGGTGCTTGAAGAGGACGATAAAATCATTGTTTCGTCTCTCGTAAAACTTTCTAAAATTTCCCATACTGTCGAGAAATATAAGCAAATTTCCGCAATCAGACTTATCTCGGGCGAGGGCGACGAAAAAGACGTAAAACTTATTTTGGACGGTGGGGCGAAAGGTCTTTCCACGTTTATGTCTTACTACATTTTGTCGTCGGTCGCGACGAGGGGTTACGGCAAAGAAGCCCTTGCGATGATGAAAGAATACTACGGCAAAATGCTCGAACTCGGGGCGACTACATTTTGGGAAGATTTCGATATTTCGTGGGCTGAAAACGCGGGCAGAATAGACGAGATGCCGAACAAGGATAAAGTCGATATTCACGCCGAGTACGGAGACTTCTGCTACAAAGGGTACAGACATAGTTTCTGCCACGGCTGGTCGAGCGGAGTCGTTCCGTTCCTCGTGAGAATTATCGCGGGCATCAACGAGACCGCGGTCGGCGGCAAAGAGTTGACGATTAAGCCTTGCCTTTCGGGACTTAAAAAAGTTGACGTCGTTTATCCGACGGTGAACGGCAACGTCAAAGTTAAAATAAGAGACGTTGACGGCAAGGTTAAAGTGGACTACGAAGCCCCCGACGGCGTTAAGGTTGTACTATAAACCGAGCGAAGAAACGATATTAAAACTTTAAAATATGACGGCTATATGCGTTCGTTTTCCGAAAACCGACAGATTTTTCGGAATAAACGGCAGCGTATATGCCGTTTTTTTTATTATTACATTATATAACCCCGAAAAAAACTTGAAAAAAAACGCTTTTTGTGATACAATAAAAAGGTATAATTTTTAAAAGGGGCGATTTGCCCGAACGGAGGAAAAATGGCGCATACCGATTATAACTCGCAGGATATAAAAATCCTCGAAGGGCTGGAAGCGGTAAGAGTAAGACCGGGAATGTACATCGGTTCGACGGGACCGAAAGGATTGCATCATATTTTATGGGAGATAGTAGACAACGCGATAGACGAAGCGGCTAACGGCTACGCCGATAAGGTTGAGGTCGTTCTTTATAAAGACGGCAGCGTTTCTGTAGAGGATAACGGAAGAGGAATACCGACGGATATTCATAAGCAAGCGGGGGTTTCGGGCGTACAGGTCGTATTTACCCAACTTCACGCGGGCGGTAAATTCAACAACGACAATTATAGTTTTTCGGGCGGTCTGCACGGAGTAGGCGCGTCGGTTACGAACGCCCTTTCGGAATGGCTCGAAGTAGAGGTGTACAACAAAGTCGTATATAAAATGAGATTCCACAGTTATTACGACTCAAGCCGTAAAAAGATGATTTCGGGCGAACCCGTCGCTCCGCTTGAAAAGACGAAAATCAAGACGGACAAGCACGGAACTTTCGTAAGGTTCAAGCCCGACGCAAAGGTGTTCGAGACGGTGGAATTCAGTCTTGAAACGATTGCGAAAAGGCTCAGAGAACTTGCCTTTTTAAACAAGGGTATAACCATAAAACTCACCGACCTCAGAGACGACGATAAGTTTTACAGTAAGACCTTCAAATACGACGGCGGACTTGTCGATTACGTTTTGTATCTCAACGAGGGTAAGCAGAAGTTATACGATTTGCCCGTCTATGCGAAAACCGAAAAGGACGGCATACTGATAGAATTTGCCATACAGCATACCGACAGTTATACGGAGAGCGTTTTCTCGTTCGTCAACAACATTCCGACCCCCGAGGGCGGCACTCACGAAGTCGGCTTTAAGTCGGGCGTGACAAGGATTTTAAACGACTACGCGAAGTCGAATAATCTCGTCAAGGAAAAGGATCTTGTTTTCACGGGCGAAGATTTCCGAGAGGGAATGACGGCTATTATTTCCGTAAAGATGAAAAACGTCGAGTTCGAAGGGCAGACTAAGACAAAACTCGGAAACCCCGAAGCGAAAAGCGCGGTTGAAAGCGCGACGGTCGAAGAACTCGACAAACTCATTAAAAACAAGAAGAACAAGCAGATATTCGACGCGATGATCAAAAAGGCTGTCGGAGCGGCTAAGGCGAGAAACGCCGCGAGACACGCAAAGGAAGTCGCGAGGGCAAAGAGCGGAGCGGACAGCGCGAAACTTATCGGAAAACTCGCTTCCTGTTCGAGTAAAAAAGCCGAACTCAACGAAGTATTCATCGTAGAGGGCGACTCGGCAGGCGGCAGCGCGAAGCAGGGCAGAGACAGGCAGCATCAGGCCATTCTGCCGCTGAGAGGCAAACCGCTTAACGCCGAAAAGAAGAGAATAGAAGAAGTGCTTAAAAACGAGGAAATTCGCACGATAATAAGCGCGCTCGGAACGGGTATCGGCAACGATTTCAATATAGCAAACCTCAATTACCATAAAGTAATAATTCTTTCCGACGCCGATCAGGACGGCGCGCATATAAGGGCTATCCTGCTTACGTTCTTCTTCAGGTATATGAAGCAACTCGTACAGGACGGTCACGTTTATATCGGAATGCCGCCGCTGTATAAGGTTTATAAAAAAGACGTTACAGTATACGCTTACGACGACAACGAATTGCAGAAAGCGATAGATAAGGTCGGCAGAGGGTACCAACTTCAAAGATATAAAGGTCTCGGCGAAATGAATCCCGAACAACTTTGGGATACCACTATGGACCCGCAGAAGAGAGTTTTGATGCAGGTTACGATAGAGGACGCCGCAGAGGCTGAAAAACTCATAACGACGCTTATGGGCGACGACATCGACGGAAGAAAAGCGTATATCGCCGAACACGCCGATTTCAATAAAGAAGACTCGTTTATGAACAAGGTAAACGTATAAGGAGGACGAAAGATGGCAGAAGAAATAAAAGATTCGATTATTACGAGTCCTCTCGAAGACGTATTGCATAATTCGATGATACCCTACGCGGAGTACGTTATATTAGACAGGGCTTTGCCGAGGGTGGAGGACGGACTTAAACCCGTACAGAGAAGAATTTTGTATTCTATGTACGAACAGGGAATGACTCCCGACAAGGGCTACAAAAAATCCGCAAGGGTAGTCGGCGACTGTCTTGCAAAATACCACCCGCACGGCGATACTTCGGTATACGACGCGATGGTCAGGCTCGCTCAGCCTTACAATATGCGTATGACGCTCGTTGACGGACACGGAAACTTCGGTTCGATAGACGGCGACAGCGCGGCGGCTATGAGGTATACGGAAGTCAAGTTGCAACCGCTTGCCCTCGAACTCGTTACCGATCTCGACAAAGACACGGTAAACTGGTCGCTCAACTTCGACGACTCGTTAAAGGAACCCGATACTCTTCCGGGAAGATTTCCGAATCTTCTCGTAAACGGCGCGACGGGCATAGCGGTAGGTTTGGCGACGAATATTCCTACGCATAACCTCGCGGAAGTCATCGACGGAGTAGTCGCGTATATCGACAACCCGAAAATATCTCTCGACGAGATGATGAAGATAATAAAAGGACCCGATTTCCCGACGGGCGGTTACATAATCGCTGGCAGCGAACTCAGAACGGCTTACGAGACGGGTAAAGGCAAGATTATTTTAAGGGCTAAGATAAACGTCGAAGAGTCCGATTACGGAAAGAAGAACATAGTCATTACCGAACTTCCTTATCAGGTAAACAAGGCTCAACTCCTTAAAAAAATCGCAGATTTACAGGAAGAGAACAAAGAGGCTCTTGCGGGCATCGCCGACATTGCCGACGAGTCCGACAGGTCGGGTATGAGGGCGGTTATAAGGATAAGAAAAGACTATAACCCGCAGCCTATTTTAGACTTCCTCTTCAAATATACGCAACTTCAATGTTCGTACGGCATAAATATGGTGGCGATAGCGAACGGCAAACCTAAACTTATGGGTCTTTTGGAGATAATCGATTATTACGTCGATTATCAGGTAAACATCATAGTCAGAAGAACCCGTTACGATTTAAACAAGGCGAAAGAAAGGGCGCATATATTAGAAGGTCTTATAATCGCCGTCAACGACATCGACAGGGTTATCAAGATAATCAAAACCTCGCCCGATACGCCGACGGCAAAGGCTAATTTGAGAGAGGCGTTCGCTCTTTCCGATAAGCAGGCTCAGGCTATTCTCGATTTGAGGCTTGCGAGAATTACAAAACTCGAAGTCAACAACCTTAAAGAGGAACTCGAAAACCTTAAAAAACTCATCGCCGAACTCCAGGCGATTCTCGACAGCAAGAAGTTGCAGAAGTCGGTCGTCAAAAAGGAGATACTTGCCATACGCAAGAAGTACAGAGACGACAGGCGTTCGATAATAGTAAATACCGCCGACGAGATTAAATTCGGCAAGACGACCGAAGAGAAGTACATCGACGACATAGTTGTCGGTTATAATCTGAACGGCGTTATAAGAAAGGTTAAGGCTAACGTCTACAAGAAATACGCGAAAAATACTACGCCTAATAAAGCGGAATTATTCGACTTTAAGGTTGAAACCGATACGGCTCACACCTTGTTTACGTTTACAAACCTCGGTAATTGTTATAAGATAGACCCCGAGGCTATACCCGAGGCAAGCGGCGCGATGAGCGGCGGCGTTAAGTTCAATCAACTTATCAAAAACGCCGAAAAGGGAGAAGTTCCCGTCGCAATGTTCGGCGTGAACGAGAGCGAATTCCCTGCGACGAACCTTTACTTCTATACGAAACTCGGAATGATAAAATACACTCCGTGGAGTGAATACGACGTCAAAAAGACTGTATTTCAGGCTATCAAACTCAAAGAGGGAGACGAACTCTTCAAGGTTGAGGAAGAAATTCCCGACTCCGACTTCTTCTTTGCGAGCAAAAACGGCTATTGCCTTAACTGTTCGGATGCGATACCGCAGCAACTCAGAGTATCGGGCGGCGTAAAGAGTATGGATCTCGAAGACGGAGACAGTCTGATAACCGCTACGCAGATTAAGAAAGACGCAGACTATGAAGTTGTTGTGGCGACAACGTTCGGAACGTTCAAGAAAGTAGATCTCGGCACGATAGGCAAACTCGCGAGAGCGAGAAAGGGCGTAAGGCTCGTAGACGTCGGCAGCGACGGCAAAGAGAGCGCGCTTCTCGCAACGCCTGTCGAAGAGGGCGATAACGTATTGCTTTTGTGCGAGGACGAAAACGGCAACGTAATGCACGCGGACTCCGACGATATGTTCTCGGAGAGCAGAACGACCAAGGGTAAAACTCTTCCCTCGCTCGGAATATTCCGCGCGAAAGGGGTGTATTCCTTTCGCCCCCTCGTCCCGAAGAAATAACGTAGCGGATAAAGAAACGAAAGACGAAGAGTATACGGAAAAAGCGACAGAGATTGTTGAAATGGAAAAGACCAGAGCGGATATTTTAATCGAAAAATCAAAAACGAATTACGAGTCGGCGGTAAAGATTATAGCCGACGTATACGATAATGTGTTCAGTAAAGACGGAACGTTCAGATACGACAAGAGGTATTTGCTTGCGGAATACGACAAATACCTTCAAGCCGTGCTTATAAAACTTTGCGTTCCCGACAGGTTTAAACCCGACGAAATGCGGTTTATCGAAAACATTTCCGATTACGGAAAACTCGTAGAGGGTACGGACTACACGCTTTTTGCGGACTGCGTTAAGGATATGAGCGACAGGCTCGTGTCGAGAGCGGAGGAGCAACTCAAAGAAGTTCCCGTATGCTTTAAACTCGTAGGAGCGGTAGACAGCGGTAAAAACTCGGGACTAACGAAGTTGCTTTTAGATTACACGATAAAAATCGCATTCAATCTGAAACTTATAGACCCGTCGGCAAACGTAAAAGACAACTCGGACGTAGTAGGCGCTTTGAGAAGCGTGTACGCGTTTGCAAGAGGTAACGGCATCAATTTAAAATAAGCGTGAGGCGGCGGTTATGAAAATAATCATTGTGGGCGGCGGAAAGGTCGGAAAGACAATTCTCGAAAGTCTGCTCAGAGAAAAACACGAAATAGTCGTGATCGATAACGACCCGTCGGTAGTGGGACAGGTGACGAATACTTACGACGTCATGGGAGTATGCGCGAACGGTACGGACTACGAAAAACTCATCGAGGCGGGCGCGGATAAAGCGGACTTGTTTATCGCAGTAACAGGCTTAGACGAACTCAATATGCTTTCTTGCTTCGCGGCTAAAAAAATCGGAGCGAGGCACACCGTTGCGAGAATAAGAAATTCGGAGTACAATACTTCGAGTTGGGATTTTATGAAAAAACAACTCGAAATATCCATGGCTATAAACCCCGAAAAACTCGCCGCGGAGGCGGTGTACAATATTTTAAAACTTCCGTCCGCGACAAAGGTAGAAACGTTTACCGCGAGAAGTTTCGAAATGATAGAAATTGCCGTCAGAAAAGGTTCGCTTTTAGACGGTATAAGCCTTATGGAACTCAGAAAAAAATGCCCCGAAAAATTTCTCGTATGCGTGTTGCTAAGAGGCAAAGAGGTGTTTATTCCGAACGGTAATTTCGTCGTCAAAGAGGGCGATAAAATCGGCGTAATGGCGACGAACAACGACGCTCACAGGCTTCTGAGACTCTTCGGTTTCTCGCAAAAAGAAGCGAAAAATATACTTATAATAGGAGCGAGCAAAGTATCGTTATATCTCACCGAAATGCTCCTCAAAGGTCATAACACCGTAAAAATTATCGAGAAAGACCCCGAAAAGTGCGAAGAAATCTGCGAGAAACTATCATCGAAAGTCACCGTAGTAGAGGGCGACGGAATGTCCCGTGAAATACTTTTGGAAGAAGGCGTCGAAAACGTGGACGCTCTTCTTGCCTGCACGAACAGAGACGAGGAGAATATTTTAATATCGTTTTACGCTCTTTCTAAAAAAGTGTCTAAGGTAATCGCCAAGGTAAACAGGAACGAATTGTCGCTTATATCCGAAAATCTCGGGCTTGAAACGACTTTTTCGCCTAAAAACGTAGTGGCGGACACTCTCGTGAGATACGCGAGGGCGATAAGCAACAGCGAGGGCAGTAAGGTCGAAACTCTTTACAGTCTGTTCGGCGGGAATGCGGAAGCCCTTGAATTTGTCGTTACGTCCGACTTCAAGTATACCGACGTGCCGCTCAAACGGCTGCAAACGAAAGATAACGTGCTTATTGCGGGTATAACCCGTCAGGGACAGGCGATGATTCCGGGCGGCGACGACTTTATAAAGTGCGGCGATAACGTAATCGTAATAGCGAAAGGCGAAAGGCTTTGCAACCTCTCGGATATAGTAAAACATTGACGACGGGTGAGTTATGAATTACAGAATGATATTTTCTACGACGGGAAAGGTAATAGTGGCGATAGGGTTACTACTCATTTTACCTCTTGTCGTGGCGTTTGTATACGGCGAATGGCGTTGCGCTATGGCGTTCGGAATAACGATAGGCGGCTCGCTTTTAATCGGCGGTTTTCTCATGAAACTGTTGCAGCCGAAAAATATGGTTTTCTTCTCGAAAGAGGGGTTTATAACCGTCGCTATCTGTTGGATAGCCGCTTCGCTCGTGGGGGCTGTTCCGTTTATGATAAGCGGCGAGATTCCTACGTTTACGGACGCTGTTTTCGAGATTGTCAGCGGACTTACGACGACAGGCGCTTCGGTAGTTGCGAATGTCGAAAATTTATCGCGTTCCGTTCTCTTCTGGAGGTCGTTTTCGCACTGGATAGGAGGAATGGGCGTTATAGTGTTCGTGATGGCGGTAACTTCGAGAGCGCCCGACCGTTCGATGCATATATTAAGAGCGGAGATGCCGGGGCCAATCGTCGATAAACTTGTGCCGAGGTCAAAAGATACCGCTAAAATCCTGTACCTTATATATATGGGAATGACTATAGCGTTGATAATAGCGTTGCTTTTATGCGGTATGCCCTTATTTGACAGTATTGTTCACGCGTTCGGTACGGCGGGGACGGGAGGTTTCGGAATTAAGTCCGACAGTATCGCGGGATATTCAAAAGCCGCTCAATGGGTTATAACCGTAGGAATGTTCTTGTTCGGCGTAAACTTTAACTTATATTATCTGATTTTGATTAAAAAATTCAAATCTGCGATAAGAAGTCAGGAATTGTGGGTATATTCGGGCTTGGTTGTCGGTTCGACGTTTATCATTGCGTTTAACATTTTAAACTTATGCTCGAATTTCGCGGAGGCGTTGAGATTATCTGCGTTTCAGGTTTGTTCGATTATTTCAACGACGGGTTATTCTACAACGAATTTCGACCTGTGGCCCTCTCTTTCAAAAACGATTTTGCTTCTGCTTATGTTTTCGGGCGGTTGCGCGGGTTCTACCGCGGGCGGAATCAAGGTTTCGAGACTCGTCATTATGTGGCGTACCGTTAAACGCGATTTGAAAAAGGCTCTTCATCCGCGCACGGCGAGCGTAGTAAAATTCGAGGGCAGAAGAGTTGACGAGGATACTATAAGCGGAGTATCGAATTACTTTTTGATTTACGCATTCTTGTTTATAATTATTCTGTTACTTCTTTCGCTTGACCCGTATTGTGGTTTTATTCAGAAAAATACGTTTTTAAGCGTTTTCGAGACTAATTTTACGGCGACGCTTACTTGTTTCAACAACGTCGGACCGGGATTCGGAGTGGTAGGACCTATGTACGGCTTTGCAAATTACAGTTGGTTTTCAAAAATAGTATTGTCTTTTGCAATGCTTTTGGGAAGGCTCGAGATTTATCCGCTGCTGCTTACGATTATTCCGTCAACATGGATAAAAAAGTAAAACGAGGTTTATGATATGGCTGACTTAAGAGAGTCGTTAAACGAAATTAAATATTTTCTTCTCGACCTTGACGGTACTGTATACCTCG
This sequence comes from uncultured Clostridia bacterium, assembly GCA_934249325.1. GTDB lineage: Bacteria > Bacillota > Clostridia > Christensenellales > Borkfalkiaceae > UBA10281. Next base: position 146,079 of record CAKQKW010000002.1, read on the forward strand.
GCGACAAACTTATCGGCAAAATGGACGAAACTTTAAACGAAATCAGAAATGCGGGCAAGAAAATCGTATTTCTTACGAATAATTCATCAAAGAGCGTCGATAGTTACGCCGAGAAATTGAAGAGAATGAAACTCTTTAAAAACGGCGACGAGATATGCACTTCTGGAATTGCGACGGCGAGGTTTTTGGCGGAAAAGAGAAAGGGTAAAAAGGTTTACCTTTTAGGCACGGAAAGTCTTAAAAGAGAATTTAAAGCGGAAGGTATCGAACTCACGGATAAATGCGACGCGGATATATGCGTTCTCGCATACGATACCGAGTTGACCTATAAGAAATTGTGTCTTTTTACCGATAATCTGAGAAAGGGCGCGGAGTATATTGCCACGCACCCCGATATAAATTGTCCGTCGGAAACAGAACCAGTACCCGACGTCGGGGCGTTTATCGAAATGATACGTTGTTCCACGGAAAGAGTTCCCGACATAATAATGGGTAAACCCTATACTTATTTCGGCGAATATCTGAAAAACGAGTATAAATCCGAAGAAAACGAGTTCGTTATGGTCGGAGACAGACTTTATACGGACATTGCGTTCGGGGTAAACTGCGGTTTCCATACCATTTTCGTTTTATCGGGCGAGGGTACTTACGATATGTTGAAAACTACCGAGAAAAAGCCCGAATTCGTTATGGATTCTCTCAACGAAATAATAAAGTATTTGTGACATATTATATACTGTTATGAAAATTGTAGATTATAAGGTTATAAACGAAAAGTTTAAAACAAAAAAGGACTTGCTTGCTGAAGATAAGCGGTTTTTGTTGGAACTCAACGAGATTGCGGACGAGATAAACTCGGGAGCGGCGGAGAGACCTATCGTTTTATTGTCGGGACCTTCGGGTTCGGGCAAGACAACGACGGCAGCATTGCTCCATAAGTTGCTCGAAAAATACGGAAGAAAGTCAAGAGTTATCTCTTTGGATAATTATTTCAAAAGCATATCGAAGTCGCAACTTACGAAAGTCGATCTCGAATCGCCTCAGAGAGTGGACTCGAAACTTTTGTCCGAGCATATCGCGAAAATCGCCGCTTGCAAAGAAATAGAATTGCCGACTTTCGATTTCCTGAATACGAAGAACGTGAAATCGGGCGAAAAGTTCAAGCGTAAACCGAACGAAATAGTGATTTTCGAGGGCATACACGCTTTAAACCCCGACGTTGTCAATTACCCCGACGAAAAAACCTTTAAGATTTACGTCAGCGTAAGGACGAGGCTCGAAATAGACAGTTATATAATTCATCCGAAGTATCTGAGACTTATCCGAAGGATTTGCAGAGATATTCGTTACAGAGGAAGAAGCGCGGAAGAGACTGTGAAGTATTTTCCGAGCGTTGAAAGAGGCGAAGAACTTTACGTCGCTCCGTTCAAAAACAGAGCGGACGTTTCCCTCGATACTTTTATCGCTTACGAACCGAAAATATTCAGAAACGACGTCTACGACTTTATCGGTGAGTCCTCGGACGACGTAATTATAAACAGACTGAAAGATATTCTTTCGCATTTTGAAAAAACGGACGATTCCATCGTTCATAAGTACTCGCTTATAAGAGAATTTATCGGAGAAAAACAATAAAAAACGCGACCGACCCGTAAATTAAGGGTCGGTCGCGTTTTCGGAAAATGATTTAACGTCGGTTTTTAACCTTAACTCGATTAGCCGTTCGCTTCGTCGTAGTCCTCTTCTTTTTGTTGTTTGCAGTTTTTAGCCATTTCGGTCATTTTGCTCTTTATTTGTTCCTGACCGTCTTTGACTAACTTTCTCGCTTTGTAAGAGTTGGCAATAATAAGCGCTCCGCCTATCATACCGAGTACGAGTCCGCACGCAAAATTTTTATCCATATTTTTCTCCTTTAGGCGGTCGTTTACAAGATTTAAGTATTTGAAAGCGTTCCCCGCCGTTTATCCGAAGCCGAATCTCTTCGGCTGATACTATTATGCGTAATTTGTCGAATAATATACTTCTCGTCACAAAACGACCTTTTTTATACTTGTAAAAAACAAAAATATGTGTTACAATAAAATAGAAAGAAAGACAAAGGAAGAAAAAACTTGGGAAGAATAATTGCCTTCGATATAGGAGATAAAAGAGTAGGGGTAGCGATTTCCGACCCTTTCAACGAGATGGCTATGCCATTGGAAACCTATTGGAGAAAAGGATATTCAAAAGATATAGCCTACCTTGCGGAACTTGCTAAAAGTAAATACGCCGAAACTATAGTTTGCGGTCTGCCCCTCGATTTCGACGGCAGAGAATCGGAACAAACGATTAAAACAAAAGAATTTATAGAACAATTAAAGCAAGCGACGGATATAAAAGTCGTTTGTCAGGACGAGCGTTTTTCCACGAAAGAAGCGAGAAAACTTCTGCTCGAAGCGGATATGCGGCGAGAAAAGAGAAAAGACGTAATAGATAAAATAGCCGCCTCGTATATTTTGGAAGACTACCTGAGAAGAATGAAAAACGGAGTATAAATGAGCGAAAATTATTTTGACAATACCGAAAAAGACGACGGAACGGTCGCTTTGACGGGCGACGACGGCAACGTCGTGAGATTTTTTCATATAGGAACTATCGAGTATAAAGACGAATGGTTTGTATTTTTTCAACCTGCCGAACCCAAAGAGGGTATCGACCCCGACGAAATAGTGATTTTTAAGTTGTCGGGAGAGGGCAGAGACGAAACGTTGCTTCCCGTGACAGACGATGACCTTTTGAGCGAGGTCTACGACGAGTTTATGCGTGAAATGGAAGACGAGGACGACGAGACCGAGGAAAACGCCGAAACGGCGACTTACCGTACTTGCGGAAATTGCGGCGGTTGCGGCAGTAAAAAGAACGAAAACTCAGCGGGGTGCAAAGGTTGTAACGGCTGTAAAAAGAATATGTAAAAAGGTTGCCGAAACTTTCGGCAACCTTTTCAGGTTTATAAGTCGTCTGCGTCCTGTATGGGTCTTTCCTCGTCTTTCGACGCGGAAACTCCCGTATAACTTCCCAAAACGTCAAACGGCGACTGCATATCGGGTAACTTAGTACTTTTTCTGCGTTTTTTCATTATTTGCAGTTCTTAGTACCCGAACAACCCTTAGTCGTATTAGATTTACGACCCTTTGTTCCGCAATTTTTCGTAGTAGTATTTCTCATTGCATTGTCGGCTTTTTATTAAATTTTCCGACAAAACATGCGAATGGGCTACGCTTATCCGACGGAATATTCAATAATCGGGTTTCCCCGAAGCCTTTTCCTCCTTCTGATATTAGTATGCCCCGAAAGGATATAATAATACATTTTTCGACAAATCATTTTATGGCAATAATTTCGCCCGTCGAGCCGTCGAGGAGAAAACCAACCGACTTTTCCTTTGTTTCGAGACCTATAAAATAGCACTCGTATCCGTCGCTGTAAATGAGCCTTATCTTTATTTCGTAAGGCGTTTTTCCGTCGAAAATTTCGGTCGCCGACGGCGTTTTCGATTTTATAAGCGAATTTAGTGCCTCGTTATAGGTCAAGGTGCTTTTCGTCTTTACGGATAGAAGAGTAACCGTCTCCGACTTTTCGTCCGTCGTAATTTTCACGTTCAGTTTTTTGTCGGGTAATTTCTTCGGCGAAAAGAAGCAGTATACGAAGTCGGAAAGCGGTTTGTATTCCGTTTCTTTGCGGTACTTTATTCCTTCCGTCTCGAACTCGATAACGGGGCTTGATTTCAAAACGGTATCTCGGTCGAATTCTATTTTAAAAGTCAGAAAGTTTGTTGTTTCGCCCGCAAGTCCGTCCTGACAAACGGGGTCTTCCCGTTTTTCGACGTAAGCGGTGACGTCGAAATCGTCCGTCTCGCCGTATAAGACGTCGTATCTTAGTTGACTTATTTTATCTTCGTATTCCGCGTTCTTTTTACAGCCCGAAAGTTGAAAGGTAAGAAGCAAAACTACGCAAAGAGCGATTTTTTTCATAAATTTACCGTCCCGTGATTATTTTATGAAGCGAGGCTGTTTATAATGATATAAAGTTGATTTTTAGCGAAATTTGTGGTAGAATACGAAAGAGGATAAAATTATGAAAAAGACGATTATAAAAACGGTAATAATTACGCTTGTGTCTATTATATTCGCCGCGTCTCTCGCCGTAGGGATAACTCTCGCTGTATCTCCTAAGACGATAGGCAAAGTATTTACGAAATGCGGAAATTATGATACGGCGGCGAAATTGTACGAAAGCCAGTATAAAAAGACAGAATCGGTTTCCGACCTTATAGAACTCGTAAGTATGTCGATAGCCGCAGACAACGACGAGATGATTGCGAAATACGGGGATAAACTTACGGTAAATTACAAGGGCAATATGATTTTAATGACGAGCGATGAGGAGCGGTTCGATAATTATTCGAAAGCGACCGTCGAGGCGTATTATAAACTCGGCAAAAAAGAGGACTGTGTGAGAGTGGCGTTTTTAAGTTCGGGCGCGTATACCGAAGGAAATTCGCTTTATTATCTTTTCAGGCTTTGCGATAATAAAGAAGATAAAGACCTCGCCGAGGAAATTTACAAATACGACAAGAAAAATTCCAACGCAATAGTAGAAGGAAAAAGCGATATGCAGAAGAAAGTAAAAGCGTATAAAGAAAAATACGGTTTCTAATATTATAACGAATATAGAGGAAGAAAAATGCAGCACGAAAGAATTTTAGTACTTGACTTTGGCGGACAATACAACCAACTTATCGCAAGACGAGTAAGAGAGCAGAACGTTTACTGCGACCTTTTGCCATGCGATATTTCCATGGAGAGAATTAAGGAGTACGCTCCCTCGGGAATAATTTTCACGGGCGGACCCAACAGCGTATACGACGAAAATTCTCCGCATATCGACGAAGAGATTTTCCGTCTCGGCATACCCGTACTCGGAATATGCTACGGCGCGCAACTTATGGCTTACACGCTCGGCGGAGAGGTTCAGAGGGCGGATACGAGGGAATACGGAAAGAGCGATATTGTTTATTCGGACAGCGTACTCTTCGACGGGGTTGACAAAAACAACGTTTGTTGGATGAGTCATACCGATTATATCTCAAAACCCCCGAAGGGCTTTAAGGTTGCGGGTAAAACGGCTACTTGTCCGGTGGCGGCTATGGAAAACGTAGAAAAAGGCTTCTACGGCGTTCAATTCCACCCCGAAGTTATGCATACTAAGCAGGGAACGACTATTTTAAGGAATTTCCTTTATAAGGTCTGTAAAGTATCGGGCGACTGGACTATGGCGAATTTCGTAGCCGAACAGGTTGCGAAAATAAAGAAGAAAGTCGGCGATAAGAAAGTGCTTTGCGCGATGAGCGGCGGCGTTGACAGCGCGGTTGCGGCAACTCTTATGCATAGGGCGGTAGGCGACAACCTTACCTGTATTTTCGTAGACCACGGTCTGCTCAGAAAGAACGAGGCGGAAGAGGTATACAGGGCGTTTAAAATCGAACGCGGAATGAACCTTATTAAAGTAGACGCGAGGGAGAGGTTTTTAACTAAACTTTCGGGAGTTTCCGACCCCGAGACGAAGAGAAAGATTATCGGCGCGGAATTTATAAAGGTGTTCGAAGACGAAGCTAAAAAGATAGGCTCGGTCGATTATCTCGTTCAGGGAACCATATATCCCGACGTAATCGAGAGCGGAAAAGGCAAGAGTGCAGTTATTAAGTCGCATCACAACGTAGGAGGACTGCCGAGCGTCGTCGATTTCAAGGAGATTATCGAGCCTTTAAGAGACCTCTTTAAAGACGAGGTAAGAAAGGTCGGTTTCGAACTCGGACTTCCCGAAGAAATAGTTATGAGACAGCCGTTCCCCGGTCCCGGACTTGCGATAAGAATTATCGGGGATATTACCTCCGAGAAGATAAAGGTCTTACAGGACGCGGACTATATTTACAGGGAAGAAATAGCGAAAGCGGGCTTAAACAGAGAGATATGGCAGTATTTCGCCGTGCTTACGAACAGCCGTTCTGTCGGCGTAATGGGCGACAGCAGGACGTATTCGTATACCTTGGCGTTGAGGGCTGTAACGAGCGTTGACGGAATGACCGCCGACTGGGCGAGAATCCCGTATGACGTTCTCGAAAAAATATCTACAAGAATCGTGAACGAAGTGCAGGATATAAACAGAATAGTTTACGATATTACCTCCAAGCCGCCGGCTACCATAGAATGGGAATAAGAAATGTCAGAAAATAACAATGCAAGATGTCCTTTATGCGGAAGCGACTTTTTCGCGGGCGAGACACACGGCGAGACCGTTTGTCCGAATTGCGGCAAGCCTGTTTCCGTCGTAAGGGCGAAAAAATACTTTTCTTCGATTTTCGACAACAAAGAGGAGTTTAAAGAGGCTCACGGCGAGGACTTCCATAGGGAAATGCTCCTTTTGGACGAGGCTTACGGCTATATAAACGCAGGCGACTATGAGAACGCCGAAAAAAAGATAGACGAGGCGTTTTCGCTTACCGATTCCGACTACAAAGTCTATATGGCGATGGTCGCTTTAAAAACAAAGAACTATACCGACCTTAAAGACGATTCGCATCTCGAATATATCAATAAGGCGATTGCCTTAGCGGACTCCGACGAAAAGAAGGATATAAAAAACACATACAGACCGTATTATCGTAAAAGACAGTTATCCGATGCGGAACTCGGCGAATTTAAAACCGAAGAGGCAAAATACAAGAAGGGTAAACTCGAAAGCGAACTCAAAAAACTTATACCGTTCTTCGACAACAAACAAAAAAAGCAGAAGATTTATCTTATACTTTTTATCGCTTTTTTCGCAGTCGGCTTGGGCGTCGCCGTCGGATTTCTCTTCAGCGACTATTCGTACGTTGCGATGTTCGGATTTGCGTCAGCCGTCGCGGGTTTCATTCTTTTCAGAACGTGGTTTTTAAACCGCGATACTTTAAAGGGGTTTAACGCTTTACTCGATTTATACGACGCCTTGGACGGGGCGGGTTGTCTGGACGAGACCGCGACTCCCGTATACGGTTGTATGCAGAAACTTTGCGATAAATACAGAGACAACGAGTCTATGGCTTCGATGATGACGGATATGTCGTCGCTTATCGACGCACTTATATTGTTGGATAACGATAACGTAAACAACTTTTTGCTTTCAAGTAAATATTTTTCTCAGTTTGTTACGGAGTGATATGGTATACTCGATAGAAAACGATGTTTTAAAAGTAAGCGTCGAAGATAAAGGGGCTCAGTTGAAGTCGATACTTTATAAAAACGGCGAAGTCGAAACTTTGTGGCAGGGCGACGCTAAATATTGGAAAGGCAGAGCGTATAACCTTTTCCCGATCGTCGGGCGTTTAATTGACAATAAATATATCTACGACGGAAAAGTCTACGAAATGGAAAGGCACGGTTTTGCGAGAAACAAAAACTTCGTCTTGATTGAAAAGAGAAGCGATTATATGGCGTTCGCGATAAGCGTGGACGACGAAACGAAAAAATCGTACCCGTTCGATTTCGTTTTTATCGTCGAATATTCCGTAGAGGGTAACGTTCTGACCGTCAACTACAAGGTGTCGAACGTGGGAACGAAGACTATGTATTTCGGTCTCGGCTCGCACCCCGGCTTCAACGTTCCGTTCGTCGGAGGTAAATTCGAGGACTACTACGTGGAGTTCGATAAGCCCTGTAAGCCGTTAAAACTCGAACTGTCTCCGTCCTGTTTTATTTCGGGAAAGAAGACTGTGTTTCCGCTTTTGAATGATAAGTCTTTATACTTAAAACACGACTTGTTTGACAACGACGCGATTGTTTTAACCGACGTTCCGAAGAAGTTGTATCTGAAAAGAAAAGACTGCGATAAATATATTTCGGTCGAATATCCGAAGATGCCTTTCTTAGGCTTATGGCACGCTCCTCATACCGACGCTCCTTATGTTTGCATAGAGCCGTGGGAAAATCTTCCGTCCGTAGACGGCGGCGTAGAGGATATAACGAAAAAGGAAAATATCGGCGTATTAGAGCCGAGCGGCAAATACGAAAGCCGCATGGTTATTACGCTTAACTTATAAATAAATCAGTTTTAAAAACCTGCTTTCCGCAAAAGGAAAAGCAGGTTTTTATATTGCAAATTTCAATGTTCCGATAATCGTAAAAACTTTAAAAATCTTCGATATTATCTTGCTTTTCGGGTAAGTTTTTCCAATATCTCACGGGCATGTAGTTTTTCATTTGTCTCGTGTTTTTTCTCTCGGCGATATTTACGGTTTTATAATACGATTTCCATAAGTTGCGAAAATTCGTTTCCTCTTCGGAAAGGTATACCGTGTAGGTGTTGTCGCCGCCGTATATCATTTTATATTTGCCGTCAACGCATAACGCGATTACGTTTCTTTTCGTGTCATGGAGAATAAATGGTCTTTTCATTCTGCGTAGGAAGTGCGGAACGAGATACTCGGTTATATCGTTGTCGGGTTCAAAGTGGGCGTAATAAAAGCCTTCCGTGGTTTCCGCAAACCGTATAAACCCTTTAAAACGGTGAACTTCGTAGTTTATTCTCATTATCATATCCCGAAATGCGAGTACCTCGCTAACCGAAAAGGCTTCGGAAATATCTGAGTTCTTGTTTGCTATCGCAAATCTCAGATATTTGAAAATCTTTGTAAACTTGTTTTCTTCGCCGCTTTTCAACGCTTCTATAAAATCGGAGTAGAGATATTTTGTCTTGCATTTTTTTACGCAGTTTAAAACTCTTGTCGCTTTCGATCTATCCGTTGCGATTGTTTTAGTTTCGTCTAAAAACCCCGTCTGAACGCTTTTATCGGTGACGACGTCGGGATTTTGTTTTTCGTAAAAACTTTCAAAAACGCAGGTAAATAAACCGTTTTCGGTTCCGTCGAACAAATAAGTAATCATAGTTCGCCCGTCAATATACTCGACGATATTTCGTTTGTGGAGAAAAGCGAAAGTTGTTCGGGTTCTCGTAACGCCGCTTCCAAAAGAAGCGACGATTTAATTACCGTCGGGTTTTCGTTCCCTAAAAATTTACCGCCGCAGGTAATGAAATGTTCGGCTCGTTTTAAAACGACTCTCATTTTCGCAAGGTCGGCAAAAGTGAGCGTCGCGTATTTTCTCGCCTTTACGATTTTGTACGCGCTCTTAAATCCTATGCCGGGAACGCGTACAAGAATTTCGGGCGGCGCGGCGTTTACTTCTACGGGAAAAAATTCGGGGTGTTTTAACGCCCAGCCGCATTTCGGATCATATCCATCGGCGAGGTTTTCGTTTTCGTCTAATATCTCGTCGGCGGTAAAACCGTAAAAACGCAGAAGCCAGTCCGCCTGATAAAGCCTGTGTTCCCGAAGTAGTCCTATCGGCGAAACGGGCAGGTTTGAGTTCGTATAATTCGTCGGAACGTAAGAGGAGTAGTAAACTCTTTTTAAAGCGAATTTCTTATACAGCCCCTGAGCGAGCCTTACTATTTGTCCGTCCGTTTCCGGAGACGCGCCGACTATCATCTGCGTGGTTTGTCCCGCGGGTAAAAAGTTGTTCGACTTCAACCTTTTCGCTTCCATATATTCGAGGGCGGTGTTTTTCATCGGCAAAAGTATTCCGCTTTTCGATTTTTGCGGCGCGAGCAGTTTAAGGCTTTTTTCGGACGGCAATTCGATATTGAAACTCATTCTGTCGGCGTATTCTCCCGCCTGTCTTATGAGATTTTCATCTGCCGACGGAATGCCCTTGACGTGAATATATCCGTTGAAACGGTATTTTATGCGCAATTTTTTTATTGTGTCCAGAAGCCTTTCCATGGTAAAGTCGGGGCTTTGCTGTACCGCCGAGGAGAGGAAAAGTCCCTCGATCATATTCCGCTCGTAAAAATTCATTACGAGTTCGCAGATTTCGTCGGGCGTAGCCTCGGCTCTTTTCACGTCGTTGCTTCGTCTGTTCACGCAGTACTGACAGTCGTAGGAACACTTATTCGAGAGCAGAATTTTGAGAAGGGATATACATCTTCCGTCCTCGGTGAACGAGTGGCATATTCCGCCGAATTCGGCGTTGCCAAGTCCTCCTTTGCGATTCTTTCTCGACGAACCCGATGAGGAACACGACACGTCGTACTTCGCGCTTTCGGTTAAAACAGTTAATCTTTCAAGGTCTATCATAATACGAACATTTGTTTGTTTTTCTTTAAGTATAGCATATAAAAATCTTAATGTCAAACATTTGTTCGCATTAAATCATCCATAGAATATAAACCTTTTTCTTTCGCTATTATAAATCTGAACGCGTCGATTGCCCCGTCGGCAAAAAGTACTTTCGAGTAGGCGGTGTGGGTTATAGAAATGGAGTCGTATTGCGAATAAAAGGTCGCTTCGTGTTCGCCGACGAGAGAGCCGCCTCTTACCGAATGGATGCCGACGTCCCCATTTTTTCTCTTTGAAAGTCCTTTTCTGCCGAACACAGCCTCGGATATAACGCCTTTTCTTTTCCTTGCACTTTCTATGGCGTTATATGCCGACAGGGCTGTTCCCGACGGCGCGTCCTTTTTTAGATTGTGATGTCTTTCGATTATTTCGGCGTCGTAGTCGGAAAGTTTCTCGGCAACTTCGCCTAATATCTTCAAAAACAAATATACGCTTTTAGACGTGTTGGAGCATTTGAAAATCGGAATAAGTTTCGCTGCTTCCGATATTTTTCGGTCGTCCTCTTCCGAAAATCCCGTGGTCGCAAGAACCAACGGCATAGAGTTCGAAACGCAGAATTGCAAAAGTCCGTCCAATGCGGACGGCGAAGAAAAGTCTATCACGCCGTCGGCGTACTCTTTTATTTCGTATAGCGAAGAGTATACGGGGCAGTCGAAAAATCCCCGCTTTAACTTGTCTACTCCGCACGCTACGTTTACGCCGTTCTCTTTCGCCCGTTCGTAAACGCTTGTCCCCATTTTTCCGCTTATGCCGTTTATGATTGCGTTTAACATTTTCTTAAACCTCCGCTTTTAAATTATATTCTTTTAAAATTCTATTAAACTCGGAGTATACGTATTCCTGCATTTTCTCGTTCTGCTCGGTAAGCGGAAGCCTGAGTTCATACCCTCTTTTTCGTATTTTTTTTATAAGTCCTTTAAGGGGAATGGGATTTACTTCCGAAAAAACGAGTTTTGAAATTTTCGAAATAACGGTGTTATCCTTTTTGGCGTTCTTTTCGGAAAAGAATTTAAAATTATAGTATTCATCGGAAATTATGGAAGGTATTACGTTTGACAAAACCGAGATTGCTCCCTTTGCTCCGAGCGAATAAAACGTTCGATTTGCCTCGTCCGCTCCCGAGTAAACGGGAATATTGTCGTTTAAAGCCGAAAACGTTCCGACTAATTTTTCGGAGCTTTTGTTAGCCTCTTTAATTCCGACGACCGAATAAAGTTCGGACAATCTCCCGTAAGTTTCGGGCGATACGTCCACGCCGGTTCGGGAGGGAACGTTGTAGACGATTTGAGGGAAGGCGGATTGTTTTTCGATTTCAAAGTAGTGGGCGATAAGTCCGTCCTGACTGCACTTGTTATAATAAGGGGTAACGCTAAGAGAACAGTCTGCCCCGAGAGACTTTGCCTGCAACGTCAGTTCGGCAGCCCTTTTCGTCGAGTTCGAGCCGCAACCTATAATCACGGGAACTCTTCCTTTTACCCTTTTAACCGCAAACCCGATTATACTTTTTCTTTCTTCGTCCGAAATCGTCGCCGCTTCCCCCGTCGTTCCGAGAAATACAAGGGCGGCGATATCGGAGCGAATTTGAAATTCGATCAGCCGCTCGAATTCTTCGTAGTCGATTTCGCCGTTTGTTATCGGCGTGTACAAAGCGGTCGCTATCCCCGTGAAAACTACTTCTTTCATAGAACTCCTTTTTGTGAAAAGTATCGTTTTTTTTGTAATCGCCCCGAAAACGTTTGTAATTATTTTCGGGATAGTATATTATATTAGTATATTTTACCGATAATGTATCAAGGCATTAAAAGAGGTCGTTTATGGCAAAAAAAGGTTTTATCGCAAGAATGATAGAAGGACCGGAGCGTTCCGAGACTTACGCCGCTTCAACTCTTCCTACAAACAGATGGCAACTCGGCTGGGACGTGTTCAAGACGAATACCGGCAAGCACTTTAAAATAAATCTGCTTACGCTCGTCTTTCTGCTTCCTTTTATCGCGATTTGCGTACTCACTTATATGTACAAACTGGCGAACGTGGACATTCTGCCTTTCACGCAGAATATGGCGATAGGTTACCCCTCGTATCCGTCCACTTTCGGTTTATCCGCAAATCTCGCACTTTCGGCAAGCGTCGAATTTTTCAAATTCCTGATTGTAGGGATTCTCGTAGGAGCAGTCGGACTTTCGGGCGGATTTTACGTGATGAGAAATATGGTGTGGGCTGAGGGCGTAATAGTCGGAAGCGACTTTTTCAAAGGCGTTAAGCAAAACTATTTCGTGGTTTTGTTCTCGCTTTTGTTCTACGGGGTAATAATGGGGTTATCCGTTATTTCCGTCAATATGGCTCAACTTCTCATAGATACCTGTACGGGAATAAAATGGCTTCTGATATCCGCTCAGGTTCTGACCTATATCATTATGGGAATCGTCTCGATAATGGTTCTTTATATGATTACGCTCGGCGTGACTTATAAGTTATCGTTCGGAAAACTCATAAGAAACTCATTCATTCTGACCATAGGTCTTATTCCGACCAACGTGTTCTTTGCATTTTTAGCCGCGTTGCCGTTCTTATTGTTTTCGCTTAAAGTATCAATGCTTATGGCGCTTGCCATCGTCCTTGTTTTCGTCTGGGGCTTTTCGATATTTATGCTTATATGGACGGACTATTCAAACTGGGTATTCGACAGATTTATAAACGATAAAGTTCCCGGAGCGAAGAAAAACAGAGGTATATATAAGCCTAACGCGACCGAAGAGGACGGCGAACAGATTATCTTTGAAAAGACGAAACTCAATTCCAGCATCAAGCCTATTACCGATTACGACGTCGAACTCTACGAACTTCCCGAAAGTTTCAGCAGAAAGGATCTTCAGAAACTCGAAGAGACAAAAGAGGCGATGCGAAGAGACAGCGATAAATACGCGGAAGAACACGAGAACGACGATAAGAAACCCGAAACCATCGACGACCTTATGAAAGACGAAGAGCCTGCGGAGGAAAAGAAACCGTCGCAGGATAAAGGCGAAGATGAAAAATAAAACGAACGCTTACGAGTTTCTCGCCGAGTATTACGAAGACCTCGCCGAAAAAGACGGCTACGCGAAATGGGCGGAATACGTCGTATCGACCGTTAAGGAATTTTCGACGGGAAAAAGCGGCGCAGACCTCGCTTGCGGAAGCGGATATTTTACGCGAGCCTTAAAAAGAAGCGGTTTTAACGTTTTCGGCGCCGACCTTTCGAGGGAAATGCTCGTTCAGGCAGAGAAGAGGTCGTTAAAAGAAGGACTTGTTATAGAATATCGGCTTTTAAACCTCGTCAATTTCAAGTCGTTTGAAAAACTCGATTTCGCGACGGTTATAAACGACGGTTTTAACTATCTCGACGGCGATTCGCTGAAAAAGTCCTTCTCCGCGATAAGTAAGTCGCTGAAAAAAGGCGGGGCGTTTATATTCGATATTTCGTCAGAGTACAAAATCAAAAACGTTCTCGGAAATAACGTTTTCGCCGAAGATTACAACGACATGACTTATCTGTGGTTCAATGAACTCGACGGCGATAAAGTGAAAATGAGCCTTACTTTCTTTATCAAAGAGGGCGACAAGTATATAAGACGGGACGAAACGCATTTGCAGTACGCTCACAGCGTCGATTTTATCGAAAAAACTCTCGAAGAAACTGGCTTTACGCTTAAACGATTAAGCGGAGCGTTAGGCGAAAAGTTGACCGATAAATCGGAAAGGTGCGTTTTCGTAGCCGATAAAAACCCCAACTGAACCCGCCTCTAAGCCGTCTTTTTAACGCTTTGCGGCAAATTCTCGCTCGAAGTACGTTAAGTACGTCTGCGTTCGCCTTTACCACAAATCATTTAAAAATACGGCTTAGAGGTTGCCCTATATATTAACTCGACGATACCGCAAATTTTCAGGCGTAGATTACGTTTAAGTCGCGGCGTTTCCGTGGGTTAGTATACAAATACAAGCCACGGAAAGAACAATGAATTAAGCGTAAGATACGCCTGAAAATCGGGTTCAGTTGAGATTTTTATCGGCTAGCGATAAAAAATTAGATCTATGGGAAAAATTTATAAGACTTTAATATTTGACGGACAGATTTCTCTGTCCGTTTTGGATACGACGGACGTCGTGAACGAAGCGATACGTCTACATAAATTAACGCCCGTATGCGCCGCCGCTCTCGGCAGAACTCTGACCGTGACGGCTTTTATGGCTTCGCAACTTAAAGGCGAGGATGAAAGGCTTTCCGTGACGATAAACGGAAACGGGGCGGGCGGTAAAATTATAGCGGCTGCCGATTCTAAGTTGAACGTAAGAGGAGCGATTGATAACCCGACGGTTGATTTGCCGTTGAAAGCGAACGGAAAACTCGACGTCGGCGGAGTTGTCGGAAATTCAGGATATATAACCGTCGTTAAAAATCTCGGACTTAAAGAACCCTACGTCGGCAGAAGCGAACTTGTAAGCGGCGAAATCGGCGAGGACTTTGCGGCGTATTACGCTTACAGCGAGCAGCAGCCCACCGCAATAGCCGTCGGAGTGCTTATAAAAAACGAAAGGTGCATAGGAGCGGGCGGAGTGATAATACAACCCCTTCCCGATTGTACGGAAGAAAATCTCGTTAAAGCGGAAAATTTGGTAAATAAGTTTTCGGACGTCAGCAAACAAATCAGCGAAACGGGCGTGGAAGGTATAATTGAAAAGTATTTCAAAGGTTACGATTTTAACGCTTTTGACGTAAGGTACAAATGTAATTGCAGCGACGAATACGTTCGGAAAGTGCTTATTACGCTCGGAGAAAAAGAACTGTACGACGCGATAGAAAAAGACGGAAAAATAGAAGTCTGTTGTCAGTTCTGCGATAAAAAATACGTCTATTACAAAAAGGACGTGGACGAATTTTTAGGTAAACAAAATGACGGATAACATAATCGAGTTTAAAACCGATATAAAAAAGAAATACGAGAAAGCGAACGCAAACTGCGACGACGGCGATTACGTCGCCGCCCTTTCGTCGCTGCTTTACGAATTTGAGAAAAACCCTTACAACGACGAAATCCTTTGCCATATCGCCGATATTTATACCGAACTCGGTTTGTATGAAAACGCAGTAACCTTTTGGTTTAAATTCCTTCAGGCGGCGAGAAAGGCCGACCTTATAGACGGTTATAACGGTCTCGGCGCGAATTTCTTTTTTTTAGGCAACGACGAGATGGCGGGCTATTATTTTAACAAGCAAATGGAATGCGGCGACGTCGGCGACTGCGTGTACGACGATATTTTAGACGATTATTTGTCGGAGTTTTTGGGCGCCGAAAAAGATAAGGCTATAAGCGTTGTCGAAGAAGAGGACGAGGACGAAGAGAATTATTCTGCGGCGGTACAGGCGAATAAAGACGGCGACCACGTCGAAGCGATGCTTTACGCAAACGACGTATCGAAGAAAAGCAAATATTACGATAAGGCTCGCTATGAAAAGGCCTACGCTTTAATCAAAATGGGCTACGATATGATTGAGGCGATAAAGATACTCGAATCTCTCTTCAGAAAAGACCCGTCGAACGTTGACGTTTTCGGACTTCTGGTCGGTTATTATCTGTCGATAAGAGACGACAGAAAAATCGACGCTTTATTCAAAAAGTTTCTGACGGCAGAAATAAGCGACGAAGACGCTCTTATGAAAAAACTTACGCTTTTATGCGATTTCGAATATTTCGACGAGGCTTTGAAACTGTCCGAAGAAATTTTGCGTAAAAACCCCGAGAATACGAATTGTTCTTACCTCAGGGGAATGCTTCTTTACAATAAGGGCGATTATCCGGCTGCGGTAAGCAATTTGAAAAAATCTTATATTTATTCGCTTAACCCCGTTGCGTTGTATTATCTTCGCGTTGCGGAGTCGGCGGCTTCGGGTAATAAAAACGTCCCCGATAAGTTGTCGCTTTCGTATAACGTTCCGTCCGAAGAAGAGGACAAACGCATAGAGTTTATCAAAAACGTTTTCACGGGCGAAAAGAAAATAAGCGACTACGACCGCAAATACGCTATGGAAGTAGTCGATTGGAGTTTTTTTGTCGGCAATCAGACTTCGCAAGTTGCACTCGCTCTTTCGTTGATACGAAGCGGAGATGAGGAAAATATCGAAAAATTGAAATCGTTTCTCATAAATCCCGCCGTTTCGGACGACGTGAAACTCAGAATCGTTTCGATGTTTTGCGAATACGGAGTTAAAGGCGAAACGGACGTAGTATATTCAAATCACTTTAAGAGTATAGAAGTTATTTCTCCCGATTTCGCCGAGGGCGAGAGTATTTTAAAGAAAAGTTTTGCTTACGCGTTTGGCAGAATTTCCGCTTACGCGGATAGGGAAACTACGGAACTTTTAGAGGTCGGAGCCAAAGAATTCGAGGTTGCAATGCTTTCTCACGGCGGTTTCGGCGGGTTTAACGATATACCTGCAATGGCTTGCGCTATCTACTTTTATTCGGGAATCGATATTATTAAAGACAAAAATTCTGCGTATAAATTTTTCGACGCGAAAAGAAACGACGTCAGAGAGTTGATGGCTTACTCTAAAGGCGAGAAAATCGAAAAAAAAGGAAAGAAAAACGATGATTAATATAGACGGCTTATTTGAAAACTATTTTAAGAAATATATTGCCGAAAACCTCGGTAAAATGACCGAGCAGCAAATAGAGGATAAAATACCCGAGATATACGAAGCGTTCGGAAAAACGCCGCAAATCGAACTCGGCGGCAAAACGCCCGAAGATTTTTATCGTAACTTTTCGGACGACGAGTTGGTTTCGGAACTTGAAAACGCCGTTATAAAGAACGGAGAAGTGTCGGATTTCCTTTGCAAAGAAATAGAGAAAAGAAGCGGAATATCCGAAAAACTTGTCAAACTGATTTCTGCGGACGGCAACGAAGAGGTCGCGACTTACGCCGTGAATATGCTCTCGGGAGATTTGGAAAGCGAAACGCTCGGCGGTTTCGTTAAAATTCTGACCGATAAGGGAACGGGAGAAAGCCTTGCCGAGTCGCTTACAGAGTATCTTTCGGGCAAAGCGGAAAAGGTAAAAGAATATCTTATAGCGGAGTATTCGGACTGCGATAGCGGTAAGGAGTATCTTGTCGAGATAATGTCTAAAACTTTGCCCGATGACAGAATTTTCAATATCCTCTTGGACGAATTTAAAAACAATCGCGATAATACGGCGTTATATGCGAACTATCTTGCCGTTTACGGCGACGACAGGGCGATACCCTATCTCACGGATAGAATAGAGGAAAGCGGAATAACGTATTATGATTTCAAAGAAATAAAGAATGCGATTGAAGAGTTGGGCGGCGAATACGACGGTCAATTCAAAAAGAATTAAAAAAGAGTTTTTGTGAAAATAAAACGGGACGCCGAGGGCGTCGTCCCCTACGATTGTATAAAAGATTCAATAGTCGTATTCCAATACGTTTTGGCGGTTTCAAAGATTCACATATAGATTAAGAATAGTAAAAATAATTACATAAAATTCAGGAATTGTCGAGTGTTGCCGTAGGGGACGGCGCCCTCGACGTCCCGTAAAAACATACCGAAAACTTGTATCGAGACGGTTTTATAGAGAATTAAAAAATATTCCTTTTCATATATTGAAATTATGAAAAGGAACTTTTTTTTACTGCTCGGGGCTTCTTGCTCGATAATAGGAAGCGTTATCGGAGCGGGGTTTATTACGGGTAAGGAAATATCCGTGTTCTTTCCGGACGGGTCGGTTTCGACCGTTTACCTCGCTTTTACGTTCTTCTTTTTTTTCATTTTCGCATTGTCTCATTCCAAGGGATTAGCGGTAAAAAAATACGCCGAACCCGTTATTTCGTCGGTCAACGTGGTGATAGCCTCTTGTATGGTTGCAGGGCTTAATAATCTCTATAAAACGGTTTTCCGTCTTTCGGAATACTTTGAAATATTTACGATATTTACTGTGATTTTTGCGTTTTATATAAGCTTGGTCGGCGTAAACGGAATAAGCGTCGTATCTCTCGTTTCGATACCCGTCGTTTTGTTCTTTATCGTCTGTTTTTCGGTCGGGAATTTTTCTTCGCTTAAAATCGAAATAACCGAGAGCGGCAGCGTTTTGTACCCCGTCTTATACGTCGGAATGAATTGCCTGCTTTCGTCAGAGCTAATAAGCGACTCGACGAAAAAACTTGCGAGAGGCTTTAAACTCGCAGCCGCGTTTTTAGTTTCGCTTTTGTTGTTTTTAAGTATAACGTGTATCTCGATTTGTATTTCGGGCAGAAACGGAGAGATGCCTTTTTTAGAAAGCGTGGGTCGCAGTAAGTTTTCGTCCGTCGTAGTTTTCGTGATTACGCTGTTCGCGATTTTTACCACGCTCGTTTCCGCAACGTACTCGTCTTTCAAACTCGCGAAAGGAAAGGCGAGCGTTTTAAAGAAGGTTCTTTTAACGCTCGTCTTTTTCGCTTTATCGAGATTCGGGTTTTCGCAAATCGTAGAGAAGTGTTACCCCGTTTTCGGGGCGTTAGGCGTCCTTTACTTTGCGATTATCGTTTTACAAATTTTTCTATCAGGGCGACCAAGGCGTACATCAGTCCCGCAAGAACGCACAGGACGACGGTGCTTGCCATTACGAGGTCGAGTTTAAAAACCTGACCGCCGTAGACGATTAAGTAGCCTATCCCTTGTTTGGACGTGAGATATTCGCCCATTATCGAACCTATCCAAGCCATTCCCACGTTGATTTTAAGACAGGAGATAAACGTAGGCAGACTCTGAGGCAGTACTAACTTCGTAAGTATTGTAAGTTTATTCGCCCCCATGGATTCGAGAAGCATAATTTTCCCTTTATCCGTTGCGAGAAAACCGTTTTGCATTGTGATTATCGTAACGATTATCGTAATGAGAACGGTCATAAACACGATTGATTTAACGCCGCTTCCGAACCATACGATAATAATCGGTCCTAACGCGATTTTCGGAAGACTGTTCAGAACTATGATATACGGTTCGGATATTTTTCTGAAATTTTCAGACAGCCATAATAAAACCGCAATGAACGTTCCCAAGGCGGTCGCAATCAGAAAACCCGCTACCGTCTCGTAAACTGTCGTTCCGATGTGAAGCCACAAATCTCCGCTTTCAAAAAGATTTTTGAGCGTTATCGCTATTCTCGACGGACTGCTTGACAGAAAACTGTCTATTACGCCTGTCGAGGCGAGCAGTTCCCATATAGCGAATATCGCGACGAGTACGAATATTCTCATAAACGCGACGAACGCGAAATTTTGTCTTTTTTTACGCAAAAAGCGAAGGCGTTCGGGTGAAAAACCGTACTTATTTTTCATAATTCAATTCCCTCCATAATCTTTCGAACCATTTTGAAAACCTCGGGTCCTCGCGCCGTTTTAAGGGCGAGACCTCTTTGTTTAAGTCAATCAGGTGAATGTTCAGAATTTTGGACGGTCTTTTGCTGAGGACGATAATTCTGTCTGCGGTCGAAAGGGCTTCGGAAATATCGTGCGTCACGAGTACGGTCGTTTTGTTTTCTCTTCTGATTATTTCGTAGAGATCGTCGCAGACCGTGAGTCTCGTCTGATAGTCGAGTGCGGAAAACGGTTCGTCTAACAAAAGCAGGTCGGGGGAAGAAGCCATCGTCCGTATGAGAGCGGCTCGTTGTCTCATTCCTCCCGAGAGTTGACGGGGGTACTTTTTACGAAACTCCCAAAGTCCGTATTTTTTTAGTAGTTCGTTTACTTTTTCTTTTGATTTTTCGCTTTTATCTCTCTTTACTTCGAGCGGCAGATAAGTGTTTTCCATTATCGTTCGCCACGGGAATAATTCGTCTTTCTGAAGCATATAGCCTATCGAGGTTTTACCTTTTTCCAAAGGCTTACCCTTAATCGTTATTTCTCCTCCCGACGGCTTTAATAGTCCTGCGATAATAGACAGAATGCTCGTTTTTCCGCAACCCGACGGACCGATGATTGCGACGAATTCGCCCTCGTCTACGCTGAAAGAAATGCTTTCGAGCGCGCGAATCTCGTCCTTTTCGGTCTGATAGGAGAGCGATATTTTATCCAGCGTAAGTATGTCGTTCATCTTTTGCGTTTCCTTTTTGCTTTATCCGTTAATTTCCTTGTATACTTTCTTTGAGATCTCGTCGTAATTTATCTTGTCGTAATCGGCTTTTTTATCGAGTTCGTCCGCGTTTTCCATAACCGTTTGCAGGTTGTCGAACGCCTGTTTCGTCATCGTCGTATCGCAAGTCCACGCGTCGATTTTTTTGTAACTTTTTAAAGACGCGGCGATGGATTCCTTTGCCGTTGACGGGAATTGTTTTAAAAGCGAGTCGGCGACTTTGTTCTCGTCTGTCGTCTGAACGTATTTTATCGCTTTCTGAATGGCCCTCATAAACTTTTCGACCGTAGTTTTGTTCTTCTCGAGATAACTCTTCAAAGTCATAAAGGCGGTGTAGGGTATTTCACCGCTTTCTTCGCCTACGCTCGCAACGACGTAGCCTTTGCCCGCTTTCTGATATTCGCTTGCGGTCGGCTCGAAAAGGGTGGTGTAATCTCCCGTACCGCTTTCAAAAGCGGGACCCATAAGGTTAAACGCTATATCGTTGTTCAAGGTTATGTTTTCGCCGTTTCTAAGTCCGTGTTTGTTTACGACGTATTCGAACGTCATAGCGGGGACGCCGCCCGTTCTGCCTGCGATAACCGTTTTGTTTTCGAGGTTTTCCCATTTAAAATCGGGTTCGGGTTTTCTCGAAATCAAAAACGAGCCGTCTCGTTTCGTAAGTTGAGAGAATACTCTCGGATAGTCGGTTTTTCCTTCGTTCACGACGTAAATTGCCGCTTCGACGCCCATAAGCCCTATATCCGCGTTTCCGGAAAGAAGAGCGGTCATAGATTTGTCCGCGCCGCCGCCGTTGGTAAGTTCGATTTCCAAGCCCTCTTCTTTAAAGAAATCGTTTTCTATCGCAACGTAAAGGGGAGCGTAAAATATCGAATGGGTAACTTCGTTAAGCCGAACTTTGGTAAGTTTGTTTTCTTCCGACTCTTTGCAGCATGTCAAGGAAAAGGCGAGAACGCAAAAAGCGAGAAACAATGCAATAAATTTCTTCATAAAACACCTCATTTAGTTTTATATAATATACTATGCCGCCGCCGATTTATTTGACAAAGTCAAAGTTTTACATTATAATAGATAAGACACAAAATTTTCGGAGAAAAGATTATGGATATGAATAAGACGTATAATCCGCAGGAATTCGAAGGAAGAATTTACGGGGAATGGGAAAATAAGGGTTATTTCACCGCTTCGCCGAGCAGGGATAAAATACCGTTTACTATTATGATGCCGCCGCCGAACATTACGGGACAGTTACATATCGGACACGCTCTCGACGAGTCCATACAGGACAGTATCATCAGATTCAGAAGGATGCAGGGCTACGAGGCGTTGTGGCTCCCCGGAACCGATCATGCGTCGATAGCGACCGAAGTTAAAGTCGTAGACCAACTCAAAGCCGAGGGGCTTACGAAAGAACAGGTCGGCAGAGAAGAGTTCCTGAAGAGAACGTGGGCGTGGAAAGAGAAATACGGCGGCAGAATCGTAGAGCAGTTAAAGAGGCTCGGCTCGTCCTGCGACTGGTCTAAACTCGCTTTCACCATGGACGACAGGTGTTCCGCCGCAGTCAAGGAAGTTTTCGTCAATCTTTACGAAAAAGGTTTGATTTATCAGGGAAAGAGAATAATTAACTGGTGTCCGTGTTGTAAGACCGCGCTTTCGGACGCGGAAGTCGAATACTCGGAAGAGCCGTCTTTCTTCTGGCATCTCAGATATTATTTCAAGGACAGCGATAAGTATCTCGTGGTCGCTACGACCCGTCCCGAGACTATGTTCGGAGATACTGCGGTCGCAGTCAACCCCAAAGACCCGAGATATAAAGGACTTGTCGGAAAATCGCTTATTCTGCCCATAGTCGGAAGAGAAATTCCGCTTATCGCGGACGATTACGTCGATATGGAGTTCGGTACGGGCGCGGTTAAAATCACTCCTGCTCACGACCCCAACGACTTCGAGGTCGGAACTCGTCACAATCTCCCCGTAATAAGGGTTATGGACGACGGCGCGGTGATGAACGAAAACGCAGGCAAGTATCAGGGAATGTCTCGTTACGATTGCAGAAAGGCTGTCGTCGAAGAACTTAAAAAACTCGGAAACCTCGAAAAAATCGAACCGCACGTTCACAACGTGGGGCATTGTTACCGTTGCCACGATACGGTCGAACCTATCGTTTCAAAACAATGGTTCGTCAAAATGGAACCGCTTGCGAAGCCCGCTATTTCTGCGGTCAGAAAAAAGAGTATCAAGTTCACGCCGCAGAGATTTACGAAAATCTATTACAACTGGATGGAGAACATCAAGGACTGGTGTATCTCCCGTCAGCTCTGGTGGGGTCACAGAATACCCGTTTACTACTGCGACGACTGCGGCGAAACCATCGTGGCGAAAGAAGAACCTACCGTTTGCCCGAAATGCGGCTCGAAAAAACTTCGTCAGGACGAGGACGTTTTAGATACTTGGTTCAGTTCGGCTCTCTGGCCGTTCTCTACGCTCGGATACCCGAAAGAAACGAAAGAGTTTAAATATTTCTATCCTACCGATCTGCTCGTGACGGGATACGATATAATTTTCTTCTGGGTTGCGAGAATGATATTCAGCGGCATCGAACACACGGGAAGAATTCCTTTCAAGGACGTACTTATTCACGGCATAGTGAGAGATTCTCAGGGCAGAAAGATGAGTAAATCTCTCGGAAACGGCGTTGATCCGCTCGATATTATCGACAAATACGGAGCGGATACGCTGAGATACTGTCTTTTGAACGGCATTTCGGCGGGTAACGACATAAGATTCTCGCCCGAAAAACTCGAAGGTTGCAGAAATTTCATAAATAAGATATGGAACGCTTCGAGGTTCGTTCTTATGAATTGCGAGGGCAGAAAGGTCAAAGCGGATATTGCCGACGTCAAACTCGTCGCTGCGGACAAATGGATAATTTCCAAGTTGAACTCGGTGGTAAAAGAAGTTACCGTAAATATGGAGAAGTATGAAATCGGTCTCGCTTGCGCCGCTTTGCAGGACTTCGTTTGGTCGGACTTCTGCGACTGGTACATCGAACTTTGCAAACCGACTTTGTACGGCGACGACAACGAAAAGAAAGACGACGTTGTAAGCGTTCTTTGCTATGTTCTCAAAAATATGCTTAAACTTCTTCATCCGTTCATACCGTTCGTTACCGAAGAGATTTATCAGCATATTCCCAAGACCAGGGGCAGTATAATGGTGTCTGAATTCCCGAAATACAATGCGAAATTCGCATACAGAAAGGAAAGAGCCAACACCGAAAAAATAATGAACGTTATAAAGTCCATTCGTAATATCAAGGCGGAAACGGGAGCCGCTCCTTCCGCTAAGGTCGATTTATACGTCGTAACCGAGAACAAGAGGCTTATCGAAAACGGGGCGAACTATATCAAAAAACTCGCAAACGTAGGCGAAATCAAGTTTATAGACAGTAAAGAAGCGATAAACGAAAAAGTTGTGTCGAAGATTTTCGAGGGGGTCGAGGTATACGTTCCTCTCGGCGAACTTGTGGACTACGAAAAAGAACTCGTCCGATTAAAGGGCGAACTTTCTAGCGCCGAAAACGAAATTTCGAGAGCGGAGGGCAAGTTGAAAAATCAAGGCTTTATAGCGAAAGCCCCCAAGGCGCTTGTAGATGGCGAAAAGGCTAAAATAGTTAAATTCACAGAGATAAGAGAGAAAATATTGAAGAGTATCGAAGAACTCGAAAACTGAGCGGTTTATTTCCGCGTTTTCAGGAAACGGAGTAAAATTTGAATAATAAAAAGACATTAAAAGTAAGATTTTTGGGCGGCGTAGGCGAAATAGGCAAAAATATGACCGCCCTCGAATACGGTAAGGATATAATCATTATCGACGCGGGACTTACCTTCCCGAACGCCGATATGCCGGGTATCGACCTTCTCATACCCGATATATCCTATCTCGTACAGAATAAGGACAAAATAAGAGGTATTGTTTTAACGCACGGACACGAGGACCATATAGGCGGACTTCCGTACATTCTCAAGGAGATAAACGTTCCCGTATACGGGACGAAACTCACGCTTATGCTTCTCGAGCATAAACTCATCGAACAGAGAGTCGCCGGTTATTCGCTCAACTGCGTAAAACCCTCGGGCGTCGTTAAACTCGGCTGTTTCTCGGTCGAATTCGTACACGTCAACCATTCCATACCGGGCAGTTGCGCCCTTTCCATTACCACGCCCGTCGGAATCGTTTACCACTCTGGCGATTTCAAAGTCGATTTAACGCCCATAAACGGCGAAATGATCGATATTCCGAGAATATCGGAAATCGGAAAGAAGGGCGTAACACTTCTTCTTTGCGAATCGACTAACGTCGAGCAGGAAGGCTACACGATGAGCGAACACGTCGTAGGCGAAACACTCGACAGACTTTTTGCCGACAACGCGAAAAGACGGCTTATAGTAGCGACTTTTGCGACGAACGTTCACAGACTTCAACAGATTATCAATCTTGCCGAAAAACATAAGCGGAAAATAGCCTTTTCGGGCAGGAGTATGCTGAACGTCGTAGACGCGGCGACCAAGGTCGGGGAAATAGATATTCCCGAAAATCTCGTCGTAGACATCGAGAAGATAAAAAATTACGCAGATAAGGATCTCGTTATCGTTTCGACGGGCAGTCAGGGCGAGCCGATGAGCGCGCTCACAAGAATGGCGGCCGGCGACTATAATCAGGTTCAGGTCGGCAGTAACGATACGATAATCATTTCCGCTTCGCCTATTCCCGGCAACGAGAGAAGTATCTATCAGGTTATAAACAACTTATACAGGAAGGGCGCGGAAGTCGTATATAAATCCATAACGAAGATACACGTTTCTGGTCACGCTTGTCAGGAAGAGTTAAAAATACTTCACACGCTTTTGAAACCGAGGTTCTTTATTCCCGTCCACGGCGAATACAGACATCTTAAAAAGCATTGCCGTTTAGCGAAAGAAATCGGAATGAAAGACAGCAATATGCTGATCGCCGATATAGGAGACACAGTGGAGGTTACGCCGAGAAGTATCAAAAAAGGCGAAAAATTCCAGTCGGGAACGAGGTATATTGACGGTCTTTCGATTGACGACAGCGAAAACGTGGTAAGAGACAGGAAGCACCTTGCCGAGGACGGACTTATGGTTGCGGTTTGCTGCGTATCCGAAGATACGGGCGAAATCGTTCAGGGGCCCGATATCATTAACAAAGGCTCTATTTTGTCCGACGCCCAGATAGCCGAAGCGAAGAATATCATAATAAAGACGATAAACTCGTTCGACGTGAAATCGGTCGGGGATATGAGCGAAATAAGAAACACCATCAGAAAAAATCTGAGGAATTTCATTATTAAAAAGACTAAGAAAAGTCCTATGATAATTCCCGTCGTTACAGAAGTATAATGAACGAATACGTTAAATCGCTTATCATAGAAAACGCCTCTTTGACCGTTACGCCCGAACTTATGAAACTTCGGAACGAATACAGGGAAGCGGGCATACCTACGATTTTAACGGAAAGTCTCAATTTTCTCGTTCAATCCGCGGTTATGATAAAGGCGAAGAGAATACTCGAATTCGGGACTTCCGTCGGCTGTTCGGGAATAGCGCTTTTGCAGGCGTTAAAGGACGCGGAGTTATACACGGTCGAAAGATACCGCCCCGCGGAGGACTTGGCGACCGAAAACTTTAAAAAGTTCGGATTATCCGACAGAACGCATTGTCTTTTCGGCGAAGCGACGGAGATTGCGGACGGTATCGACGGCGAGTTCGATTTCATATTTTTGGACTGTAACAAATCGAAGTACAAGGACTTGCTGCCGAAAGTGAAAGGCAAGTTGAAAAGCGGCGGCGTGATATTTGCCGACAACGTGCTTTTCAGAGGTTACGTCAGCGGGGAAGTGAAAACCCCTCACAGGCACAATACGATAAAAAACAACATGCGTGAGTTTCTGCGGCTCATATCGACGGACGAAGATTTCATCACGAACGTTATAGAAGTCGGAGACGGAGTAAGCGTTTCGCTTAAAAAGTAAAATGAGTAAAGTTGAACTTTTAGCCCCTGCCGGGAATTATTCAAAATTTAAAACCGCCTTGTACTTCGGGGCGGACGCCGTATATATAGGCGGAAAAGATTTTTCGCTTCGTGCGTTCTCGGATAATTTCTCGGACGAGGAGATAGAAAAAGCGGTAAAAGATGCTCATGAAAAAAACGTCAAAATCTACGTTACCGTCAATATTTTTGCGAGAAATTACGACTTTTGTAAAGCGGCTGAATATTTCCGTTTTTTGGAAAATATAAACGTTGACGCGGTACTTATAACCGACCCCGGACTTATCTCGCTTTGCAAAGAAGTCGCGCCGAATTTAAAAATTCATCTTTCGACGCAGGCGAACACGTTAAATAAATACGCGGTCAGATTTTGGGCTAAGCAAGGCGTGGAAAGGGTGGTTCTCGCAAGGGAGTTGTCTCTTGCCGAAATTAAGGAAATTCACGAATTTTGTCCCGAAACGCAGTTGGAGGCGTTCGTTCACGGCGCAATGTGCATTTCGTACAGCGGCAGATGTCTTTTATCTAACTATTTCAACGGCAGAGACGCCAACAGAGGCGAATGCGTTCAGGCTTGCAGATGGAGTTACGAACTTCGCGAGAAGTCGAAAAGCGGCGAGTTTTTCCCCGTCGAAGAGGACGGCAGAGGGACTTACGTTTTAAACAGCAAAGACCTCAATATGATAAATCATATCGGCGAAATGATAGAATCGGGTATTTGTTCGCTCAAAATAGAGGGCAGAATGAAGAGCGAATACTATCTCGCGACCGTCGTAAACGCGTATAGAAGAGCGATTGACGAATATTATAAAATCGGCGATAAATACGCAAAAAATACAATGTTTTACGACGAGTTGAAAAAGACTAATCACAGGGCTTTTAGCACCGCTTATATGTTCGGCGACAACGATGAGACCGTAAACTACGAAGACACTCAGTCGATCGGCGAAAAACAGTTTATCGCGGTCGTAACCGAGGGGTCGGACGGGAAGGGGTATTTTGTAGCCGAAATGCGTAACCGTTTCAAAAAGGGCGACAGGCTCGAACTTCTCACGCCGAACGAGAATTTCAACGAAATCATCGAAATAGGCGAAATGCGGGACGCGGACGGAAATTTAGTTGAGGACGCTAAGATTGTTCAGCAGAAACTAAAAATTTACTCGACGGTAAGAACAAAAGTCGGGGATATATTAAGAAAGTAAAAACATAATACGACAAAAAACGACATAGACTTATCTTAGTTGCAGGTGATTTCGTCAGAACGCAATCGCCTGCGGATACGGAGGTGGGTCTATTTTTTTTGATTTTTTAAATTATATCGTCGCTAAAATCGTTTTTTTCTGCTCGGGAGTGGGCGGCGACAGTTTTCCGAAACCATTGTCGCCCGAGGAAGAGGCGAAGTATCTGACCCTTTTCAGAGAAAACGGGGATAAAAGGGCGAGAGATATTCTTATAAAGCACAATTTAAGGCTTGTCGCTCATATTGCCAAAAAGTATCAGGGAGCGGAAGACGCCGACGACCTTATCTCGGTGGGTTCGATAGGTCTTATCAAGGCGATAAGCAGTTACGACCCGTCGAAGGGAACGCAACTCGCGACATATACCGCAAGGTGCATAGAAAACGAAATACTTATGCTTCTAAGGTCGAACAAGAAGTACAAAAACAACGTTTCTTTGTACGACAGCGTAGGAGTGGATAAAGACGGCAACGAACTCACGATTATAGACCTTCTCGCCGAAAAAGAGGACAGCGTACTGAGCAAAGTCGAAAACAAACTTATAAAAGACAAGTTCGTAGAGGTTATGGAACGCAGTCTCACTCATAGGGAATATAAGATAATATGCCTGAGATACGGGATAAACGGCAGACGACCTCTCACTCAGAAAGAGGTGTCGAAACTTCTCAGAATTTCCCGTTCTTACGTTTCGAGGATAGAGAAAAAGGCGATAGATAAGATAAAAGAGACCGTCAAAAACGAAAAAATAGAAGTTTAAAAAAGAATTTCGCCGAAAACCCTTGCAAAAAAGGAGAATTTATTATATCATATAATCAGGAGGAGCGGGGAAAACCGCTGTGTTATATGATGAAATATTATCTTGCGATAGATATAGGCGCGTCGAGCGGAAGACACATTCTTTCGCATATCGAGGACGGAAAAATTATACTCGAAGAAGTTTACCGTTTTGAAAACGGTATGGAAGAAAAAGACGGACATCTTATATGGAATTACCGCAAACTGTTCGACAATATCGTAGAGGGCTTAAAGATTTGCAAGACGGTCGGCAAAATTCCCGAAAGCGTCGGAATAGACACGTGGGGAGTAGATTACGCGCTTCTCGATAAGAACGACGAAGTTATAGGCGACGTGTTCGCTTACAGAGACGGCAGAACGGAAGAACCCATCAAAAAACTTCATTCGGTAATTCCGTTTGAAAAACTTTACGAGAGAACGGGTTCGCAGTTCCAGATATACAACACTATTTATCAGTTGTATACCGATAAACTTTCGGGCAAACTCGATAACGCCGAAAGGTTTCTGATGATGCCCGACTTCTTTGCGTTCCTTCTGACGGGCGTAAAGAAAAACGAATTTACGAACGCTTCCACCACGGGACTTTTAAGCGCGAAAACGAGAGAATGGGATATGGAGACCGTAAAGGAACTCGGGCTTCCCGAAAAACTCTTCAAGCCCCTTTCCGATCCCGCTACGCTCGTGGGTAAGGTTAAACCCGAGATCGCAAAGGTTATCGGCTATGAAACGAAAGTCGTACTCACGGCAACTCACGATACCGCGTCGGCGGTAATGGCGGTACCCGAACTCGGAATGCCTCTTTATATTTCGAGCGGAACGTGGTCTCTTCTCGGGATAGAAAGTCCGAAAGCGATAGCAACGAAAGAGGCCTTGGCAGCCAACTTTACGAACGAGGGCGGCTACGGAAGAACCACTCGTTTCCTTAAAAACATAATGGGTCTTTGGATGATACAGAACGTCCGCAAAGAACACGGCAAAAAGTATAGTTGGGGAGACTACGTCTTAATGGCTAAGGAGGCGAAAGATTTCCGCAGCATAGTAGACGTGAATGATCCTGTGTTCTTAGCCCCCGCGAGTATGATCGACGCCATAAGAGAATACTGCGTCAAAACAAATCAGAAAGCCCCCGAAACCCCCGGTGAAATCGCACTTTGCGTATACGACAGTTTAGCCGTATGCTATGCGAAAGCGATAGACAACATCGAGGCGATAACGGGTATGAAATTTGACACTATTCATATTGTCGGCGGCGGTTCGATGAACGGATACTTAAACGAACTCACTGCAAAGCGTTCGGGCAGGAAAGTTATGACGGGACCCGTAGAGGCTACCGCTATCGGAAATATTATCGCTCAACTTCTTTACGACGGAGCGGTTAAGGATATAAATTCCGCGAAAATGCTCGTAAAAGATTCGTTCGACGTACAAACTATCGGATAAATCGTAATAATTCACCCCCGGACTAATATAAATGTATAGGGGTGAATTATTTTGTTAAAACTAAACGACAGGAAACTCAGCGTTATAACCGCGATAATTCTGGTATTTATAATCTGCGGAATTGTCGCGGTTTGTTCTATTCCCGGCGAAACGGTCGTTTTAAACGGCGGCAAGGGTTACGCTCCTATCTACAACGGCGACAGGAGTAAAAACGGAGTCGCTCTTTCCTTCAACGTGTACGAGGGAACGGAAATCGTAGAGGGAATACTCGACGTTTTAGACGAAAAAAACGCCAAATCGACTTTTTTCATCGGCGGCTGTTGGGCCGACGACAATATCGATACGGTAAAAAAGATACTTGAAAAAGGTCATGAAATAGGCAGCCACGGGTATTTTCATAAAGACCATTCCAAACTGACCGAAGAGCAGAACAGAGCGGAAATGGAACTTCTGCACGCCCTTATAAAGAAAGAAACGGGCGTTGAAATAAAGTACTTCGCGCCGCCGTCGGGAGCGTTTTCTAAAACCACTTTGAAAGTCGCCGAGTCGATGGGCTATAAAACCATACTGTGGAGTAAGGACACTATCGACTGGCGTGATAAAAACGCGACGACCGTATATAACAGAGCGACTAAAAACGTTTCGGGGGGAGATATTATACTTATGCACCCGAAAGAACATACTTTAAAGGCGTTGCCCGATATACTCGATTATTACGAAAAAATCGGGTTGAGAGCGGTCGCTATAAGCGAATGTATACAAGGAATATGATATTTGAAAAAAGATACGATAACGGACTGAGGCTCGTAGTCGTCCCCATGGAAGCGATGCTTTCCGTCACCGCGGGAATTATGGTAGGAGTCGGCAGTTGTTTTGAAAACGAAAGCGAAAACGGCATATCTCATTTCATAGAACACACCACGTTCAAAGGGACGAAGAGATTTAATTCTTACGGACTTTCGTCAGCGTTCGACGATATAGGGTCTCAGGTCAATGCGTTTACCTCAAAAGAAACGACCTGCTATTACGTCAAGAGTACCGAAACGGCGTTGGAGCGTTCTTTTGAACTTCTGTCGGATATGTTTTTAAATTCGACTTATAAAAAAGCCGAACTCGAAAAGGAAAAGGGCGTAGTTATCGAGGAGATAAATATGTGTCTCGATACCCCCGAGGACCTATGCCTCGACAATCTTTCGGAGGCGTATTTCGGCAATCAGGGACTCGGAAAGACGATTCTCGGAACTTACGACAACGTAAAATCGTTCGATAAATCGGGAATAGAGAAATTCAGAAAGCGGTTCTATAACGCCGATAACGCGGTAATCTCTTTCGCGGGACGCATCACGAAGGAAACCGCCGAAAAACTCGTCGAAAAGTACTTTTTGCCCTATGTTTCCGATTTGAAATCGGAAGAGAAAAACGGCGGCGATTTCGCGCTGAACGAAGGCGTTAAAAAAGTTAAAAAAGATATAGAGCAAACGCATATCGGACTTGCTTTCGAAGGTATAAAATATGACGACGATATGATTGACTCGATGAACGTTTTAAACAACGTTACGGGCGCGGGAATGAGCAGCAGGCTTTTTCAGAAAATAAGGGAAGAAATGGGGCTTTGTTACACCGTATATTCCTATCCGTCCTGCTACCTTTCGACGGGGACTTTCGCGGTTTACGCAGGTGTTACGCCCGAGAGCGCGGAAAACGCCGTCTCGGCTATCTTCGACGTTTTAAAAGAGTTGAAGAGAAACGGCATTACGAAAGAGGAGTTCGAGAGGGGAAAGGCGCAGACTATAAGTTCGTTTGCTTTCGGACAAGAAAGCACTTCCTCGCAAATGCTTTTATACTCGAAATATCTCCTTTCGACGGATAAAATATTCGACGTTGACGCCAAACTCGAACGAGTTAAAAATCTGAGCATAGATAAAATAGGCGAACTTTTAGATAGAATGAACTTCGAGAGATATTGCGTATCGCTCGTCGGGAAAAACGTAGCCGATTAAGTTATAGTTTTGTAAAATTTATCGCTGTTTTTATATTTTCGGTTGACAATTCGGGTATAAACATATTATAATATAGCCGATATAAGGTGTAAAACACCGTTTGCAAAAGGAGAGGACATGAATTCCAGATACGAAGAGGCGAAAGCCATATACGCTAAATACGGAGTCGATACCGACGCCGCTATAAAAAAACTTAAAACCGTTCCCGTTGCCGTGCATTGCTGGCAGGGCGATGACGTTACGGGTTTCGATCACGACGGACCTTTGACGGGCGGTATTCAGACCACGGGAAATTACCCCGGTAAGGCTAAAACTCCCGAACAACTCATGCAGGATATGGACAAGGCTATGTCGCTTTGCCCCGGTACCAAGAAATTGAACCTTCACGCCTGCTACGCTATTTTTGAAAAAGGCGAGTTCGTAGACAGAGACAAGATAGAACCCAAGCACTTCAAAAAATGGGTTGAATTTGCGAAAGAGAGGGGAATGGGTATCGACTTTAACCCCACGTTCTTCTCGCACCCCATGGTTAAAAACGGACTTACGCTTACAAGCCCCGATGAAAACGTCAGAAAGTTCTGGGTAAATCACGGTAAGGCTTGCGTGAGAATATCCGAATATTTCGCAAAAGAAACGGGTATTCCCTGCGTAATGAATATCTGGATAGGCGACGGATTCAAGGACGTTCCCGCAGACAGAATGGGACCGAGACTCAGGTATAAGAAATCGATTGAAGAAATTCTTTCCGAACCGTTCGACAGAAATCTCGTAAAACCGTGCGTCGAGTCGAAAGTATTCGGAATAGGCGTAGAATCTTATACGGCGGGCAGCGCGGAATTTACTTTAAGTTTCGCCGCAATGCACGAAGGTTGCCTTCCGCTTATGGACAACGGACACTATCACCCGACAGAACTCGTTTCGGATAAGATCCCCGCGCTTTTGTGCTTCTTCCCCGAGATTGCTTTGCATATAACGAGGGGCGTAAGATGGGATTCCGACCACGTTCTTCTTTTCGACGACGAGACGAAAGAAATGGCTAAGGAAATCGTCAGATGCGACGCTTTGGACAGGGTTTATATGGCTCTCGATTACTTCGACGCGAGCATCAACCGTATTTCGGCTTGGGTCGTAGGTATCAGAAGTTGGCAAAAGGCTCTTCTTTCCGCTATGGTTACGCCTTATGCGACGCTTAAAAAGTTGCAGGACGAGGCGAACTTCACGAAACTTATGGTAATGCAGGAAGAAATGAAGACCATGCCGTTCGGCGACGTCTGGGCTGAATATTGCAAAGAATGCGGAGTTGCCGCCGATACTTCGTGGTACGACGAGATCATGAAGTATGAAAAGGATGTTTTATCCGCAAGATAATTCAATAAAAACAAAAACGGGCGCAAATTATTTGCGCCCTTGATTATAAGGAAGTGTTAAAAATGATTAAAATAGACGTAATATCGGGTTTTTTGGGCGCAGGAAAAACAACGCTCATCAAAAAGTTGTTTGAGAGCAAACTGAAAAACGAAAAAGTCGTTCTTATCGAAAACGAATTCGGCGAAATAGGCGTGGACGGGTCGTTCTTAAAAAACAGCGGAGTACAGATCAAAGAAATAAATTCGGGTTGTATATGCTGCTCGCTCGTCGGCGATTTTTCTAAATCTATGAAAGAACTCGTAGAGAATTATGCTCCCGACAGAATTATAATAGAACCGTCGGGCGTGGGTAAACTTTCCGATATAATTAAGGCTATCGAGAAAGTGGACGAGCCTTTGAAGATAAATATCGTAGCAACCGTAGTTGACGGCGGCAAATGCAAAATGTACTACAAGAACTTCGGCGAGTTTTACGACGATCAGGTCAAACAGGCGAATACTATCATTGTTTCCAAAGCCGATAAACTTACGAACGATAAGGTTTTGGCGGCTGTCGAACTTATAAAGTCGCTTAATCCTCACGCAACCGTAGTAACTACGCCCGTAACCGAACTCGAAGCGGATAAACTTCTCGAAGTTCTCGAGGGAGATACGCATAACGTTGACGCTCTTTTGAAGAGCCTCGAACTTGACGAGCATGACGCTCACGGTCATTGCTTCCATCACGACCACGACGATGACGACGAGGACGAACACGACCATTGTTGCCATCACGACCACGACGATGACGACGAGGATGAACACGACCATTGTTGTCATCACGACCACGACGATGACGACGAGGACGAACACGACCATTGTTGCCATCACGAGCATGGCGAACACGAGCATCATCACCATCACCATGCCGACGAAGTGTTTACGAGTTGGGGCGTAGAAACTCCCGTTTCGTTCACTAAGGAAAAACTCGAAGCCGCATTAAAGACTTTATGCGACGAAAACGCGGGTCTCGGAGTAATTTTAAGAGCGAAAGGGGTTGTAAAAGCGGCTGACAACGGAAAATGGTATTATTTCGATCTTGTTGCGGGCGATTATGAAATAAGACTCGGCGAGCCCGATTACACGGGTAAGCTTTGCGTTATAGGTTCTAAGATTGACGAGAAGAAAATCGAAAATCTCTTTTTAGGAGAATAAAATATGGCAAGAACCTTCCCCGCGGTACTCGTAAGAGGAATACTTGAAAGCGGAAAAACCACCTTTATCATAGATTCGCTTTTAAACGGCGATTTCGGCGATATAGGCAGAGTACTCGTTTTATCGACAGAAGAGGGCGAAGTCGAGTATGACCCGTCCGCTCTTGCGAAAGTTAACGCCGTATACTATCAGTTTGAAAGCCCCGAAGATTTCACAGTCGAAAAAATCAACGATTTGATAAGAGTAAATAAGCCGCACGCTTTATTTATCGAAGAAAACGCAATGTGGGATTGGGAAAATATCAAACTCCCGCCTTACGTTATGGTCGAACAGACTTTTACGATTATCGACGCTACCACGTTCAAAATTTACTTCAACAATATGAGACAGAAGTTTCAGGATATGGTAGGTTCTTCCGACATCGTTATAATGAACAGATGCGAAGAGTCGTCGGAAATGGCGGGGTATAAGAGAAGTCTGAAACTTATCAATAAAAACGCGTATTTCATCACTCTCGGTAAAGACGGAAACCCCGTCAGTTTCGTAGAGGAATTGCCTTATAAAATCGCCGACGAAATGAAGATTTCCGACGATGATTTCGGCGTGTTTTATATCGATACTTTCGACAATCGGTCGAGGTAC
This sequence comes from uncultured Clostridia bacterium, assembly GCA_934249325.1. GTDB lineage: Bacteria > Bacillota > Clostridia > Christensenellales > Borkfalkiaceae > UBA10281. Next base: position 181,244 of record CAKQKW010000002.1, read on the forward strand.
GAGGGGAAGATAGTCGAGTTTAACTGTATGACGGTATTGTCGGCTAAATTGCCCGAAAATACCTTCGTTGCGGGCAGGCTTGCGATGACTTGTTGCGCGAACGATATTCAACTTATAGGGCATTTATGTTCGTCGGATAAACCCTTGAAACTCAAAAATAAGGCGTGGGTTCATTTAAGGGCGAGGATACATTATCTTTCCGAGAACGAACAGGACGAACCGCAGATTATTCTCGAATATCTGAAATCGGAGCCGATAGCCGAAATCGAAAACCCCGTAGTATCTTTACAGTAAAAACAATATAAAAACCTCGGTTTCAAACCGAGGTTTTTTCATGCGACAAATAATTCAATGGCGTTAGTCCAACGGACTTATAATCGTTATATGATTTTTCGCAAGTTTTCTGTTCATAGACTCGAAACAGTAGGTGAGGGCTTTGCCTAAAATAACGTCCGCTTCGATTAAACATAAGAGCAAAGTTATGTATTGCCAATTATGAGCGAAATCGGTTATGATATTCGGCAACCTCATAATGGGCGGCATAAACCAACAGAGACAGATGGTCGAAGCGATAACGATAATCGCCGTGACGATAAATCTGTATAAATTGTACGGCTTACAAATAACGTAGAAGTACGATATGCCGCCGAAAGTCAACGCCGCTACGAGAAGAGTATTGAACATTCCGCTCGTCGGCGTATTGAACTGTATCTGCGTGTATTTGTCGAGTATCTTAAAGAGTAAAACGTTAAACATTAAAATACATGTACCCGGCAGAGCGTGCGATATAAGATAGCCTATAAACTTTCCGTGAACCTTGTTCGTGTTCGGTTGCATCGAAAGAGCGAACGAGCCGAAGCCGATTACGAGCATTTCGAGAAGCATCATCATACTGCTTTCGAGCATGAATAGTTCTTTCGAGAAAATCGAAACTATCGCGAGAGCCATGGTAAACAGCGTTTTCATAAGGAAAAGCGAGGACGATTTCTCGATATTGTTTATAACCCTTCGACCCTCCGCAACTACGTGCGGAATGGAGTTGAAGTTGTTGTCCATTAAAACAATATGGGCGATATTTTTCGTCGCGTCGCTTCCCGTCGCCACCGTTATGGAGCAGTCGGACTCTTTCATTGCGAGAATGTCGTTTACGCCGTCGCCCGTCATTGCGACCGTGTGACCGACTGACTTCATTGCTTTTACGAGAATCGCTTTCTGATTGGGCGTAACTCTTCCGAAAACGTTGTATTTGTTCGCAACGTTTATGACCTCGGTTTCGTTCATTCCCTCTAAACTTACGAATTTGTCCGCGCCTTCTATTCCCGCACGTCTTGCGACTTCGGCTACGGTCATGGGGTTATCGCCCGAAATTACTTTCACGGCGACGTCGTTTTTCTTAAACCAGTCGATTGTCTTTATCGCGTCTCTTCTGATATTGTCGCTGAGAGTTATAAGAGCGAAAGGTCTTACGTCTTTTGGTATTTTGTCGTCTTCGATAGGTTTATCGGATTTTGCGAGCATCAGAACCCTTTGTCCGAGAGAAGTGTAGTGTTCGATCTGATTTTTCACCGACGAACCCATATATCTTTTTTCGATAATAAATTCGGGCGCGCCCAGTACGAAAGTTCCGATTTCTTCTTTGTTGTTGGTAAACGTTACCGCCGAATATTTTCGTTCGGACGAAAACGGTATTTTTTTACTCGATACGAGTTTCGATTGATTGCCGAAATAATTTTTAAGCGCTCTTGCCGTCTGATTGTTATCGTTTAAGGCGTGTTGCATAGAGGCGATTATTTCGTTTACCGAATACGGATAAGTGCTGTTGAACAGAATACAGTTCGAGACTTTCATTCTGCCGTCTGTAATCGTTCCCGTTTTATCGAGACAGAGAACGTCAACCCTTGCAAGCATTTCGAGCGAGTACATATCCTGTACGGAAGTATGCCTGTTCGCAAGCCTTATAACGCCGACCGCCAAAGCGAGAGTAGTCAGTAGGAACATTCCCGAGGGAATCATGCCGATAACTACCGACGTCGTTCTGCTTACGACTTCCACGACTCCGTCCGCCGTAAGTTTACCGCCTGCGATAAACGCGGGGTTGCCGCCTCTAATAATAGCGTTATAATTCGTTAAAGCCGTTCCGATGCTTATCGGGATAATCAAAAAGCCTATAACCCTTATGATCCATTGCAGAGTAATCATAAGTTCGGAGTGCGGTTTTTTGAATTTTTTGGCTTTTGCGGAAAGGGTCTGAATGTACCTTTCTTCGCCGACTTTATCTACGACGGCGAGAGCGGAACCGCTGACTACGAAACTGCCCGATAAAACGGTATCGCCCGCCGCTTTTTTAACAGGTACGGATTCGCCCGTGAGCATCGATTCGTTTACTTCCAAAAAGCCGCTGAGTACCGTCCCATCTATGCAAATCTGATCTCCCGTCGATATTTTAATAACGTCGTCTAAAACTATTTCGTTGACGGGTATTTTTGTGATTTTCGAGTTTCTCAGTACCGCGGCGTTAGGTTGATTTAAAATCGACAGTTTTTCTATCGAGTTTTTTGCTTTAATCTCCTGAAAAATGCCTATTCCGAGGTTTAACGCGTAAACTAAGACGAAAAAGTAGTTAGCCCAATTCGTTTCTCTTGCGATGATCAACGCGGCAACGCATAAAACGCAAAGCAGGTTGAAAAACGTAAACAGATTCGAGGAAACAATCTGAAATACGGTACGAGAGTAGGTCTTTTCCTTGTCGTTTGTTTGATTTTGTCTCGTTCTTAAAGCGACTTGTTCGCTGTTTAAGCCGTTTATTACGTCGGGGTTAAACCTTTCCGACTCGGAAATGGGTACTTTACCCGATTTTTTTCGGCGTTTTTTTCTTATATGCGGTTTGATAAAGTTGTCGATAACCTTGTCGGCAACGTTATTCGGTTCTTTTTTCTTGTCCATTTTATTATCCTGTTTTACTCTATTATATATGCTTGATAGAGTGTGATAAGATTATAACACATTCACGCGATTTAATCAAAGAATTAGCGAAAACATTATCAAAAAATTTAGCGAAATCTTTATAGCCGAAAGGATAACTTGACAACTTGTGCGTTTTTTGCTAAAATATGGTCGCTATGAATAAAAAAATATTAAAAAAATATGCTGAACTCGTTGTAAAAACGGGCGTTAATCTTCAAAAGAAGGAAACGCTTGTAATTTCCGCTCCCGTAAACGCCGCCGATTTGGTCGAAGAGATTGTTCTTTCGGCTTATAAAAACGGAGCGTCGGACGTCGAAGTTTTATGGAACGACGAGATTGTATCGAAGTACGGTTTCAAGTACAAGACGATTAAACAACTCGCGGTTATTCCCGAATGGGAAAAGATACAGCGAGAGTCGTTTGTCGAGAAAAAAGTGGCGTATATGGCGATTATCTCGGACGATCCCGAGAATTTCAAGGGTATTAACCCCGAAAAAACGGCTATATACAGAAGAGCGAAAAACGCCGCGTTTTCAAAATTCAGAGACTACACCTCGTCCAACAAGATAAGGTGGAGTTTGTTCGCCTATCCGAATAAAAAATGGGCTAAAAAAGTATATCCCGATTTGTCCGCTACCGAGGCTATGAAAAAACTTTGGCAGGCTATAATCGACACCGCGAGACTTTCCGCAGACGACCCCGTAAAGGCATGGGAAGAACATCAGAACACGCTTCAAAGTCGTTGCGATAAGTTAAACGGAGCGAAAATAAAGAAGTTGTACTATAAAAATTCTATCGGTACAGATTTTTCGATAGGACTTCCCGAAAACTATTTGTTTTGCGGCGGAGCGGAAGCGGGCGTTTTCGACGGAGTAATGTTCGCTGCCAACATACCGACCGAGGAGGTTTTCTCGTCTCCCGACAGAAACTCGGCGAACGGAAAATTAGTGGCCGCTATGCCTCTTTGCAGAAACGGACAGATTATCGAGAACTTTTGGTTTGAATTTAAAGACGGTAAAATCGTCGATTACGGAGCGGAAAAGGGCTTCGACAATCTGAAGAGCATAATCGAAACCGACGAGGGGTCTCGTTATCTCGGCGAAATTGCCCTTGTCGGCTATAATTCACCCGTCAGAAAACAAAATACGCTTTTTTACGAAACGCTTTTCGACGAAAACGCGAGTTGTCATTTCGCGATAGGCGATTCTTACCCGAACTGCGTAAAGGGCGGAGGGGATATGGATGAAAATCAGATTAAGGCGGCAGGGCTTAACGTGTCTCTCGAACACGTTGATTTTATGGTCGGAACAAAGGATTTATCCATAAAAGCAGAAACCGAGGACGGAAAGTTCTTCGACGTGTTTATAGGCGGCGATTGGGCTATATAAAATGTGAGAGGGTAGTATGGACGATAAAATTAAGATAATCGAATACAAAGTGGAAGATTTCGACGGGATTTCCGAGGAAAAACTTGAAGAAATCATCGAAAAAATTAAACTCGTAAACGGCGTTCTCGACGCAAAATTCGATATTGAAAACAAGTCTCTTCGCTACGGAATAGGCGATAAAACGAGCGATTACGACGTTTTCAGCGCGATATGCGGTATTTTTGAAGAAGAAAATATCGAGTTCGATTTCGGCGGCGACGAAGAAGTAAAAGATACTGCGGAAGAGGCAGGTCAAACCGAACCCGAAGAGGAGACGGAAGAAGATAAGAAAACCGAAAAGAAAAAAGAAAGAAAATTCGATATAATCGAAAGTGTGGTCATTCTTTCGATTTCGGCTGTTTTGATTTTGATCGGCTTTATTTTACGCAAGAAAGACGTCTCGAACTGGATATATATGTTCGGATACGCTTTGGCCGGATACGAAACGCTTTATTCGATTATATCAGACTTTGCGGAGAAGAGGTATTTCGGCGAAAAGATTATTATTCTCGTCTCGTCGTTCGTCATTCTGTATTTCGGTTACAGGTTGGCGGGAAGTCTTATAATCCTGGCTTACTCTTTGAATGCGTTTATCAGAACTCTTTTGAACGATAAAGCGGAAAAGATAAACGAACTCGATTATTCCGACGAGCAGAAAGCAAAGTGGAACGAAGATTCGGAGCGTATGAAAAAGGCAAAGAAAAATCTTTTGCTTTATGATTTGGTAACTTTCGGAATAGGACTTCTCATTGCGTTCATTCCCCCGCTTTTCAAAATAAAACAATACGGCGTATTGCTAACCTCCAAGTGGCTTTATACGGGTATTCTGTTTATCGTGTTTACAAGAATAGGAAACTTACTTTATTCGCTAAAATCGAGCAGAACGTTCGCCTTTTTGAAATCTGCCGATAACGGGGTTAATATACCCGATAATCGACTTATAGACGGGCTTTCCGTTGTCGATTGCGTATGTATGGGATATACGGGCGTAATAACGAACTTAAACGGAAAAATTACCGAGACGGTTACCGAGGATAAAGAAAGATTTGTTAAAATTCTCGTATCGGCGGAAAGCGTCGCGAGAGGGGCTGTCGCAAAAGTCGTTCTCGACACCTATGCGGACGTGGAAAAAATAAATGTTAAGGGCGGTAAGTATTACGAGGGTAAAGGCGTAGAGTGCTATATAGACGGAAACAAAGTCGTTGTCGGAAACAGAAGTTTTCTTAAAAAGCACGGAGTCGAAGTTAAAAACGGTGATTACGGTTACGCTTTGTTTGTCGCCGAAAACGGCGTTCTTCTCGGGTACGTTAAATTTGATTTTGCCGTCAAGGCTGACGCTCGCGGAGCAGTAAAGGAACTCAGAGAAGACGTCGGAGTTAAAGTCGAACTATTAAGCGGAGACGACGTAGAAGTCATTGACAACGTGAAAGAAGACATTGAATTTTCGTCTGCGGTTGCCAACGCTTCGGCGGACTACAAGGCGAAATACGTTGCCGAAAACAACGCTGTATTTGTAGGCGACGCGTCTAACGACAAAGAAACATTAGATAAAACCGAACTCGCTATAGTGATGAACGGCGATAAAGAATGCGGTAAAATCGCAATTCCGTTCGGCGAAATCAGAAAAGTTCCATTTGCCGTTAAGGTTGCAAGGAGACTTAAAAAGGTTATAAAGCAAAATATTTTGCTTGCGATAATAGGAAAAATCTTTTTGATAGGACTTGCCGTCGTTCTCAAATTTACTCTGAATTTCGACGGATTGTCGCTCGCGGTACTTCTCGGGGTGATTTTAGACAACTCTGTTTTGCTTAATTCTTGCAGAAATTTAACCGAAACGGTTTAAAATTTGGCGGTAAAAAAGACGCCCGAATCAAATGTGTCGGGTGTCTTTTTTTTGTGTTCTGATTTTAAAATGATACGGTTGAAACAATCGCTGTGTATAGCGAATCGTATGGGACGACGCCACGACAGATATTTTTTTCAGCCTCTTTATTTCGCCGTTTTATAACAGGCGAACGTTTGTTACGGTTAAGGTATCGCCTGTAACGAAAAATTCTACGTCGTATTTACTGAATCTCATTTTGAAAACTTTACCGTCCTCTGAGTATGCGGTCCTCGGATCGTCTGCGAGACAATCAATAACGGCTTCCCGTTTACATTCTTCAATGATTTTTAGTAAATCAAACGGAAAATCGACGTTAAGCAAATGATTTTTCGTGTCTTTAGTGTAGCCCTCGGTTGCGTCGGGGTGGCAATCCGCGTAGGGAATATACGGTTTAATATCGTAAATCGGCGTTCCGTTTAAGATGTCGACGCCCGAAACTATCAGAAAGGTTCCGTCGGTATCGTTTTTATCTGTTTTTTCGAGTTTTACGGACGAAAGCCCGAGATTATTAGGTCTGAAAGGCGAGCGGCTTGCGAATACGCCGACCTTTTTATTGCCGCCGAGTCTCGGCGGCCTGACCGTCGGGGAAAAATCGTCCCTATGGGAAAGAGTAAAATCGAAAATCAACCAAAGGTAGTTGAATTGTTCGATAGCGGTCAAAGCCTCGGGAACTCTGTATTTCGGGGTGAAAACTATTTTACCTATAAGAGACGGGCAGCGACCGCTTTGTCTCGGAATGCCGAATTTGTCGTTGAAATCGGTGTAGATATAAGCAATCGGCTCTAATAAATGATTATTCATAGACGTATTATAAACCCGAACGACGAAAAAATCAACGTGAATGAAGAGGAATTTCGAATAATCGTTTTAAAAAGTAAAAAAAGACTGAAAAACGGTGTTTATTTTATTGACAAAACAAACAGGATAATGTAAAATAATAATGCTTTACGGAAAGATATCGAAGTGGTCATAACGGCCCTGACTCGAAATCAGGTATACGGCAACGTATCGTGGGTTCGAATCCCACTCTTTCCGCCAAAAAATTCGGAGACACTTAAAGTGTATCCGAATTTTTTTTCGTCAATCGTGGGATTCGAACGGGTTGGAAGTCGGCTCGTAAAGGATACCCGTTTTTTTCGAAATAACGAGCCGACCAAACAACCGATGAAACGGTTGTTTGCAACCCCGGCGTGATAGCGACAAAATAAAGAAAAATGAGTAAGATATAAGTATGCGAAAAAACAAGTAAAAGTAGTAATTGTCGCGGAGCGAATCCCACTCTTTTGTTTTGGCGGAAATAAGCGAGAGCGTAAAGCGGCAACTTGTTGCAGACGTTCGCATTTGAGCGAAAGCGAAAATCCAGCCGAGGGTTCCCTTTGGGACACGGTTGTATTCCACTCTTTCCGCCAATCAAAACCTAAATCGAATACGAAAGTGTTTGATTTAGGTTTTATTTTTTTAGTAAAACGGCTAATGCGTATATGCAATAGCCGTAAATTTTAGAGATAAGGAGGTGACCCACGGTGCCACTTGGGAGCCA
>CAKQKW010000003.1:0-154077 GCA_934249325.1 uncultured Clostridia bacterium
GTTATAAGACTAAAATCGTTGACCTCGATTAGTTCTCCCGGCATTGTTCCGTCGGGGATATAAAACAGACCGTGAAAATGCAGCCGCTTCTTTTCGGGAGACCTTTCCCAAACGCCTGCATACTTCCATTTTTTACGCGAACACAAATGACTCAACGTATTTTGCAATTTATCCTTAAATGTTTTTTCCGTATGTTTCTTTCCGTCATAAGTAAACGTAACGAAATAATTGAAATTTTGCAGGTTTACTTTTCTTACCAATCTCGTTCGCCGACAGATAAGATTTCGCTTCTTACGTTCGAGATTATTGTCAACGTAAGTTTCTGCTGTTTTTAAGTCCTTAAACAGCACCGCCATACCGTCAATTATGTTCTTCCGACGAATGTTTCGTTTTAAATCGAAACTCTCTTTGTAGAGCCTTTCAAAGACTTCCTTTTTCGTCGTCTTTATGCCTTTCGCCTTGACCTTTTTCATAACGGGAACGAGTTCGCCGTCAATAAATTCAACCTCTTGCAAAATATGTCCGCCCTCGGTAACGAGTACGGACGGTTCGAGTTTGTCCTCGGCGGGTTTTCCGTCCTCGCCGACTACGATTTCTTTTTCCTTGAATTTGCGACGAGGTTTTAACCACCTCGTCGTATGCGGAATCGCTATGTGATGCGATCCGTCGTAATATACCTTTGCTTTTTCATATATCAATCTTGCCTCCTTTGCCATATAAAGTGGCGCGGCGATTCGCCTTAAACTTATTTGTCCTCCTCGCCGTCGCATTTATACAACGAATTTATAAAATAACTGTTTTGCTGTTTTAGTTCTGATACTGTTGCCTTCACTGCGGAATATTCCGCATAATCGTTTAGCCCGACCTTTGTTTTCCGAGCCTGTTCGTTGAAATAGTCCGAAAAACAGTCTGTCGAAAATCTTCTGTTATAGATTTTTCGGTTACACAAATAATACTTTTGTTTCTTTTTCTTTCCGTCCTGCGTTCCTCGTTCTTTTTCAATTTTTAATATCGAATACCCATATAAATTGTAGTTTACGGCATTACGATTATACAGCCACGTCGCGACCTTCTTAAACGCATAAATTAGTAGTGTATTATCTCCTCTTTTAAAGCGAAAGTCCTCGTATAAGTCGATAAACCGCATATAAACCCATTCAACAATCATTTCTTCAAGCGTGTAAAAAGGTAAAGAAATATACTGTTCGGAGCAATCGCGAATATGTATTATATCGCATAAATCTCTCGCATCCGAACCCCAACTTTCGGGGCGTTGCTCGTCCGTAAAGACCTTTATAAAAGGGAACTTATCCACCGTTGCGGAGTGCCGACACATTTTGAGCCACGAGTTAAAAAGGTCGTTCTTCTGATTAGTTTCCAAAGTCACCTTTTTAACTTCTTTTAGTTCGAGGTTATTGCAACGTTCCTTGCCTATTTCCGTTATAAGAATTATTCCGAACTCGAAGGAGCCTGCGTTTTTATTGTTTTCGATTACTTTTCGTCCGAGTCTTAGCGTATCGAAATCAAGGATATGCGAAAACCGCCCGTCCGTTTCATTGCCAAAAAAAGATAAATTCCATAACGGGAAATTACCGAACGAAACTTGCTCGTTCGTTTCTCTTACAGAGTAATTACTAACAATCAGACTGCTTTCTATAACGTAAATAAAATACAACCTCGCGTAGGTGGATAACACGTCGAAAATATCTTCTTCATATAAGCCGTTTTTATATACCGTAGGATATTTTCCCGTGTCATAGCCATATAATTGCAAATCGCTATTTTTATGCTTTTCGTAACGTTTCCGCTTCTTTTCTATCCACGCTTTTATTGTTGCGAGATTGTAAATAACTCTGTATCGCATACAGATTTTTATTTCGTCCTCGAACAATATCCATGGAAAATACGGAAATTTCATATCTGCAACCTGTAATCTTTTCAACGCTTCCTGCCTGAACATTACTTCCTGAGATAAAGCCATATCCGTAATAAGCGTTGTCTTGCGTTTTCCCATCGAACCGCATGACATTGACACAATCGGCAGTTCATTTATAAAGCCACAGTTTCGCGCCTCGAAGTGTTTCAGTTTGTTTAACGCCAGACTTTTGCGAGCTTTATCCCATATAATTAAGCCCGCAATTACAAACACCCACGGCGGAATTGTTTTGAAAACCACCTGCAAATCTATTACAAATTTCGCTATCTGAATAAACACCCCGGGAATATCGAAAGAAATCGCAAAATAGAAGTAAAACGCCAAAAATGCCACAATTATACTTACGAGGTTCAAATTGAGCAGCCACATTATAAGCCACGTTATCCAAACGTACTTTTTAGGCTTAATAAACTCAATAAGTCCTTGTATAAGTCGATAAACAGGCAAAATTACCTTATCATTAACAAACAAAGCAGCCTTTAAAGGTTTAGTATTTTCGCCGTGTTTAGAGTTTGTTGTGGAGTAAACACGTTTTACTACAAACCACAACGCAATAAGGCACGGCATTAAAAGAACAATACCTTTGCTTATCTTTTCCGCACCGACTCTTAAATTTGCAAGCCATAAATTAAAATTATCCTTGCTTATAAACGTCATAATAAATTTTGCGATTTGATGCTTATATTCTTCCGCTGTTGTAGGCAAATATCCGCTCGCTTTGAAAACATTCGAGAACCCGTTTACGGTTGGAGCAATATTACTTTCACCTGTAAAAATAAGGCTGAAATAGTACGCCACACTTAGCCCAAAATCTCGCAATGCCTCCCAAAGTCTGAGATACGAACTTCCGAAAACAAACGCCCCGAGAATTACGGTCGTTACCGTAATGATAACGACCGTAGCAATGTTAAACGCTTTCTTCATACATATCACCTTCCTTAACCGCCTTGCAGGTGTGCGAGATATAGCCGAGAAATAGCAGGCAAATTATAAGAATTGCCACCGCAATGATTCGCTTAATCTTTTTCATTCTTTTCTCGCCGCTCCTTGCGTTTTCCTCTTGATGATTTTATTAGTTTTATTATTTCCGACACAAATTTTATTGGCAACGAAACTATAAAGATAACCGCACTCAAAACATACGGTAACAATGGGGCGAGTAAAACAAGAAGCAATACAAAAAGTATAAGATAAATAATACATTTCCCTGTTGCGTTCGGCTCGACTTTTATGTCCGTACTGTTCGACGGTTCGGTACTCCCTGTCTGCTTATTGTCGATAACGCCTAAATTGTACGTTATTCCGTCCGTTTCAAACTTCAATCGTAAAATCGTGATGTTACCGACCATAGTCGTTTCCGCATGGTAATACGTTGCCGCTCCCATTCCGCTTCTCGGGGATTTGTTATAACTCGTTTCGGTAAATCTCAACACCCACTTTTTGTCTTTCAACTCGTTCAACGCCTCGTCCGTGAGTTTGCTTGAAACCTTAGAGTTCAGAACCGCCCCGTAATAGACAGTTGTTCTGTCTTCGGTCTTTATAAAGTCGTCAACAGACTGTATTCTGTCCCATTTATACGTTCCCGCAAAAAATCCACCGCCTGTATGCTCAACCTTGTCGGTGTATTTGAGATAAACATAATTGTCTGTTTTGCTATCTCCGAACTTTATGCTAAACGGGCTATCTTCGGTAAAGAAATCATAAGAGACTTTCTGAGTAGTATAGTAAACGTCTGCTTCAAAAAGTTTATCTATCTTTTTGTCTGTGTTAAATGCCACGAAATGGCTATCGCATGCTCCTGCTCCCGTAAACAATTTAAAACCGTCGGGGTAACGCACAAAGCCGACAAATTTATCCGTAACAACAATCGTCTCAATGTCAATGCAATTTACATACGGTTTGCCGTTTATTTCGCCGAAGCAATACTGCCTGTTGACGGCGTAATTTACCTCGTTAATTGTGTTATTGCCCGACTTCTTATCTCCGATACCCTCATCAAACGGTCTGTAAATGTTGCTTATAACGTAGCATCTTACGAGGTCTGCTTTTACTTCAAAACCTGCAACTTTATACTTGAAAAGCGTACCGTCGAAGTTGAGCAATTCGAGTTTATAATTGTGGTACGAAATATTGTCGTTTATAGTGGCAGATATATTTACAGACGAAGCCTTGACTTTATCCCCGCTCGGCTGATACGTATACACAAATAATTCTTTGTTTACACTCTCCGCAAGTTGAATTATTTGTATAGAATAATCATTTGACTTGGACGGATAGTTCTCGGCGTTAAACGAAGAGTCCTTACTTAAATCTTCGGAAACCGAAGTATACTGTACGCTTCCCGCTTTTGAAATTAAGGGCGTTTGCATTACGCCTAACATAACGCAAACGCCCGCAACAAAAGCGAAAATTCTCTTAAACGCTTTTGTCAAAATAATATGCCCTCCTTATTCAGCGTTACGCCACAAACTTTACTCAAAAGCGAAAAATTTAGTTTTACGCTCGCCTTGCCATCATAAGAAGTTACCACAAGCGTGAACATATTTTCGTAGCCTTTTTCGTTTACGCTGTCGAACTTCCCGTTCGGGTAAACCGCCTTCAAAACCTCTTCTACAGTATTACCTTTCGGCGAAACCGTGAACCCGCTTTCGGTTTTCTTTATATCGAACCCCGAGGTAATATCCTCGACGCCTTGAAAAGACTTTTCCTCTTTTCCATCCGAAAACGTGAAATCTCTCCCGTCGATTGTATTCGGTACGACTTTAACGGAGTATTCCTTTTTCTGATTACTTCCCGCCGAAAAAACGTACTTCACTTTAATTTCGAGCGGTTTACCCTTTGAAACCTTATACCCGCCGTCCGATTCCATTACATCCTTACCGTCAACGTTTATATAAAAGGTCTTGAAATCGCTTTTAAAACCGTTCGTAAAATACGCAACGAAGCCTATAACGCCGACTACGAGTAAGCCAAACAAAATGTAGGTGAGTATTCGTATCGTTTTATTCTGCATACACGTTCACCCCCGTTATACCGAAAATTCGGTTTTATCGAGTTTCACGCCGTTTACGGGCGTAACGAGCCAGATTCGTATAGTCTCGGAAAGTTCGCTTACAGAATCGGTCACGGTTATGGTGAAACAACAGGATTTCATCGCCTCGGTATTCGCTTTCGCGTTAGATTCGTATCCGTCACCACTCGTCAAACCGTATTCATCCTCAAATACAACTCTGTCGTAGTAAGTTGTACCGCCATACTCGTCGCTTTCCTTATACGAGTAAAACGATTCGAGAAGATCGCTTCCGACTGTAACGGTCAGCACGTTTTCCGAAATCGTCGCGGAAGTAATAAACCTATCCGCATACGTGCTAAGCGGTTTTGACTTCATATTTGAAAACGTACCAAGCCCGCTGTCCGAATTGACGTACTCGTCTCCAAAGTAGAGATTGCCGACCGCCCCGACAGTTGCCGTAAGATTTTTTGATCCCACTTTACTGAAATCGTTATCCAAGGCGATATTAAAAGTATAGGTCTTTTTAGTACCGAGTTGATAGTACACGCCCCTTTCAGACGAAGATACGGGCGTTAAGTCGGAAGCGGATATATTCATACTCGTTGCGACGCCTAAGAATGTTATTGTACACTTTGCCGTGAAACCGCCCTCTCTCGTTGTAACTTTTACGATTATTTTATCCGTATCGAACGCCTTTTTGCAAGACACAGTCGCATTCACGCTTCCGTCGTATTCCTGCGTAACGGTCACGAAATCCGTAACTGATTCGTCTTTATGTACCGTGGCGTAACCCCATTCAACCGAAAAATCTACCGCCTTGTTGGACGCGTCGTCGGGAATTACCGTCGCTTTTACCCTCACGTTTACGGCTTGCCCTTTCTCGTTAGCCGCGGCAAGTCTTTTCGCCGTAAACGCCATAGACTTCGGCATTTCGTAAGTTGCATTTTCGTCGAAATTTTCGGTTACGTATAACGTGTCTTTCTTACCCTCTTTGTTGGCGACAACCACGCCCGCGATTATCGCGATTATGGAAATTACCGCAAGGATAGTAACCGTTATTAAAACTACCTTTTTATTTTTACTCATTTCTTACCTCCGATTCTTAATAGTTATGCGTTCCCGTGGAAGTTATCTTTGCATATAAAGTTATATCCCCCGTCGTTCCTGCCGGAATGGTTCCGCTGAAAGGTTTAGTCATCTCGTTATCCAGATACCAACCTTCGAAGTTATAATGACCAGTGCCTATAACACCACCTCCCGAATGATAGCCTTCTCCGCATGAAAACGACCTTTTCAAATCGCTTATCGCGGGAGTCGTTCCTTCGCAATAAAACGTAGGGTATACGCCGTCTGTCTTTTTACTCAATCCATACTCCGAACCTGCCTGAAAAAGAGTCTCACCCGAAGTATCGCCCGCGCATTTATAGGTTATGCTGTAAATTTTTGCGCCGAATATGAGAACGGGCTGATCGAGAGTTATCTTTTCAACTTTTTTCTGCCCTTTTATTGCCGTCGTATTTATAGAAATCTTAAATTCCATAAGCAGATTACCTGCCCCGTCTTTGAAAGAAAACGTTATCGGCGTGAAGAACGATGAAGTCGGTACGGCGGAAATAATCGCGTTTACCTGTGCGGGCGTGGCGTTTTCGACTAATTTTTTATTGAATAAATCCATCGTAAACACTTTATCCGTCGGCGTAACATTAAAAGCGTCGCCGCTACCAGATTTCGCCGCATTCATCGCTTCTTTTAAGGAATCGTCATCTATGCTGACGTCCAAACTCGCAGGCGCGGTTATCTCGGAATCGTTCAACGCAACGGTGTATATCGAAGATTTTTTATACGAATAAGTTATTTTCAACTGCTCGGTTGTTTCAAAATCCGCATAAATCGTGCCCTTTTTCGTCGAGTTGTTTAACGTCGGCGTTTTACCTGTCTGAGATGCCGAAAAAAGATAGCCCTCGAATTGTTGTTTATAGTCTACCGTGCAGGATGCCGAAGCGTCTGGATTATCCCTCGACGTAACGGTTATTTTTATCTGTTCGCCGAAAGCCTCTTTACAAGTAATCGCGGCAGTCAATGCGCCGTCGGTTGTAGGCTCTGCCGTAATATAATCCGTTGCCGTCTTCCCGTTCGCCCAAGCAGAGGTCGCGTTGACAAACACAACTGCCCAATCAACCTCTTTATTTGCCGCGTCGTTCGGCGTGATAGTTGCAATCACGTTTACCGTCATTTCCTCGTTTTGGGTATTCGCTAATGCGGTCGGCGCAAACAGCATACCAGTTGGCATAGGGTGGAAATCTCCGTCGTTCAATTTGTTCCCGTCAGTATCCGAAACGATATCTTCGCTCGGCATAACGACTACGTTCCCCGAAGGTTTCCCCTCGGACTTTTTTATGCTAAGACCGATACACAAGCCTATTACGCCCAACGCTATCGTTCCGAATAGTATAATTGACAAAAATATTAAATTATTCTTTTTCATATTTTCTCCTTTAATTTTATTTAAGCCCGCAGTATTTTTTACAGCCACGGGCTCACGTTTTGTTAATGATTAAGTCTTAAAAACCCCGCTATAAGTCGATTATCTCAACAACATGTTCATAAGCGACTGATCGGACTTGCGGAACGGCTTTATAGCGCACTCGTAATCGATTCCGTTTTCGTCAACCGACACGACGGCGTAAGTATTGCCTTTTAAAACATGACCTCTGTCGTCCTTGATTTCATAAGGCTTTAAAATAAGGTCGGCAGACATAGCGTTGTCGAACACGATATCCAGAACTCTGAACCCGCCGTTATCGGGCGGAACAACTGCAATGCGAACCTCTCTGCCGCGGATTACGCCCTTTATGAAGTACGAAAAATATGTTTTATCGTCCTTCGTATAGGTTTCTCTTTCGACCTTGATTTTCTTTTCTTCGGGTTTTGCTTCCGTTTTTTCTGCTATTTTGCCCTGAATTTTCTTTTCTTCCATCTTTAATTCCTCGCTTTATTTAGATTTTTTGTTTCCTTTTTGTCTGGAAATTTTTGTTGCCTCTGCTTTGGATTTCCCTTCCGCGAGAGCCTTTTTGTACTTATACAGACCGGCGGAGTCCGATTGAGCCTGCAAGTAGCCCGATCTCATACCCGCTTCGTAGTCCGTCAATTCTTTACCTACTTTTTGCCCGTGCTGATGGACTTTCACTTTCCTTTCTTCCGCGTAACTCTTAGCGCGCTTGGAAGGAATACTCCACCTACGCTCAGTGTTATAATCTTTTGCCATAATTTACCTCTCATTTTATTTGCCCGTATCGCCGATAGCCCAGCGTTTGACGAGCGATAACTCAGCCCGCTTGTTATAAAGCAGCTTCGTTGCCCGTCTATTAAATTGTAATTTATGTAAAACAGACGCGTTTATATATATCGGTAACATTCCGTTCCGTTGGCTTTTCCTTTGGTGAGCGGCCGCTCTTATTTTCGAAAACCTCGAAAACGAGCCGATTTATTTAATTTACGTCTGATTACGCCGTTATCTACCGCTTACCATATGTACTTTCGCGTATACATAGTAGTCGGAAGCCTTTTGCCGTTCAGATACTCGCGTTTAGCAAAAACCGAATTATATTCCGAATCTCTTTTAGCCGTTCGGAAATAAAACGTATCCTTACTGAACAACTGAGTATTATCCCGTTCGTCCGCACGGATTTTCAATTCCTGCTTAACGATATACAAACGAGTTCTGTAAACGTTATGAGCGTTCCTTAAAAACGCCGGCTCTCTGTTTTTCATGTGCAATCTCTCCTTTTTCTTACTTAATCGACCGAAACCGTATCGCTTCGTCGATTACAGAAAAATTATATCCCCGCTCCAAAATTTTCTCCACTGACTTTTCTTCCCACGTTTCCAAACATTACTGACCCGTTTCCTTACTTTTTGTCCTTGTTCGGCATAATAAAAAACTCCGAATTTTACTTCGGAGCATTTTCGTTAAATTTTTTATAAAAGTATTTTACGAGTTTATTGTTCAATTTGTAGACGTAAAACGAAGAATATAGCATTTCTTCCGCCGCGCCCTCTTGCGTATTTCCTTTCATATAAAGCGAAATATAAATATCGTAAAGTTGCGGTGAGGCTTCTTTTATAGAAAGATTATACTTTTCTACCAACTCGGTTATATTATTCCCGCCCGTCTCCTTAAACGCGGCGTCAAACATATTTTTCTTCGAGTAATAATAGCGAATATCTCTGAGTTCACGCCTTATCTGATCCCGTTCCACCATTCAAATTGTCCTCCTTTACCATTTCGCAGATAATCGACTCCAACACGGAAGCGAATAAATCTATTTTATCTTTCGGAATCAACAATAAATCGAGCGTACCGTGTACGATAACTTTATAATTATCTTTTTCGTAAACTTTTGATTTCATATAAAACCTCTTTCGTTTTATAAGAAAATTATACCGCCGTTCATTTCGTTTTTCCACTGACTATTCAGGTTATATTTCCTTACTTTTTAGTTCAAATCTTCACTTTTTATTACAAGCATATATTTTTTCGTCTTTGGGGTTCGGTATCAGAAAAGAACTCCGTCGTCAAGAAGAAAACCGTCGCTTAAAACTCTGATGACAAAATATTTTAACGCAATAGTTTTCTTTATTTCTTGACACCGTACTTCTTTCCCGATTGCGGGGTGGCAGACGAAAAAAATTATTTAATTGATAATTTTTATCGAAAAAGTATGTATTTGTTGGGTTTCGACTCCAAAACTCGGTAAATAAGTCAGAAAATCCGGCAAGTAAAGTCAGTTACATTCCTTTCGCTTAAAACTTATCATTGAATAAAAAAGAGGTAAAACTATGAGAAGATGCGTTATTTACGCTCGCTATTCGAGCGAAAAACAAACGGAACAATCAATCGAAGGACAACTCAGAGTCTGTTACGAATACGCTCAGAAAAACGATTTAATCGTCGTTAAAGAATATATCGACAGAGCGATGACAGGCACAAACGATTTGAGGCGTGATTTTCAGAAAATGTTATCCGACAGCGAAAAAACGAAAGAATGGGATATTTGCCTTGTTTACGCTTTAGACAGATTCGGAAGAAACGCCGTCGAACAAGGCATTAACAAATACCGACTGCAAAAAACGGGTAAAATAGTTATATCCGCAACGCAGAGGACGTCGAGAAATATTGACGGCTCGCAGAATTTGGACGGCATTATTCTTGAAAACGTATATATAGGTATGGCAGAATACTATTCCGCCGAACTGTCTCAAAAAATCAGACGAGGATTCGAAGTAAGCAGAAGCAAAGGCAATTTTACGGGCGGTCAGGTTCTTTTCGGTTATAAATCCGTCGGAACAAAAGCGACAGGATACAAAATAGTCCCTGATGAGAATACCGTAGATATAGTTCGCAAAATATTCGAGGACTATATTAACGGCAAAGAGGTTGTAGAAATTCTCGACGAACTCCGAGCCCGCGGCATTTTGCATAACGGACATACTTTTAAAAGGTCTACGCTATATGATTTATTGAAAAACGAAAAATATATCGGAAAAACAACGATAAAAGGTAAGGTTTACAATATTTATCCGCGGATTATCCCTCAGGAAGTTTTCGATATCGCCAAGCAAAAAATCGAACAAAACAAATACGGCAAACATATAAACGACGATATATATTTGTTGAGATTTAAAGTTACCTGCGGATATTGCGGCAGACCTGTCAGTTCCGAATCGGGAACGAGCCGAAACGGAAAAACAATCCGCTATTATAAATGTATCGGAAGAAAAGTTTTCAGAGATTGCGATAATAATCCGATAAAAAAACACCTTTTCGAGAATATGGTTATAAACACGATTTACGACTTAATGAATACGCCCGAAATCATAGAAAATCTCGCAGAAAAAATTGTGAACGCTCACAGGAAAAGAGTGTCGGAACAATCGATGCAAAAATACCTCGAAGAAAATCTACGAGATACCGAAAAAGCAATTTCAAACCTTATATCATGTATGGAACAAGGAATTGTAACTAATTCTACCAAACAAAGACTCCTCGAGTTGGAAGAACGAAAAGAACAATTACAAAACGAGTTGGTCGCCGACAGAATTAAAAACAGCCTTGAAATATCCGAGAAAAGCATTACCGAATATATACGTTCCGCAATCTCTAAAAAGCCCGAACTTATGATAAATTTACTCGTAAAAGAAATAAAACTTTTTAAAGATAAAATTGAAATATACTTAAATTATTCCAATAATAAAAGACCTGACGACGACAGCCGAAAGGTCTTTATTTTTTACAGAAAAAACGAGAAAGTTTATATTGACAAACACCTGTATAACTGCCCGCCGGATAAAATCAGGTATAAATTAGAGTTTTATATCTAAAATTACAACAAAAAAGACCGAGTTAAACCTGATTTCCCGGTTCAACTCGGTCCGACTTGGTGCTGCTGATCGGATTTGAACCGATACGGTATTTCTACCGAGGGATTTTAAGTCCCTTGCGTCTGCCTGTTTCGCCACAGCAGCATTACTTTTTTCTGTTTTTTCGGCATCCTTAACGCCGCTTTCCTTCCGTAATTTTACGCCTTAACACGCAATTTACCCGCTTATTATACCATTCAACATTATCCTTGTCAAGAAAATTTTGCTTTTTCCCGTTTATTTTCTTTTTTATTCGGCAACAATGTTTTTATCCGTATATACCTCGGACAAGAATATCGTCAACGTTGTCCGTCATAACGGCAAAACAGCCATAAGGAGGGCTTATTATATGAATCCTTTTAAGGAAAAATCAAAAAAACCTGAAGATTACCTCGATTCCATCGACAACCTCTTCCCGAAACCTTACGACAAAAATTCCACTTCGCCTTACACTAAAACACGAATTATTCTCGCCTGCGGAGCGGAATACGAAGCCAACTGGCATTCCCATCAGATGCTGAGGAATATCGCCGATCTCGACGTTCGTCGCAATATTTCGCTCGTTCGCTTCCTCGAAAAACAACAGCAACAATATCTCGCTCAGTTGAAACCTGCAGACGAGTCGATTCTGGAAACGACTATCGCATACGAACAACTCGCCGTAGACCTCACCGCCGAAATGGCTCGAAAAGAGAAGAATTTCAACGTTAAAAAGGCTCTCGATTTCGCTCTTTTAGAGGATTTCGACCACCTTTACCGCTACGCCGATTTGCTCGACAGCGACTACGGTATTCACGCCGAACGGCTTGTCGGCAAGTACACCGAAATTACCCCCGGCAGACCCACGGTCTCGCACCACCGCCACCCGATAGACAACGTTAAAGGTTCGATTAACGCGAAAAACAACGATATTCGCACCGTTCTCAACACAATGATAATCACCGCAGCCGAACAGCAGACAATGAACTTCTATATGAACGTCGGTTCGCACTATATCAACGAAGCGGGCAAACGCCTCTACGAGGAAATTTGCCTCGTGGAAGAGGAACACGTTACGCAATACGGCTCGCTTATCGACACTTCGTCCGATTGGTTCGAGTGTTCAGTTCTCCACGAATACGTCGAGTCTTTCGTCTATTGGTCGAACTATATGACCGAGACGGACGAACGATTCAAAAAGATTTGGGAATACAATTTCGAGAGCGAACTTTCACACCTTCACGCGGCGGTTAAAATGCTCGAAAAATACGACAAGAAAAGCTTTGAGGATGTAATTCCTCATTCCGATTTCCCCGAGCCGCTCGAACTGAAAGAGCATATAGATTACGTCCGCGAAATACTCGCGTCAACTGTTCAATATACGGGAAAATTAGCCGATTATCGACCTATAGGCGAACTTTCCGAGGACGATAGGTACTTTTTGTACAACGCGAGATTCAATTCGCCCGTAAAGGAAACGCCCTCTCACAAGGTAATTTCCGACTATATCAAAAAGCACGGAAAAGACTATCGCTTCGAAGTAAAAGAGAATCCCGTTCCCGCCTTGCGTAAAAGAGATTCGGACAATATCGAAGTGGGAATATCCCCGTCGGCGGCGAAATGCGGCGAGTTTAAGAAGGCGTAATTCACAATCTAAAGTAATGAAAGACTGCCGCAATTTTTGCGGCGGTTTTTTGTTTTAAAATTAAATTTGTAACATATTTTTTGTTTTGTTCAATATTGAGTTGTAAAAAAGATGTTTATGTGCTATAATAATCTTGCTACTCAATTTTATATTAAGTCGAATTATGTATTGGGTATATTTATATACTTTTTTAAGAATTATAAAGGGTGTAAGAATTTGTTAAAAACTCAAATTCCACCTATACCTTTTATGATTGTTTTGACATAATTCGATATAGAATTGAGTAGCATCAACGGAGTTTGCGTTTTTACGCGCTGACTTTGTTGGCGCGTTTTTTTATTTTGTTCATTTTTGGTTCGATATAAAGTTGAAAAACACATTTTCGATACGGAGGAACCGTGGTTATATGCAAGAAATTTTAAATTCAAAAGAGAGATCTCTTCTTAAATACTTTTGTAGTCAATACAAGAAAGACTTTACGGTCAGATTCAGAATTTCAATTT
The DNA here is from genome assembly GCA_934249325.1 of uncultured Clostridia bacterium. Lineage (GTDB taxonomy): Bacteria > Bacillota > Clostridia > Christensenellales > Borkfalkiaceae > UBA10281. The sequence goes on from CAKQKW010000003.1 coordinate 13,497, forward strand.
ACGATTGCCCATATACAGTAGCCAAAAATTCCGAACAATTATATAATATTTTGTTTGCGCTGTATATTCGGAAATATATCACGTTCGATATAGACGCCGAAAGAACCGAAGATTGTCCTGAAGTGGTAACTTTAACAGAAAAAGCTTTAAATCTTTTCAATTTAAAGCCGGAATAAAAATAAATCAACGTTATTGGGGCTGTAAAAAAACAAAAAGCGGGATGTCGAGGGCGCCGTCCCCTACGGCTTCACTTAAAACTTGCCGTCAAGCAAATTTCACCGCTTTTTGTGATTTCACTTATCAATAGATAATTTCACTTTGCGAAAGCAAAATATCACTCCCGTTTTTGACCTCTATCGGCTCGGCAAGTTATAACTTGTCGAGCCACTCTCCCCACGGAGCGTGCCCCTTTTGTCGCTTTGCGACATTTTCCCCGTTTCATCGGGGAAATCCACCCCAAAGGAGAAAGCAAGAAATGTTAGATTTTATAGCATAATAAATTATTTTGAAATATATTCTTCTTGCATCTTAATTTTGATATGTTTTGCAAAAAGGAAATTTTCCTATACAAACTAAATAATCTTGCTTTCCCCTTTGGGGAAAGTGGCGGCGTAGCCGTCGATAGAGGTCAAAAAATCGCAAACCTCGAAAAAAATTTTTAAACTTTTTACAAAAAACGCTTGACTTTGAATACTATGCGTAGTATAGTATTGTGCGAAAGGAGGCATTTATGGATTCGCAACTGAAAAGAGGCGTGCTGGAAACCTGTATTCTGTCCGCCATGCTAAACGGCGAAACTTACGGGTACGAACTTATCAAAAATATTTCGCCCGTGGTCGAAATTTCCGAATCTACCCTGTATCCGATTCTACGAAGGCTCGAAGCGGGCGGCTACGTTTCGGTAAGATCCGCCGAACACAACGGCAGACTGAGAAAGTATTACAGCATTACCGGTCTCGGCAGAGAAAAAATCAAGGAGTTTTTGCGAGACTGGAAAGACGTCCTTAAAATAGGAGAATTTATAACGGAGAAATACTATAATGTCTGAAAAAGAATATCTTAAAAAACTAAAACGAAGTCTTTCACCACTAAAAAAGAAAGACAGAGACCCTCTTCTCGACTTCTATAAAGAGATGATAGAGGACAAAATGGAAAACGGAAAAACCGAGTACGAGGCGGTTTCCGAACTCGAACCCGTGGAAACGGTCGCCGCGAGGACTCTCGACGAATACGGAATTGAAAAAAACAACCCGAAAACGAAATCAAAAACAAAGCTCAGCCCTCTCGCAATCGTACTTATAATAGTCGGCTCGCCCCTTTGGATAGGACTTGCGGCGGGCGTTGTCGGAGTGGCGGTAGGACTGCTCGGCGGAGCGTTTGCGGTAATCGTAGCGGTAGTAGTCTCCTGTTTTTGCTTAACCCTTTGCGGTCCTATTATTTTCGTATCGGGAATCGTCGGACTGTTCACCGACGTCGGTTCGGGACTTATCGCCTTAGGGACGGGACTAATCTCAACCGCTATCGGCGTAATCGGGGCAATAGGCTTATATAAACTTACAATTTATATCATAGAAAAAATCAAAAACAGAAAAAACGGTCTTGTTTCACGTTAAACAGAGGTGATTATTTTATGAAAAAACTTATCATTATTTTGTGTATTATCATAGGCATAGGACTTACAATAGGAATCGTCGGAGTGATAGTTTCGGCGGTAAACGGAGGCTCAAATATGGAAGAAGTAAAGAAAACCGAAACATACTCGGCAGGTGAAAATTTAAAAATCAACACCTATACGGATGATATTAAAGTTTCGGTAGGCGACGGCGAAGAGATACAATTCGTATACTACGAAAGCGCAAAACATAAAGCCGAAATCAAGCGAGAAAACGGCGAAATATCCTTTGAAATGAGACGAAAATTATTAAACTTCGACTGGTTCGGCAAAAATAAGAGAACCATAACAGTAATACTCCCGAAGAGTTTCAGCGGTTCGCTCGATATAAACGTGTCTACGGGCGTTATCGAAGCCGACCTTTCGGGCGTTACCGTCAATAATTTTTCGTCGAATGCGACCACGGGCGAAACTAAAATAACAAACGTTACGACTGTCGGCAACGCGGAATTTCATTGCTCGACGGGAAGAATAAAGGCTTCGACGATTAACGCAGGCGGTTCGCTCGGTATTAAATGTACGACGGGCGGAATAGAAACGGAAAACGCAACGATCGGTGGCAATCTCGTCGCGGAAGGAACGACGGGAAGCATTAAACTTCTGAACGTCAAAGCGAAAGCAATGGTTATTAAAGAGACTACGGGCGACGCGACTTTGAACGTTGATTGCAATGATTTAAACGTTAAATCGTCCACGGGTAAAATCAATTTCACAGTTAAAAACGCCGATAAAATCACGGTAAAATGCACCACGGGCGACGTTAAAGGGCTGATTTACGGAGATTTGACCGAGTTTGACGTTTATTACGACACTAACACGGGCGATTGCAATTTACCCAATCAGACGGTAGGAAAAGGCAAGAGTTTAAAAGTAGAGACGACGACGGGCGATATTAACGTGAAGTTTGAAAAGGCTTGAAAAGAGGCAACTCTCCACGACGTTGGCGATACAACTTATCGACAGATAAATATAACTTTGCGGAGCAAAATATCACTAAACTCGCTTTCTCCTTCGGGGTAGATTTCCCCGATGAAACGGGGAAAATGTCGCAAAGCGACAAAAGGGGCACACTCCGTGGGGAGAGTGTCAAAATCGAGATTAAGCGAGATTTTGACGATAGGGGATAAAAACAGAAAGTCATTATTACAAAAAAATAAAAGACTGTAAATTGCCTTTTGGGTTCTTTTACAGTCTTTATTTTTATGAAATTTTACGGTGTTTTTTATAAATACCCGCCTATAAGTCGATTATCGGCTTATTTTTTTGTTAAACGCCAAACATTTTCAGAGACTTGTCTATACGTTTTAACGTCTCTTCTTTGCCCAAAAGTTCGGCAATTTCCGTCGCGCCGCCCGGAGTTACCGACTGTCCCGTTATCGCTATTCTCATTACCCAGAATATCGCGCCGCTCTTAACCCCCGCTTCTTTCGCCTTTTCGCCGAGAGTTCCGAATATCGCATCGTTTGAAAAATCGTCGATACCCTCAACCCACTCTCTGATTTTCGGCAACAGGTCTTTCGCTACTTCCGCATTCGTCTTGTTCTTCTTGTTGTCGAAAAGCGTTAAATCGTATTCGGGAAGCGTTACTATCCAGTCGATTTTCTCGGGAATCTCGCCCAAAACCTCAACTCTGCCGTGGAGAAGTTTCGCAACCTTTTTAAGGTCGAACTTGCCGTATACAGCCGACTTTTCGAGATAGGGAAGAGCGTGATTGTAGAAGTCCTCTTCGGTTAATTCCCTTATATACTCGCCGTTGAGCCAACGGAGTTTTACCTCGTCGAATATCGAGGGCGATTTGGAAATTCCGTCGAGCGAGAAGAGTTTTACCATCTCGGGAAGGGTCATTTTTTCGATATTGTCCTTGGGCGACCAGCCTAAAAGCGCGACGTAGTTTATAATCGCCTCTTTTAAATAGCCCTTTTTCACGAAGTCGTCGAAGTTGGCGTCGCCGTAACGCTTAGAGAGTTTTCTCGTCGCGTCTTTCATTATCGTCGGAAGATGGATATACTTAGGTCTCTCCCAACCGAACGCGTCGTACATAAGATTGTACTTCGGCGTGGACGAGAGGTATTCCGTACCTCTTATGACGTGAGTGATTCCCATAAGATGATCGTCGATTACGTTCGCAAAGTTATAGGTCGGCATACCGTCGCTCTTTATGAGAATATTGTCCTCGAGGTCGGCGTAGTCCACCTTTATCGTCCCGTACACCATATCTTCGTATGTACTCGTCCCCTCGGTGGGAATGTTCTGCCTTATAACGTAGGGTTCGCCGCTTTTAAGCCTCCGCTCGATTTCCTCTTTGTGAAGATTTAAACAATGCTTGTCATATTTTCTGTTGCCGTTCTCGTCGGTAAGACTTTCGAGCCTCTCTTTCGAGCAGAAGCAGTAATACGCTCCGCCGAGGTCGATGAGTTTCTTCGCGTACTCCGCGTAAATCTCCTTTCTCTCGCTCTGAACGTACGGTCCGTAGTTACCGCCGACGTCCGGACCTTCGTCGTAGATAAGCCCCGACTCGCGAAGCGAACTGTAAATGAGTTCGACCGCGCCTTCGACGTAACGGTTCTGGTCGGTGTCCTCTATCCTTAAAATAAAATCGCCGCCGTTCGATTTAGCGTAAAGATACGCGTAAAGGGCGGTACGAAGTCCGCCGAGGTGCATAAATCCCGTAGGACTCGGCGCGAATCTTGTTCTGACTTTTTCCATATTTCACCTGATATAGTAGTTTTTTTATTTTTTTCGACTATTTGCGAAAAACTCGTTCAATTCATTTTACCATAAAATAAAAAAAGTGTATAATAAAAAGGACGCATTTTTGAAAATTTTTTAAAAGGTCGTGTTTTTATGAGCAATACTTTCGAGGAAATGAAAAACAGTCTGAAAACTCTCGTCTCCATTCCGTCGGTGGAATCGGAGGCTCTTCCGAATATGCCGTTCGGTAAAGGGGTGTTCGACGCTTTGGACTACTTTTTATCGCTCGCCGATTCTTTCGGCTTTAAGACGATAAATTACGACAACTATATCGGCGAAGTCGATTTCGGCGACGGCAAAGAGGAAATAGCGATTTTATGCCACCTCGACGTCGTTCCCGCGGGCGACCTTACAAAATGGACTTACCCCCCGTTTTCCGCCACCGAGGCAAACGGCAAGATTTACGGCAGGGGTACGACGGACGACAAAGGTCCCGCGATGGTCTGCCTGTATTGTATGAAAGAGTTAAAAGACGAGGGCTACGTTCCGAACAAGAAAATAAGGCTTATTCTCGGCTGCAACGAAGAGTCGGGCTGGAAGTGCATCGAACACTTCAACAAGGTCGCTTCATTCCCCGACTACGGATTCTCCCCAGACGCGGACTTTCCCGTCATTTACGCGGAGAAAGGAATACTTCACGCCGAGTTTTGTTTCAACGCTTTGTCAAGCGAATTAAAAGACGTCAAAGGCGGCGAAAGAATTAACGTGGTTTGCGATAAATGTGAGGCTATAGCACCGTTAAACGAGTTTTTTATGAAGCAATGCGGAGTAAAAGAGGAGAACGGTAAGGTCGTTTCTACGGGCGTTTCGGCTCACGGTTCGACTCCCGAAAAAGGCGAGAACGCAATCGGCAAAATGGTCTCTTATTTAGAGGCTACGGGTATGATCGACGGCAGAATCGGCGATTATCTTTTCAAGGATAAAATGGGTCTTAAAGAACTCAAAGACGAAACGGGCAATCTCACGATGAGTCCCGACCTCATAAGAAAAGAAGGCGACCGCATTTTCGTATCGGTAGATTTCCGTTACCCCTCGCTTTTGGACGGCGAAAAACTTATCGAGGCGTTGAAACTTATCGCGCCCGTCAGAATTTTATCCCATCAGAAACCGCTTTTCAACGACAAAAACGGATTCCTCGTCACCACGCTTTTAAACGTTTACAACGAAGCGACGGGTGAGAACGCGAAGCCGCTCGCAATCGGCGGAGGCACCTACGCGAGGGCTTTGAAATACGGAACGGCGTTCGGACCCGAAATAGCGGGCGAGGACTGCCATATTCACGAACCCGACGAGTTTGTTTCCATAAACAATCTCGGACTTCAATTCAAGGTTTACAAAAAGGCTATTAAGGCTCTTTCGTTATAAAATCTAAATAATGTTGACGGGAAATCTTCCTGAATTTTTAAAAAACCGAACGTGTTCGTTCACGGGACACCGAGAACTCGGAGAATCGTTCGATAGGGAAAAATTAAAGGAAAAAATCAGACAAATCATAAAAAAAGGGTACGACGTTTTCTTAAACGGAATGGCGATAGGGTTCGACAGCGAATGTATGGAAGCCCTTCTCGCTTTAAAAGACGAGGGCGAAGATATAAAAATCTGCGCCGTCGTTCCGTGCGCCGATCAGCCGAAAAATTTTTCCGAGGAATTTAAAGAGAGGTACGATTATTTTCTGTCGAGAGCAGATTATATAGTAAAAGACGACAGAACGTACTTCAAAAATTGTATGCTTCTTAGAAATAATTTCCTTGTGGATAATTCCTCGCTTCTTCTCGCCTACTACGACGGCAGAAAAAAAGGCGGCACTTATTATACGGTAAACAGGGCTAAAAAGAACGGAATCGACATAGACTATTTTGAATAATGAAAAAAATTTACGTATTGCTGACAAAAACGGGAACGGTTCCGTCAAAAATAATAGGAAAACTGTCGAGAGCGAGATTTTCTCACGCGAGTTTATCTATCGACAACGAATTTACGGATATGTTCTCGTTCGGCAGAAAGGGTATGAAAGTTTTTCCTGGGGGATTCGCGAAAGAGAATTTGCGGACGAGAGTTTTAAAAAAGTACGAAGACTGCCCTTGTTCGGTATTTTCGATGGAAGTTACGGACGAAAATTACGAAGCGATAAAGAGTAAAGCGAACTATTTTAACGATAACAAAGATTTATTGAAATACTCATACATAGGAATATTCGCGTGTTGGTTCAGAATAAAGATAAAATTTGAGAACAGGTATTTCTGTTCGCAATGCGTATCGGAGATACTGAAAGCGGGGAACGTAGAACTTCCGTACGACCCGCTTTTAATGAGACCGATGGATTTTATGAAGATAAAAGGCATAAAAAAGGAATATTTCGGAACGATAAAAGAACTTGCATATTTAGTAGACAACAAGTTAATAGAATTATAAAAACCGCCGATAATCGACTTATAGGCGGTTTTTTATTATTTAACTTGCGGCGTAGGAAACAACGACTTTAAAGCGGCGTTTCTAAAAATAATTACATATTTTATAAGTTTTCGTTTTTATCCCCTATCGGCGGCTTTGCCGCCACTTCTTCTCGTCAACGATTGACCTCTCTCGTCTTTTTCTCGCAATGTTCGAAAAATCCACTTCGCCTCGGCGGCGGACGCCCCCTCTCCGTCAGACTCCGTCTGCCACCTTCGCCTACGCGGCGGACGCGCCCCTTTTGTCGCTTTGCGACATTTTCCCCGTTTCATCGGGGACATTTACCCGTTTTATCGGGAGAGCCTACCCCAAAGGGGAAAGCAAGTTATTTAGATTGTGTATGACTTTTTTCCTTTTTTTAATTATTTGATTTTTATTATGGAAAAATAAATCACACTTTTTTTTACGTTATAATATTCTAACTATCCTTGCTTTCCCCTTTGGGGAAAGTGGCTCGGCGATTAAAAAATCGCCGAGCCGATAGAGGTTCTATTTATTATTTTTATATTTTTTCTAAAACTCTGATTTTACATTTTTTTTTACTTTATCGGACTTTTTTTCTCTTTTCCGTTTCCTCGCGGATATTCGGTCGGCGTTTTCTTTACTTTTTTGTAAACTATTACGCTCCTCTTTCCATGGTTTTCGCTGAGTTCAAACGTCTTTTCTTCTACTTTTTCACAACCTAATACTTTTATCGCTTTCTCCGCTTCCTTTATCTCTTCTTCCGCGTCGCCTTTGTATGCTATAAATAGTCCTCCCAACTTTATAAACGGTACGCAATATTCCGCAAGAGAATTAAGCCTCGCTACCGCCCGAGCCGTCGCGACGTCGAACTTCTCTCTGTATAACGGATTTTTTCCGTAATCTTCCGCCCGACCGTTCAGTACCTCAAAGTCTTTAAAACCTAACTTTGCACCCGTTCTTTTAAGGTATTCGCACTTTTTTCCTGTTGCTTCCAAAAGAGTGAACTTCAAGTCCTCTCTCGCGATTTTTAAAGGTATCGACGGAAATCCTCCCCCCGAACCTATCTCTATAACTTTCGCCCCGTCGGGGAAAAACTCCGCTCCCGATAAACTGTCCTCGAAATGCTTTATATAAACCTCTTTTTCTTCCGTTATCGAAGTCAGATTTATCTTTTCGTTCTCTTCTACGAGTATTTTAAAGAATTTTTTTAACAATTCTCTCTGTTTTTCGCTTAAATTATCCGTTAAATTGTTCATAACTTCATTTTATAAACTTTTCAACTACTTGTCAACCTTTATTCTTGATAATTTATCAACATTTGTTATTTTCTCTGTGGATAACTTTTTCCGTTTTTATTTTCACTCATTTTTTTTATTTTATTTCAAAAAAACCGTTCTCTAACGATTGATTTTTTTAATGATATTATATATAATATAGGGGTATTCTATAATATAGGTTACGGCAAAATTTTTATCCACAGAGAATAAAGGTTGTGAACGTTTCTTCAACCTTTATTCCACAGAGAAAACGTGGTTGTTCACATTTTTTAAATTCTTAAAATTTGCGATAAAATCTACGTTTTTCAGAATAAAAATCGAGATTTACACATTTCAACCGAAACCTATTACTACTACTTCTTTATAAGTAAAATAATAAATTCTTTAATCAATCATAGCGAGGAAAGCGAAATGAAACTTCTGGTAAACGGCAACGATTTGTCCAACGCGGTAATGAAAGTATCGAAGGCTATCAGCGTAAAGACCACCAACCCCATTTTGGAAGGAATAAAAATGACCGTAAAGGGCGACGAACTCACTTTGTCGGCGACCGATATGGAAATAGCAATCGAAAAAACTATAAGAACGGACACGTTTGAAGAGGGAGTCGCGGTTATCCCCGGTAAACTTTTCGCCGAACTCACCAAAAAACTCGAAGGAGAAGATCAGGTCGAACTCATGATAGGAGACGACCGCAAGTTGAAAATTACCTACGGTCAGTCTCAGGTATATCTTTCCACTTTAAACGCGGACGAGTTTCCGAATATCAGAAAGAATCTCAGAGAAAAGGCGTTTTCCCTTTTGCAGAAAGATTTTAAGGACCTTATAAACAAAACGGTCTTTTCCTGTTCGACGGACGAGAGCAGACCTATTTTAAAGGGCGAACTCTTTTCGGTTAAAGACAACGAATTAACCTGCGTGGCGTTGGACGGTTTCCGCTTGGCGGTTGCGAAAAAGAAAATAAACAATTCCACGTCGGACTTTAAAATAGTCGTTCCCGCGAGAGCCGTTTCGGAAATAGCGAGGCTTCTCGATAAAGACGACGACGAAATAACGCTCGTATCCGAGGATAAAAGCCTTATGATAGAAGTTGACGGAACGGTATTTATAACAAGGCTTTTAGAGGGCGAGTTTATAAATTACGAACAGATTATTCCGAGAGACTTCACAACTACCGTAAGGGTCGGAAGAACGGCGTTTTACAACAGTTTGGAGAGGGCTTCCGTCGTTGCGAAAGAGGCTAAAAACCTTATAAAACTCGAAATAAAGGACAATAATATCAAAATATCATCCAATTCCGAATCGGGCAACGTAAACGAAAACGTGGTTGTCAATATAGACGGTCTCGATTTGAATATCGCGTTCAACTCGAAATATATATGCGACGCTTTGAGAGCGGCGGGCGACGAGTTCGTTGTTATGTATTTGAACAGTTCGATTTCGCCGTGCGTAATAAGACCTTATTCGGGCGACGACTATCTCTATCTGATTCTTCCTATAAGGATAAATTCTTAAAGGTAAGACGATAAAAGACGGATAAATATTTGACAAACGATAAAAAAACGTATATAATGCTTAGGCATACGTTTTCACAGTCGGGTTTTTAGAATAAAAAAACAGACGAAAAAAGAGAAAACCGACTAAAACGAGAGGAAAAGCAAAGGAGCAAAAAATATGAAAAGAACTTACCAACCCAAAAAGAGAACGAGAAACAAAGTACACGGTTTCAGAAAGAGAATGTCAACCAAGTCGGGAAGAAACGTTCTTAAAAGAAGAAGAAACAAAGGACGTAAGAAACTCTCTTACTAATCGGGAATTTTGATATACAGATTGAAGAAAAAAAGCGATTTCGACAAACTTTTCAGAAAAGGTAAAAAAGGATTTTCAAAATCGCTTACAATGCTGTATTTTCCGTCGGACTCTTTCAAAATAGGTTATTCGGTCAGTAAAAAACACGGCAACGCCGTTCAAAGAAACAGAATAAAAAGGCTGCTTCGAGCCGCCGCGAGAAATTCTTTTGCCGATTTAAAGCGTAATTACAGGATAGTGATTATGCCGAGGGTTGCCGAAGAATATTCTTTCGACAGATTTTTATCCGATATGAATTACCTTAAAAAGAAGGAAAACCTTTGATGAGAATACTCAACGAAATTTTTATAAAAATTCTCAAATTTTATAAAAAATACTTATCCCCGGGCATTAAATCGGGGTGTATTTTTACGCCTACCTGCAGCGTTTACGCAATCGAGGCGTTCGAGAAACATAATTTCGTTACAGGACTTGCCTTAACTATATGGCGGGTTCTTCGTTGTAATTCTTTCAATAAAGGCGGTTTCGACCCCGTTCCCGACAACAAAAACAAACTTAAATGGCTTATTTGAACCGACGCTTGAAATTCAGCGTTGTTTTTTAGTAAGTAAAGGAGTCAAATGTATCTTTTTAACGTTCTTGCCGCGGCATCGTCTACTATCGTATCCTACGGCAGCGGCGCATTCGGCAATTTTACGGTAAGTTATCAATGGCTTTGCAATATCATAGCCAAGATAATAGAATTTTCCGGAGACGTAGGACTCGGAGTTATATTATTTACCGTAATTTTAAAGGTGATTACTCTCGCCCCCGACGTTTTTTCAAGGGTTTCAATGAAGAAAAACGCCTTAAAAATGGAAGAGATGAGAGAGGATCTCGAAAAACTTCAGAAACAATACGCGAACGATAAGGTAAAATATCAGCAGAAAATAGCGGCTCTTTACAAAAAGAACGGTTACTCTGCATTTTCGGCTTGTTTGCCGACAATCATTACGCTCGTTTTCTTCTTTATAGTAATCGGAGCGTTCAACTCTTATTCTCAGCGAAGCGAATTTTATATTTTCAAGGATATGGGAGCGGCTTACGACGAAGCGGTCAATTCCTTTACCGAGGGCGATAATCCGACCGTAACGAAAAAAGAAAACGGATACGAACTCAACTTTGAAAATATACTGAAAAACGACGGTTTAGACGGCTGTTTTATCTACGACGGAACGAATTTTGAACTCGTTAAAGCAAAAACGGGCGAACTCGTCGGCAAATATTCCGACCTCGGAAAGTATTTTGAAAACGGCGAATTCAATAAATCGCAGGAGGATATATATTCCCTCTACGTTTCCGCTTGTCAGAACGCCGTTATTAAAAGACTCGACGCGGAAAAGATAAAATCGCTCGTCAACGATAAAATTATAACAAAAAGCGACGACGGACAAGTCTACGCTATATACGTTTTACAAAAATTTATAGAACAATGCCCCGAACTTTCGGCTTATTTCAAGGACGGCGAAGAGGGCAAGATTATAAATTACGAAGAGTGTTTCAAGATCGAAGGAGTAAGCGAAGCGTTCGAGGCGGAAGCAAACTCGTTCGTCGCGAAAACCGCGCTCGAAGATTATATCGGTAAAAATTACAGAGAAACGGTAGTTCTCGAAAAAGCGAGAAGAGCGGCCGAAACTTCCTATAAAGGAAACAAGGCGAAGTCGAAAATTTTCCCTTGGATAAAGAATATCTGGGCGCCCGACTGCGCGTGGTCGGCGGTTATCCCCACTCACAAAAAACTTGTGGAAAAACTCGGCGGATCGAAAAATCAGGAGAAAATAGGACTTCTCGCGAAGGAAGAAACGTATAACGAACTTACCTATTACCTCGCCGACTATAAGAAAACGGGGTTCAGTTTCAAATACGGAAACGGTTGGTTTATCCTCGTAGTTTTATCGATAGGGTCTATGATCGGCTCTACGGTTATTATGAACAAAACGCAGAAAACGCAGATTCATTTGTCGTCCGTAGAAGGAGACGCGTCCACCGCGGCGTCCACGCAGAAAATGATGAACTGGATGATGCCGATTATGTTCGGCGTGTTCGCGTTTATTTATTCGGCGGCGTTCTCGGTATATATGATTACAAACTCGCTTCTCTCTACGGGATCGACTTTGCTTATCAATTTTATAGTCGAGAGGTCGTTCAAGAAAAAAGCGGAAAAACTCGAGAAAGAGAGAATCGAAAATCACAGATACGGAAAGTTGAGATAAAGGGTATCTGAAAATAAGGAGTATATTATGGAATTTACAGGCAAAACCGTACAGGAAGCGGTTGAAAACGGTTTAAAAGAGTTGGGTCTGACCGAGGATAAAGCGGTCTGGAAAGTGTTGGAAGAGCCCACGAAAGGTATTTTAGGCATCGGCGCGAAAAAAGCGAGAATAGAATTGTCGGCTAAAAAATCGGACGGCGAAAGGGCTGTCGAGTTCGTAAACGGACTTTTGGACCTTATGGGAGTGAACGCGAAAGGCAAACTCTCCGAAGAGGACGAAAAGGTCGTTATAGACGTTATCACCGCCGACTCCCCCTCTGTTATCGGTTACAGAGGCGAAGTTCTGGACGCTCTTCAATCTCTTGCGGGAGCGGTTGCGAATATCGGCAGAGACGATTACAGAAGAGTGGTCGTAGACTGCGAAAATTACAGAACGAAGAGAGAGGACACGCTCGTCGCGCTCGCTCACAAACTCGAGGCTAAGGCTGTCAGAATGGGCAGAAAAATCAACTTAGAGCCTATGAACCCGTACGAAAGAAGAATTCTTCACTCGGCGTTATCCGAGAGCGCGGACGTTAAAACGCAGTCGGAAGGCAAAGAGCCGAACAGATACGTTTCGATAATACCGAACAATCTCGAAGACCCGAACGATAAAGGTATTTTTGAAAAGAGATCGCAAGGCGGAAAGAGAGATTTTAAAGGCGGCAGAAACGACCGCGGAGACCGTGGCGACCGCAGAGACGGATTCAGAGGCGGTAAATTCAAGGGCGGCAGAAGAGACGGCGGTTTTAAAGGCGGCAGAGATTTCGCTCCCCGTCAGCCGAGACCCAAGACGAGCGGCTTCGGAACGTTTCTCGGAAACAGCAACAACGTAAAGAAAGACGGCGAATAATACCGTCGTATTATTCTTGTACGGCATAGTTTCCGAAGAAAGGTAAAAAGCGAAGATATAGAAAAAAAAGAAGAAGAGACAGAAAGTATCAGTATTACGCCGCAAAAATGCAAGACATTTTTGCGGCGTATTTAGTAAAGTGATATTTTGCTTCGCAAAGTGAAATTTATTTGCCGATAAGTGAAATCGCTAAAATCGGTGAAATTTGCCCTGTGGCAAGTTGTTTTACATCCGTAGGGGACGACGCCTCGGCGTCCCGAGAAACGGGAGTGATATTTTGCTTCGCAAAGTGAAATTTATCTGCCGATAAGTGAAATCGCTAAAAGCAGTGAAATTTGCCCTGTGGCAAGTTGTTTTACAGCCGTAGGGGACGACGCCTCGGCGTCCCGAGAAACGGGAGTGATATTTTGCTTCGCAAAGTGAAATTTATCTGCCGATAAGTGAAATCGCTAAAAGCAGTGAAATTTGCCTTGCGGCAAGGTGTATTAAATGCAAAAAGGAGGGCTATATGTCGATTAACGGCTATTTTCGCGTGAAAAATAATACCGAAAACGAAATCATTATCGAGCGTTCGAGATTTATCGCTTATTCAAAAAAATGCGAAACCGAAAACGACGCGAGAACTTTTTTGGACGAAATAAGAAAGAAACACCCCTTCGCTACTCATAACTGTTATGCATATATTACCGACCGCGGCGAAATATCCCGCTTCTCCGACGACGGCGAACCTCAGGGTACGGCGGGGCAGCCCATCTTAGAGGTTATCAAAAGCAAAAATCTCAAAGATACCATGGTTGTCGTGACGAGGTATTTCGGCGGCGTTAAACTCGGCGCAGGCGGGCTTGTTCGGGCGTATTCTCAAAGCGCGAGAGACGTTTTGGATAAGTCGGGCGCGGAAGAAAACGTTCGCTCTGAAATATGGCAAGTCGATATGCCTTACGATATTTATCAGTCCTTTTTTAAGTTTTCCGCAAAAAGAAAAATGAAAACGTTGTCGTCCGATTTCGGCGAGTCGGTAAAACTCGAAATCGCCGTTCCTGTCGATGATTCCGAGTTTGAAAATCAATTTATCGACTTCACCTCGGGAAAAGCGACGGCAAAACTTATCGGAGAAGAATTTACGGTGTACTCGCTATGAAAAAAATTACGGATATAAAACCGCAGGTCAAAAACCCGACGAGGTGCAATATCTACCTCGACAACTCTTTTTATTGCGGACTCGAACTCGAAACCATAATGAAAAACCGCCTTAAAATCGGCACCGAAATTACCGAGGAAAGACTTAACGAAATTCAGACCGAATCGGAAAGTCTCAGGGCTTTGGATAAGGCTTTAAACTTCATTTCGCTCTCGAAAAAGACTAAAAAAGAAGTCGAAGATTACCTTAAAAAGAAAGGGTATCTCGGCGGTACGATTGAGACGGTAATTTCCAAAATGTCCGCCTATAAGTTTATTAACGACGAAGAATACGCGAAAGACTACGTTAAAAGTTACTCTAAAAAGAAAGGGAACAGACTGCTTGCCGCAGAACTTAAACGAAAGGGAGTGAGCGATAGCGAAATATCGGAAGCGATAGAAGAACGCTCAGACGAAAGCGAGGGTGCAAACGCGGTTGCCGAGAAGTATTTGCGAGGAAAAGAGAGAACGAAAGAAAACGCCGTCAAGTGTTACAGGTATCTGCTCGGAAAAGGTTTTTCCTACGACGTCGCGAAAGAGGCGGCTTTTAAATTGACAGGCGGCGAAGAAGATTATGATTAAGAAAATTTACTTTGACGAAATAGATTCCACCAACGACTACGCTATTTCACGCGACGAGCCGAGCGATTTTGCGGTAATCGCGAAAAGACAGACGGGCGGAAAGGGAACGAAAGGCAGAAGTTTTTCCTCCGAACCAGGCGGAGCGTATCTCACTCTTGTAAGATATTACCCTTTAAAAGCCGAAAATTCCTTTAAAATTATGGCTTCGTCCTGCCTTGCGGTTGCGAAAACTCTCGGGTTTTATGGCATAAACGCCTCGGTGAAATGGGCGAACGACGTCTATGCAGGCGGTAAAAAAATATGCGGAATACTCATCAAAAATTCGTTCGAGGGCGAATACGTCAAAAAGTCGGTCATAGGTATCGGCGTGAATTTAAACAACGAGATACCGAGTGAACTGAGCGAAGTTGCCGTGGCAGCGAAAGAGTTAATAAACCGCGAAATCGACACCGACGAATTTATAGACAGACTTATAGAAAACCTCTACGAGGACTACTCTATGGACGAATACAGATTGAAAAATATCGTTTTAGGAAAGGAAATTAAGGTAATCGAGGGGAAAAAGACCTACTACGCCAAAGCCGCGGGGATAGCGGATAACGGCAATCTGATACTATCGGACGGGCGAATTTTGTCCTACGGCGAAGTTTCGATTCGTTAGCCGAATATGACGCTCGTGAAACATTTTATCAGACTGAAACCCCGGCGCAATACCGAGTTCGAACGCAAAAAAATTAAAACGCCCGAAAATTCGACAAACGCCGAAGAATTTTCACAGAAGTTATATTTTTCAATCAAACGCGCAACATAAATATAGGGTACAATACAGTTGTAAAAAGGAAATAGGAAAGCGAAAGGCGGACCGAAAAACTTTTTACGAAAAGAAACGCTCATCCTAAGTTTTTTCTTGTTTTTATAAATCATTCTCCATTATGACGTAAAGCCGCAGAATTTTCTGCGGCTTTACGTTATGTATAGGAACGTGAATAAACGGCAAGACCTCTCTCGTCGGATACGTCGTCACTTTGTCTTAGCGGCAGATAACCTCTCTCGTCATTTGTTCACTTCGTTTACAAATGCCACTCTCCCCACAGGGGAAAGCAAGTTTTTTAGTTTGTTTACAGCAATGTTATCATAAAAAACGAAAATAAAAGACAAAGACGAGCGATTGTGAAATAATTTATAGCCCCGCAAAATTCTAACTTCTCTTGCTTTCCCCTTTGGGGCAGGCTCTCCCGTGACGGGAGAGGTGGCAGACGAAGTCTGACGGAGAGGGGGCGTCCGCCGCCGAGGTGAAGTGGATTTTGCGAGTAATGCGAGCAAAAGCCGAGAGAGGTCATTCGCTGCCGAGAGAGGTCGAAAACGCTTTACATAGCGAAGTTATGGTTGTTTTATTCCGAACAGACTATCGGAGACGATAAATAACTTGATTTTTGTCGGACGGAAGTATATAATTAGGTGCATAATGTATAATACGTTACTCGAAACGTTAAAAATTATTATAGAAAAAGGAGGTCTTTCATATGTGGGAAATAGTACTCGACAGTCTTTTAGATTGCCTTAAAATGCTTCCTTTTATCTTCCTCACTTACGTCGTTATCGAACTTATCGAGCGTAAAGCGAAGTTCGCAAAAAACGGTCGGTTTCTGACGGGAAAATTCGCTCCCGTTCTCGGTTCGCTCGCAGGCGTGTTTCCGAGTTGCGGTATTTCCGTAATGTCCGCTAAACTCTACGACAAAAAACTTATCGGAGCGGGAACTTTACTCGCCGTCTTTATTGCGACGAGCGACGAGGCGTTTTCCATTCTGATTTCGAGCGATAAAAGGCTCGCTCTTATCCCCTTAATCCTGTTCAAGATTATTTACGGACTGATTGTCGGGCTTGTCGCAAACGCGATATTTTTCAGACGTCCCGTAGAGGAGGACGAAAACTTCGAGCATGAGGACGTCTGCGCCCATTGTCACGACCATGTGGGAAAAGAGGGCGGCAAGGTAAAACTCGCGTTGGAAAGATACCTTCTCGTTCCGCTCGTACACTCCTTGCAGACTTTCGCCTACGTTTTCGTCGTAACGCTGATATTCGGCATACTTTTCGCCGAGGGCGGCTTAATCGGCGCGGACAACCTTTCCGCATTTCTTGAAAAATCGAAGTACTTTTCCCCGTTTTTAACCGCTCTCGTGGGACTTATTCCTAATTGCGCTTCGTCGGCGGTGATTACTTCGGCGTATTTAAGCGGCGCGATTTCGTTCGGGGCGATGACCGCGGGACTTGTCTCCAACGCGGGCGTGGGTCTCGCCGTTCTTTTCAAAAATACGAAAGAGATTAAACGCAACCTTATTCTTGTCGGGGTTTTGTACGCTCTCGGCGTGATCGCGGGCTTTATCGTTTCGCTTATCGTTGCGGCAACGGGTGTTACGTTATGAAGTGGTACGAGTATATTTTAAACTGGATAACGAGAAAAGCCGTCGGGCTTACCGTGTTTCTCGTTTTCGCGATTATCGGGGCGGGGCTGTTTTTCCTCATTATTAAAGCCGTTCTTTCCGCGAAGTTCAAAAAACGCGAGACGAAGCCGAAAATCGACTGTTCGGAAATAATTTCGCAGGCGATAGAGAACTACGACTACGTTATGAAAAACGGCGGGGACGAAACGGTAGACGAAAGCGGCGAAAAGGATAAAAGCGAAATTTTCAAAAGGGTTCTGAAAGCCTTTCTAAGCGGTATGAAGTACTCGCTCGAAAAGATTTCGGACGCGTACTACGACGAAAAAGTCAAGCGTTACGAACTCTTTAAAATCAAGGGGTATCTCCCCGACGGTATTAAAATCCCGCTCGATTTCAACATAACCGAACTGCTCGATTTCGCCGACGAAACGCTTAATACTTTGCAGGCGACGGTCGAGAACGTTTTGAACGCTTCTTACATAAAGTACCCCTATAAGTTGATTAAAGGCAGATTTTTCAAAGATTGCGTGGATAAACCGACCGAGAATCTGGAAGATTTAAAGGTGTCGTTGGTCTTGGAAAGACTCGAAATCGCGAACATAGAAAAGAAGGGTAAGAACAGAATAATCAGGTGGGTTTTGGGTACGAGACCCGCCGAATACATAAAGGAAAAGGCGATAAAATTTTTCGTTTTCAGAATATGCGGCAAGTACGTGAAACTCGCCCTCGTCGGAATTTCCGACGACTACAATCTGCTGTGTTGCGGTTTTGAGAAAAAGGCGAGAGGTTACGTGGGACGGTTGCCCGAGGAAGACCGCGAATCGGAAGTCGCGGCGGGCGTGTTGCTGCTTTCCGAGCAGTCGGAATTATCTGATATACCCGACCTGCCCGAATTGCCCGATCTATCCGATATTTCAGAAACGAACGAAACGGCGGACGGAACCGACGGCGTCGGCGATGACTTCGACGAATACGACGAAGAAAACGGAGACGAGGAATTTTTCCTCGGCGATAGTTTTAACGGAGAGGAGGGAGCGAAATGATTTGGCTTATTTTCTCCGCGATAGGCGGACTTTTCTTCGGGGCGGTCGTCGCCGTCTCTTTAACGGTATTCGTAATTAAGAAAAAAATCACGCAAAAGAGCGTTACGGACTATTCGGGAACGGTCGGCGCGGAGCAGAAACAGGAAGTCGAAGCGTTGATTGCCGAGTATACCGCGAGGTATAATAAAAACGCGAAAGGTATGATCGTCAGAAAAACGCTCGGACTTACACGCAGGAAAAAGAAAAAGCCCGACGACGAGAAAGGCGAGAAGGGCGAAAAGGCGAAATCGGTCGATTATATGGAACTTATAAACGAAGTCGCTAAGATTTTCCGACCGTCGGCGTACAAGCCGTTTTTAGATTTGTCGGAAAGGCAGATATTTGCGTTTTCACGTGAAATAATATCGAAAGTCAGAGCGATGCTCGACGCGTCGGGGCTTGAAATAGTGAAAACGATACCCGTATCGACGGTACTCGGAGCGACCAACTTATCGCAGGCGATAATGAAAAACGGGGCGATGAAAGAAGTCGCGAAAGCGGTTGGAAAGTGCAAAAAAGTAGTCGGCTACGTAGGACTTGCAAACCCTGTGAGGTATATCAAGAATTATCTCAACGCGGTGTTTGTGTGCGGGGCGATAAAGAGCTTAATGCGTTGTACGATAAGGGTTGTGGCGACCGAGGCGGCAAATCTTTTCTCCGCTCCCGAGGCGTAAAATCGTCGATAGAAGTATTGGCTGTAAAAAACAAAATCTAATTTTTGATTTAGCGATAAATAAACTTTAATAAAAAATTGCTAACTTTACTTGCTTTCCCCTGTGGGGAGAGTGGATTTTACGAGCAAAGCGAGTAAAAGACGAGAGAGGGGCTTATTTTTTCATAAATTTAGATAAAGTTTTATTTCTAAATGACCTCTATCGTCGGCAACGCCGACACTTCGCCTCGGCGGTGGACGACCTCTCTCGTCATTTGTTCACTTCGTTCACAAATGCCACTCTCCCCAAAGGGGAAAGCAAGTAAAGTTAGATTTATTATGATACTATGTAAATTGTATATTTATTTTTTTCGTTTTTATAAATAAAAAGCGGCGGGGCTATCCTTTACGGATAGCCCCGCCGCTTTCAAAAAATTTAAAAGATTTGACGTTCGTTATCAATCGGTGTTTTATTCGTCAATCTGTCGGCTTTTTACTTGTTTATCGACTTATAGCCCGACTTTTCGCCTGCTGTTCAATCGTCAGCCGCCTCGATTGCCCGAATATCCGACCGCAAGATTATTCGATTTCTATGTTGTGAGTAAGTTCTTTCTTTTCCTGCTCTTTCGGAATTTCAATCGACAAAACGCCGTTTTCGTATTTCGCTTTAACCGATTCTTTCGCTACGTCGCCGACGTAATAACTTCTCGAAAGCGAGGTGGAACGCTCTCTTCTTACGTAGTTTTCTTTCTTGCCGTTGTCCTCTTCTTTCTTCTCGGCGGTTATCGTCAGATATCCGTCTTTCAAAGAAATGCTGACGTCCTTTTTATCGAATCCCGGAATTTCAACGTCCATTACGTAAGAATTCTCTCTTTCCTTAATGTCCGTCTTCATAGTGTTGAATTTTTCCTCGTAAAACATGGGTTTGAATAGACTGTCGAACGCGTCGTCGAAAAAGTCCAAACCGTTGCCTTCATTGTTTCTCTTTACTAAATAATTTCTCATAATATTTACCTCCGTTATTTATCGAATCATATTTGCTACTCGGTTAGCACTTAACTTGTTTATCTGTTAGCACTCTAACCTTTTGACTGCCAACATTATACCACCGTTTAAACCGTTTGTCAATAGTTTTATGTTATAATTTTGTGAAGATTATTAAATAATTTTGTCAACAAAATTGAATTTAATAGGAGTATTTGTCCGAAAACGTCGAATCGAATTGACATTTTCGGGTAAAAAATATATATTTGATATATGAAGAAAAAAGCGATATTTTTTGATTTTGACGGGACTTTATGGTTCGGGAAATACGGCGAAACAACGCTCGACACGTTGAATAAATTGCACGAGAACTGCTATTTGTTCTACTGTTCGGGCAGAAGCGAGGGCAACACTCAGTTCGACCTGTTAAAAGGACTGCCGTTCGACGGGTATTTGTTCGGCGGTTGCGTGGCAAAGGTACTCGGCAAGGAAATTTACAGAAAAGATTTTACGGACGAAGAAGTGAGCGAAATGCTCGCGATGCCGCAAAAATATCTCGAAAGGACGGTTGTCGAGTGCGAGAAAAATTCGTACAGATTAGAGGGATGTATCGAAAACTACACTCTTCCCACGCCCGTGAAAAGTTTTGAGTTCTTACGCGACCGAAACGTCGATAAAGTGGCGAAATTTTCGGTAATTAAATACCCGAACGAAAAAGGCGGCTATCTGCCTGTCGACGAAGAAGTTTTAAAAACGCTCGAAAAGGAGTTTTTCGTCGTAAATCTCTATCATTATATAGAAGTAATGATGAAAGGTTGCGGCAAAGACCTCGTTATCAGAAAGACTTGCGAGTATTTGGGTATCGATAAAAAAGATACTTACTGTTTCGGCGACAGCGAAAACGACCTCGGAATGTTCAGAGAGGTAGGTACGGGAATAGCAATGAGTCATTCGCCCGAAGTTTTAAAGAAGTTGGCAAAATACGTTACGACTACCGATTTAGAGGGAATAACGGAAGGGGCAAGACGCTTCGGACTTATATAATTATCTCGCAATGAGACTGTAAAAAATAATTATCGGGACGCCTCGGCGTTCCGATAAAACGCATTTTACAACCGTTGTCACGATTTTTACACAAAAAAACAAAAACTATTGACAGCGGATAAACGGGTATTGTATAATGTATACAAGGTCTATCATAAAATATATGGTAAAACCTCGGGAGGACAACAGACAACATGAAAAAGGCAAAAACTTTTATGGCAACCGCTCTTCTCGCTGTGCTGACGATAACGTTCGTCGGGTGCGGGAAGACAAAATTCACTAAGGCGTTTACGGGAAAATGCGAAAGTCCGATGGAAAGAAGAATAGTGGGTATCGGCGAAGACCTCGACGATCTGACGGCTGACGGCGATTTCTTCGTCGGAAAGAAAACGGACAGCATGGGCAATAAGACTCAGTATTTCTACGGGGCGGACGGAAGTCTCAGACTCACTTTGACGGATACTGCGTACACGACTTACGAGTATCATGCTACCGAGTACGGAATGTACGTGGTAAGAACCGACTCTTCCTATTCGGGAGACGCGACCGCAAAGTATACGTATTACGATTACGATTTCAACGTTCTTGTAAGCGAATCTGAAAATTCCTCGTCGATATTCATGACGACCGATTTCCTCTTCGTGAACAACAACTATTATCAGTTGGACGACGAGGGAAAGATTAAAACTTCGACGGAAAAAGACGCGGGGCTTTCCTTAAACTACAAGAAAAACGTTGCCCGAAGCGTTGAAAAATACGACGGAAGATATTATAATTTAGGTAGTTCTGCGGCTTACGTGTACGACGAAAATCTCGAACTTACGGCGGCGTACGAAATTCCCGAATATATGGAATCGAGGTCTTCGGTTGTCCTTTTGCAGAACGGAAACGTGCTTATGCAGGCGAGGGAAAAAGTCCCGAACGAGTCGAAGAAGTACGACCTCGAAATGGGCGGCGAAAGATACCTCTTACATACTTTTGTTCTCAACGTGAAGAAAAATACCGTCAAAGAGGTCAAAGTTGACTATATTCTCGTAGGAAATTATCACGCCGTGGACGGTTTCGGCGGCGCGAATTTCGATTCGATGGGTTTAAACCCCGACCTTAAAGCGATTTACGGCGTTCTTCCGATTAAGGACAAGAGATATTCCGAAACGGAAGCCGATTTGGAATTCGTTACGCTCGGCGGCAACGGGAAGATAAAGTCGCGTATAGAGAAAATTCTTATAGGTCAGACTTTTATTCCGACGATTGTTGAAGAAAATCGTTATATTTGCAGAGACTTGTCGGGAGCGTTTCACCTTCTCGACGAAAGCGGCAAAACGTTAGTTATATCCGACAATTACATCTTATTTAACGGCGGGGTCTAT
The DNA here is from genome assembly GCA_934249325.1 of uncultured Clostridia bacterium. Lineage (GTDB taxonomy): Bacteria > Bacillota > Clostridia > Christensenellales > Borkfalkiaceae > UBA10281. The sequence goes on from CAKQKW010000003.1 coordinate 35,895, forward strand.
ATAACGGACATCGGCTCGGGACTTACGGTTCACGACGTCAATATGAATACCGTCAAATTGTATCCGTCGAAATTAAACCCGACGAAAGTTCCGCTTTGCGACGAGGTTGTCGCGGTAAGATACGTTGAAAACGACGACGTAAAGGTAGACGTTTACAAAAACGGCTCGATAATGATGACCTATACGACGGGTAACGGCGGCGTAGCAGCTCTCAGCGATTACGGATATGAAATACGGTATGTGAACGATATCGAGGAATATTCCGAATATTACGATTTAAACGGCAACGTTATCGCGAGGTCGTCCGACAACGTAAGGGTGTACGCGGACGGAGATATAATTCGGGAAACGACTATAACGGAAACAGGGATCAAGACGAGTTATAAGATAGCCGTTTACGTTATATAATCGACGATTTTGTTTTAAAACTTGTTTTACGGCGTAGAGCGTTAAGAAATAAGTAGTATAAGAACAAAGTTCCGATAACGACTGAAAAACAGAAAACGAAAATAGTAAAAAACAAACATCGGCGGCGACTGTAAATTACAGTCGCCGCCGCTATCGTTTTGGAAAAACAAAGCGGGAGAATTTGGGAATAAAAGCCGTTTTTCTGACCTCTATCGGCGGCTGTGCCGCCACTTCACCTACGCGGCGGACGACCTCTCTCGTCTTTTTCTCGCAATGCTCGAAAGATCCACTTCACCTCGGCGGCGGACGCCCCCTCTCCGTCAGACTTCGTCTGCCACCTCTCCCGTCACGGGAGAGCCTGCCCCACAGGGGAAAGCAAGAAAAGATGGATTTTGCAAAATAGAATATTAAAAAAGTCTTTTTTCTTTTATTTTTTATATTTTAAAAACAGTTGTAAATAAAACTAAATAAACTTGCTTTCCCCTGTGGGGAGAGTGACGGCGTAGCCGTCGAGAGAGGTTTAAAACGTAAGTGATATTTTGTGTTTTGCAAAGATATATTTGCCTTGCGGCAAGTTGTTTTACAGCCGTAGGGGACGACGCCCTCGGCGTCCCGAAAAACGGGAGATTTTTTTGCTTCGCAAAGTTATAATTTGTCAATAAAAAAGAGTTGCGTTTCACAACTCTTTAAATTTCAGTATATACGCCTATAAGTCGATTATCGGACTATTTTCCTTATAATCAAACGGTTAAACCTTCATAAATTTTTGAAAAATTCCGCTCCGTAACGGGCGAGCGAATCGTCTTCTTCGCCCGTGCCGCCGCTTACTCCCAAGCCGCCGAGAAGTATTCCGTTTCTGTAAAGCGGTACGCCTCCGCCTATCGTCATTACCTTGTCAAGGTTTTGCAAACCGTAGAAAGTCTGACCCGATTTCACGAGTTCGTTCAGTTTTAAAGTCGGCATTTTTAACGCTACCGCCGTGTACGCCTTTTTCACCGCTACGTCGAAACTGATTAAAAACGCCCCGTCCATAACGTGTACCGCTATCGGGTTGCCTTGTTCGTTGCATACGCAGATTACCGCTTTTTTGCCCCGCCTTTTACTCTCTTCCTCGACCTTTTCTATGATTTTTTTCGCGGTTTCAAGCGATAAAACCTTTTGTTCCATAATTCTTTTTACTACCTCGGCTACTATTCCGCTTTCTTCCGTCGGCTTAAACCCTTCGTCGCCCGACTTGTCGGAAGCCGCGACCGCAATCGTCGCCGCCTTATTTCCCTCGCCGTTATCGAGCCTTATCATCAGCGAACGCAGGTAATCGGACAGTCTGTTGAGGTATTTTATCGTATCTTTCGACACGGCAAACCTCTCGTTCGTTCTCACCGCCTCACGTTCGGCTCGCCTTGCAACTGCCCTCGCGACGTTTACCTTGCAGGCGATTTCCGTTTTCGGTGCGTAGTCGCCTTTGCCGACTTGTTTTATCCGTTCTTCGAGGTATGAAACGTCGTTTTCGGCAACCGAAAAGGAAGCGTTCCGAGGGGAATACACCCCGTCCGAAATACTCTTCAAAGCCCCGAGAACTTTGTCCGTTTCAAGCGTCAAGTCGCCGCCGAGTGCCGATTTATAAGAATAAATAGCCGCCGACAGTTCGTCCAACGCCCCTAAAAACGCAAATCTCGGGTCGCTTTTGGATATTTTCAGTTCCGAAGAAAGGGTAGACTTTCCGTCGTCGCCTTTCCCGACTTTTTCGTTTATCATCCGCCGATTTGTCCTTTAAGTCCGAATGAGTTTACCGCCTCTAAAAGTTCGTTCATGGTCTCTTTCGAGGGCGGTTCTATGCCCGTTAAGGCGTACTCTCTCGAAAGCCCTTTGTATTTGTCCGTTCCTATCCTGTGATAGGGTAAAATGTGCATTTCGGTCACGCCTTTAAGCCCGCTCGCAAATCTCGCGATGTCCGAAATTTCCTCTTTCGTCGCGTTGAAAGTGGGTATAACGGGCGTGCGGATAATAAGTTTAACCATGTCCGACTCGGCGATTTTTTTTGCGTTTTCGAGTATTTTCTCGTTGGAAACGCCCGTAAATTCCTTGTGTTTCGCCGAATTTATGTGCTTTATATCCATAAGGTAGGTATCGAGGTACGGCAGGTATTTTTCAATGACCGAAAAGTCCGCGTAGCCCGTCGATTCCATAGCCGTATTTATTCCCCTGTCTTTTGCCGCCCGAAGCAGAGCGACTGCAAACTCGGGTTGGGTGAGCGATTCGCCGCCCGAAAGGGTAAGCCCGCCCCCCGAACGTCTGTAATAAATACGATCTCTTTCGATCGTCTCCATTACTTCCGCGACCGTCACGTCCTCGCCGACCGTTTTTTCAACGCCGCCGAGAGTCATTTTTTCGATTGCGTAACGTTGCCCCTCGGGGTTACAACACCATTTGCAACGCAGAGGACAGCCTTTTAAGAACACGATAGTCCTTATTCCCGGTCCGTCGTGGACCGAAAATCGCTGAATATCGAATATTCTGCCCGTTGTTTCGAGGTAACTTTCCATTAAAAGCCCCCTTGCTCGGTACGGTTTATGATGTCTTCCTGCAACGAGCGGGAAAGAGTCGTGAAGAGCGCAGAGTATCCTGCTACTCTGACTACGAGTCCTTTGTAATTTTCGGGGTGTTTCTGCGCGTCGCGGAGCGTTTCTCTGCTGACTACGTTGAACTGCATGTGGCTGCCCTTTCTGTCGAAATATCCCTGAACGAGCGACACGAAGTTTTCAAGCCCGTTTCTGCCCGCAAGCGCGGTCGGGTGGAATTTCATATTATATAAAGTGCCGTTCGAGGCGATGAAGTGGTCGAGCGTCGATACCGAGTTGCAAGCGGCGGTCGGACCTTTGACGTCTCTGCCTGCCGCGGGCGAAACGCCGTCCGCAACGGGGGTATACGCAAGTCTGCCGTCGGGAGTCGCTCCCGTCTGCGCGCCGAGCGGAACGTTAGCCGAAACGGGATAAAGTCCCGCTTGGAACCTGCCTCCTCTCGGGTTTGTAAACGTTTCGAGTTTTTTGGTGTAAACGTAGGCGACGTCTCTCGCGAATTCGTCGATATCGCGGACGTCGTTGCCGTATTTCGGAAGCGCGCGGATATCGTTTAAAAGCGTTTTATATCTTGCTTTGTCGCTCTCGGAACACGGGTTTGTTTTGACCGTTTCGTATATTTTCTTTACGTCGTCCTCGGTGAGGTTTTTACCTTCCGCGGCGAGTCTTTTGCATACCGTAAGGGTAAGTTTTTCGGCGTTCTGATCGTCCAGATCTTCGCCGTAATTGTTATCGAGAGCCTCTTTTATGAACGGAAGAGTATATTTGCCGTCCTCGAAAACGAGTTTTTTAACCGCCCACATTGCGTCCGCCATATTCGCGATGCCGAAGCCTTGCGGACCCGTGAAATTGTATACCGCGCCGCCCTCTTGCACGCTTTTGCCTCTCTTCACGCAGTCCTCTATCATCGACGAGAGGAAGGGAAGGGGGCAACGCTCGGCGTGAGCCACGTCGATGGCGTTGTCGGCGTTGACGAGAAGGGATACGAAATAGTCCGATTGCGATTTATACGCGTCGTAAAATTCCTCGAAAGTATCGAACTCGGAGACGTCGCCCGTCTGCGGTCCGACCTTTTCGCCGTCCTCCACGCCGTTTTTGAATACCATTTCGAGCGGACGAACCATATTGAAGAACGCGGCGTCGTGCCAGCCGTCCGTCTTGCCCGATTTCTGCGGTTCTACGCAACCGATTATGTTGTAGTCCCTCGCGTCCTCCAAGGTGAGACCTCTCGACATAAGCGAGGGGATAATTACTTCGTCGTTATAATAAGCGGGGAAGCCGATGCCCGTGCGGGTGAGTTCGGCGGCTCTTATCAGAAATTCGTGCGGCGAACCGTTCCATACTCTGACCGAGAATGACGGTTGCGGCAAAAATACGTGTTCCGTGGCTGTAATCGTCATAAACGAAAGGTCGTTCGTCGCGTCCTCGCCGCGAGTATTCTGACCGCCTGCGATAAGGTTCTGGAAGAGACTGTAACCCGCGAAGCCTTCCGCCGAGACCTCGTCTCTGCATTTGTTGAGGTCGTTGAGTTTGACCCATATACAGTCGATATATTCCTGCGCGGTCTCCCTCGTCATACCCTCGTTTCTCGATTTTTCGTAGAACGGGTACATATACTGGTCGAATCTTCCGGGGGAAATGGAGTGTCCGCTCGATTCCACCTGAAGAAGCATCTGAACGAACCAGAAACTCTGGCACGCCTCGTAGAAGTTTCTCGCTCCGTATTCGGGAACGCGGTCGCAGTTCTCGGCGATTTTTAAAAGTTCGGCTTTTCTTTTCGGGTCGGACTCGTTTTTCGCCATATCTTCGGCGAGACGGGCGTACCTTTTCGCATAGCGGATAACCGCTTTGAGCGAAATGAGAACGGCTTCCAAAAAGGCGTGCTTTTTGCAGTAATTGCCGTCGGAAACCCTCATCGAAGCAAGTTCGTCTTTAACCTCTTCGATATACTTCGAGTATCCGTAGGTCAAAACCTTTCCGTAATCAACCGTGACGTGTCCGATGCCGTTGTAAAAATAGTTGCCCGGCGTGAACATATTGTGTTTCATTGCGGTGAGCGTTTCGGGCGACATATAAGAAGTCGCGAGTTCGCTCGTCGTCTTGCCCTTCCAATACTTGTACACTTCGTGAAGAGTTTTTTTGGTCTCCTCGGATATGTAGAAGGGGTCGGCGGTGCGGGTCGCTACCGTGTCGAACTCGTTTTCGAGCCACTCGAACGAAAATTCGGGGAAAGTCTGACAACTTCTCGGTCTTTTCGTCGCCGAGCCGACTATGAGTTCGTCGTCTCTTATCGTTATGGGAATTTTGTCAAGGATATTCTCGAAAGCCTTTGCCCTGCGGAGAATAATCGGCTCGCCCTCCGTCTGCATATAAGACTCGGTTAAAAGGACGGCTCTGTCCGCTTCGATTTGCGGCATTTCCTTGAATAAATCGGCCTTGAGTTTGTCGATTCTCGGTGATTTTGAAACTTTTTCAGAATAAAATTTCGCCATTTTCTTTTCCTTATTTCTGCTTTTCTGCAATTTTGCGTTAATACGTTTCCGCTTTCTTGATTTTATGCGGTTTTGCGGTAATTCGGTTTTGATTTCTTCCGCTTTCCGTATCTTTTGCGTTTTTGTTGTTTTGCGGTTTGTATTACTTGTCGTTTCTGCGGGTTTCAAACCGCTTTCGGGGCAAAGTTTTCCCACTCTATGACAATAGTATAATACGCGAAGCGTAAGTTGTCAATAGATTTTTTTGTTTTTTGTTGTTTTTTCACAAAAAAATTATGCTGACGGCGGGCAGGGAATTCAAGGTAAAATGCCGCAAAAGACCGAAAAAGGCGTAGAAAATGCAAAAAATCGAATTTTCGGGCAAATTCAATAAAATTCGGGCAAAACAAAAAGTTTATAACAAAACCACAAAAAAGCAAGCAAAACAACACGAAAAAATAAAAAAGGGATTAAGAGCGGAAAATAAAAGCCCCGACTTTAAGTCGGGGTATAGCCGATTAAACGATTGTGAATAAAAAGCAAAAGTGGGTCTATAAGTCGATTATTGCGTAATGTTTTAAAACAACCTAACATTCAGACTGCCTCGCAAACCTCTCTCGTCGGCGGACTACCTCTCTCGTCTTTTTTTCGCAATGCTCGAAAAATCCACTTCGCCTCGTCGGCGGACGCCCCCTCTCCGTCAGACTCCGTCTGCCACCTTCGCCTACGCGGCGGACGCGCCCCTTTTGTCGCTTTGCGACATTTTCCCCGTTTCATCGGGGACATTTACCCGTTTCATCGGGAGAGTGGCGGCATAGCCGACGAGAGAGGTCAAAAAAGAGAGTGATATTTTGCTTCGCAAAGTGAAATTTATTCATCGATAAGTGAAATCGCTAAAAGCGGTGAAATTTGCCTTGCGGCAATTTGTTTTACAGCCGTAGGGGACGGCGCCCCAAAGAACTCTTAAAAATGCTTGCATTTTTAAGAATATGGCGTCCCGTAGAACGGGAGTAAATTTTATTTTACTTCTATCAGTTCGCCTGTGAATACGTTTAGCAACATACACTTTCTTACTTTTATTCTCAGCGACTTTTCTACCGCCTTTTTGTATAACGATAACTGCGTTCCGTACTTTTTCAAAAGCGTTTCCGCATTCCTTTTCGAGGCTTTGTAGTCTATGATTATCGCTTCGTCGTTCTTTATCGCCAAAAGGTCGATAACGCCTTGTACCAATACTTCCGTTTTAGTGCCTTCGTACCCTATTTCGTCGGCGTTAAAGAACGCCTCGAACGCCTGTTCTCTGTACGTTTTATACCCTTTCATTTCGTCGAATACGGGTAACGATACTATCTTATTCAGCGTGTTTTTGTCCAATAATTTCGCCTGCTCTTCGGTCAGTTCTCCCGACGAAAGTTGCCGTATAAGTTCGTTATCGGCACTTTTTTCGTCAAAATTCCACAATTCCAAAAATCTGTGATAGGCAATTCCTCTGACCCTGTAATCGGTGAAAACGTAGTCCTCGTCCGAAAAATACAAGTCCTCGCTTTCGTAGCCCGTCTCTTCCTCGGAAGCCTTTATATCCTCTTCGGAATATGCGTTTTCGGCTATCTCCGTTACCGTGCGTTTGAGCGGCAACGTGCAGTCGGCGGAATACGGATAAACGTACTTTAAGTTGTCCGAAATAATCTTTCTGAGCGACTCGGAATATTCGCCTACGAGTACGCTTCCGACTTGCTCCTTTTTCGCTTCGTATTCGAGTTCGGAGCGGTCGATATACCTCGTTTCCATATCGCTTTCCGAGAAAAAGTCGGCGAATTTCCTCGCCGCAAGGGCTGTTTCGCCCGTTCTGACCGTGGGAAGCCCTGCCGACGACACTAAATGCAGTCTGCTTTGAGCCCTCGTCATCGCAACGTATAAAAGTCTGAGTTCTTCTTTCGCCGTGTCCTTTCTCTTTTCGAGTTTTAAAAGCGACCTCTTTATAGTCGGCTTTTTGAGCATATTTTCTTCATCGTAGGCGTAGGGGGCAAGCCCGTACTTTCTCGAAGTCAATAAAGTCTCCCTTTCGTCGATTGCGTTGAACTGTCTGCCGAGCCCCGCGACGATTACAATCGGAAATTCAAGACCCTTAGAGGCGTGCATACTCATCACCTTTACCGAGTTGCCGCCGTCCGCCGAAATCAGCGAAAAGTCCTCGCCGAGGTCGATTATCCGCTTTAAAAAGTCTTTAACGCTTAATTTTTCGCCGCCCGATTCGCTCTCCTGAACGAACCTTTCGACCCTGTCGAGTTTGAGTCTGCCGAGTCCCTCGGAAGCGATTTCGAGGTCGAGTCCCTTGTCCTTTATAATCTTGTTTAAAAGGTCGCCCGCCCCCGTGAACTCGGAGAGAAGTCGTATCTTTTTGAAATACTCGTCGAAGTCTGCGAGTTTCTTTTTTGTAATCGGGTCGTCGCCGCAGTCGATATAATGTCTGACGCATTCCTCGAACGAGGCGGACGAATTTCTGTTCCCCTCTTCGTCTGATTTCAGTTTTTTGCCGAACTCGCGGATTTTTGCGAGTTCTTCCTCGTCCAAGCCGCCTATCGAACTTTTGAGTACCGCCACGAGCGGCGCGTCGTCCGCGTAAAAATCGATGAGCGACAATACGTCCACGAGAAGTTTTATCTCGGGATAGCCGACAATCGGGTTCTTCGCCGACGAAGTGACGGGGATATTGAGCCTCGTCAAAGTCTTTATGACGTCGCCCGAAAACGTCCTCGAATCCCTTAAAAGAACGGCTATATCGCTCGGCTCGGCTTGCCTGTATTTGCCGAGTTTGAGGTCGAAAATCTCCGAGCCCAACTCTTCCTCTATAATTTTGCCGACTAAAATACCCTCGTAAAAAGAGTCCTTTTCTTCGGTCTCGGTCGCGTCTTTCACGAGGTCGTACACCCCCGAAGGACCCTCTTTTTTCTCCTTTTCGCCGACGATTACGTCCATCACGGTCTTTCCCGTGTTTTTCGGATAGAGGTTGCCGAACTTCATAGGCTCGGCGGCGTAATCGACTCCGCTGTTTTTCTTCGTCATCGTCGAGGAAAACACGTTGTTGACCGCCGACAAAACGCCCTCCGTCGAGCGGAAATTTTCGGCTAAAACTATTGCGTTGCCGCCGCTACCCGAATACTCGGCGAACTTGCCCGCGAAAATCTCGGGGTTGCAACCTCGGAAAGCATAAATACACTGCTTGACGTCGCCGACCATAAACAGCCTGTCGGGGGCGACTAAGGATAAAATCGCTTCCTGAACGCCGTTTACATCCTGATATTCGTCGCAAAACGCATATTTATACTTGTTTCTTACCGACTGTAAAACGTCGGGCGAGGTCGTAAGCAGTTTGTAAGCGAGGTGTTCGAGGTCGGAAAAGTCCACGCAGGCTTCTTCCGATTTCAATTCGGCGTATTTTTTACGATAGGATAAAAGCAGTTTTGAAATAGCCTTTACCGTTCTTCCCGTCGATAAAAAATCCTTTTTCGACTCTTCCTCGTCATCGGATAAAGAGGCGAAATCGGCGAGCAATTTTTTGAGTTTGTCCTTGAATCCGTCGAGGGCTTTTTTCTCCTCTTCGAGTTCTTTTTTAACGCTCGGGGCGGTCGGAAGTTTTGTTTGACAGACGAGCGAAAGTTCCCGTACCGTCTTTGCGTTTATACCCGAATTAAGCACCGCCCGAACGGCTCCGAGGTAGTCTCCGACTTTCTTTATCGGCGACGACGAGAGGTAAATTTCGAGGTCTTCCGACTGACCGAGAAGTGCGTTCGCTCTTTCGATAAACCCGCCTATAAGCGTTTTTTCGACGGTTTTGAACTCTTCCTCGGTCGGCTCTACGCCCCAGAATTCCACAACCGAATCGGGGTCTTTTTCCGAGCAGGCGAGTTCGTCGAGCCTCCCTAAAATCTTTTTGAGTTCGCCGTCGCTTCTGCCCGAGCGGAAGACTCTCACGAGGTACAAAAAGTCCTCGTCTCCCGCCTCGTAGTTCTCCTCGAAAACCTTGTCGGCGGCTCTCGCCCGCAGGTCGTCCGAGACCGTTTTGTCGGCGATTTTAAAGGTCGGGTCAAGCCCGATTTCGTAAAAGTACGCCCTTAAAAGGTCGGAGCAGAATTTGTGAATGGTCGATATGCTCGCCGTCTGCGTTTCGTCGAGTGCCTCTCTGATTTTCGCCTTGTCCTCGGCGACGGAAAGTTGCTTGCGGAGTGCGTTCACGAGTTTTTGCTTCATTTCGGCTGCCGCCGCTTCGGTGAAAGTCACGGCGAGAATTTCCGAGACTTTCGCCCTTCCTTCGAGTATGATTTTTATGAGTCTTTCTATCATTACGAAGGTCTTGCCGCTTCCCGCCGAAGCGGAGACGAGTACGTTTCCGTCAATCGTTTCGACCGCTTTTTTCTGCGACTCCGTATATTTATCAGCCATCGTTCTCGCCCCCTTCGTTTCCGTTTGTCTTATCGCCGCCGACAGCCCCGTCCGAGCCTTTCGCTCCGTCCGCATTGTCGCCAGAACCGCCGTTTCCGAAGCGGTTTATAAAGCCGTTTTCCTCGGCGAACGCCGCCGCGACTATCGTTTCGGGCTTCACCGAACCGACGTTTCGGGTTTTAAAGCCCGTCTCTTCGTCCCGTCCGCAAATGCCGCCGTACTCGCAGTAATCGCACGCGTCCTTGTAGGGCGAAGCGATAATCACTCCGTCCGCAATTTCGCCCACGGCGTTTTCGGCGAGAATTTTCGCGTACTTCATATATCCTTTCATGGTATCCGAGCCGCACACGCTGCCCGTGAGTTTGCCGTTCCGACTGTCCGTTTTAACGTTCACGAGGTCGCTTTTGCCCGTGGTTTTGATATTCGGGTCGGTCGCCTCCAAAATCTCGTTGGACGAGACTGTTTTTCCGAACATTACGACTTTGTCGTCGTCGGGCTTTTTAAAATCGTCCTTGACGGCGTAGTAGTACGCCCCCGCAGGCTCGTCGCCCCCGCGGACGAACGCATTCATATATAAATACAGTTGCAGATTCTGCCCCGTGTAGAACTTTTCCTCTTTCGTCTTGTCCTTCGCGCTCCCCGTCTTGTAGTCGATAATGCGGACGTATTTGCCGAATTTATCCACTCTGTCGGCTTTGCCGTAGAGTTTGTATACGCCTTTTTTCGTTTTAAGCGGCAGAGATTTGTATTCCGACCAGTCGGAAAACCACACTTCCTGCCCGACGGGTTTAAACGCCGAAGCCTTTAACTCCTCGTAGATATTTTTGCAGAGTTTTTTGCCCTCTTTTTCGGTGAGTTTCAGTGCGTAAGCGTAGTCGCCGCGGCGTGAAAACTTCTGAATATCGGGCGAGGAAAGGGCGGCTTTTATCACCTCGTCGGCGATTTTTTCAGCCTCTTCGTCGTCCTCGACTCCCTTCGTTTTCTCGACGAACTTCTCGGCGATTTCGTGCAGAACGTTGCCGAAATCGAGCGCGCGGACGTCGCCCGTCAACTTGTCTTTTACGCCGAGACAGTACTTGACGAAACACTTGTAAGGGCAGGAGTAGAAGCACTCTATCTTGCTCGCCGAGACCTTGCCGTCCTCGAAATAGTTTTCGGTCGGAAGGTTTTTGCGAATCGTGAGTTCTCGGTTCGCCCTGCCGACGAGCCTGTCCGCAGACTCCTTGTATTCTTCGTCGAAGTCCTTTAACGCTTCGATAAACGCCGAAGCGGCGAAAAGGTTGTCCGTCGCTCCGTTTTTGAAATCGTCCATATCTTTAACGAGCGACAAAAACGCGGGGCGGAGTTTGACGTAGCCGAGACTTTCGAGCGTTTCTCTCCGCTCGCCCTCGGCGTTTTCTCTCGCCTTTCGTATGGAAAGGGAATTGAATTCCTTTAAAGGTTCGCCGTTTTTCTTCGCGAAAATCGCCGAGATATAGTCTACAAGTTCGCTCCTTACCGCCTGACCGCCCGACGGGGTCATCAGGGAATAGGAAACGAACAGTTTGTCCTCGAAAGTGGCGAGGGCTATGCCCGTGGCTTCCTTTTCTCTGCGGTTTACCACGCTTATTTTCGGTTCTATCGACACCGACAGCGATTCGAGTTCGGCTATGTCGCCGTCGAGAAGCAACGCCGTGTCGCTCTTTACGAAAGGTATTTCGCCCGACAGCCCGAACGCGAAGAGTATTTTATGCCGAACGTGTTTGCAGTCTCTCAGTTCCGCAACGTAAACGCCGTCGCCGTACTGCGGAATTATGCCGACTTCGCACGCGTTATACGCCGCGGACAGCAGTTTTGAAAATTCCGTAACGGAAATAACCTCGTCGCCGAGCAGTTCCGCTATATCGTCGAGGGCGGCGTACGCTTTGCCGAGGGCGGTAAGCAGAAACGCCCGCTCTTCCATCGCCCCGACTTCCTCTAATTTTTTCGCCGTTTCCTCGGCGTTCTGTTCCACTCCGCAAGCCTCGTAAAACGCCTTGATTTTTTTGACTATCGCCGAGGCTTTGTCCTTGTATTTCAGTCCTCTTTGAAAATAAATAATCGTGTTTTGCTTGTTTATAAGGTATAAATCGTCCGAAATCGAGTAGTTTTCGTCTAAAAACGACTTCGCCGTGACCGAGTTTCCGACAATCAGCCTCGTGAATTCGTCCGACTTTTCCCTGTCCGAAATAAACAGACAGTTAGAGACGATTTTCTTAATCTCTCCTATATCGCCGCCCCTCGCCGAGTTTTTCAAAAGGCTTAGCGTGAGCCGCGCTATCGGATGCGAACCGAGCGATCTTTTTTCGTCGAGATAGCAGGGTATCTCGTAGTCGCCGAACGCCTTTTTTATCATAAGCCTTTTCTCGGGCAAATTGCCGACCGCCACCGCTATATCCGAGAATTTATACCTGCCGCTTTCGACGAGCCTGACTATGTTTAAGGCTGCGTATTCGGCTTCTTCCTGAACGCTGTGAGATTCGTAAATGGTGAGTTTATCGCTATATAGACCGACTTTTGTAAACTGTTCGTGGTCGAAAAGCCCATTTAGAAGAGCCTTTTGTTCGAGCGATTCTCCGCCGTTTAAACGTATTTTTTCAAGCCCGAAAGTACGGGATACGAATGACGAAAATTCGTTCGAGTAAAGGCTTAAATTCTCTCCGTCCACGGCGAAAAAGTCCACGTGTCGGCAGACCTCGACGAGTTTTTTTATCGCTTCGGCGCTTTGCCTTGTCACGGAAGAAAACCCGACGACTATCGCCCTCGAATTTCTGAGTTTTTCGTCCTTTTCTATAAGTTCGGGCATTTTGCCGAGTATTCCGCTTTGGTCTGTAAGCCCCTTTTCCTTCAAAAAGTCCTCGTAACCTTTGAAAACGACGGCGAGGTCCAGTATCTTCGCGCGGATATTTTCGGGACACCCGTCCACCGAATTCATAAGCATTTCGGGCGTTATTTTCGCCGATTTCAACTGCGCGATAAGTTCGCTCGTCTCGAACGCGAAAGAGGGCGAAAAGGCAAGTCTCGAAAGGGTTTTCAAGTTGTCGGCGTTTTCGGAAAGAACCTTTTTCACAACTATCGCCGAGCCTTCTTTCGAGAGGGCGGAAGAGTCTTTAAGGCGTTTCGACACGTATCTGCCGAGCGAGGTTACGTCCGCGCCGAATAAGCCTCCGCCCATCGCTTTCGCTATTGCCGATTCCGCCGAAAGGGTGAGTTTGTCCTCGCAGAACACGACCGCGGGGCTGTCTATGCCGACGCCCGTTTTTGCTATGTACTCCGCCGCTTTTTCGACGCAGGAGTAATACGTTTCGGTTACAAAGAGTTTCATAATGAGATTATATCATAAAGGGGAGACAAAAAACAAATTATATTGTGAAATTTAGCAAATCTTTTATTATTCGTTTTTCTTTTCGGGAAAATTGTGTTAAAATGAGTAAAAGAGGTATATATGAAAAAGAAATTTTTAGGAGCGGTCGCTCTCACGCTTGCAGTGTTCGCGTTTACGAGTTGCGGAAGCGGAACGGTCGGTTCGACTTACGCGGGAGCGTTCTGGTATAAAGAATCGAATGCAGATCTTCTTCCGATAAACGAAAAACTCACTTACGGCGTTGCCGTCGAGGGCAAAGACGGAGATTGGGGCGGCAGCAAGTCCGCAAGCGTACTGACTTTCACGCCCGACGATAAAACATCATCTTACGTTACCGAACTCACTGTGTCGGACGACAGAAAGAACTACGTTTACACGACTAAACTCACCGTGAGCGGCGAATACGTTTCGGGCGATAAAAAATCCAGGGTCGAAAACGACACCATCGAAACGGTTACGATCTTTACGGGCTTCAACGACGGTTTCACGCCGATTAAATCGGTAAGAACGGTAAAATCGACTACCCCCGGAATAGACGGAGAGAAAATCGAGTACGTTGCGACGACCGTTTACGAGGGGACGACTGCGACGAGTTCGGTAGAAATACTGTCCGACAAAGCGGACGCGGCGTTCAAAAAGAGAGCGGAAAACGCGATAAAGGTCAAGAAGTATAACAAAAAGTCTTATATCGATAACGACCTTATGATACTTATGTTCAGAAACTTCAAGTACGACGCGTCAACGAGTTATTCGTTCAGAACGATAGACGTAGTGTCGGGAGAACTGAAAAACGCGGCGGGATCTATCAGGACGAGGGGCGAGCAGAACCCGAAAACTTCGGCTCAGACGGCGACCCCGACTTTCCCGTATACGGTGAAAAACTGTTCGCTCGACGGCGGCAGAACGTTTAAAGACGTATCGTTCAGCGCGAGCGAGATAGTATTTCAGACGACGGGCGAATTTGCACAGACAATAGCGAAGGTATATTACGGCAACACGGCGGGCGACAACAGAGATTGCAGGCATGCGCCGATAGTGATAATGCAGCCGTTCGCGAGCATAGGAATACTGAAACTCACGTTAGAATCGGCGACCTTCGGTCAGAACTGATAGGCGATAAGTAAGCAATAAAGTAAAGATAGAAAGAAGTAGGAAATAACAAAAAGTCTTCACTGTTTCAGCGGAGACTTTTTTGTTTTGTTGAAATGGCATAAATATTAGCAAGTTTATGTTACCGACATCTATCGGCGACTACGCCGCCACTTTCTCATTTCGCTTCCTCCTTCGGGGGTAAATTCCTCCGTTGAAGCGGCGGGAATATCGCAAAATTTGCTTCCTCCTTCGGGGGAAGTGGCAAAATAGAGCGTAAGCGAGATTTTGACGATAGGGGATAAAAACAAAGCAAAACGTAGAAGAGATTTATTATCCCCTTCCGTCGCTTTCAGCGACACCTCGCCTCGGCGGCGGACGCCCCCTCTCCGTCAGGCTTTGCCTGCCACCTCTCCCGATGAAACGGGAGAGCCTACCCCGAAGGTGACGGCAGTTTTTTATTCTTTATAGATAGTCAACTTTGCAAAGCAAAATATCACTCCCGTTTTACGGGACGCCGAGGGCGTCGTCCCCTACGGTAACGCTTCTGATAAATTTTCATATATAAAATAATAAAAAGAAGAAAACTCTTTTTTAAAGCAAAAGTTTATTACGTTAAAAAGTCTGACTTTTCTTGCTTTCCCCTTTGGGGTATGCTCTCCCGATGAAACGGGAGAGGTGGCAGACGAAGTCTGACGGAGAGGGGGCGTCCGCCGCCGAGGCGAAGTGTCGCGAAGCGACGAGAGAGGTCATAAACGCAAACAAAATATAATCACAACGTTGTTACAATGGGATTGTGTTTGTAAAAGACGAGAGAAGTTTTATTCTAAACAACTACACTCTTATTTGATTTGCAAAAAAATAAAAAAGCCGCCGTATAAGTTGATTAACGGCGGTTTTTCAATGTAAAAGGCGGCGTATAACGCCGCCTCGTTTTTTTAATTTTTTCTTTTCTTTTATTCTTGTTAAAATTATAAATACGCTTGTTTTTTACGCCGATTTACGCCGTTTTTATGCGTTCGCCGTCGCCGTTTCCGCTTCCGCCATACCCGCAATGTCCGCGTTGTCTTCAACTTTTATATACCTTACGTATTCTACGTTGCTCATTTTCGAGCGTTCTACCATCGTTTCGTATACTCGCTCTCTTAAATATTTCTGATTTTGTTTCACGTTTAACGTGGCTTGCGGGAAGAACGGTCCGTCTACATACACTACCGCGCGCGGGCGTTTGAAAAATCTTCTCTTTCGGAAAGTTTTGGTAAAGCAGAACACCGGCTTGTTTTCCTGAGCGGGGTATTTGAACGATACGTCCTTGAACGGTCTTATGCCGCTGTAATACGGCCATATATGGGCTTCGGGGAATATCATTACGACTTTTCCCCTTTCGGCGTAATCGTGAATGGCGTTCGAGAAATTACGCATACCCTTTAAATTCGTCGCTATCGGCACGCCGCCGAGCATTTCGACGAGGCGACTCACCACGGGAATGGAAAACGCGTCGGGGTTCACTATTACGTTCGCCTTTTTCGGGAACGTTACCCTCGGCGAAGTGAACGCGTCGGCGGCTATCATTGTGTGATTGCCGTAAATAAAGTAGCCGTTTTTCTTGTACGGTTTCAGAATTTTTCTGTTCTTTATCCTCTCGCCGTGCCCTATTAAATTGTAAAGACTGACGAGCGGAAACGCGATAAAGTAGTACAATATAAACGCAAAAAATCTCCATATAACGTTTTTGTGCGAATAATCGTACTTATCGGGAAGCGGCTTCGTATGAATGTTGTTTCCCGCGAAATCGTCGTTTATCTCGTCTTTGTAGTAAATAACTTTGTCTCTCATATTATTTTACCACCTGTTTTATTTTTGTCAAAACGCCCTGCAAACCCTCACGCCTTATCTTCGACCTTCATAGCCGAAGGTTTGCCCGAGTTCGAGTTTTCCTTATGCTTTTCAATCGCATTGAGAAGCATATCTTCCATTTTTTCCATACACTCTTTTTGGTCAAAACTCTTGATAATCGACTTATAGCGGGCTTTATAGTCCTCGATTAGAGGTTTGTTGTCGAACCAAAAGTCGATTTTTTTCGCAAGGTCTTTTGAACTGTTGAGTTTGAACAAGTTGTTTTCGTCGAGCGCAAACGCTTTCGTCGCGCTTCTCGGCGAATTGTTGATTACGGGAACAAGTCCGCTTACAATCGCCTCCAAACAGGAAATAGCTTCGATTTCGATTGTCGCGGTATGAACGTAGAGGTCCGCTCCGCGTAACATTCCCATGAGTTCGTCTCTCGGAAAGAGTTTGAAATACGCGTCGACCGACTTTTTCGCCGCCCGTTTTTTCAGAGAATTTTTGTACGGACCGTCGCCCGCGAACACGACTTTTATCTCGCCCCTATGACTGCTTCTATTCACCGCGTCGATTAAAAGTTTCTGAGCCTTTTCCTTGCTGTATCTGCCCGTGCAGAGTATCGTGAACTTGTCGCTTACTCTTTTCGGCTCGACTTCTTCGTAAAAACACTTGTTTACGCCGTTGGAAATTACTACCGATGGGGTCTTGTGAGTAACGTCCTCGAAAAGGTCTCTTATAAACTCCGTCGGATAGTGTACGTAATCGCAGTAGCGATATACCGATTTATAGAAGTTTTTATATACGAGTTTATTGACGAATCCCACATTCATCATAAAGACGTGCGCCGTAACGTTTTCGGCTTGGCAGTGGAAACTCGCCGTAATGGGCTTGTTGAGTTCGACGGCGATTTTTCTCGCCTTTCTCGATAAGCCGAAGGGTATGAGAAGGTGAACGACGTCCGCGCCCTTTATTGCTTCGGTTAAAATCTCGTCGTCCGCTTTCGCGAGCGTGACTCCGTTCATCTCCACTATTTTATTTAAGAACTTGCCGAGGTTTAAAGTCGGGGTAACGTAGTAATTTTCCTTTCCTTTTTTGTCTTTGTCGCAGCAGACGACGCGAACCTCGTGTCCTTTCGACCTCAGATGGTCTATTAAATTGTTTGCCGCGAGCGTTGTTCCGTTGTTCTTCTCTCCGAGAACGTCGCAGACCATACAAACTATCATATTTTTTCCTGCTTATGTGATTTTTTTTGTTGTGACCGATGCGGAAGTCCGCAAATAGGTCGTTTCTTACTGTTTTCAGTATAAAACATAAGTTTTTTAATGGCAAGCATATTAAATATAAAGAAATTCTACCCGTATAGAATTATTAGAGAAGTCAATTCTTCGTTCGTTAGAATTTAGAAAATTCACTCTACGATTAAGAGAATAGTAGAATTTACCCGTTTTTAAGTTGCGTTTACTGATAAATAGTGATAATATAAAGACGCTATGAAAGATATAAAAACTATTGTGGCGAACAACCTGATCGCGCTCAGAAAAAGCAGAAAAATGACTCAGGCGGACGTCGCCGAAAAGTTGAATTATTCGGATAAATCGGTGTCGAAATGGGAACACGCCGATTCGCTCCCCGACATTTCGATATTGTACGCTTTGGCGGATATGTACGGGGTAACGCTCGACTATCTTACGAGCGACAACGCCGAGGAACAGGCGAATATGATGAAAACTCCCGAAAAGTCGCTTGAAAACGACAGGATTATCATCGCTTCGCTTACGGTGACGAGCGTGTTTCTTATCGCCGCGTTGGTGTTCGTATATATATATCTGAACGCGAAGATTTCGAGCGGTTGGATAGCGTTCGTATGGGCGCTCCCCGTGAGTTTTGCCGCTCTTGCGTATTATAACAGGATATGGTCGAAAAATAAAATATACGCTATCACGCTTAAAAGTTTGCTTTTGTGGACTTTGCTCGCGGCTATATGTCTGCAATTTATGTCGTACAGACTGTGGCTCATTTTCGTACTCGGCGTGCCGTTGCAACTCATTATTCTGCTGACGGCGAATCTCACGCCGAAAAAGAAACGCGCGGAAAGACTTGTCGAAAACAAAAACTAAGGGCGAAACGGGGCTGTGACGACCGAAATTACAAACGGGTAAATTTCAGAGGGAAAAGGGTTTGAGAAATTCATTTTTAAGGAGTACATATAATGTATAGAGAAGCCTGTATGAGTGAAGAGACGATGCAAACGATAGAAGCGGAAAAAGAAGTCGAAAAAAGCCCGAAAAAGTTTGATTTTTTCAAGATATTCGATATTAAAGTGTTCGATTATACCGTCGGACAACTGATGATGTTCGTGCTGTTCTGCGCGTTCTGCGGTTTTATGGCGGAAAATATAGGCAGGACGATTGACCAAGGGATATTCGACGGAAGGTATATGTTTTTGCCGTTTATACTCGGGTACGGAATAGGCGTGCTGATTGCATACCTCGCTCTCGGCAGGCCGTCCACTTTCAGAATTTTCTCGGTAAGAGTGTTGAAAGAAGATACGAAGAAAAACAAAGCCGTTCGTTGTCTGCTCTATTACCTCACCGCTTTCATTATAATAACTATGAGCGAATGGGGTTTCGGAACGCTTGTCGAGGCGGTCACGGGTCAGAAACTTTGGAACTATTCAAATATGTGGGGGCATTTCGGCAGATACGCGAGTTTGCCGACGAGCATAGGCTTTTCCTTGGGCGTATTCGTCGTAATGGAATTTATAATGCCGCCGCTTATGAAATTCTTCGAAAAAATATCCAATAAAGTGACTCTCGGCATCGCGTTTACGCTTCTCTGCCTGACGTTTGCGGACACAATGTATATGATGATAAGACTTTTCGTAATGCACGATTCGACTCAGCATTGGAGAATAGTGTTCCCGTGGGCGAAAGAAAAGATTTCGGCTATGGTAATGGCGTAAACGAAGAGCGGCGTTTTTGGTCTGCGATTGAAGTAGACAGGTTTTACTGATACGAGGTGTATTGATACATCGAAATATATGGCGATAATAATATATGGTGATAATAACAAACAGCGGCAGCCCCGCCTGAGCGGCGGGGCTGCCGCTGTTTGTACCTTTTCCCGTTTAAATTTGAGGCAATATAACCTCTCTCGTCTTTTTCTCGCAATGCTCGAAAAATACACTTCGCCTCGGCGGCGGACGCCCCCCTTTTGTCGCTTTGCGACATTTTCCCCGTTTCATCGGGGAAATCTGCCCCAAAGGGGAAAGCGAAAATGTTTAGCCTGTTTATGGTTTTTTGAATTGTAAGAAATTATCGAAAAAAAGAAAAGAATTTTTAGAAGCGTTTTACACAATAAAATCTATCTTTTCTTGCTTTCCCCTTTGGGGAGAGTGGCGGCGTAGCCGACGAGAGAGGTTAAAAAACGGACTATGTTTTGCAAATCGTCGAACTATTTTTACTTCTCGCTTTTTAGCAGTTTTATGTGTTGTTTTGTCTTTTGTATCGTTGACAATTTTTGCCGATATTGTTAATATATAATATGGAAAAAGGAGGAACTTTTTATGAATACAAGCAAGAAACTCAAAATACTCGTTTTGATTGCGGCTACTTTCTTCGCCCTTTTCGTGTTTATCGCGTGTAACGGCGGCGGGACTTCGGACGGAAACCCGAACTCCGACGGCGGCTCGGCGCCTGTCGAAAGCGTGGAAAAACCCGACGATTCGAAAGGCGGCGATACGACAGCCGACACGGCAGGCGAGAGTAACGGGACGACGGAAAGCGTCGGAGGCGGCGAAAACGTTTCCGCTCCCGACGAAAGTACGGATAGCAAAGACACCGAAACAAATCAGCCGACCGAAAGCGGTAAAGCCGACCCGAAAGACAGCGAAAGCAAAGGCGGTTCGGAAAATCCCGACGAAAGCAAGGACGACGAAAAGAAAAATTCTCTGACGATAGTCATATGCGACGAAAACGGAGAAAACGAAAGCGTATATAAATTTGCTTCCTCGACTACTCTCGGCGAAGTCGTAAAAGCAAAGTTTGACGCGGACAATATTGAAAATTGCGAATATGCGTTTTATATAAACGAAGATAACGCCGAAACAAATGCGGATCTTGTTTTAAACGGCGGGGTTGTGTACGCCATAAAGAAATCTTTTATCGAAGATAGTTTTACAATCACCTATGAAGTCTCTTACGTTGACGGTAGCGACCACTCGTATAAGACCGTTACGAAAGACGTGATTTGCGACGGGGCGAAGATGATAGATACAGCCGACAAAATGAACGTCGAAATGATTATGTCCGAAAATAACTTTCCGCCGTATGGACGTTACAAAAAACACGTCGGAGAGACTGTGTGTGGATTATACGATGATTTTGGGTATTACTACAAATCTTGCGTTGTGAAAGTCGTTCCCTGTGCGAGCGTTAGTCTTTCGATTTATAAAATCGGTAAATCGACTGCGGATGAGCCTATGAATATAGGCGTTCCTGCGAAAACGGAAACGTTCGAGGTTGAGGGGCAGACTTTGACGAGCGTGTTCCCCGTTAACAAAATAGCGGAAAAATTCGGGATGAATTCCGCAGATTATATCTGGAATTTTGCAGGTACTGAAATTACCGACTTTGAAAACGGCGGCGTGGACTTTAATATGCCGGGATTTACCGAATTTCAGATAAGAGCGATCGAATACTTCGTTTACGTTCCGAGGTTGAAATGCGAAGATATCAAAGGAAATTGTGAAGACTTCATTGCATACAAATCGGGTAAACGAATGACCGTAAAAGAAGCGGCGACGTCGGCAGGCTTGAACTTTGAGGACTATAACTGGTCGATAATCAGGTACGAAAACGGGACTTCGACGGTTAAAGTCGCAACCGCAGATACGGTAATAGAATATAACGAGACGGTTATAAAAAATATGGTAGACGGTTTAGGGTTGAGCGAAGATGATTGCGTTCAACTTAAAGCCGAGTCGAAAGAGATAGAAATTGAAGTTGTATACTCCGAATCGAACAAACAGCCTGTAACAACTACCGTCAAAGTTGAAAGAGGTATTACCGTTAAAGAATTGCTTAAAACCCTCAACTACAATGTTGCGTTCGGTGAATCTCATAACATGATAAGTTTCGAGTCGGTCGGCACCGGCGAATATGTCTCGTTTTTTTGTGATAATGAAGAGAATCTTAATCAGAAAATTCCTGCTGCGGGAAAATTGACGATATATATTTACAATACCTGATTTTATTTGTAAAGCGGCACATAGCAGACTGGTGAGGTTTTTCCCGCCCCGCGGCAAGTCTTACGACTTGCCGCGGGGCGGATTTTTATAACGGCAGCCGATCTTGCTTTCCCCATAGGGGAAAGCAAGAAGTCTCCGAGAGAGGATAAAAAGCAGCGTTATGAGACTCGTCAAATCTTGTTTACACCCTTACCTTTCTCTTATTCTACGGGTTGTTTTATCTTTTGCTTTGTTGACTGTTATCCCGACAGTTGACAAAATTCGCCCTTTTTGCTATAATCGGAAAGGTTAAGATACTTTACCGATATTTGAGGCTCTTAGTACGTTTCTTTTCCTAATATGTTCAGGGTTTTATTTTATGTCCGTAAGTTTATACGTTGACTGCGTGTGCGGCAACTACGTCGGGGCGATAGCCGAAGACGGCAGACTTGTCGAATACAGAGTCGAGAAGAAAAACAGCGCGGTGCCGATAGGCAGCGTGTTCAAAGGAAAAGTCGAAAACGTTCTCGGCGGTATGCAGGCGGCGTTCGTCAACGTGGGGCTTAGTCGCAACGGCTACCTCTCCGCGGGCGATATGCTTATGGATAAAAGCGAAATGGACGGCAAGGTTGAAATTCCGTCCGTTTTAAACCTTAATCGCGGCGACGAAATAATGGTTCAGGCGGTCAAAGACCCTGCGGGAACGAAGGGCGTAAGACTCACCTGTCACGTTTCTTTCGCCGGAAGATACGTCGTTTTTTTGCCGACTTTTTCCTTCGTAGGCGTTTCCCGTAAAATAACCGACGAAAAAAATCGCGACAGACTATTAAAAATCGCTCGGAAAGTATGTCCCGACGGAAAAGGTCTTATAGTACGCACGGCGGGCGAAAACGCCTCTAACGGGGATATTAAAAGAGAGGTTAAATATTTCGCCGCATTGTACGAGGAAATCGAAAAGAAATTCGCGGCGGCGAAAAGCGGAACGTGCATTTACGAAGAGGGCAACGTGGGCATGCGGCTCCTTCGCGACGTCTACAACGACGACGTGGAAAAATTCGTCGTTTCGGACAAAGATTTATTCAACGAACTATTAAAATATGCCAAAAAACTTGATTCGGGGCTTAAAAAAGTTCTGAAATACTACGATAAAAAGACCGATATGTTCAAGTATTACGGTCTTGACTCGGACGTCGAAAAAATGCTCGACGGCAGCGTTTCGCTCAAAAACGGGGCGTATATCGTAATCGACAAGACCGAGGCGATGACCGTAATCGACGTAAATACGGGCAAATTTACGGGCGAGGACAACCTCGAAGACACCGTTTTCGAGACGAATATTCTCGCGGCGAAAGAAATTGCCGTACAACTGCGGCTCAGAAATATTTCGGGCATAATCGTCGTAGACTTTATCGATATGGAACAGCCCGAACACAGAAGCGAACTGCTGAGAGTCCTTGCGGAAGAGTTGAAATCGGACAGAGAACGCTGTCAGGTTATAGGTATGACCCCGCTCGGACTCGTGGAAATCACCCGTAAAAAAAGGCGCAGAGAAAGTCTTTCTATGCTCGTAAAAGACTGCCCGTATTGCCTCGGAACGGGTAAAATCGAGTCGAACGACTACATAGTGATGCGTATCAGAACCGCCCTTATGGATTTGTTTGCCGACGGGTACGAAAACGCGAAAATCGACCTGAATATCGAGATTTGCGACTATATTCTCGCAAAAAAAGCCTTAAAAAAAGACGTGGAAGCGATATGGAAAGGCAAAAGAGTGTACCTCATTCCGCATAAAACCTATCATCAGCAGTTTTTTATAATAAAAGGAGACAACGCGACGGCGATGGACGTACCCGACAAAGCGGTGCTTCTCGTCTGACGATCCGATAATTTATGAATGAATTGACTTTGAATACGGCGTTTAAAATCAACGCCTACGACGTATACGACAGAATAAAACCGTCGGCGATTTTCGACGAATTTCAGAACGCCGCTTCCCTTCACGCGGATAAGTTGGGCGTGGGATTCGACGATTTAATAAAGAAAAACGCCGTGTGGATGCTTGTAAGGTGCCGTTACGACGTAATCTCTTACCCCGCTTTCGAGCAACCTTTAAATATCACGACTTACCCTTTGAAACCCAAGGGAATAGAGTTCGACAGGGAGTACGAAATTACCGATAAGTCGGGCAATAAGTTGATTAAAGGTACTTCTATGTGGTGTATCTGCAACTACGAGACGAGAAAATTGCTCTTTGGAAACGAGGCTGTTTATAACGACGAGCAGTATTCGGATAAAAGGCAGTACGAGGGAACGCTCAAAAAAATTCCGCCGATTATAACGGACGGTTTCAAGTCGTTTCGCTCGCGTACCTATTTCACCGACCTCGACCACAACGGACACGTAAACAATACGAGATACCTCGATTTTATAATGAACGCGCTTGCCGAAGAGGGCGAGTTCCGCGTGGAATACTTCGAGATAAACTATATAAACGAAATGAAGAGAGACTCCGAGTTCGAGTTGCTCTACGGCAGAAACGAAAAGGGATATTCGGTCAAGTGCGTAAGCGGCGACAAGGAGATTTTCAGAGCGGTCGTAGGCGTTAAAAACGGCGGTTAATCGACTTATACGAGGACTTTTGTCAAGCAATGGAAGAAAAGAAGTTAAAACTCGACTTCGAGATGGTACCCGACGGGTGTTGGTATTCCAATTTAAGGAGCGTACTCCCGAAAGAGGCGTGGGATATACTTCGCAGAATGGTATACGCCCGAGCGGACGGAAAGTGCGATATATGCGGCAAGCCGTCGAAAAGGCTCGAAGCCCACGAAAGGTGGAGTTACGACGAGAAGAGAGGGATACAGAAACTCGAAGAAGTGATAGCGGTATGCCCGCTGTGCCATTCGGTGATACATATCGGCAGAACGCAACTGAAAGGCGACGAAGACAAGGCGATTAAGCAGTTTATGGAAGTGAACGGTTGCAGTTACGCCGAATACAGAAAGGCGTTAGGTAGGGCGGTAGAAGACCACAAGCGCAGGAACAAAGTGCCCGAGTGGGCGTTGGATTTGTCATACTTAGCCGATAAAAACCCCAACCGAACCCGCCTCTAAGTCGTCTTTTTAACGCTTTGCGGCAAATTCTCGCTTGAAGTACGTCAAGTACGTCTGCGTTCGACTTTACCACAAATCATTTAAAAATACGACTTAGAGTTTGCCCTATATATTTGCCGAGAGAGAATCGATACCGCAAATTTTCAGGCGTAGATTACGTTTAAGTCGCGGCGTTTCCGCGGGTTAGTATACAAATACAAGCCGCGGAAAGAACAATGAATTAAGCGTGAGATACGCCTGAAAATCGGATTCGGTTGAGGTTTTTATCGGCTAAAAGAAATTATCGGAAAGTAGTATAAGAGAAATGACCTCTCTCGTCTTTTACTCGCTTTGCTCGTAAAATCCACTTCGCCTCGGCGGCGGACGCCCCCTCTCCGTCAGGCTTCGCCTGCCACCTTCGCCTACGCGGCGGACGCGCCCCTTTTGTCGCTTTGCGACATTTTCCCCGTTTCATCGGGGACATTTGCCCGTTCCGTCGGGAGAGCCTACCCCAAAGGGGGAAAGCAAGGAATGATAGATTTTTATGGTATCGTACGGGTTTTAATTTGCTCGTTCACTTTTTAATTCTATTATATTTTTTAAAAAGCCATAAACAAACAAAATAATCTTGCTTTCCCCTTTGGGGAAAGTGGCTCGGCGAGTTTTAACGAGCCGAGACGATAGAGGTCGTCCGCCGCCAAGAGAGGTTGTAAACGTATAAGTAATTGTAATTCGCAAGACGGGACGTCGAGGGCGCCGTCCCCTACGATTTGTTTTTACCGAAAACAATATGAATCGCAATATGTCGAGTGTCCTCAGATTAAAAATGCTAAGCAACGATAAAAACGCTGCTAATGTAATTTTATTAAACTAAAAATTTATAAGTTTCGCCGTAGGGGACGACGCCCTCGGCGTCCCGTAGAACGAGATTCCCGAATTTTGTACGGGGTCTTTTTTTATTCTCTCCGCAAACAAATTCTCTCCGCAAACAAATTCTCTACGCCGAAAACAAATTCGCTCTATAAAATTGACTTTAACGATTTATAATGCTATACTTAAAATAACTATTTATACGGAGATGTAAAAGTGGACGATACAATCAAGCAGATTAAAGAAATAATGGAAGCCCGCATAGCCGAAATCAAAAGCGAGATGACCGCCGACGTCGAAAACGTGGATTCGAGCGCCGACCTCTTCAAACTCAAAGCGAAATATATTCTCGGCAAAACGGGTCTTATCCCTTCTCTTATGAAAGAACTCGGCAACGCCTCCAAAGAGGACAGACCGAAACTCGGTATGATTATAAACGGTCTCAAAGAGTATGCGAACGACTATTTCGCGGCAAGGGAAAAAATTATCGCGGCAGCCGAAAAAGCCTACCGCTACAAGACGGAAGAAATCGACATTACCATGCCGCCGAAAACGACCGAAACGGGTACCCTTCACCCCGTAACTATCGTCAAAGACGAACTTATAGACGTATTTTCGGGTATGGGCTTCAAGATCTTGGAGACTCGGGAAATCGAGGACGACTTCCATAACTTCACCGCCCTCAACACTCCGAAAGAACACCCCGCGAGAGACAAGCAGGACACTTTCTATATAAGCGACGACTTTATGCTCCGCACTCATACTTCTCCGGGGCAGATAAGAAGTCTCACCACGCTCAAACCGCCGTTCAAGGTTTTGATCCCCGGCAGAGTGTACAGAGCGGACGACGACGCGACTCATTCGCCGATGTTCCATCAGATGGAAGGACTCGTAATCGACGAGAAAATCACCCTTTGCGACTTGCAGGGCATGCTCGACGTATTGGTTGCGAAAATGTTTTCTACCGAGGCGAAAACGAGATTCCGTCCGTCGTACTTCCCGTTCACCGAACCGTCGGTAGAAGTTGACGTAAGTTGCTTCGAATGCGGCGGCAAGGGCTGCAAACTGTGCAAAGGCACGGGCTGGATAGAGATACTCGGCGGAGGCATAGTAAACCGCAAAGTACTCGAAAATTGCGGCGTGGACCCCGATAAATACACGGGTTTTGCATTCGGACTCGGCTTGGACCGTATCGCCATGCTCAAAAACGGAATCAACAACATTCACGTTCTGTACGAGGGCGACCTCAGGGCTTTAAAGCAGTTCAAAGATTAAGGATAGGAGGACGAATAAATGTTAGCGCCTTTAAGTTGGCTTAAAGAATATGTAGATATAGACGTTACGCCCGAGGAACTCGAGAAAAAATTGTTCGACTGCGGTTTCGAAGTCGAACAGATAATTCCTTACGGCGATAAACTCGACAAGGTAGTAACCTGTAAAATAATAGATATCGCTCAGCACCCGAACGCCGAAAGACTCAGAATCTGTCAGGTAGACGCGGGCAAATACGGCGTTTTGCAGATAATAACCAACGCCGTAAACGTAAAGGTCGGCGATATTGTACCCGTCGCGGTGGACGGGGCGACCCTTGCCACGGGCGACAGGATTTATAACGGCAAACTCCGTGGCGAACCCTCTTACGGAATGTTCTGCGGCGGCGAGGAACTCGGTATCGACGACGATATTTACGACGGCGCGTCGGGCGACAGCGTGCTTATCTTCAACGAGGAATTTCCGCTCGGCGAAGAGGTCAGAGACCTGCTCGCTTTAAAAGACTACGTTTTCGATATTTCCGTACTTGCGAACCGCCCCGACTGTCAGAGTATTTTAGGCATAGCGAGAGAAATAGCCTGCGCGCTCGGAAAAACGGTAAAAGAACCGTCTTACGACTATAAAACAGAAGATAAAAAGGGCGACGGCAACATAAAAGTAACCGTTGCGGACAGCGATCTTTGCCCGAGATATATCGCGACCCTTATAAAAGACGTGAAAATCGAAAAGTCGCCGAAATGGCTCACGAGACGGCTTAAACTCTGCGGATTAAATTCCGTAAACAATATCGTAGATATAACGAACTACGTTCTTTTGGAACTCGGACAGCCCATGCACGCGTTCGACGAAAACGACCTTAAAAATAAGGAAATAGTCGTTCGCAGGGCGAAAAACGAAGAAAAAATCGTCACGCTCGACGAAAAAGAACTTACTTTGAACTCCGAAAACCTCATAATCTGCGACGGCGAAAGACCCGTCGCGCTCGCGGGAATAATGGGCGGACTCAACAGCGAGATAAAGGACGACACGAAAGCGGTCGTCTTCGAGTGTGCGAAATTTAAAAGAGACAACGTGAGAAGGTCGTCGAGAACGCTCGGCAAGTCGTCCGATTCGTCGAAGAGATTTGAAAAGGGCGTTGACGAATACACGACCGAAAGGGCTTCCAAAAGGGCTTTGTCTCTTGTCTGCAAGTTAGGAGCGGGCAGAGTTACTTCGGTAAGAGTCGACGTTTCGGCAGGTAAAGAACAGGAAAACAGAAAAGTCGAAACGACTTTCGATAAAATAAACGGCGTTTTAGGTATAGAAGTTCCTAAGGTAATAATCGAGGACATTCTCAAAAAACTCAACTTCGGCGTTACCGTTGACGGCAATAAAATCACGACCGTCGCGCCGCCGTACAGAGAGGACGTCGAGGGCTACCCCGATCTTGCGGAAGAAGTCATAAGAATGTACGGCTACGAACACGTCAAGCCGACCCTTATGAAAGACGCGAAAATCACCGCCGGCGGCTATTCCAAAGAGCAGAAAGACGAGTTGAAGATGAAAAGGGTTCTCGCGAGCATAGGTTATAACGAAGTTATGACATACTCGTTCTACTCGAAAAAGGACGTCGCTTCGCTTCGCCTTCTCCCCGATATGGAAGAAAGCAAAGTCATAATAATCGAAAATCCGATAAGCGACAATTACGAAGTTATGAGGAGAAGTATTATCCCCTCTCTTCTCGGCGTCGTTTCGAGAAATATTAAAAAAGGCAACGACAACGGCAAGATTTTTGAACTTGCGCGCGTTTATATTCCTAAAAAACTTCCGATAGACGACTTCCCGATTGAGAAAAGACATCTTTGTCTCGCGGTATTCGGCGGCGACAACGACTTTTTCACTTTAAAGGGCGCATTAAAGGCTATCGAAGAGAATTTCAGGGTTAAATTCAACCTCGACACGAGGGCGTTAAAGACCTATCTCCACCCCGGCGTGTCGGCTAAAATAATACTCGACGGCGAGGAAATCGGAAACTTCGGACAAGTCGCTTACGACACCGCGGCGGACTTCGACATAGAGAAAAAAGTATACGTTCTCGAACTCGATTACGACCGTCTCGCCGAGAATTTCACGACTCCGTTCAGATTCGAGCCGATAAGCAAATTCCCCGACGTAACGAGAGATTTAGCCCTTGTGGCGGACGTAAAAACGACTTGCGGCGAGATAGAGGACGCGATTCGCTCGGCGTGCAAAGGAAGCGTTAAGGACGTTAAACTTTTCGATATCTACACGGGCGAACAGGTAGGACAGGGCAAAAAGAGTATGGCGTTCACCGTTACATTCAAAGCGGACGGAGACAAGCCGCTCGAAAACGAGGAAGTGGACGGCTTCGTAAAACGCATACTCGGCAGTTTAAAACACAGACTTAACGTCGATTTGAGGTGAAAAATATGACCGAAAAAGACATTGCGAGGATAAACGAACTCGCGAAAAAGCAACGCGAAACGGGACTTACGGACGAAGAAAAAGCCGAGCAGGCAACTCTTCGCAAGGCGTATATCGAAAGCGTAGTCGGAAATCTTAAAAGCCAACTCGACAACACCTACGTTGTCGAGGGCGATAAAAAAATTAAACTCGAACCCGTCGATAAACTTAAAAATTAGTCGTTAATCGACTTATACGAGGACTTATTATGGGTTATACGTTGATTACGGGCGCATGCGGAGGTCTTGGAAAGGAGTTTTGTCGTCAACTCGTAAAAACAGACAGACTGTTTCTGACGGGCAGGAGCGACGAAAAACTCGGACGGCTTAAAGAAGAACTGCTCGGGATAAATCCTCGGGCGGATATATTGACGTTTAAAGCCGATTTAACCTCGGAGACCGACAGAAAAGCGTTGTTTGATTACGCCGACGAAAAAGGAATAAAATTCGGCGGTTATATAGGCGTTGCGGGGGCGGATATTCAGAAGGCGTTTGTAAAATACACGCCCGAGAAAATCACTTTTCAGACGAGGCTCAATTTCGAAGCGAATATCGCCGTGTGCCACGGCGTACTGTTGCGCAGGGAAAAGAATTTGAAAATCCTTGCGGTGAGCAGTATGAGCGGCAGTCTCCCGATGCCCTATTTTGCCATATATTCGGCGACGAAACGGGCGATTATCGACTTTTACGAAAGTCTCCGATACGAGGTAAAGGACGCGAAAATCACCGTTTTGATGCCGGGAGGCATTCCCACGAGAGAGGATATCGTAAAGGATATAGAAATTCAGGGCTTGACGGGGAAACTTTCCTCTAAGCCTGCGGAATTCGTCGTAAGAAAGGCATTAAAAGGGCTTGAAAAGAACAAAAAAAGAGTGATACCCGGGGCTTTCAACAAGTTCGTGTATTGCATTGAAAAACTCGCGCCGAACCAAATCAAATGCGGCTACGTCGCGAGAAAGTGGAAGAAAAAAGAAAAAGACGCTTTTTAACAGTGTATAGAAGTAAAAAGAGGTAAAAATGAGTTACGCCGACAAGATTTTTAAGGAAAACGTCAAGGATATTTTAGAGAACGGAGTATGGGATACCGACAAGGAAGTGAGACCGAAATGGCTCGACGGCACGCCCGCTCATACGGTTAAGAAGTTCTGTATAGTCAACAGGTACGACCTCTCGAAAGAGTTCCCTATTATGACGATAAGAAAACAGGGCTTTAAGAACGCCGTGGACGAAATTCTGTGGATATGGCAGAAAAAATCGAATAAAATCGCCGACCTTCATTCCCATATCTGGGACAGTTGGGCGGGCGAGGACGGCACGATAGGCAAGGCTTACGGCTATCAACTCGGCGTCAAGAACGTCTATAAAGAGGGCGAATTCGATCAGGTAGACAGGGTTTTGTACGACCTTAAACACAACCCCGCTTCGAGAAGAATTATGACGAATATATATAACTTCGCCGATCTTCACGAGATGAATCTCTACCCTTGCGCCTATTCGATGACTTTCAACGTGACGGGAGACAAACTCAACGGAATACTCAATCAACGTTCGAACGATATGGCTGTCGCGAACAACTGGAACGTCATGCAGTACGCCGTACTTATAATGATGTTCGCTCAGGTTACGGGCTTTAAGCCGGGGGAACTCGTCCACGTCATCGCGGACGCGCACATTTACGACAGACATATACCCGCGGTGAAGCAGATGCTCGAAAATCCCGAATACCCCGCGCCGAAACTCGTTATTAACCCCGACGTCAAAGATTTTTACGACTTCAAAGTCGAAGATTTCGTACTCGAGGACTACAAGGCTACGCCGCTCGGAACGAAGTTGGAGGTTGCGGTATGATACGCGCGATAGTTGCCGTAGACGAAAAATGGGGCATAGGCAAGAAGAACGGACTTTTGTTCGATTTGCCGCTCGATATGAAGTTTTTCAGGGAGACAACCTCGGGCAAAACGGTGTGCATGGGTTATAACACTTTGCTGTCGTTCCCGAACGGCAAGCCGCTGAAAAACAGAAAGAATATAGTTATTTGTCCCGAAGGCGTTGCGGGCGACGGGTTTATCGCCGTTCACAGTATGCCCGAAATGTTGGAGACGATAGGCAAAGAGGACGGGGACGTTTACGTTATCGGCGGAGCGTATTTCTATAAAAGTATGCTGCCCTATTGCGACGAGGTTCTCGTAACCAAGGTGAAAGCCGACGGAAACGCCGAGGTGTTTTTTGAAAATCTCGACGAAAGAGAGGACTTCGAACTTAAAGAAGAGGGCGAAGAATTACAGACTAACGGTTATACGATAAAATTTACGAAATATAAGAATTTACGAAAATGAGAATAGACTTTAAAGAAACGAAAGAAAAATTCATAGACGGTTTTAACGGCGGCAAGGGTCTTTTCGGTCTTAAAATGATCGAGGCGAAGGGCGTGAAATTCCTTACGGGAAGGCTTGAACCGGGGGCTTCGGTCGGCATGCATAAGCACGAAAAAGACAGCGAAGAAGTACTTGTTCTGTCGGGTAGCGGCAAGGCGATCTGCGACGGCGAGACGGAAATTTTGCAAGTCGGCTCCTGCCACTTCTGCCCGAGAGGGAGTTACCATACGATAATCAACGACGGAAAGGAAGATTTGATATTTTTCGCCGTCGTTCCCGAACAACTTTAAAGGGGGGCGTTTAAATGAGATTTATCAACGCGTTTAAAATTGCGGTAAACAACTTCTCGCTGGTATTTAAAGACATATTGTATAAGGTGATAGTTTTTTCGATACTCGGCGCTATACTCGGACTTATTCTCAAAATAAATCTTAAACCCTTTTTCGAGAGGCTCACGCCCGTAATCAAAGATTTTACCGATATTCTGACTTCGATAATGAAAAACGGCGACTATTCGGAGATTGCCGAAAGCCTTAAAACGCATCTTTACGAGTTGAAAGATTATTTTTCGATCCACGTAGGAAACTTGTTTTTGCTGACGGGAATAAGCGTTTTGTTTGTATTCCTTTACAGGTTTTTGAGCGGCGTGAGCGACTGTACCGTGCTTATCTTGGTAAACGGATATATGGGTACTTTGTCTCATAGAGGCTATATCGGCGTAATGCTTGAAAATCTTAAAAAAATAGTCGTTTATCAACTTATAGACGCGCTTATATCAATCGTTTACTTCTTTTTGATAGTCCTTGTGGACGGCGTTTTGTTAAGGGCGATGATAGGAACGCTTCCCCTTGTGGCGGTGTTCCTGTGCGCGGCGATTACCTTCTTTGCGGGGGCGTTATACTCGACTTGTTTAAGTCAGGTAATGTCGAATATGCTCGTCGGGAATATGAAAGTAAAAGAGTCGTTCAAAAAGGGAATACTTCCGAAAAAGAATTATTTTTGGAAGATGTTTGCGGCGTATTTAGTCGCACTCGTAGGTTTCATGTATTTAGCGACGACGACGGCGGTATTTACATTGGGAGTCGGAACGGTGATTGTAATGGCGTTTTTCACGGTGATTATGGCTTCGATGCGGCAAGTCGATTATTTCACGATAAACAAAATGAAATACTTTATAGACTACGACAACATAATAGTACCGAAAGAACTCCGCGAGAACGACGAACAACTTTTGAACAAAATAGAAATTTAACGTTCTTTGCAAGATATGAAATTATAAAAAGAATACGGGCTGTAAAACGGGACGTCGAGGGCGCCGTCCCCTACGATTATCGAAATAAAATGCTGTAAAGGTTGCTCATCTCGGTTTTTTGTCCAATCTTGACAAGTCTGCAAACAATTAAACTTCGTAAAGTTATATTTACCCGACGATAAAGTTTATATCGCCTGCGGTGGTTGTGTTTGTTCGTTGCAAAATTTAAGCGGATGCCGTAGGGGACGGCGCCCTCGACGTCCCGATATTCTTAAAAATGTTTGTATTAAAAACACAAAAACAAGATATCCGATTTTCCTCGGATACCTTGTTTTTTACAATTCCGTATTTTATGTTTATTTACTATTACGCCCCTTCGAGAAGCATCTTGTCGGCTATAAGGGCTATAAATTCGCCGTTCGTCGGCTTCTCGCCCGAAAGATAGGTCTGCACTCCGAATAAGTCGTTTATGTTCCCTATTCTTCCTCTTGCCCATGCGACTTCTATTGCGTGCCTTATCGCCCTTTCCACCTTGCTCGGCGTGGTCGAGTATTTCTCGCCTATCATAGGATAGAGTTTCTTTGTTATATTGTTGATAACGTCGGGGTTGTCCACCGCGAGTTTTATTCCTTCTCTTAAATATCCGTAGCCCTTTATGTGCGGAGGGATACCCACGGATATAAATATTTTGCTGATTCTCTCGTCTAACGAAGTAGTTTTCGCAATACGCGTTCCGCTCGGTAAATTTTCGCGATTACCGTTCAAAAACAGGTCTATAACACGATTAACGAGCGTTTCCGTCGGGCATGGCTTAGCGACGTAGAACGCCGCGCCCTTTGAAATGCAAGTCTCTACGACCTCTTCGCTCGATAGCGAAGTGTAGACGATAATCTTCGTTTTCGACCTGTAAGCGGACAGCCTGTCCAAGACTCCGAGTCCGTCGAGACCCGATAAAATAAGATCCACGACCGCATATTCCGCTTCTGTTTTAAGTATTAAACCTACTCCTTCTTCTCCGTCTGACGTTTTTCCTAAAATTGTAAATCGACCGCTTTTTTCAAAAGCCGCCGAGATTTCGTCGGCTTTCTTCGGGTTATCCGCAAGTATGACTATTCCGTGTTTGTCCATAGTCTTTCTCCTTTTTGTTTTTGAACCGGGGTCGATTCTCATTTTCCCTCGTTCTTCTACATTCTATCACAAAAAATAGTAAAAATAAATCGAAAGAACCGCATAAAATGCGATAAAACAGGGAGATAATGTCGAATATCGACGATTCTCCCGACAATCGCCTGCGACTAATCGCCATATACCGCATAATAACCGCTTTATGCGACATATTACGATTATTATGAAAAGAGAAAAACACAGCGAAAAAGAAAACAAAGCCGCGTCGCTTTGCGGCAAACTCGAAAACGCCGAGCCGTCGGAAGTCGGCGTGCTTTTAGACGAATTTATAAGACTGATACAGAAATAACCTTATTGTATCTCTGTTTTGCAAATGTTTAGAGGAGCGTTGTCAAAAGTTTCGGGACGTCGAGGGCGCCGTCCCCTACGGCGTAACTTATTAAGTTTTGTAATTTTATAACGACCTTTACTTATTTATATTAACTATTTACCGTTATTACACAAAATGAAGCGGCGTTTTGCCATACGATAATTTTACCGCATAATAATCTTATGATATGGCTACTCGACACTCCAAAATCTCTGAGTGGATTCACATTAAGACTATTTTATCGTAGGGGACGGCGCCCTCGACGTCCCGAAAAAAAGCCCGTTTTTTATATGTGCGAAACTCATTTTTCTACTTCTGTTTTGCGTAGACCTTTAAATTTTCTATTACTTTTTCGTTCGCGGTCGTAAAGTTCTGCTTTCTAAGCCTCGCGGAAATTTCCGCCGATTCCCCTTGCAACTTCTCTATTGACTTTATCAGCGTTTCGGGCGTGAGATTTTCCTCGAAAAGCACCTCGCATAGTCTTTTCGACTTAAAGTACTTCGCGTTTTCCACTTGGTCGCCCCTCGAATTTCCTTTTGGCAGGGGTATGGCAAGCGTCGGAAGGCAAAGCGCGGCGAGTTCGAACATAGTGTTCGCCCCCGCCCTCGACACAGCGAGATCGCACGCGGCGAAAACCTCGCCCATATTTTCGGCAAATTCCGTTTCGTAAAGTCCTTTCGCTTTCACGCCCGACGATTTCCCTTTTCCGCAAAGATGTATCACGTTGTATTTTTTTAAAAGTCTGTCTCTCGCGCCGCCGAACGCCTCGTTTATCGCGCGGCTTCCCTGACTGCCGCCCGTGATAAGCAGTACCTTTTTGCCCTTTTCAAACCCGAATTTTTTCAGAATTTTAGCCTTATCCCTTTCGCAGAACAATTTTTTATCGAGCGGTATGCCTACGCATTCGGCTTTTTGTATTCCGTCCGCCGTCTTTTCAAAAGCCGTTAGCATTTTCGCCGAATATTTCAAGGCGATTTTGTTCGCAAGCCCCATCGACAGGTCGGACTCGTGCGAAATCACGGGTATGCCGAGTTTTTTCGCCGCGATAACGGTCGGCAAGGCGACGTAGCCGCCCTTTGAAAACACCACGTCGGGTTTCAGATTTTTGAGTACGTTTTTCGCCGCCGATACCGCCGACAATAGTTTTGCGGGAATCAGGATATTTTTCAGGGTCAATCGCCTTTCGAACTTTACGGTCGGAACGTAAAAATAAGTCACGCCCGTTTTTTTGACGAGTTTCTGTTCGATTCCGTCTTTACTGCCGATATAATAAACCTCGTCGAAGATTTTTTTCAGGTCGGGAATCAACGCGATGCACGGCGCGGAATGTCCCGCCGTTCCTCCGCCCGTAAGTACGATAACGCTCATAAAAAGCCCTCTTATTCATAGTATGAGCCGTTTATACGGAAATTTGACAAAATTCTTGCAAAATAACTTGAAAACGAACGCGAATTGTTATACAATATAAAGGAAATAACGCAAAAAGGGGAAAACGAATGGCGTACATTGCGGCAATCGACGAAGGAACGACGGGGACGCGGGCGGTTTTATACGACCTCGATAAGAATAAAATCATCGCCTCGAAGTCCTCGGAAATAAAACAGTTTTACCCGAAGCCTTCTTACGTCGAGGAGAACGCGAACGAAATTTACGCGGAAACGCTCGCCTCGCTCGTAGAGGTTTTAGAGGGCGCGGACGATATAGGCAAGGTCGTCGGGATAGGCATAACGAACCAACGCGAAACGATTATCGCGTGGGATAAAAAGACGGGGAAGCCCCTCTATAACGCCATTGTCTGGCAATGCCGCAGAACCGCGGACTTTATGGCGGAACTCGACGTGAAATACGGCGATATTATCCGCAGAAAAACGGGGCTTGTCATGGACGCCTATTTTTCGGCGAGCAAGATAAAATGGCTTATCGACAACGTTCCGATTATAAGGCGAAAAGCGGACGAGGGCGAGGTCTGTTTCGGCACGGTCGACAGTTTTCTCGTATATAAACTGACGGGCGGCAAGGCGTTCGTGACCGACGTCACCAACGCTTCGAGAACTATGCTTTTCAACATAAACACCCTCGATTACGACGGCGAACTTCTCGCGATTTTCGGCGTTAAAAGGGAGTGCCTTCCCAAGGTTGTATACTCCGACGAAAAGGTCGGCGAGTTCGAATACGACGGGTATAAAATCCCCGTCTGCGGCATAGCGGGCGACCAGCAGGCGGCTCTTATAGGGCAGGGTTGTCTGTCTGTCGGCGACGTAAAAGCGACCTACGGAACGGGGCTGTTTATGTTGTATAACACGGGCTATAAGTCGATTATCTCGCAAAACGGACTTGTAACGACTGTTGCTTACGGCATCGGCGGCGAGGTCTCTTACGCCTTCGAAGGAAGCGTTTTCAACGCGGGAAGCGCGGTGCAATGGCTGAGAGACAACCTCGGATTTTTTGATAGTTCCGCAGACAGCGAAACGCTCGCTTTATCTGTCGAAAGTTCTTCGGGAGTGTACGTCGTCCCCGCCTTTACGGGACTTGGGGCTCCTTACTGGAACGGAAAGGCGAGGGGCGTTATCACGGGACTTACGAGGGGCGTGATGAAAGCCCATATTACGAGGGCTACCCTCGAATCTATGGCGTATTCGGCGAGAGATCTGGCGGACGTAATGGAAAAGGAAAGCGGAGTTAAACTCACAGAACTAAGGTGCGACGGCGGGGCTTCCGCAAACGATTTCCTCATGGGTTTTCAGGCGAGCGTTTTGGGGGCGAACGTGAACCGCCCGAAAGAAAAGGAAAGCACCGCTCTCGGGGCCGTGTATCTGTGCGGTCTCGGAACGGGCTATATTACGAAAGAAGATATAAAAAGGCTGCGGGTCTGCGATAAAGTATTTACGCCCGACGGCGACAGGGAAAAATACGAAAAGTTATACGACGGCTGGAAAGAAGCGGTCGGAAGGAGTATGTGATGACTGAAAAATCTTTCGTCTCTTATGACGGTAAGAAGGTGGGTTACAGAGAATGGAGACCCGAGAACGTAAAGGCTTTGTTTCAGATTTCGCACGGAATGGCTGAAAGCACGGCGAGGTACGACGCGTTCGCGGAATACCTCAAAGAACGCGGCTTTTTAGTGTTCGGCGACGACCATAGAGGTCACGGACTCACGGACGGCAGAACGGGCTATTCGGACGGCGAAATGTTCGAGGACACCTTAAAGGATATGGCGACTCTCACGAAAATGTACAAAGAGGAGTTTCCCGAACTTCCGCTCGTATTTTTCGGGCATAGTTACGGCTCGTTTTTAACGCAGGCGTATATCGAGAGATACCCCGAGAACGCCGACAGGGTGATTCTCTGCGGCAGCGCGTATCTCCACAACCTCTCCTCGCTTGCGGGCAAGGTCGTTGCGACCGTAAACTGCTTTTTCGGCAAGGGTAAAAAGGCGGCGAATTTCATCGCGAAATCATCTTTCGGCGTATATAACAAGCGTTGCAAAGA
This sequence comes from uncultured Clostridia bacterium, assembly GCA_934249325.1. Classification (GTDB taxonomy): domain Bacteria; phylum Bacillota; class Clostridia; order Christensenellales; family Borkfalkiaceae; genus UBA10281. Next base: position 73,634 of record CAKQKW010000003.1, read on the forward strand.
GGGTACGTTCGTATCGTCTATTCCCGAGGAGTGCGACAAGTACGACAACTTCCCCGACTGTAATTTCGTACTTTCAAACGCATTTTACAGTTCGTTTTTCCGCAATTTGCCGAAAAATTACAAAAAGAATTACTATAAAAAGGTCAGGACGGACGTCCCGATGCTCATAATCTCGGGAAGAGACGACCCCGTCGGGGGATATGGAAAACTCGTTGAAAAACTCTACGATTTCTACAAGCATAAGGTCGGCGTGGAAAAGGTCGATAAGGTTCTTTACGACGGAGTGAGACACGAGGTTTTAAACGATACGAGCCGCGACGACGCCAACAGGAGAATAGGCGAGTTCGCCGACGGAGCGCTGACAGGCGGAGCGGCTGCGAACAAAAGGGGCGAGAGCCTTGGCGAATGATCTCATCAGGATAATGCCCGAGGGCGTTAAGACGGTGATTTCGAGATTGAAGTCGAGCGGCTTTTCGGCTTACGCTGTCGGCGGCGCGGTGAGAGACTCGGTTATGGGGCTTACCCCTCACGACTGGGATATCGCGACGAACGCCAAGCCTTGCGAGACCGAGGCGGTATTTTCCGATTTACCCGTGATTAAAACGGGCGAAAAACACGGCACGGTCACGGTGATTTGCGGCGAACCTTGCGAAGTCACGACCTTTCGGACGGAAGGCGAATATATCGATAAGAGGAGACCGTCGAAAGTCGAGTTTGTAGCCGATCTGAAAGGCGATTTATCGAGGAGAGACTTCACGATAAATGCTCTTGCTTACGATGAAAAAGAGGGGATAATCGACTTATACGGGGGCTTAGACGATATAAAACGCAAAATTATCCGTACCGTCGGCGACCCTTATAAAAGGTTTGAAGAGGACGCTCTTCGTATACTCAGAGCCGTCAGATTTTCGTCCAAAACGGGCTTTGCGATAGAGAAAAACACTTACGCCGCGGCGGCTTTGCTTAGGAAAAATCTCGGAAGCGTGTCGAAAGAAAGGGTGCTATCCGAACTTGAAAAAACCCTGCTCGGCGAAAACGTTACGAACACGCTTTTAAACTGTAAGGAAATAATAACGGAAGTGATACCCGAACTTAAAAAATGCGTCGGCTTTAATCAGAACAACCCGTGGCATCGGTTCGACGTCTACGAGCATATCGCAAGGGCGGTCGGATACGTTTGCGGCGGCTCGGCGTTAAAGTTCGCGGCTCTTTTGCACGACGTCGGAAAGCCGCTCGTTTATACTGAAAAAAACGGAATCGGGCATTTCTACGGACACGCGAAAGTCTCGGCGGAAATAGCCGAAAAGATATTCGTAAGGCTTAAATTTCCGAAAAAATCATCCGAAAAAGCCCTGTTTTTAATCGAAAATCACGATAAACCTTTAAGCGACGACAAGCGGAAAATCAAGAGAACGCTATATAAAATCGGCGAGGAAAATTTTGCAGACCTGATGAAAATCAAATACGCCGATAACGCCGCTCAGGGTACGGACAAGGCGATAGAAGAAAGGAAAAACATTGAGGCGACGGAACGGGCTTTTATGGAAGTCGTAAACTCGGGCGAGTGCTACGACTTAAAGTCGCTCGCGGTAAAAGGCGGCGACCTTACCGCCCTCGGATTTAGCGGGGAGAACGTGAAAAAAGAACTCGAAAGGCTGTTGTTTTTGTGTATCGACCGCCCCGAACTAAACGTTAAACAAAAACTCATAGATATGGCGAAAAGCCGCCTATAAGTCGATAAACAAGCATTTTTATAAAGTTATGAACGATATTCTGGCAAAAAAACTGAAGATGCTGCCGACGGACCCCGGAGTGTACGTTATGCTTGGCAGCGACGGAACGGTAATATACGTCGGTAAGGCGAAAAACCTGAAAAACAGGGTTTCGCAGTATTTCCACTCATCGCCCAAACCCGAAAAGGTTATGGCGATGGTTTCGAATATCGCAGACTTTTACTACATTATAACGAAGTCCGAAATAGACGCGTTGTCGCTCGAAAACAACCTGATAAAAAAGTATAAACCGAGATACAACATACTGTTAAAGGACGACAAGACCTACCCTTATATCAAGGTCAATTTAAAGCAGAACTACCCCTTTTTTTCCGTGTCGAGGAAATTCCGTCGGGACGGCGCGAGGTATTTCGGTCCGTTTATGGGCGGGGTCAACGTGAAAGACACGCTCGCGATAATCACGACGGCGTATTCCGTCCGTTCGTGCGGCGTGGCGATAGACAAATCGAAGCCGCAACGCCCGTGCCTTAACTACCACCTCGGCAAATGCACCGCCCCGTGCGCGGGGTACGTTTCCGAAGAGGACTACGCGAAACAGGTTGACGGGGCGTTGGAATTTCTCTCGGGCGAGGACGGCGCGGTCGAAAAAATACTCACGGACAAAATGCTTAAATGTTCGGCTTTGGAAGAATTCGAACTTGCAATGTCCTACCGCGACAAACTGAAAATGCTTGAAAAAATCAAGTTGAAAAGGCTGACCGCGCTCAACAAATTCGTGAACGCCGACGTGGTTGCGGCGGCTGAAAACGGGCTGTATAGTTCGATTAACGTGCTTTTTGTGAGAGGCGGCAGAATGCAGGGCGGCAAAAATTTCGCCCTTTCGGACGCCGAGGACACGAACGGCAGGAGACTGTATTCCTTTATGTCGCAGTACTACGGCGAGGGGCAGGAGATACCCGACGAAATACTTCTTTCCGAAAATGCGGACGACGTCGAGGCGTTAGAGGACTTTTTCAGAGAGACCTACCGTAAAAGCGTGAAGATATACGTTCCCGAAAGGGGCGACAAGAAGAAACTTACCGAAATGGCGAAGTCGAACGCCGAGGATTACCTCGAAAAGGAAGTCGATAAAATCAAGCACAAAGACGATATGACGACCGCCGCTTGCAAGAAAATGCAAAAGGTGCTGTCGCTCAAAAATCTGCCGAGGCGAATCGAGTGTTACGATATTTCGCATATAAGCGGCGTGGATAAAGTCGGTTCGATGGTCGTATTTTTGGACGGCGAGTCGGCGAGAACGGAATACAGACGGTTCAAGATCAAGACGGTCGAGGGGTCGAACGACTTTGCGTGTTTGAAGGAAGTGCTTTTAAGAAGGCTTCAGAAACTCGGAAGCGAGGAAGAGGAAAAATTCCCGAAGCCCGACCTTATCGTAATCGACGGCGGCAAGGGTCAACTTTCAAGCGTAAAAGAGGTTTTCGACGAACTCGGCGTTACCGATATAGACCTTATCTCGCTCGCGAAACGCGAAGAGGAAATTTTTACGACCCTGTCTCACGAGCCCGTGGTACTGTCGAGACGTGATTACGTTTTAAGACTGCTCCAACGGCTCCGAGACGAAGCGCACAGATTCGCCATTACCTACCATAAACGAACTCACGAAAAGACGAATTTAAAATCGGAACTCACGGGCATAGAGGGGATAGGCGAAAAACGCCGCAAGGCATTGATGGATAAATTCGGCACGGTGGAAAATCTGAAACGCGCGACGAAAGAAGAACTTTTGGAAACGGACGGCATACGCGAAAAGCAAGCCGAGGCAGTTATAAACTATTTTAAAAACAAAAACGCGGAGGACTGAAATGAAACCTACGAAAGTAAACGGCGAAGCGATAAAACTGAGCGTGAACGAGTTTGCGAGAGCGCTCGACCTTGAAATTGCGTACGAAGGCAGGGGCGAAATCTGCCTGCGTTCGATAAGCGTTTCGAGACCCGGACTTCAGATGACGGGTTATCTGAAACACTTCGACTCGACGAGAATACAGGTCGTCGGACACGCCGAATGCGAATACTTCAAAGAACTTGCGAAAGAAAAAAGAATGCCCGTTATCGACGCCATAATGAGCAAAAACATACCTTGTATGATAATCGCGAGAGGTCTCGACTTCTCGATAGAAACGAGAGAAGCGGCGGAAAAATACGGCGTTCCGCTTTTTAAATCTCCGAAAATCACGACCGTACTTATCAACGACATTACGATATACCAAAGCGAACTTTTAGCCCCGACGGAAGTCGTACACGGCGTTTTGGTAGATGTTTTCGGCGTGGGAATACTGATTATGGGTAAATCGGGCGTAGGAAAGAGCGAAATCGCGCTCGAACTCGTAAGTCGCGGACACAGGCTTATCGCCGACGATTCGGTAATTATCAAGAACATAAACGACCAACTTATCGGCAAGTCGCCCGAGAAAATCAGGTACTACATGGAGATAAGGGGAATCGGCATAATCAACATACAGAGAATGTTCGGACCGGGCGCCGTTCGTCCCGACAAGGGGGTTGATATAATCGCCGAACTCTCGCAATGGGAGCAAGGAAAAACTTACGACAGAATAGGTATAAACGAGCAGTACGACGAAGTTTTGGGGATAAACGTGCAGAAAGTCGTTATTCCCGTCACCCCCGGAAGAAATATACCGATAGTGCTTGAAACGGCGGCGAGGAAGTTCAGGCTTAAACAAGAGGGTTACGACCCCGCTTCCGACCTTATGCAAAGCGTTTTCGGCAGCGCAGACGGCGATTGAGGCGTGAGAGGTTTTTCTTGTAGAGGACGCATAACGTTTGCCGCAAGGCAAATATAACCGTTGCAGACGATATAACTTATCGACAGATAAATACAACTTTGCGAAGCAAAATATAACTCAACTCGCTTTCTTCTTTGGGGGGTATTACGATTTATCTTTTGCCGTCACCTTCGGGGAAGGTGGCTCGGCGAGCAACAGCGAACCGAGACGGAAGGGGACAATAAATCACTACTACGTTTTGTCTTGCGTTTTTATCCCCTATCGTCGGCTTCGCCGCCACTTCCCCCGAAGGTGGAAGCGAGCCGTAGGGGACGGCGACTTTAAGGCGACGTCCCGAAAACAACTCAGAATTAGTCAATCAGGCTAAAAATATTTTGAGAATTTTTATAGGTTTTATTCGCCGCCGACTTCGGAAATTTTCCGAAGTCGGCGGCGTTTTATTTTTATTCAACCTTTGTTTTTTTGCTCAAATTTCCTTTGCTTTATTAAACGACCGATTTATTTCTTTTTACGATTTATAATCGTTTTATTTTATCCCTTTCAATCATATAATTTAATATGTGGAAAATAACGCGGATAATCGCCGCCGTTATGACGGTCGCGATAGTCGTTTTCACTCCCCTTTTCGCCTTTCCCGAAAGCGTTAAGGGCGAGGAAAAACCGATAAAAACCGAAGAGTATAAATTTGTTCTTACGCTGTGGAATATCGACGTGTTCGAGGGCGGAACGGGGTCGAGAGCCGACTTTTTAGCCGCAAGGGCGAACGAGCGGACGGACGACGGAATAATAATTCTCGTCAAATCTCACACACCCGAAAGCGTGAAAAAAAGCATCGAAAAGGGCGAAATTCCCGATATGGTATCGTTCGGGGTCGGGGTGGATTCCGTTCGGCTTTTATGCCGCTACCTTCCCTCGTCCGACTTTAAAGGCGGCGTTATCGGCGGTAAAACGTACGCCGTTCCGTGGTGCTTCGGCGGTTACTATTTAATCGCAAAACAAGCCGATAATCGACTTATAGAGGGGTTAAATTCAAAAAACGCCAACATGGGCAGCGTGATTGTCTCTCAAAATTCGTATAATCTCCCCGTCCTTGCGATGAAGACTTCGGGCGTTACCGCGACTGCCGCCGAATACCTTTCGCCTATGGACGCCTACCTTAAATTCGTAACTAAGGACGGCAACGTTTTACTTGGAACTCAGCGGGATTTAAGGCGACTCGAAAAGAGGGGCGTGGCGTTTGCCGCGTATCCGCTGACGGGTTTTTCCGACCTATGCCAGTATATCGCCGTGACTACGAAAAGCGACGAAAAATACAGGGCGTGTCTCGACTTTATAAGGTATATCACGGGCGAAAAGGTTCAGGATAAACTATGGAAAATCGGCATGATGAGAGCGGACGGGAAAACGGACGATAAAACGGGCGGCAACGCCGATTTTTACGGATACGATTTCGACAAAAACAAGCATACGATAAGCCCCTTTTCGAGCGTAGATACGATAGAAGAGGCTAAAAAACTACTGAATACGCAAAAAATCGACGATTTTATCGACGATAAGGTGAAAAACACGCTCAAAAATTTGCGGTAAAAATTTTCCGTTTACCCTAAAACGCTTGTAATAATACAGAAAATATAGTAAAATAGGAGTGTATTATATAATGACATACTGCCCGAACATCGCAAAGATTGCGGAAGAATGTTTCACGGAGTACGCGCTCGATTTTCCCGTATCGCAGAAAACCACTTACAAAATCGGCGGTAACGCCGACGGGGCGTTATTCCCCGACACGGCAAATAAGGCGACCGCCGTCGTAAAAAGGCTGAAAGAAGAGGGCGTGCCGTTCGTCTTTTTAGGAAACGGCTCGAACGTGCTTATATCCGACGAGGGTTTTCGGGGAGCGGTAGTCTGTTCGGAAAGATTGAAAGGGATTACGGTAAGCGGCAAAATGCTCACCGCGCTTGCGGGCGAACCCCTCTCCTCGGTCATAAAAACGGCTTTGTACAGCAGTCTCGGCGGTCTCGAATTTTTAAGCGGAATACCCGCTTCCGTCGGCGGCGCGGTCTCGATGAACGCAGGTTGTTACGGCAAAAACGTCGGCGATTACGTCTCTTACGTCGTTACGACAAGCGGAGTTCTGCCGCAGAAAGACTGCGGATTCGATTACCGCGAAAGCGTGTTTTCGGGCGGCGACGATATGATTTTGTCGGTCTGTTTCAACTTGGAGAACGTGGAGTTCGAACAATCGGAAGCGGCGATAGAAAAGTTTTTGAAACTGCGCGCGAAAAAGACCCCGAAAGGCAGATCGTGCGGCAGCGTATTTAAAAACGACGGATATTTCGCAGGCAAACTCATAGAACAGTCGGGAATGAAAGGCGTATCCGTCGGCGGCGCGACCGTCTCGGAAAAGCACGCGAATTTCATCATCGCAGACAAGACTGCGAGAAGTTCGGACATTTACGGACTGATAAAGAAAATAAAAGACGCCGTTAAGCAAAAAACGGGAACGGAACTGAAAGAAGAACTGAAATTTATAGGCAAATTTAATGATTAACTTCGATTTACACACTCACACAACGTACAGCCACGGCAAGGGGAGCATATTCGACAACGCGGTCGCGGCGAAAGAAAAAGGACTTTCGGGCATAGCGATTACCGACCACGGTTTTTCGCACCCCGCGTTCGGAATGAAAAGACGACTGCTCGACAAAATGAAAGACGAGTGCATAGAAGCGAGCGAAAAATACGGCGTGAAGGTACTGCTCGGTATAGAGTCCAACCTTCGCGGCGAGAAAGGCACGATAGACGTAAAGCCGAAAGATTACGAGAAACTCGACGTGATTCTGGCGGGCGTTCACAGATTTATTTACTACAAGACCTTAAAAGATTTGACCTACCTCTTGTGGGGTAATATTTTCGACAGCGTTTTTCATAGGGAGCCGTCCGCGAAACTCGTGAAGTTCAACACCGACTGCTACGTCAACGCCATAAAACACAATCCCATCGACGTGATAACCCACGTCGGCTACCTCTGTTTCTGCGATCCCGTGGAAGTTGCGAAGGCGGCGGCGGACTACGGAACGTATATCGAAATCAACACCAAAAAAACTCACCTTACGGACGAGCAATGGCGCAAGGTAATAGATACGGGCGTAAATTTCGTCGTTGACAGCGACGCTCACACCCCCGACAGGGTGGGCGACGACAAACTTTTCAAAGAACTCATAAAAAGGGTCGATTTCCCCCTCGAGAGAATCAAAAACATCGACGGCAGAACGCCCGAACTTCGTTTCCAGGCGTATAAAAAGGAACACGGCATCGAAAGCCGTTAAAACTTAATCAGTTCAACTTCCTAACGGCTAAGCCGTTAGAAAATCAAAAAAAGTAAGGCGGACAAGCCGAAAAAAGTTAATCGGACAAGCCGAGAAAACGAGAACGAATGCGGACGAGGAGGACGGCGAAATGAATTTTTCGGAAAAAGTAAAAGCCGAACTTCTCGGCGTTAAATTTCGCTCCGACGACGAAAAGAGGGCGTGCCTTTCGGCTTACGTCCGTTCGGGCGGCAGTATTATTTCGGCGGGCGGAATGGTCGGGTTCGAGACCTCCTCGGACGAAAAAACGACGGCGTTTTTATCGAAACTCGCCTGTGACCTGTACGGCGAAACGGGCGAAATAAAGGACGACGAAGAACGCAGAAGAAAGGATAAAAAAACTCTGCGATTGCTCTCGAAAAACAGCGTTTACGCGCTTATAGACCTACGAATCGTAAAACCCGACGGCGACGGACTCGCCGTTAAAGTCGCTATCGACGACGAAATCGCGGCGGACGATACGAGGGCGGCTTACGTTCGCGGAGCGTTTTTAGGCTCGGGCAGCGTAACCGTTCCCGAAGAAGGTAAAAGCAGCAATACGGGCTACCACCTGGAGTTCGTCTTTTCCAACTATCAGACGGCGACGGACTTTTGCGAGATCCTTTCCGAGGCGTATTTTATGCCCAAACTCACCGCGAGGAAGGAGTCTTACGTCGTGTATTTCAAGACTATCGACGAGATATCCGACCTGCTCGCCTTTATCGGGGCGACCAAAGCCGTGCTGACTGTTTCGGAGATTGCCGTCGAAAAAGATATGAACAACGATATGAACAGGAAAATCAACTGCGAAATGTCGAATATGGTCAAACAGATGGACGCTTCGGTGAAGCAGATTCGGGCGATAGACAAAATCGAAGAAACGATAGGTCTTAAAAGTCTGCCCGAAGGGCTGAGACAAGTCGCGGAAGCGAGGCTGAAATTCAAAAAAAACACGCTTAATGAGATTGCGGACGAACTCGGAATAACCAAGAGTTGTCTCAATCACAGATTCAGAAAAATAATTGAAATAGCCGAAAACCTGTAAAAAAGGGAGCGGCTCGGGAGAAACAATGGACAAAAATACTAAAAAGACCGCAAAGAAGATAATTTTAACGGGCGACCGTCCGACGGGCAGACTTCACGTCGGGCATTACGTCGGCTCGCTCGCGGAGAGAGTGAAACTGCAAAACGGCGGCGATTTCGACGATATGTACGTTATGATAGCCGACGCTCAGGCTCTCACCGACAACGCCGAAAACCCCGAAAAGGTAAGACAGAACATAATAGAGGTTGCTCTCGACTATCTTTCCTGCGGACTTGACCCGAACAAGGTAAATCTGTTCATACAGTCGCAGGTCTTTGAACTTTGCGAACTCAGTTTTTACTATATGAACCTCGTAACCGTGTCGAGACTTCAGAGAAATCCGACGGTAAAGAGCGAAATTCAGATGCGTAATTTCGAGACGAGTATTCCCGTCGGCTTCTTCACTTACCCGATAAGTCAAGCGGCGGACATAACTGCGTTCAAGGCGAATATCGTTCCCGTAGGCGAGGATCAACTGCCGATGATAGAACAGACCAAGGAAATCGTCCGCAAATTCAACTCGGTTTACGGCGAAACGCTCGTCGAACCCGAGGCTGTATTGCCGTCGAGAAAGGCATGTTTAAGGCTTCCCGGCACGGACGGCAAAGCGAAGATGAGCAAGTCGCTCGGCAACTGCATTTACCTCTCCGATACCCCCGAGGACGTAAAGACGAAGGTTATGAGTATGTATACCGACCCGAACCACATCAAGGTTTCCGACCCCGGAAACTTAGAGGGTAACGCCGTGTTTACCTACCTCGACGCGTTCGCGACGGACGAACATTTCAAGGCGTTTCTGCCCGATTACGCCGATCTCGACGAACTCAAAGCCCATTACCAAAGAGGCGGACTCGGCGATATGAAAGTTAAGAGATTTTTAAACGAGGTTTTGCAGTCAATACTCGAACCCATAAGGGCGAGAAGAAAGGTATACGAAGCGGATATTCCCGCCGTGTACGAAATTTTGAAACGCGGAAGCGAGAAAGCCGAAAAGGCGGCGGCGGCGACTCTGAGCGAAGTCAAAAACGCTATGAAAATCAACTATTTTTCGGACGAAGAACTGATAAAGGTACAAAAAGAGAAGTATTCCGCAAAATAAATACTTTTTGAAAAGTAAATGAATTTGCCGAGGCGCAAAAACTATTATTGACAAACGGCGTTCAAATAATGTATACTGAGTTATACTCAGAATAGGGAGAAGAATATGCGTAGATTAAAAAAGAGAACCGGCAACAGGCTTGCCAAGGTAAGATATTACGATAAAAACGCGCAAAACGCGGTGAACGAAGAGGAAGCGGAGGTTATAACCGAAGAGAGCGAGGAAGTCGTTGAAACGGAAGAGGTCGCGGAGGAAGCCGAACCTGCCGATGAGGCTGAGACCGCCGAAACGACTGAAACCGCGGAAGAGGTCGCGGAGGAAGAACCCGAGGCTGTCGAAGAAGTCGAGGTTGCGGGAACGGACGAACCCGAAGCAATCGAGGAAGTAGGCAAAATTACCGAACCCGAAGTCGTCGAAGAAGTCGAAGTCGCCGGAACGAACGAACCCGAAGCAATCGAGGAAGTAGGCAAAATTACCGAACCTGCCGAGACTACGGAAGAGGAAGAAGAAGCGAACGCTATCGAAGAAGTAGTGGAAGCGGTCGAACCCGAAGAAGAAACCGAAACGACTACCGAAGTAGAGGACGTAGAGGAAGTTCCGCTCGAATACGCCGAGGAAGAGACCGACGCTATTTTGGAAGAGGAAGGAAGCCTTGACGGAAACGAAGATGAAGTAGCCGCCCTTGCGGAGAAAGCCGAAGAAGAGGAAGCCGAAGTACAAGAGGCTCTTAAACCCGAAGCGGAAGAACCCGAAGCGGTTGAAGAGGTCGAAGTTGTCGGAACGAACGAACCCGAGGTAATCGAGGAAGTCGGTAAAATAACCGAACCCGCCGAGGCTACCGAAGAGGAAGAAGAGGCTAACGCTATCGAAGAAGTCGCCGAGGCTGTCGAACCCGAAACCGAAAATACCGAAACGACAGAAGAGGTAGAGTCTGTCAAAGAAGTAGCGGAAGAGCCGACCGAAGCGGAAAAAGCCGAGGAATTGGCGGTAACGGCTGCGGAAGAACTCGCGGAAGATCAGACCGAAGAAGTCGAGGAAGCAGAGGAAGCGGAAGAGGCTGCCGAAGAAGCGGAAGAAAAAGCGGAAGCGGTTGCGGAAGAAAAACCCGCCGAAAAAGACGCGTTTAAACTGACCGCGCCGAGCAATCTCGAAGAAATTCTGTCGGGAATCTGCGTAAAGAGAGGCAGAAAACTCATTTACAGACCCAACGAAATTCTGTTCAACGAAACCGCGACGGTTATCGGTACGGACAAGAACAACGAAGAAGGGATAAAAGTTAAAAACATTCTCGACGAAGAAATTAAGCAGGGCGTAAAACTCGGATACATCGACAAATACGACGGACTTAAAATGAGCGAGATTAAAGAAGAGTACGAGAACGACACCGTTTACGAATACGCCGAGCAGGAGTTCAAGCGTACGGGTCTTCTTTTAGACGGCGACAAAGTCAAGGTGTATATTTACGATTGGGATATGAAAGCCCTGCACCACATCGGATATATCGAAGGCGAAGAAGCGGAAGCGGTCAAGCCTTATCTTACGGGCAGAGAAAAATACAGTTTCGATATTTGCGGACTTATCACGGGCGGCAAATACAGAAAGGTAATCAAAGACGAAAGCGGCAAAGTGACGGTAGAAAAGGGCAACGACGGCAAACTCGGCGTTGAACTCGACATTTCTGTCATAGCGAGAAAAGACTGATAAACAGATAAACAAATAAACAAACAATAAAGAACACGGCGTTGGGGTTATATTATCCCGACGCCTTATTTTTTTATTGACCTCTATCGACGGCTACGCCGCCGCTTCGCTTCGGCGGCGGGCGACCTCTCTTGTCATTTGCTCACTTCGTTTACAAATGCCACTTCGCCTCGGCGGCGGACGCCCCCTCTCCGTCAGACTTCGTCTGCCACCTCTCCCGTTTCAACGGGAGAGCCTGCCCCAAAGGGGAAAGCGAGTTTATTTAGTTTGTTTATAGCTGTTCCTTTTTATAAAAATAACAAATTTATAAAAAATTATCAAAAAATAAGAGAGGAATAACCTTTTTAAATAACCTATTACGCTATAAAATCTAACATTTCTTGCTTTCCCCTTTGGGGTAGATTTCCCCGATGAAACGGGGAAAATGTCGCAAAGCGACAAAAGGGGCACGCTCCGTGGGGAGAGTGGATTTTACGAGCAGAGCGAGTAAAAGACGAGAGAGGTTGGTGGTAACGTATAAAACGGAAGTGATATTTTGCTTCGCAGAGTGATATTTATCTATCGATAAGTTATATCGCCTGCGGCGGTTATATTCGCCATTCGGCAAGCGTGGGGCGATACCGTAGGGGACGGCGCCCCGACGTCCCGAAATACCAAATAATCGTAGGGGACGGCGCCCCCGACGTCCCGCTTTTTACAGTCTTTTTTATTTTTTTCGTAAAAACCCTTGACAAACATTATTGTCGGGTGTACAATACTTTATGACAAATAAAGTTGTCATTTAGACAAGGATATTTGTCGAACGGAGACGCTGAATGATATTACAAAACCGATTAAAAGAACGTAGAGCCGCCTTGAACGTTAATCAGCAGGAAATGGGAAGAATGTGCGGCGTGTCGCGGCAGACAATCAGTCTGATTGAACGCGGCGACTATTCGCCGTCGGTCACTCTTGCCCTGACGATAGCGAAAGTGTGCGGCGTTACGGTGGAAGAAGTGTTCTATTTACAGGAGGAAACAAAATGAAAAATGACGAAATCAAACGGGCAAACAGAAAAGCGTTGCCTAAATTCTTGCTTTTTGCAGTCGTGTGTTTAATTGCGGGCGGCGTAATCGGCTATTTCTCTGGCTACGGTTCGGCGAAAGGCGGTACGGGCAAATTGGTCGAAATAATGAAAAACGCAGGGGCGTTCTTCGGTATGCATATCGCTCCGTGGCTTATGGTCGCGATAGCGATAATCACGCCCGCCATCTGCGTTCCGATTTATATAAAAGCGAAGAAACTGCTCGGCAAATGGGACGGCGAAGACGAAAGTATCGCGGACGATATCGACCGAAAACTGTCCGTCGTAATTCTGATTACGAGCGTAACGCTCATACTTTCCTATTTCCTCATTGCGGCTTCCTATTCGGGCGGGGTCGCGATATTCGACGACCCAAAGAGAACGGTCGTGTTTTTTATCGGAGTCGCCGCGTTTTTCGCTATTTTGATAGAAGGGATTATTATTCAGCAGAAATGCGTCGATACCGTCAAGCGTACAAACCCCGAAAAGAAGGCTTCCGTCTACGATATGAGATTTCAGAAAAAGTGGTTTGACGATTGCGACGAAGCGGAGAAAATCATTGTCGGCAAATGCTCGTACAAAGCCTATAACACGACGAATATAGCCTGTATGATATTATCCGCCCTGCTCGCCGTGTCCGCTCTCGTATTCGAGATAGGCTTCCTTCCTTCCCTTACGGTCTGCCTTATATGGATAGTCAATACGGCGGCGTATTTTAAAGAATCAATGAAATATTCCCAAACGGGAAACAAAATATCCTGAGCGGGGGCGACCGATGGAATATTTTATTATAATTTTCGCCCTATTCGTCCTTATAATCATTCCTTTGATAATGCGGCAAAGGAAAATCGCGGCGATAAGGCACGTTTTAAACAGAAAAAAACAAAACAAGGAGATTTTTAGCATGAAAGAATTGGCAAAGCAATTTATAGGAAAAGAATGTATCGTCTATACGGTGACTTCAAACGACGCGAGCATACAAGGCGTGATAAAGGAAATCGCCGACGGCGGTATGGTTATCGAAAAGACTTCGGGCGAAAAAGAGATAATCAATCTTGATTTTGTCACGCGTATCAGAGAGTATCCTCGGAAGAAAAACGGCAAGAAAAAGAGTATAGTAATCGGTTAAACGCGGTTTTTTAAGGGCGTTTTCATAAATGCAAAGCAAACGCAACCGTCGGTTGACGTATTGAAAGGCGGCGGTTGGTGGCGCGCAACCCGAAAAAGTGTTAAAATACGAGTATAAAAATCAAACCGACGGGAGGACGAATATATGATTTTCGCCGATAAACTTATACTGCTCAGAAAAAAGGCGGGTTGGTCGCAAGAGGAATTGGCTCACCGAATGGACGTAACAAGGCAGTCCGTTTCAAAATGGGAGGGAATGCAAGCCGTTCCCGATTTAGATAAAATGATACGGCTTTCCGAACTGTTCGGAGTGAGTTTGGACTATTTGCTCAAAGACGAAATAGAGGAAGTCGGAGATATAAACTCGGTAAATTCGGCTGACGATACGCCGCCTTTAAAACGAGTGACTATGGAAGAGGCGAACGCCTTTTTGTCTTTGAAGTCGCAAACGGCTAAAACGATAGCGTACGCCGTCTTTTTGTGCATATTATCGCCGATAGTTCTTTTGATTCTTAACGCCGTAAGCGAAATTGCTGCGAGCGTTTTGAGCGAAGCCGTCGCGGTCGGGGTCGGAATGATAGTCCTCGTCATTTTCGTGGCGACAGCCGTCGCAATGTTCATATCGAGCGGCAGTAAAACCGCCCCGTTCGACTATTTGGAAAAGGAAAAGTTCGAGACCGAGTACGGCGTTAGCGGAATGGTGAAAGAGCGTAAGGAACAGTATAAAGATTTACATAAAAAGAGCAATATCGCGGGGGCTTGCCTGTGTATTGCGGCTTTAATTCCTATCTTCGTGGGAGTGTTGGTCGATATCGAAAACGACTTGTTTTTTATGATAATGCTTTCCCTTTCGTTTATTATGCCAGACAAGAATAATACGAACCATGGTCTAACGGCGTATTTTTGACTAATACTTCGTTCTGCTCGCGGCTTATACGTTTAGTATTAATCCGTTCGCACGCCTTGTCTTAGCCTAAAAATACGTCGTTAGACTTGCTCGCAACCAAAACACCGATATTTTCGATGATTTTTGGTAAAGGCGAGTGCAGACGTACTGAACGTACTTCAAGGGAGCATTTGCCGTCAATATTCGCTGTGCGAATAATCTACCGAGGGGTCCCCTTTTAGGGGTGTCGGTATAAAGCACGGAAATAGCGGCGTTTTGGCAAGGTTCGTATTATTCTTGTCTGGCATACGGGCGTGGGAGTCGTTTGCTTTATAAAAACGGGCATAATATGGGCGAGGTACGAAAAACTTTTGCAAGAGGGCGAGTATTCTAAGGAAAATAAAGAGAAAAGGTCTGTTTCGTCGGCGATATATACGGCGTATTGGGCTATTGCGACTGCGGCGTATTTGGGTTATAGTTTCTTGTCGAACGATTGGTCTCGCAGTTGGGTTATATGGGTTGTCGCCTCGGTAATATTTTCCGCTGTCGTCGCGATTATCAACGCCATAGAGAAAAAGTAAAAAGAAAGGTGTCGGGGGTTGACGGTTTTAGTCGCCGCCGATATTGAAGGAGTTAATATGGAATCGTTTTTAGCGGAATTGATAAACAATCCGAAAATACCGAAGTGGGTGAGGTTTTTAATCGTCGGCATAGTGTGCGGGTTGGTAATTTTTCTCGGAGTTATGTTGGCGATAAAAAGTCCGATGCTTATCGGTAAAATTTTCGGCGGACTTTTAGCGGTCGTGTTTTTAGCAGCGGCGATTTATCTATTTGTAAGAATTGCGAAGTCAGACAGAAATAAAGAGGAATAAAAAAATAAATAAAAACTGCGAATAATCGACTTATACGGCGACTTTTGTCGTTTAATCGAGAGAGTTTGCCTCGAATGTGAAAGCGAGGAAATATTGTGAAATAAGCGTTTCGCTGTTTGTGGGTAATACGTTCGCCTTTTATGGGGAACTATTTTAGCGAGAACCGAGGTATACTAGACAAGTATAATTTTTCCGAGGTGAATAAAATGGATCAGATAAAAATAGGAAAGTTTATCGCCGCCTTACGAAAAGAGAAAGGTTTGACGCAGGAGCAACTCGGCGAAAAACTCGGCGTTACGAACAAAACCGTTTCGCGTTGGGAAAACGGCAACTATATGCCCGACGTCGAAATGCTCTCGCTACTCTCGAAAGAGTTTGGCGTGACTATCAACGAACTTATAATCGGAGAGCGGGTTAATTCGGAGGACTTCAAAAACGCCGCAGACAACAATCTTGTTACCGCTCTTAATAACAGCGTTTTTACCTTGAAAGAGAAAGTGACTTATTTCAAGAAAAAATGGTTGCGGGAACATATCGCGACGATTGTTTTATGCGTGGCGGCGTGGGTCGGCGTAATTATACTGATAGCGTTAAAAATGCATAGCGACGATAAATTTCCGCTATTAGGCGGAGTCGGCAGTTTACTTGCCGTGCTGTTTTATGTGGTACTTTATAACCGTATGATGGCGTATGTGGAAAAACGGGCGTACCAAGACCCCGAGAATGAATCGGAATATAAAAGTAAAAGCCGGAAATGAAAAGTGGCTGTAAAAAACGTAAATCTAATCTTTGTTTTAGACGCTAACATTTAAAAATGCAAAACGTCATTATTTCCTTTGCTTTCTCCTTCGGGGAAAGTGGCTTGACGGAATGAAATGGAAGTCAAGACGATAGGGGATAAAAACGTAAACTCGTAAAAATCAATGATTTATTGTCCCCTTCCGTCAAATCTTCGTGGAAAGCCGCTCGATTTGACACCTTCCCCGAAGGAGAAGGCGATGAATTTAGTCAAAAAGGTCTCATTTTTATCTTTTTCAGATAATAGATGAGACCTTTTCCTTTTTGAACTTTTTTACAGTCTTTTTTATGTAAAAAAATTGCGGTCGTATAATTTAATCGTCTATATCGTCGAATAACGGGTCGTCGAAAAACTCCTTCAACGAAATATCGAACGCACAGCAAACTTGCCATATAAGCGACGAACTTACGTTGTGAATTTCGCCGTTTATCAGTCGATTGATATTTTGTTGATAAGTTCTCGCGAGAAACGCAACTTTATATTGAGACAGTCCTCTTCCGTTAGTAAGATTTTCAGTTCTTTTCGCAATCGCTTCATATAATTTCATTGTATCGCTCCATATACACCTGTACGTGTTTATGATATTATAATGCGTACTCGACGGAACATAAACACATACACGTGTTTATGCTGTCTAAAAAACTATAAAAAATACCCATATACACGTATATGTGTATATGGGTAATGTCTGTGGTCGTCAGAGCAGTTTCGGCAGAGAAACGATAAAATAATCTTTTGTTTATTGCAAAATGACAAGCGACCGCAAGTTTTTAACTTGCGGTCGCTTATAATTTTTTACGTTTTCTTTTTTATTTTTTTGCTTCCTTTTATCGGCTACTTTTTGGGCGTGAAGAGGTAAACCTCTTTTTCGAGTTCGCACATATTGCCGTTAATCGCGTATAACGCCCCCGACATAAGGTCGAGTACTCGCTGCGCCGTGCGATTTTCAAGAGCCGTTACGTTGATTATTACGGGGTCGCCCGATAAAAGTACGTCTATTATCTTCGCCACGTCGTCGAACGAACGCGGATAATACCTGTTTATAGACCCGCTCGCCGAATAATCTATGCTCTTCTCGGGATCCCCTGCAACTTTGCTTACAGTCTGCGTTTTTTTGCTTCCGCCGAAAATATTGAAAATTCCCATATCCTATTTTACCTCGCCGTAATCTCTTTCTCCGAATATCGCCCTTCCGAGCCTTATCATATTGCTTCCGTTTTTAATCGCGATTTTATAGTCGCCGCTCATTCCTATCGACAGGTATTTAACGGTCTTGGTTTTTTCACTTATCTCGTCGTAAAACGCCCTGATTTCGCGGCAGATTTTCGCGAGATATTCCTCGTCCGAGGACGCGGGAAGAAGCGCCATAATTCCGCCGAGTTCGAGATTTTTTAAGCCGATAATCGACTTATAGAGGGCTTTTGCGGTATCAATCGTCGCTCCCGTCTTGCTCTCTTCCTCGCCGCCGTTGATTTCTATCATTACCTTTTGGCAGATTCCCTTCGCCGCCGCTTTCTCGTTTATCGCTATCGCCAAATCGAGCGACGAAACCGAGTCTATGTAGTCGGCTTTGCCTACGACGTATTTCAGTTTGTTCTCTTGCAGAGTGCCGATGAAGTGCTTTACGCATTCCCCGTAGAACCCGAATTTATCCCGAAACTCCTGAGCCTTGTTTTCGCCTATATGCGTAAGTCCCGCTTTAATAGCCTCGTTGACTTTATCTACGGGTACGAATTTGGTCGCGCCTAAAAGGGTGATTTTTTCGCCGCGGTCGTTGCCGTTTTCTATTTCCTTGAATATTCTGTCGAGATTATCGCAAATCGTTTTATCCATATCTATTATCCTTTAAAAGGGAAAATAAAAGCCGACGAATCGATTTCGACGGCTTATTACGTTTTATTTTACTGCGCAGTTCCCTTTGACAAATCGCACCGAAGCGTTAACGCGACAGGTCGCTCCGCCAAAGCAACCTTATGGCACACGCATGACGCCGTTTAGCGCTGCTATATCCCTATCCTGACGCGGTTCGCGGTTATGCGTTGCATAAGACCTTGACATCGTCACGCCTTATCGCGCGCAGCCAACCATACGACAAGCCGAGGGGAACGTTCAGCCTTGCTATAGCGGATTGCAAGTACAGGGCACCGCTAACTCCCCGCTTAGCGCAGTGTATACATTTTACTCTACTTTTCTGAAAAACGCAAGAAAAAAACGTAAATACTCAAAAAATATTTGTCGAATAAAATTTTCAGTCTTCGAGACCGAGCAAAAAATCTGCGGATACGTCGAGAAATTTGCAAATAAGGAAAAGTGTGTCGATACTCGGAACGCTTTTCCCCGATTTATAATCAGAGATACATTGTTTAGAAACGTTCGAGGCTTTTGCAAGTTCCACCTGTTTCACGTTTCCGTATTTAAGGCACTCGTTAAATCGCTGTTGAAATTTTGTTATTTTTTCCATTTTAACTCTCGATAATGTTTTTTTTTCAAAAATTATAAAGCAAAAGTACGTTTTTACTTGACAAGTACGTTATTAACGTACTATAATAAAGGAAAAATGCGGGGGTAATAAAATGGAGGTATTTCTTAGCGGAGCAATAATGGGAGCAATCGGAGTTCGATCCATTATTATGTAAAAAAGACGGAAAGTAAACGTTTGATTATAACGAGAATGATTGTTTCGGCGATACTTATCTCATTTAACGTCGTTTTTTGTATAGCGATGTTAGTTATGAGTATAACAGAACAGATGCCTGTTATGATAATTTTTGCCGCAATGTTGTTGGGCGTTTTAATTTTTGTAATTTGCAGATTGTATATTGATTACAAAAAATACAAAGAGGTCAGATATAAAGAGATTAAAGAAAGCGAAAATAAAAACGACAATAACAGAGTTGTTTAATTTCATAATTGCAAAGTAATAGTTTGATAGCAAAACCCGCGAACTTATCTTTCGAGATAAGTTCGCGGGTTTTTTATTTAAGACCAAACCTTGTTTTTATTATTACGGTAAATTCTTCCGACGGGTGAGAGTATACGGCAAGTGCTTCCACCTTCGGGGGAAGTGGCAAAATAGAGCGTAAGCGAGATTTTGACGATAGGGGACAATTCAAACGCTTGTTTATTTTATCCCCTATCGGCTTGACTTCCATTTCATTCCGTCAACCCACTTCCCCCGAAGGAGGAAGCAAATATTGCGATATTCCCACCGCTTCAACTAAGGAATTTATTCTCAGAGGAGGAAGCGTACCGTAGCGTTTTTATATCGGTCTCGGAGAGGAAAACGAGAAAAGTTGGATTTTAGTGACGCTATGTGGCGGTAAATCCTTTACTTATTCAAAGTATTTTGCTATTATATATATAATTGCGCCGGACGTATGGCGAATACTCGTCCGACGATTGTCCGAATCTCGCTTTGGCGGGACAAATCGGATTCAAAGATAAACCAAACGCTAATTTACGGAGGACGATATGTATAAAAAAGTTGACGCGTCTTTAAATTTCTTACAGAGAGAACAGGAAGTTCTCGACTTCTGGAACGCTAATAACGTTTTCGAGCAGAGCATTAAAAACAACGAGGGTCACGAGGAATTCACTTTCTACGACGGTCCCCCGACGGCTAACGGAAAACCGCATATCGGTCACGTTTTAACGCGCGTCATGAAGGATATTATTCCGAGGTACCAGACCATGAAGGGCAAGCACGTTCTGAGAAAAGCGGGCTGGGATACTCACGGTCTTCCCGTCGAACTCGAAATCGAGAAAAAACTCGGTCTCGACGGCAAACAGGACATAGAAAAATACGGTATCGAGCCATTCATCAAAGAGTGTAAACAGTCGGTCTGGAAGTATACCGACGAATGGAAAAAGATGAGCGACCGTCTCGGCTACTGGGTGGATATGGAACACCCGTACGTTACCTACGACGACAATTATATCGAGTCGGTGTGGTGGGCGCTCAAAACGATAGCCGAAAAAGGACTTTTGTACAAAGGCTATAAAATCGTGCCGTACTGCCCCCGTTGCGGAACCGCCCTTTCCTCGCACGAAGTCGCGCAGGGCTATAAGGACGTAAAGGAAAAGTCGGTTTACGTCAAATTTAAAATCAAGGGAAAAGACAACGCGTATTTCCTCGTTTGGACGACCACTCCGTGGACTCTTCCGTCCAACGTCGCCCTTTGTATGAACGCGGAATACGACTATGTGGAAATCAAAGTCGGCGACGAGACTTACGTTCTCGCCGAGGCGTTGGTGCCGACTCTTTTCGAGGACTACGAAGTAATTTCGAGAAAGAAGGGCAAGGACTACGAATATACGGAGTACGAACCCATGTTCCCGTACGCTTTGGGAACGTTTAAAGAAAAGGCGTTTTACGTCGTAAACGATCCTTACGTCACTCTTACCGACGGTACGGGAATAGTTCATATCGCCCCCGCGTTCGGCGAGGACGACTCGCTCGTCGGCAAGAAATACAAACTTCCGTTCGTACAGATGGTAAACGACAGGGGCAGATTTATCGACGCCGTCGAACCCTATAAGGGAATGTTCGTAAAAGACGCCGACAAACTTATCATAAAAGACCTTAAAGAAAGCGGCGTCCTTTTCAAAGACGTACTCTTCGAGCATAGTTATCCCTTCTGTTGGAGATGCAACACTCCGCTTTTGTATTACGCAAGGTCGAGTTGGTTCATAAAGACCACCGCGATAAAAGAACAACTTATCGCCTCTAACAAGTCGGTAAACTGGATGCCCGAGACTATCGGAACGGGCAGAATGGGCAACTTCCTCGAAAACGTCATCGACTGGGGACTTTCGAGAGAGAGATATTGGGGTACTCCGCTTCCCGTGTGGGTATGCGAGGACTGCGGCGAAATTCACGTTATGGGTTCCAAAAAGGAACTCAAAGAAATGTGCGGAATAGAGGGCGATATAGAACTTCACCGTCCGTATATCGACGTTCCGACCTGTAAATGTCCGAAATGCGGCGGCAAGATGAAGAGGGTAAAAGAGGTTATCGACTGTTGGTTCGACTCGGGTTCGATGCCGTTCGCTCAGTTCCATTATCCGTTCGAGAACAAGGAACTTTTCGAGAAGCATTTCCCCGCGGACTTCATTTCCGAAGCGGTAGATCAGACGAGAGGCTGGTTCTATACCCTTCTCACGATTTCCACCTTGCTTTTCGGCAAATCGCCCTTTAAGAATTGTATAGTTCTCGGACACGTCAACGACAAAAACGGCATTAAGATGTCCAAGCATATAGGCAACGTTGTAGACCCGTGGTCGGTTCTCGACAAACAGGGCGCGGACGCTATCAGATGGTACTTCTACACGAGCAGCGCGCCGTGGCTTCCGTCGAGATTCTACGAAGAGGCGGTTTCCGAAGGTCAGCGTAAATTTATGGGAACGCTCTGGAATACCTACGCGTTTTTCGTGCTGTACGCGGACATCGATAAATACGACCCGTCGAAATACGATATTAAAAAATGCAAACTCACGCTTATGGACAAGTGGGTATTGTCCAAACTCAACACGCTTATAAAGGTCGTCGATAAAGGACTTGCGGAGTACAAGACTTTCGAGACGGCGAGATATATTCAGGACTTCACGGACGAACTTTCCAACTGGTACGTTCGTCGCGGCAGAGAGAGATACTGGGGCAGCGGAATGACCGAGGACAAGGCGGCGGCGTATACCACGCTTTATACCGTACTCGTTACGCTGTGCAAAGTAGCCGCCCCGTACGTTCCGTTCATGGCGGAGAGTATGTACAGGAATTTGGTACCCGAATTCTTCGATAACGAACCTATATCCGTACATTTGTGTTCTTATCCCGTCGCGGACGAGAGTATGATAGACGAAGAACTCGAAAATGGAATGGAGGACGTTTTAGAGATAGTCGCGCTCGGAAGAGCGGCGAGAAACGGCAGCAATATCAAAAATCGTCAGCCGCTTAAAAAACTCTACGTCGCTACCGACAGGAAGGTAAACCTTACCGAAGGACTTTACAATATAGCGAAAGACGAACTCAACATAAAGGAGTTCGAAGTGCTTCACGACGCGTCGGCTTTCGTAACCTATAAACTGAAACCGCAACTCAAAACGTTAGGACCGAAATACGGCAAGGCGCTCGGGGCAATCAGAAACTTCCTCGATACCTGCAACGCGGCTGAAGTTGTCGCGTGCGTAAAGGGCGGCGGAACGTACAAGACCAAACTCGGCGATACCGAAGTCGAATTTACAATCGACGATTTGCTTATTTCGAGCGAGCCGTCGGAAGGGTTCGTTTCGGAGAGTTCGGACGGACTTACGGTAGTTCTGGACGTACACGTTACCGAAGAACTTCTTTTGGAAGGCGCGGTAAGAGAACTCGTTTCGCGTATTCAGAATATGAGAAAGGAAGCGGGATTTAACGTTACGGACAGAATAGTACTCGGGTATAAAGCCGAGGGAGTAGCGGA
This sequence comes from uncultured Clostridia bacterium, assembly GCA_934249325.1. Taxonomy (GTDB): domain Bacteria; phylum Bacillota; class Clostridia; order Christensenellales; family Borkfalkiaceae; genus UBA10281. The sequence goes on from CAKQKW010000003.1 coordinate 96,608, forward strand.
AAGAGTGCTGAAGGAAAAGGCGGAAGAAATAAAATCGGACGTACTTGCGGAAGAGATAACGGAAACGCCCGACGGTTATGTAAAAGACTTCGATATAAACGGCGACAAAGTAGTTTTGGGCGTTAAGAAGATTTAACGGTAATAAGTCCGTTCCCGTCGCGAAAAGTCTCCCCTGAGCAAGGGTAGGCTTCTCAAAACAAATTTCTTGCTTTCCCCCTTTGAAACGAGTTGGAAACTATCCGTCTTGCTTTTCCCTTTGGTGCGAATTGAAAACTATCCATCTTGCTTTCCCCTTTGGGGTAGATTTCCCCGATGAAACGGGGAAAATGTCGCAAAGCGACAAAAGGGGCACGCTCCGTGGGGAGAGTGGATTGACGGAATGAAATGGAAGTCAAGACGATAGAGGTTGCAAACGGAAAGATAGAGGTATTTACCAAATCTTGAAAAAATGTAATACCTCTTCCACCGCAAGCGGTCCCCCTTCCCCACAGGGGAAGGCAAGAGTAGTTAGAATTTGCCTTGTGGCAGGTTGTTTTACAGCCGTAGGGGACGGCGCCCCCGACGTCCCGTTAAACGGGAGTGATATTTTGCTTTGCAAAGTGAAATTTACCCTTCGGTAAGTGAAATTTGCCGACAGCGGTGAAATTTGCCTTACGGCAAGTTGTTTTACAGCCGTAGGGGACGACGCCCTCGGCGTCCCGTTAAACGGGAGTGATATTTTGCTTTGCAAAGTGAAATTTACCCTTTGGTAAGTGAAATTGCTGACAGCGGTGAAATTTGCCTTGCGGCAAGTTGTTTTACAGCCGTAGGGGACGGCGCCCCCGACGTCCCGTTAAACGGGAGTGATATTTTGCTTTGCAAAGTGAAATTTACCCTTCGGTAAGTGAAATTTGCCGACAGCGGTGAAATTTGCCTTACGGCAAGTTGTTTTACAGCCGTAGGGGACGGCGCCCCCGACGTCCCGCAAGAACTCTGAATAAAAAAATGGTACTATATATATGAAAATAGCCGATAAATGGAAAGACTATTCTATAATCGCCACGGGCGACGGGCAGAAACTCGAACGTTGGAAAGACGTCGTTCTTCTTCGTCCCGACCCGCAGGTTATATGGAAGTCGCAAACCGATATGTCAGCCTATAAGTCGTTAAACGCGATATATAACCGCAGCGATAAGGGCGGCGGCGGTTGGCAGATTCTTAAAAAAATGCCCGAGCAGTGGACGGTGAGTTACGGCGATTTAAAGTTCCTCGTAAAACCCATGGGCTTTAAACATACTGGACTTTTCCCCGAACAAGCGGTCAACTGGGACAGAATGACCGAACTAATCGAAAACGCGGGGAGACCTGTAAGCGTACTCAATCTTTTCGCTTATACGGGTGGCGCGACCGTTGCGTGTCTTAACGCAGGGGCGAGCGTATGCCACGTTGACGCGAGCAAGGGTATGGTCGAAAGAGCGGGCGAAAACGTCAGGCTTTCGGGGCTTAGCGATAAACCCGCGAGATTTATCATAGACGATTGCAAGAAATTCGTTCAGAGAGAAATCAGACGAGGCAGAAAGTACGACGCGGTGATAATGGACCCTCCGAGTTACGGCAGAGGTCCTAACGGCGAAATGTGGAAAATCGAAAGCGAACTTTACCCCCTCGTAGAACTTTGCACGGGCGTTCTTTCGGACAATCCGCTATTCTTTTTGATAAACAGTTACACGACGGGGCTTCAACCTATGGTTCTGAAAAACATACTTTCGCTCACCGTAGGCAAAGAATACAAGGGCGAAATCGAGGCTTACGAAGTGGGAATCAAAACCGAGGAAGGTATCGACCTTCCGTGCGGCGCGAGCGGAATGTTTATAGCCGATAAAAACCCCAATACTACGAATAAACCCGTCTATAAGTCGATTAAAGACGAAAATCGGAGATAGAATAAATGGAAAAACAGATACAGACAGACGACCTCATAGTCCTTTACGAGGATAATCACGTTATAGTCGTGATGAAGCCGCAGAACGTTCCCTCTTGCGAGGACGAGACGAAAGATACCGATATGCTTAGTATAATAAAGGAGCATATCAGAGAAAGGGAGCATAAAACGGGCAATGTGTACGTCGGACTCGTTCACAGGCTCGACCGTCCGACGGGCGGCGTAATGGTATACGCGAAGAGTTCCAAGGCGGCTTCGAGACTTTCCGAGCAGATGAGAAGCGGCGATTTTGAAAAGAAGTACGCGGCGGTACTCGTCGGCTCGCCGAAAGAGAAGAAAGCGACCCTTACCGATTACCTTAAAAAGAACGCCGTAAACAATATGGTTTACGTTTGTCCTATGGGAACGGAAGGGGCGAAGTTCGCCGAACTCGAATACAGAATCTTAGAGGAAAAGGACGGCTTGTCGCTTGCGGAGATCAAATTGCACACGGGCAGAAGTCATCAGATAAGGGTGCAGATGTCCCACCTCGGAACGCCCGTATACGGCGATATGCGTTACGGCGGCGAAAAGGCGAAAAAGGGTTTTCTCGCGCTCTGGGCGGCGTCTCTTTCGTTCACGCACCCTGTATCGAAAGAGAGAATGTGCTTTAAAATTCAGCCCCCTGCGGATATAACCCCGTGGAAATACTTTGATACTTCCAAGGTTATAGAAATTTAACGTGAAACGCTTTTACAGAACGTTTGAATCGTTTAAATAAAGGATAGAATAAAAGAGGAGGCGGAAGACTTCCGAATTATATAAAAGACTGTAAATCTGTCGGAATAGATAGGTTTGCGGTCTTTTTTAATGCCGTTTGTCAGACTGTTAATCTTTTTTAAGAGCAAACTGAACGAAGAAATAAGAAAGCCTCCCCTGAGCAAGGGGAGGTGGCAAATCAGGCGTTGTTCGCGAAGATTTGACGAAAGGGTTGCTTGTCTTGAATTTCAAATTGTAAATAACGTATTTATCGACCGTTTACGACCCTTTTGTCTCGCATTTGCTCGACATCTCCCCTTACGCAGGGGAGACTTTCAAAAGTTTAGTTCACTTGTAAAAAATTCCAAGAGGTCAAAAATGCTTGCCGTAAAAATAATGAATTGCGGTGAAAAAAATTCTAAGGACGAAAACGACCCCTCGCGCGCGATATATAATGTCATTTGAAAACGCTTAAAAAACAAATACTTTTAGCGTTGAAAAAGTCGGTTTAGCACAAAAAGAAGTCTTTTTACGGTATTGTAATTCGCTCCGAAATGGTGTAGGATAGAACGGAAAAGAGTATGGGGGGAGTATGCCCGAACGGACTTTTCACAAACTTTTTTTCGAGGGGTATACCCCTCCTTTCGTCGAAGACGAAAGGAATACTCTTAATGGGAAAAAATGGGTAAAAATCCGCCGAACGGCGGATAAAAAGGAGGCAAAAATGACGAGAACAAGGAAGAATGTGTCGCTGATAATATTGATTATCTGCTTTCTCGCATTCGTAGGGGCGGCGTTTATTTCGTCGGGCGCAGGTTTAGCGCAAGCAGCAGGCGAAAGTTATACCTTGTCGTTCAAGTCGAACGAAAGGGAATCTATCACCAAGTCGATGGCGGGCTGGTTCGCCCAAAGCGGCGGAGCGAACGGAATTACGCAGAGCGACGATATTGTAACCGTAGACTTTTCCTCTGCGGGCGGTACCGTCTATTGCAGTCAGACCACCGTTACCGACAATACATACGGAATAAAGGTCGAGTATAAGACCGCGGAGGCGGGAAAAACCTCGGAATTCCATCTTTATAACACATATACAAGTTGGAAAGCGATAAAAACGAATATTCCCGTTACGGACGAATGGCAGACTTACGAGGGAACGTTTACAGCAACGACTGATACCGACAGGGTTACGTTACAGGTAAATAACGCAAGTTATACGAGCATTCCCTTACAGTTCAGAAATATCGTGATAAGCGATATAACAAATCAAACGGTTACGGCGGGTTCGGCGATCGGGACTCTGCCCGAAGTTCCCGCGAAAGACGGTTGTGATGGCTATTGGACAATCGACGGCGAGAAGATAACCGTCGATACCATATACAACTACGGAGCGAATAAAACTGCAGTTGCGGAATATAAAGTAGCGTATAAATTGTCTTTCGGGTCGAACGATTACGATATGGCAAGTTCTGCCGAAACTTGGACGAGACACAAAGCCCCGACCGTCGAAAACGGCGTGGCTACTCTTACAAGGTCGGCGAGCGACGGCACGATAAACTACGCGGCAGGCGTTGGCAAATACGACGTAGAAGCGGGCAAAACGTATAAGGTAAAATTGCGTTTTAAAACGGACGCGAACGTACGTTTCATTATGAGTACGGAAGTTCCTGATTATTCCGCTAAAATCATTCCGGACAGAAGTTACAATTACTCCGATTATACCGATATTTCCTATGACTACGTTGCCACAAAAAGCGGTAAATTAGATTTCATATTCCAACTTTTAGGCGGAGAGGGTAATATTTTCGTCAAGGACTTCTATTGTTACGAAGAACTTGCGAGCGTTGCGACCGTTACGGCGAACGATAAAATCGGAATTCTTCCCGAGGTGCCTGCAAAGGACGGTTACGAAGGCTATTGGACAATCGGCGGCGAGAAAATCGACGAAAACGCCGAGTATAATTACGTTTCGGACAAGGTTGCCGTACCTGCTTACGCGAAAATTTATTCGCTTAGTTTCAAAACCGAAAGAGATTCGATAACAAAGTCTATGAACGGTTGGTTTGCTCAGAGCGGCAACGTGAACGGCATTGAACAGAGCGACGATTTGATAACCGTCGATTTCTCGTTGGCGGGCGGTACCGTATATTGCAATCAGACTACCGTTACGGGCAAAACCTACGGAATAAAGGTAGAATACAAGACTGCGGAAGCGGGTAAAACGTCGGAATTCCATTTGTTTAATACCTACACTGCGTGGAAAGCGATAAAAACGAATATTCCCGTAACGGACGAATGGAAGACTTACGAGGGAACTTTTACAGCAACGACTGATACCGACAGGGTTACGTTGCAGGTAAACAACGCCAATTATACAAGTATTCCGTTGCAATTCAGAAACATAATAATTTCCGAAACAACCGAAACTACCATGACGGCGGGTTCGGCAATCGGAACTCTTCCCGAGGTTCCCGTAAAAGAGGGGTATGACGGTTACTGGACTATCGACGGCGAAAAAATCACTGCCGACACCGTATACAACTACGGAGCGGACAAAGTTGCCGTTCCCGTATACGAGGAAATGAAACAGCAGTATACCTTGACTTTCAGATCGAACGATTACGATATGGCAGCCTCTGCCGAAACTTGGACGAGACACAAAGCCCCGACCGTTGAAAACGGCGTGGCAACCCTTCCGAGGGCGGAAGGCGATACCGGCGCGATAAATTATGCGGCGGGCGTAGGTAAATATACGGTCGAGACAGGTAAAAATTATAGGCTTGAATTAAAAATAAAGTCGGATAACATATTCGTTAGGTTTACGACTGAAAAGCCGGACTATAAGGCTGTATTTATTAACACATGGGTCAACAACGCCGATTACGTAACGTATTCGTTCGATTATACCGCTACGGCTACGGGACCGGTTGATTTTATTTTCCAACTTACCGCAGGAACGGGAAATCTTTACATAAAGGATTTCTACTTCTATGAAAAGAACGATATGGCGGTTACGGCAGGTTCGGCAATCGGAACTCTTCCCGAAGTACCCGCAAAAGACGGTTACAACGGTTATTGGACAATCGACGGCGAAAAAATCACCGCCGACACCGTATACGATTATAATGCCGACAAAATCGCGGTCGCCGCGTATAAAGCGGACAACAAAATCGAGTCGGTATCGCTATCTCTCGACGGAAATATCGGACTCAATATCTACGCGAAAGTCGTTGACGAATCGAAAGTATACGCGACGGTAGGAAGCGTGAGAAAAGAACTTACCGAGTATACTTTAAGCGGCGCGAACAGGCTTTATACCGTAGGCGTTGCGGCGAAAGATTACGCCGACAAAATCAAGTTCGAGATAGGCGATTATACCGCCGAAGTAGGCGTGAAAGATTATATCGAAGTCGCGAAAACGAGGTTTTCCGACAACGTAAGTCTCTTGGCTCTTCTCGAAGGTCTCGAAACTTATTGCGATTCGGCGGAGAAATATTTTGCAAACGAAACGGTCGGTTCCGTGACCGCGACGGACAGAGGCTATACGGGCTTCGCTCCCGAGATTACGGGAACGCTCCCGAGCGGCGTTACGGTAAGAGGTATAACCCTCGAACTCGCTTCCATGACCTCTATCCGCATTTATCTCGGCGGAAATTTAAGCGGCGTTTCCTGTACCGTAAACGGCGAAGCGACGACGGTCAAAACGACCGCTTCCGCAGACGGTACGGTAAACTATTATCTTGAAAAATCGAATATAGCGGCGAAAGACCTCGACGAAACGTACGAGTTCGGCATAGGCGACTGCAAAATCAACGTTTCGGCTATCGCTTACGTGAATATGGCTATGGGCAAGCAGACGGAGAATTTCGACAATCTGCTTAAAGCGTTGTACAACTACAACGTTGCCGCCAACGCGTATTTTCCCGACGAGTACGATTTGTCCGAAGCAACGGATATGGCGGACACTCTCGTATACGCGAAAAGCCTTGAAAACGGAGTGAACGGAACGTTCGACAACGCCGCGAAAGAACATTATACGATAACTAATCAAAACGTAAGTCTCACGCACGCGGTAAACGTTCCCGCGAGCGAGACTGCCGGGCAGAGACAGGTTACTTCGCTTAAAAATTTAAAAGGCGGAACTTACGTTTCAAACACTATGGACGTATTCGTACTGACGACTTCCAACACCGAAAAATACGCGAAAAACAGTACGGACATAATATCGACGACGTGGCCTAACGGTTACAACAAGACTGGAAAAGCGTGCGCCCCGTACGTTAATACCACGAGACTCGGCTATTATTACAACGAAGTAAACGTTCGCAATCTGAACTTCGGCGACAATCTCTATCTCGATAAGACCTACCACGTTTATTCGGACAGAATGTATCAGGTATACAGACTTATAAACAGCAATTCGTCTGCGGTAAGTAATATCAAACAGGTTACTTTTCAGACGATGATTCCTAAGTCGTCGGTCGCGAAATTCGAGATAAGAAACGGCGATACGATAACGACCTCGTATTCTTCCAACGCTCTCGGCAGTACCGAATTCCGCTACGCGGCGTTCGATATAGAGGGCGTAGGCGTACTTGCGTTTATAAATACCTCGACCGACTGTTCCTTTTGGCTGATGCAGGATAACGACAATTATTATTTCCGTCAGGTCAAGAAAGTCGGAACGCTCGAAGCGGGCGGCGAAGTGTCTTTCGGAACGAGAGTATATACCGATACGACTCACGACTTTTCGGGCATGAGGGCGGCGGACGAAATCGAGCGTAACCCCCTTACAGCCGACGATATTACCGTCACGGGTCATTCGACTTCTTTGGACGGCACGGGTTTCGTCGGTTACGATAAACTCAAAGGTCATTACGTAATGAATATCGCGGGTTCGGGCTTTGCGGACGCGTACGGCGAACCCGACAAGAAGTATATCGACAACATAAAGGTGGTCGCGAAAGACGACAGAGACGTGTTCTTTATGGTACATTCCACTTGTCCGTTGGAAGGGGCGGCTCTCACCGATAAAAACGACCTTTTAATACCTATGGGTCTCGAAGTAATGAAGAATTTTGACCACGAAGTCGAAGAGCCGATTTACGACCCCGCGGACAAAATGTACGGCGATACTTTATTTCCCGTGAAACTCGCGAAGGGCAAAACTCTTGAATTTTCGCTCGTCAACGTGTATCAGAATTGGGGTAAATATCCGCTTAAACAGATTTCGTCGATTTCCTACTACGTGTCTTACTACCATATGTCCACGGGCGTTACCGAGACCAACTGTCTCGCCCCTTACTATTCGACTTATCTCAATAAAGACGATGTCGGTTCGTGGATACTTCCCGATTTCAGAGGAATGAGCAACGACGGGCAGACCTACGAGGAAGGCGGCTCTGAAAAACACAGCGGCATACAAAACAACTCGGTAGGGGCGTTGAACGGCGTGTCGAACGGCAGTTCGCTTTCGTCGAGCGACGCAGACCTCGGAATTTATCAGGGTTCGGATATTCGTTCCTCGGGGCTTACATACGCGGATATGAATTATTCGTATACTTCCAAAAACGGCAGTTACGACGTGGTTTACAGACACGTTGAAATGCCGCAGACGGACGAGGGAAGAACCTATTATACGGTCGAAATTTCGTTTAAGAAGTCGACGAGTCTTAAATACGCCGATTTCAGTATTTTCAGTTTCGACGCGAGAGTGAACGGCGATTACTATAAAAACGCCGCGTATATCGACGCGAACGGAAATAAACAGGACGTTTCGATAGACAGTACAAAACTTCAATCGACTACTTCGATTATCAACAAATGGAGTCCTACGCTTTACAAGTTGAATAAAGGTTCGAGTTATTTCACCTACTACAATATGGTGAGAGACGGTATTCACGAAAGCGGCAACTTCGCTTTAATAGTCAAAGACTACGCGATTACCGTAAACGGGCAGGCGAGCGATATAGGACTTGCTTTCTATAACGACAGAATAAAGAGAAATTCGGCGTATTCCAACAGAGGTTCGCTCACGATTGCGGAGAATACGACTTTCGCCGCGGGAGATAAAATAACGGTCAACGTAATACTTCTTCCCTACGGAAAAGGCAGTGGCGAAAGCGATATTTTGAGCGTAGAGAAAGTTTACAAAGATTCCGCTACCGAGGCTTTAAAGGTTACGGCGACAAAGGGAGCGGTAGTCGAGGACGATTTTATCGCCACCGTAAGAGCGGCTTCCTACGGCGTTGCGGAATTTACTCTTTCGGGCGGAGCGATTAAGAACAGCGAAGTCAATTATGCGATAAGAGTAAAAGGACTTAAAAAACTCGGGAAACTCAAAGTCGAGAAGAAGAACGCGAGCGGCGAGTGGGAAACGGTAGAACTTGCGAGTTCGCACGGTTTCGACGGATATTCGGTAATATACGAAAAAGACGGAACGCTCGAGTATTCGTTCATAGTTACGAAGACGGAATCGGACGTAACGTACAGAGTATCGGTTGAATAAGGAGAAAATATATGAAGAAATTATATGAAAAAGCGGAGATAGCGGTAATCGAATACAACGAAGAAGATATATTGACGGCAAGTCCGGGGAGTAACGAAAACGAACTTCCGCTGATACCTTTCGGCGACTTTTAACCTTAAATTTACAATCAGAACGTAGACAGTAATTCCGCTCGCTTCCTCCTTCGGTGAAATTTTTGACTATGATGTGCTTTTGCCGTCACCTTCGGGGAAGGTGGCTCGGCGAGTGGAAAACGAGACGAGACGGAAGGGGACAATAAATCACTACTTCGTTTTACTTTGCGTTTTTATCCCCTATCGTCAAAATTTCGCTTACGCTTCATTTTGCCACTTCCCCCGAAGGAGGAGGCAAATTTTGCGATATTCCCACTGCTTCAACGGATGAATTTATCCCCGAAGGAGGAAGCGAGTATAAAAAAGACTGCAATTTTTATGTTAGCAGTCTTTTTTTCGGCAAACGGGCTTTTTTGTTGCGAAAATTAAAATCCGAAAGTCGATTTTCTTAGTAATTATCGCAGATTTTGACTGTTTTATACCCTCTTTTTTCGCTTTTTTTGAGAAAATAAAAGTCGGTTTAGCACAAAAAGAAGTCATTTTAAGATATTGAATGTCGTGAAAAAATGGTGTAAAATAGGTTAGCAAAAGCGTGTAGAACTAAATCTACGGATTTTCGCGAGGGGTACCCCTCCTTTCGTCTGCGACGAAAGGAGAGCCTTTAACAGGTACGCGTTGCTATTTAAACATAGTACGGCGTGTTAATAGGGTTGGACTAGTTAAGGAAACATATCCGAAAGATAATTTCGAACTATATAGGAGGATAAAGATGAAAAAGAAACTCAGATTACTCACAATTTTTGCCTGTGTGTTTGCGTTTTGTATGACGGCGTTTATCGCGGTCAACGTAAACGAGGCGAAAGCGGCAGGCGAAAGTTATACCTTGTCGTTCAAGTCGAACGAAAGGGAATCTATCACCAAGTCGATGGCGGGCTGGTTCGCCCAAAGCGGCGGAGCGAACGGAATTACGCAGAGCGACGATATTGTAACCGTAGACTTTTCCTCTGCGGGCGGTACCGTCTATTGCAGTCAGACCACCGTTACCGACAATACATACGGAATAAAGGTCGAGTATAAGACCGCGGAGGCGGGAAAAACCTCGGAATTCCATCTTTATAACACATATACAAGTTGGAAAGCGATAAAAACGAATATTCCCGTTACGGACGAATGGCAGACTTACGAGGGAACGTTTACAGCAACGACTGATACCGACAGGGTTACGTTACAGGTAAATAACGCAAGTTATACGAGCATTCCCTTACAGTTCAGAAATATCGTGATAAGCGATATAACAAATCAGACGGTTGCGGCGGGTTCGGCGATCGGGACTCTGCCCGAAGTTCCCGCGAAAGACGGTTGTGACGGTTACTGGACAATCGACGGCGAGAAGATAACCGCGGAAACCGTATATAATTACGGCGCGGATAAGGTTGCCGTTGCAAAATATGCGGTGGTAAACAAGTTGACGTTCTTGTCCGACGGTTATGAATACGATATGGCTGCGAACGGAAGTTGGGCGGACGATATAACGGACGGAGTTGCGACTATTTCCAGAGTTGCCGCAGACGAAACTAAAAACTATCGCCCCGGAGCGGGGAAATTTAAGGTCGTAGCAGGTCAGAAATACAGACTTTACCTGAGCGTAAAAACCGACAGCGAAATAAGATTCGTGTTGTCGTCGGAAAAGCCGAACTGGTCAATGAAATTTATGCCGGACAGTAAGGTCAATAATCCGGATTTCGTAGATTACGTTATAGACTACGTTCCGAGCGCGTCGGGCGATTTTCAGTTGATTTTCCAGCTTATCGCAGGAGAGGGAAACATTTACATCAAAAATTTCAGATTCTGCAAACTTATCGAAAGAAAATTCGAGAGCGAAACGGCAATCGGAGAACTTCCCGCAATTCCCGAAATAACGGGCTACGATTCCTACTGGACTATCGACGGCGAGAAGATAACCGCGGAAACGGTATACAATTACGGAACGAATAAAACGGCGGTTCCCGTTTACGAGAAAAACAACAGATTCACCGTGGCGTTTCAGGCGAAAGGCGGCGATATGGCAGCCTCTGCCGAAAGTTGGAATAGATATAAAACGCCGTCGTTTGAGAATGGCGTGGCGACCCTTCCGAGGGCGGAAGGCGATACCGGCGCGATAAATTATGCGGCGGGCGTAGGCAAATATAACGTCGAAGCGGGCAAAACGTATAAACTCGAATTAAAATTAAAAGCGGATAACATTTATATCAGATTTTCGACCGAAAGACCGAATTACGCCGCAGTTTTTATTGACGACTGGACTAACAACGCCGATTACGTAGCGTATTCGTTCGATTATACCGCTACGGCTACGGGACCGGTTGACTTTATATTCCAACTTACCGCAGGAACGGGAAACGTCTGCATTAAGGATTTCTATTTCTACGAGAACGTAACGAAAGAAGTCGAGGGCGGAACGGCAATCGGAGAACTTCCCGTAATTCCCGAAGTTGCAGGTTATACTAACGGACGTTGGGAAATCGACGGCGAGAAGATAACCGCGGAAACCGTTTACGATTACGGCGAAAATAAAACAGCCGTTCTCGTTTACGACAGATTGTATAATCTCGAATTCAGATCGGAAAATTACAAAATAGTCGGCGGAGAGTGGGTATATAATCAGCCCCAAGTCACCGAGGCGGGGGAATATCTTATGACGAGAGACCCCGAACTCGAGACGGGAAAACAGGTTAATTACGCTACCGGCTGTAAATTCAAGACTGAAGCGGACAAAACCTACGTTTTAAACCTCAGCGTAAAGTGCGATAACACTTTTATCAACCTCGGATTCGAGACGTTTGACGGAACAGATACCCCGAAATACAACTATTTCTATACGAAGTGGACGGAAAACGTCGACTACGCTGATTATGTAATCGAGTGCAAACCCAACGTAAGCGGCGAATCCTGGATATTGTTTACGTTAACTAACGGAGGCGGAGAGATTTACGTTAAAAATATGTCTCTCTACGAGAAAGTCGAGTCTAAAAATCTTTTGGACGGAGCGGCAGTCGGCGAATTGCCCGCGCTTAACGATGTTCCCGTAAAACACGGATTTGAGTATTGCTGGACTATCGACGGGGCGAAGATTACCGCCGAAACCGTATTTAACTACGGCGTGGATAAGGTTGCCGCGCCGAGCATGCTTGCGATAGAGGGCGACCATACCTTAACGAAGGTCGAAGCGGTCGATTCTACTTGTACCGAAAACGGAGTTAAAGAGTATTACGTTTGCGCTTGCGGCAAAAATTTTGCGGACGAAAACGGATATAACGAAATAGCCGACCTCGACGCGTGGAAAGCAGGCGACGGCAAAATCGCGGCGAAAGGTCATACTGCGGTAAAGGTTGACGGAAAAGCGGCGACCTGCGAAGAGGAAGGAGTTAAAGATTATTACAACTGCTCGGTATGCGGCAAGAACTTTACCGACGAAACCTGCGCGACCGAAATAGCAGATCTCGACGCATGGAAAGCGGGCGACGGCAAAATCGCGGCGAAAGGTCATACTGCGGTAAAGGTTGACGGAAAAGCGGCGACCTGCAAAGAGGAAGGATTTAAAGATTATTACAACTGCTCGGTATGCGGCAAGAACTTTACCGACGAAACCTGCGCGACCGAAATAACCGATCTCGACGCGTGGAAAGCGGGCGACGGTAAAATCGCGGCGAAAGGACACGTTGCGGCTACCGAATGGAATAGCGACGAAAACGGTCATTGGCATAACTGCGAAACTTGCGGAGCGAAAATGAGCGAGACCGCGGGCGAGCATTCCGACGGCAACGACGACGGCGAGTGCGACGTATGCGGTTACGAGACGGGCAAAGAACCCGCCGTAAGCGGCGATACGGAAGAACCGACGAGCGGTTCCGAGGGTAAATCGAGCGGCAGTAGTTCGGGCGGCGGTTGTTTCTCGGGAATCAACGGAGTAGTAGGTATGACTACGCTTGCGTTATTAGCGGCGGCGGCAGTTATACTTGTTAAACGCAAAGAGAACTGACATTAAAAAACTAATACAGGTTGTTAAAGACCGAAAGACTGAAAGACCGAAAAGGTCGAAAAGATAAAACCCGAGCGGTTGCCGCAATTTGCGGCAACCGCTCGGGTTATATTCTTGTAAAAAGTTCAAGATGTACAATTAAGTATGTTATGACCTCTATCGTCTCGATTTCATTCAACTTCGTTTCGTCCGCTCGCCTTTGTCCGCTTTATAATGCCTGTAAAAAGTCACTTGATTCGTAAAACCGCATTCGTAGATAATATCGGTGATTTTTCTGTTTTCTCCCTCTTTGGAGTTCATCATTTCTTCGACTTTTCTCACTCTCACCGAGTTCAAAAACGTGTTGAAATGCTGTCCTACCGACTTGTTGAACAGTTTACTGCAATATTCCTTCGTGTACCCGAAATGCTTCGCCATGGTCGTAAGCGAAATATCCGAACGATAGTTGTTTTCGATATAGTCGATAAATTTAACGGCAAGCCTGTCGGAGTCGGTTTTGACGGAATCGGAAAGCCCGTACGTTTTTATGAGCAAATCGAACAGAAGATTCGAATACGCGCAGTTTAAAAGAAACGACTTGTCCTTTTCGTCGAGCCATTTTTGCAAAAGTTCGATTATTTTTTGGTTGTATTCCGCATTCTTCATATATGCGGGCGGCGTTTTGTCGCCCTCTGCCTGCCTGAAATGATGGGTGAAATTATGGCTTAAAACTACGCAGATTGCCTCTAAATCGCGCGACTGATTTTCGTAAAAGTGGTTCTGAAATCTCTTGCTGAAACAGATTTCGCCGCTATTTATCTGAAATACCTTTTCGCCGACGTGCGCCCTTGCCGAGCCTTTAAGCACGCAAATCAACTCCACGCTTTCGTGATAGTGGGGCATATCGAGCAGAAAACGCTCTTTTTTTAAGAAAATGTGGAAATCGTCGTCGGCTTCGGATTCGTAGTTTATCGGTTCTTCCGACGGTTTTTTTCCGACGCGCCCGTCCTCGGTTTCCCTTTCCTTTATCCAGAAGTTGAGCGTATCCGCGCCGATGAGGTGTTTTTTCAGTATTTCTTCTTTTGAAATTCCGTTTTCGAAGTACGCTTTTAAAATCGTTTCTTTAAGAGTCGTGTTCTCGTTATCCATAGCGTCGATATTATAACAAAAAAATTAAAATTTGTCAATGTATATTACGCCAAAAATAACTTTTAAACAATAAAACGGGCAAAAATAAAGAAATATTTATTAAATAATACTAAAATTGTAAATTTTTAAAAAACGCAAATATAAAACATCTTAATATTTGTAACAACAATAATAAATATTGATATAGATTAAATCGCGTCGGAGTGGTATAATCTTGACATACCGAGATTATGGGGGTATTATAAGTGGGCATCAGGAAAATTCTTTGTTTCGTTTCGTGCGCGTGTCTGCTGTTTCTGACGGCGTGCGGCGGTGGGGGAGGAAACCTTTCTCGTGGCGAAAGCGACGGAAACAAAGGAAGCGAGGAGAGTATGAAAAAAGGCGTAACGATAATAACCCCCGAAGAAAACGCGGAAGTTTCGCTTATGAACGAATTGGTGGAAAACGTGGTGAAAGACTATGAAACGGGCAAGACCTACGATTACATAAACAAGTCCGAAGGCGACCGTTATTTCCCCGAAAGCGTAAAATTCAGTCGTTCGGGAGGGGAGGGCGACTACCGACTTTTAATCTCGCGAAACAAGGATATGACGCAGGCGAAAGAGTATGATTTTTCCTCTTCCGTTACGGAAGTTTCCGATTTGTATTGCGGAACCGAATACTACTCGTCGGTTGTGAACGCCGAAAGCGGCGAAGAGAGCGAAGTGAGGAGATTTACCACGAAAAAAGGACCGAGAACGGTGAAAATCGGCGGAACGTCCAATACGAGAGACATAGGCGGCTACGAGACGGCGGACGGACTTACGGTAAAGCAGGGACTTGTATATAGAGGCGGAAACCCCGACAATCTCACGGACGGCGGCAAAGAATGGTTTAAAAAGATCGGCATAAAGACGATAATCGATTTAAGGGAAGAGCCGAGCAGAAAAAGGACGCTCATTAGCCTCGGAATCAACTATCCCGAACTTCCCGCAAAGGGGTGCGCCTGTTATTTTCACGGCGATTTGTCCATCAGAGACAACGAATGCAGAAAAGGGCTTATCACGGCGGTAAAAGTATTCGCGGACGAGAAAAACTACCCGATTTATTTTCATTGTCAGATAGGCAGAGACAGGACGGGAACGCTCGCCTACGTTATAAACGGGCTTGTCGGCGTTGAGCATCAGGATCTCACGCTCGATTACGAGTTGTCTTTTCTTTCCGAGTACGGATGTCTCGATTTCGAGCAGAAAGACGTCGAAAGCCGCAAGCAGAATCACTACGCCGCGACCGAGGGTCTCTATTCCAACTTTATGAAATACTCGATAAGCAAAAAGACGGAGGAGCCGAGTCTGAAAGACGGAATCGAAGAGTTCCTTTTAAGAAACGGCGTCACCGCCGAAGAGATAAAAAGTATCAGAGAAATATTGACAGGAGCGAAATAAATGACGAAAAAATTCAAACTCATCGTAATGCTAATGATAGTATCGCTTTTAGCGGCGTTTGTCGTCGGCTGCGGCGGCAATGCTGGCGGCGGCAATACGGGTGGCGGAGAGTCTAATCCGAGCGGACAGGAAAGCCCGACGGACAGCGAAACCGAAACGGAAGATCCGAACGCCGTATACGTCGTGAAATTCGACACCTGTATCGACCTTCCGACGAACAAGGCGTTGGATCAGAAGGCTCATAAGGGAGACCTCGTGGTCGAACCCGATATAAGGGTGAGAGGCGAAAATCCCGACGGGTACAGAGTCGCGGGGTGGTACACGGACAGAGAGTACGAGGCGGAATGGGATTTCGGTCTCGACAAAGTTGCGGGAGATATGACGCTTTACGCAAAATGGGACGCGTACTACGACGTCAATTTCTACCTCAAAGGCTTGGAAATCCCCGTATACTCGACGGAGGTTAAAAAGGGCAGAAAGACGGGTAGATGCGACGATTCGATATACGGTTACAAGGTAAAGGGCTATTATCTTTCCGAAGATTTTGCGGAGGGAAGCGAGTTTGATTTCGACGAGCCTATAACGAGTAAAACGGACATTTATATCGACGTCGAAGATTATATGTACTTCGATTCCAAGTCGCTCGCGAACGGTTTCCGCGCGGTAGCGGCGATAAGCGGCGCAGGCTCGACGGCGGGTTCTATTTCGGAAGAAACCAAAAACGGCGAGACTTACGCGAGGGCGAACTTCGGTTACAGCACGGCGAGAGACCCGTATATCTGCGCCGAGGGGCTTAACGTAGACATAACGAAGTCGCAGATAGTCGAAATAAAATTCAAGAACGTCGGCAACGCGAATCAGTTGATGTTCTATTGGGTGCTTAAAGATAATTCGGGCAATTACGTCGGAACAGAAACCTATTCGGGAAATCAGAATTTCTGCTACACATACGGCAATAAAGAAATGAAGATGAGCGAGGACGACGAGTGGGTAATTCTTCGGATCAATATAGCGTCCGAGCAGGAACCCGCCAAGTCGAACAATATGTGGAAAAACGCAGACAGACTTTACTCTCTCAGAATTCAGTCGCTCTACGCGTTCAACGGTACTGCAGGCGAGAAAAACGAACTTCTCATCTCCTATATCAAAGGAGTATACGACGAAAGGTACGACAAGAGCAAGACGAGCGTTAAATTTAACGTCGGCGGAGTCGTAAGGGAAATAAGAAGCGACAAAAACGTAATAATCGGCAGGGAAAAGGCGGCTTCCGCCCTCGGCGGTTATAAAGTTCTCGGCTATTACAAAAACGCCGAATTAACCGAGCCTTTCGATATAGAAAACGAAAGGATAGCGGGAGAGACGGAAATTTTCGTAAAGACGGACGGAACGGTTTATTACGACGGAAAGGCTCTATACGAGGGCTTTAAGGCTACGGCTGCCACCAAGCCCGGATCCACGGCGGGAACGACGACCTTGCTTTCGGACGGAAATCTGAAAATCAACTTCGGTTACAGTCTTATAGGCGACCCGAGTCTTTCTACTAATTCCGCGAGCCTCAGCATCAAGGGAATTACGAAGATAAGGGTAAAACTCAAAAACCTCGGAAACGCGAGCCAACTTGCGATTTACTGGACGGCGAAAAAAGCCGACGGCAAGTACGTCGGAAGCAGAAAAGATTACTTTGGCTCGGCGGCGAAATGGTATACGTTCAAATCAACCGAAAAGAATATGGACGAGGGCGGCGAATGGACGGTAGTCGAATTCGACCTCTCGGGTAACAAGTATTGGACGGAAGCGGTAGAACTCGTAAAGTTCAGGATTCAGGCGTATTATGTAAGCGCGGACGAAAACGACCTGTCCAACGAGATGATAATCGCTGAAATCACGGGAGTATAAACAGATGAATAAACTTAAAAAAATCATAGCCTTGTTATCCGCTCTGATCCTTCTTTCTTTGCCGCTTTGTTCGTGCAACGGCGGCGGAGGTTCGACGGGGAACTCGGAAAAAACGAGCGAATCGGCGAGAGAATCGGAAAAAACGAGCGAGAGCGAGCCGACGGAACAACCTGAGCCGACGAAAGAAGTTATAGACCTTAAGGGTCAGACCGAACTCGCGTCGAGCGTGACTTACGCGGTAAACGCCGCCAACTCGGTTCAGGCGTATTATAAAGACAACGACTACGAACGGGGCGAATACGTCGTAGAAAACGCAAAATCGAAGTTTTCGCACGTTCTGAGAGGTTCGGGAAAGACGGTCGGGTATTTCGGCAATTCGCGGGGAAAACCATATCTCGAAAACACGATGGACGTGTACGCGGTAAGCGGAGCGGAACGAATTTACGCTAAAAAGTCGGGTAAGGACGCGAGAGCGAACACGACCGACTTCGGTTATTACTATTACGCCGTAAACGTGAGAGACCTCGAGTTCGACGGGCTTTCCTGTCATCTCGAAAAGATTTATCACACCTACCCCGATAAAATTCACGAGCAGTTCAGAGTGGTTTCGGGCGGCGCGGCGGACGTAACGGCGTACGGCTTCGAGGTAAAAGCGAGCCTTGACGAAATCGCCGGATACGAAATAAAGGACGGCAACGGCGTTCATTCTTCTGCGGACAATATAGACGAAAGAACCGTCGAATACGTCGCCTTAGACGTCAAAAACGTCGGCGTTATCGGGTTTATATTCGTAAACGCCGAGAAAGTAAGCGTAGTTATAAGCGGCAGATATCTCGTTATAAGACAGGAGATAAGCGTAGACGGAACGGCTATGCCGTCGGGAGCCGACGTCAGTTTCGGGAACAGGATTTATAACGACGAGACTCATTCGTTCGACGGAATAAAAGCGGCGAGCGAACTCGAAAGAAATCCGCTCGACGATAAGAATATCGAAGTTACCGATAAAGATTCGGCGAAATACGTCGGTTACGACTATCTCAAAGGCTGTTACGAGTTCTACCTCGGCGGCGAGGGATTCAACGCGGCGTACTACAAGGATCAGGAAAAGAAATTCGAGGAAAGCGTAAGGATAAAAGGCGACGACAAGGACAGAACGGCGTATATCTACGTTCATACCGACTATCCGCTCGAAGGCGCGGCTCTTTTAGACGAAAACGACGCGCAGGTCCCCGTACCCGTACAGGTTTCCAAAAACTTCGGACACGAAAAGGAAGAGCCGATATACGACCCGTACGACAAGATTTACGGCGACTCGTATCTCCCGATAGTAATCGAGAAAAATTCGACGAAGAAGTTCACGGTCGTGAACGTGTATATGAAGTGGGGCAAGTATAATATCAAACAACTTTCTTCCATTTCCTATTACATTTCCTACTATCATCTGTCCACGGGCGTACACGAGACCAACTGCATCGCGCCTTATTACGCGCTCAAAGGTCCGAGCCTCGGTTACGGATCGTTCGGCAAGAGTTGGTTTTTGCCCGATTTCAGAAGCGCGAGCGGCAATATGTGGCAAAACGGCGATCCGCAGTTCAGTTCGGCGGGTATGCTTATGAGCGTTAATTCCGATTTCGGAAGCACGCTTTGCGAGTACACGGGTTCGGATATTCGTTCCTCGGGACTTACTTACGCCGATCTCGATTATTCGTACGTTTCCGACGACGGGGCGTTCGAATATACGATGAGGCACGTCGAAATGCCGCAGGCGGACGAAAACAGAACGTATTACAGAATTTACGTCAGATTTTTAAAGGACGTAACTTACGAAAAGGGTTCGTTTTCCCTCGCTTCGTTCAACGGCAGGAACTGCACCTATAAATATTCTTCCTACCTCGACGAAAACGGCAAAGAAAAGCAGATAACGAACGCGACGAAGAGCGGGGCGACTATATATAAACTCAACAAAAACTCTTCGTACTTTACCCTTTACGGGATAGAGCAGAAAGAACAACCCGATATGTCCAACTTCGGACTTATCGTCAAAAACAGTAAAATAGTAGTCGGCGGCAAGGAAAGCAACGTAAACCTCGGCTATCTCAACGACTGGCAGGACAAACTCAATTACGGTTCGCTTACGCTGTCGGAAGACGTGTCTTTCAAGGCGGGCGATTATATAGATACCGACGTTATATTCCTTTCCTACGGAAAAGTCGGGCAGACGCATTGCGACAACGTGAAACAAGTTTATAACGACAGCGTCGTAAACCCGATAACAATCTCGCCGACTGTCGGCAAAACGGTAATCGACGGATATATTCCGACCGTAGAGGCGGCGGAAAACAAAGCCGAATTCACCTTAAACGGCGGCGTGGACGGAGATAAAGAGGTCAATTATTCCGTAAAAGTTACGGGAATTACGAAACTTTCAAGACCGAAACTCTATGAAAATGTGAACGGCGAGTGGGTGGAAGTCAAACTTTCGAGCGATCACGGTTACGACGGTTACAGCGTAATCGCGGAGAACGGAAAACTCACCTATTCGTTCGTATTTACGCAGAACAGAAACGGAAAGACGTTTCGATTGATAGTCGAATAAAAAAGGAGTGTTATTATGAAAAAAAGACTTATCTCGTTATTTGCCGCTATGACGATGCTCGTATCGCTTGCGGCGTGCGGCGGCGGAAACTCGGGAAACGGCGGAAAGCCGAATTCGGAGACAACTACCGAAAATCCTTCGTCCGAATCCAAAGGCGGCGAAATAACCGATTGCATAACCGTCCAACCTCTTAAACTCGAGGGGTTAGACGAAAAATATTTGCCCGTATCTTCTGAAATCAAACAGAGAAGCGGACAAATCGACGTGGTTATTCAGTTCGAATCCACAGAGCCTGCGTGGGAGGCTCTCGCGGCGGAGTATCAGAGGCTTCACAGCGACGCCGTAACCGTAAACATCGGTATGGAAGGCGTGCAGGGCAAGTATAAAGACAGGCTCAACACCGAACTCAACAACCCGAAAACCGACTGGGACATAGTGCAAGGTAACCTCGTTTCCGATCTTTCGGCAAAGTGCTACAATATGGCGGGAGCGATCAATAAAGTCAACGGCTACGCGGGCAATCTGAAATGGAGCAGCGTTTTAAACAGAAACGCATACACTACCGACACGACCGGCTCGACTTCCTCGGTTTATATAATCAACTCGCAGGATTTGCAGACGGCTTGGTTTATAAACACCGTGGCGTTTGAAGCGGCTAAGACCGAGGCTACAAAAGAGGGCGCAACCATAAAGCAGACCCCCGAAACGTGGGACGAACTTATGGAAGTGTGCAAATATATGAAGAAAGCGGGATATAATTATCCGCTCGGCATATCTTTGGACAACGACTCGGTAGACGGTTTTCAATTCTCGTGGCTTATAAGGGTTTACGGCGATTACTATTACAGAAACGAGTATAAAAACATAATGACAAGCGACAATTTCGAGTTGGACGTAACGGACGAAAACCCCGAATCCGACCCCGAATACGGCGCGAACATCACTAAATTCTACAACGTCGTTCTCGACGATACGTCCGAATATTATTGCGGCGCGAAAAGCCCGAAATATAAAGAATTCGTCTCGCAGTTTGCCAAGATGAGAGAGTACGTTCACGTCACGGCGGCAACCGATTCTTTCGAGACCGTCCGCAACAAGTTCAAAACGCAGTCGGGAGGCAAGAACTCGCCGCAGATTATGCTCGATTACGCCGGTTCGGGACTTTCCTTTAACGACGTAGACGGTTTTTCCATGGACTTTTTCGATTACCCGAGAATGGTAAGCGAGGGCGGATATATCGACGACGGAACGATTATGAGAGACGTAGGCGGCAACGGCGGATATCTCTCCGTACTCAATCACGACACCAAACAGAACGAACTCAATCTCGACTTCATCAAGTTCGTTATGTCTCCTTACGGTCAGTCGATTTATTATAATGCGTTAAGTAAAACGGACGTCGCTCCGCAGGGTATTACGACGGTTAAAAACGAGCTCGTCGTCGTACCGCAAAAGTGGATAGACTTCTTCAAAACCGACAAGATTTCGTTTACGGGTCTTTCCGATTCCAACGATTTCGTCAAGTCGTTTTTGAGATATATCGCTATGAACAAGGACAATATCGAAACTTCGATAAAAATATGGAGAGGGCTTTTAAAGACCGACAATCCCATGAGTATCGACGAGTTTTCGACTACGTGGCACAACAGCCTTATGGTAGCGTGGAAAGAATACGCGACCTCGCAGAAGTGGAACGAAGATTGCTACAAGGTATGGGGCGGACCCACCAACGGTTAAAAAATGACGAACGATAACGGAAAAATCAAAGGCGACAAGTTAAAACTGTGGGCGATTGTCTTTCTCGCAGTCCTCATGGTTTTCACGGTCGCCGCCGTTATTTTCGGTTTAAAACTTCCGAAAACGAACAGAGAAATCGCGGGGGGCGAGGACAACTTCACCTCTCAGACTCTTTTTTCGGCGGATAAGATACTCTATTCGACGACGAAGGAACTTCGCCTGTCAAACAGCAGGGGAAAAACCGAAAAGACGGTTGACGTAAAAAACGCGGCGAAAGAAAAATTCGGCGTGGATATAGGAAAAATATCAGCGGTATACAAGGAAAAAGGGAGCGATAACGTTTACGTCGCGGCTATGAACACCGAGACTGACGCGAGATACGTTCTTTGGTTAAATTCGGAACTCGAACTCCTTTCCGAAAACGTATACGACGGAAACTATGACTCCATGAAGGCTTTCGGCGGACGTCTGTACGTCTTTTCGAGAGCCGCAAACTACGTTAAAATTTTCGCTTATCCGTCCGATTTGTCGGGCGAGGCGGTAAAAGGACATCTGTATACGGGCTACGACGACGGCAACGTGAACCTCGAACTTTCCAAAGGCGATAAAATTTTGTCCGTTGACGGAAAAGACGGCGAAGTCGTCGTAGTAACGAATCAGGGCGTACACAAATTCAAAGCCGACCTTTCGGGGTGCGGCTATTACGCCGCTTACGAGGACAAACTCGCCGAACTGAAAGAGGAAAATCCGTCCGAAAAACTAAACGTTTTAAAGAGACGGGCGGAAGATTTCGTAAACGCCGAATACGGCTCGGAATATAACGTTACTTTCAGTATGAGAGGGACGGTCGCCGCCGATAGCGAGGAGTACGACAAGTCGGAATATTACTACGTAAGTCCCGAAGTCAACGCCTTCGCAGGCTCTGCGTACAACGCTGAAAACGGATATTTTTACGTTACGAGTTCGGAAAACGAACTCTATAAATTCCGCGCGGAAAACGTAACGGGCGTGGGATTCGGCGAAGAACTTCCGCTTGAAAAAATCGACGGAGTAAAGTTGAGCGGCAACCCGATAACCGAAAACAGGTCGATGTTTTACGACCCGTATGAAAACTCGGCTTACGTCATATACAAAACACTTTCGGAAGTTACGAAAATCGACCTTACGACGGAAAAAGTCGTATATTCGGTCGCGACCGATTTCGATATTACTTCGATAGTCGCGGTCGGCGGCAATCTGTCGTATACCTACTATAACTCCAATTTTTCCGAGTCGGGCAAAATGATAGTAGCCGTTTTCGGCGTGGACGGCAAGATAAGGGAAAGCCTTTATAAAACGCTTTTCATAGTCTTTATAATCCTCGCCGCGATAGCGTTTATTCTCGCCGTCGTTGCGGCTTTATGCCTTTTGTCTCCGAAAATAAGGGGTAAAATCGGCAAAACGTTTAAGGAAATGGCTAAGTCGAAATTCGTCTATCTTGCCATACTGCCGTCTTTTACTCTCCTTTGTATGTTCTGTTTTTATCCTGCCATTGCCTCGATAGGATTGTCGTTTTTCGATTATACGCAGGATAAACCGACGCTTTTATGGAATAATTTTAAACATTACATAAACATATTTACGAGCAAATACGCCGCGGAAGCGTTTTCGAATATGGGAATATTTCTCGCCGCCGACCTCGTTTTTGCTCTCCTTCCGCCCCTTATTTTCGCCTTTTTCCTTACGATAATGGCGAGCAGAAAGTACTCGGCGATTACGAGAACTCTTCTGTTTATTCCGGGGATAATTCCGAGCGTCACGGGGCTTCTTATATGGAAAGAGGGTATCTACGGGTTTTCGGGAGTTATAAACCTCATAATCAAATCCTGCGGCGGCAAAGAAATAATGTTTCTGACGCAAAACTCCACCGCGAGGTGGGCGACGCTGCTTATGGGTTTTCCGTTCGTGGGGGCGTATCTTATATTTTACGGCGCGATGATGAATATATCGGACAGTTATTACGAAGCGGCGGAACTCGAAGGCTGCGGAGTGTTCAAGAGATTTTTAAAAATCGACCTGCCGCTGATTCTGCCGCAGATAAAGTACGTTTTCGTGACTACGTTCATACACTCTTTGCAGAATTTCGCGAGGACGTATATGATAGACAGTAAGGCGAGTTACGGCACGAAAACGCCCATACACGAGATGTATTCGTATATGCTTCAGGGCGATTACGGGTATTCGGCGGCTTACGCCACGGTAATATTCGTATTTCTGCTTTTCGCGACGATTATCAATATGAAAATGCAGTTCAGCGGAGGGGATGAATAAATGAATAAGAATAAAGTAAAAAAATCTTACGATATAATCCCCTTGCAGATTTTTATAATCGCGTGGGTGACGATATGCGTGCTTTTCGCGCTTTTACCGCTTTTTATAACGGTCGTAAATTCGCTTAAAGACACGTTCCATATTCAGAAAAACATATTCGCGTTGCCGAGCGGAGAACTGTTTGCAAACGCGGGCAAAAATTTCTCGGAGGCATGGGAAGTCGTAAAAAACTCGGCTTTAAGGAGTATAATAGTATCTCTTATCGGCGCGTTCGGCGATTGCCTTTTAGGTTCGATACTCGCCTACGTCTTTACCACGAAGAAATTTCCGTTTAAAGAGGCGATTTTTATGACCTTTATTTCGGTAATGCTTTTGCCGTCGATAATGGGTATGCCTATTTTGGTGCCGTTCGTTAAAAACACGCTCAATCTCGGCGATACGTTCACGGGTTATCTTCTCCCGAACTTTGCCGGCGGACAGATAACGTGTATGTTTATGTTCAGAATATTCTTCGGACAGCAGCCCTCCGCCATTTACGAAAGCGCGAGAATAGAGGGGGCGTCCGATCCCGTTATTTACGCGAAAATAACCGTTCCGCTTGCGATACCGATTATTCTTTTTCAGTTCGTAGGCTGTTTCGGTTCGCTGTATAACGACTATTTGTGGCCGAGCCTTCTCTTTACGAGAAAGATGACGCTTATGCCGATTATGCTCGACGCGCAGTCGAACTTTATCAAAAGCGGCAAAAACGGCGCGATGTACGCCATGTATATAATTTCGAGCGTGCCGCTGATTTTTACGTCGATAATCAGTATGAAATATTTTTCCGGCGGAGATTTTGCCGCGGGAATGAAACTATAAGGAAAACGTTATGTTGAAACAAATTAAAGCCGTTATAGTGGGTTACGGCAACAGAGGGCAGGTTTACGCGGACTATTCGCTCGACCGCCCCGAAGAACTTTCCGTGGTCGCCGTCGTTGACCCGAACGAATTTAAACTCGAAGAGGCGAAAAAAAGATATTCGCTTTCTTCGGACAGGCTTTTCGGCTCGTTCGAGGAATTTTTGAAAAGCAAAATCGAATGCGACATAGTAATCAACGCGACGATGGACGAAATGCATTACGAAACCGCGATGCAGATTCTGGAAAACGGTTACGATATGCTTATCGAAAAGCCTATCGTCCCGAATAAAAAAGAACTTTTCGACATTAAAAAGGCGGCGGAAAAAAAGAATTTAAAGGTTTTCGTCTGCCACGTCCTCAGATACACCCCGTTTTACAAAACTATAAAAAAACTGATAGCGGACGGCGAAATCGGCGAAATCATCTCTATGGAAATGAACGAACACGTCTGCCGTCAGCACTATCTCGCTTCCTACGACAGAGGAAAGTGGAACAGCGAAGAAAAATGCGGCTCGGGATTTCTTCTGGCTAAATGCTGTCACGATTTCGATATTATGTGCTGGCTCAACAACGCCACCGCGCCCGAAAAAGTTTCGAGCATGGGCAGCCGTTCCGAATTCGTCAGGGAAAGAATGCCGAAAGACGCTTCGGAATTTTGTTACGAATGTAAGTATAAGGACGTTTGCAGATATTCCGCGTTACGCGAGTATATCGACCTCAACGTAATGCCTTTCCTCGTGTGGGACAAACTCAACAAGCCGCTCGACGAGATAACGAAAGAGGAAAAAATCGAGTTTTTAAAACACGACAACTACGGCAGATGCGCCTATATCGCAGGCGGCGACATCGTGGACAGACAGAACGCGATAATCGCTTTCAAGAACGGTTCGCAATGTTCGTTTACTTTGGTCGCGGGAGCGACAAAACCCGACAGATATATACATATAGTCGGACAATGGGGCGAAATCGAGGGGAAAATCGAAGAAGGGCTTGTCACTTTGCGTAAATACGACCCCTCGCCGAGCAAATTTTACGGTGTGGAAGAGGTTATCGACGTAAATAAAAGAGTTGTGAACAACGCGAGGTTCGGCGGACATAACGGCGGCGATTTCGCGATTATGAACGACCTTATAAGGTATCTCAACGGCGAGAGAACTTCGCTGTCCATAACGACGCTCGACGATTCGGTAAACGGACATCTATGCGTGTTTGCCGCTGAGGAATCGAGGAAAGAAGAAAAGGTCGTCAGGCTGTAAGAATTTTAAGAAAGTCTTATTTTTAAAATGCGAGCGTTTTCGGGACGTCGGGGCGCCGTCCCCTACGGCGAGACACTATTTTTCGGAACGTCGGAGCGCCGTCCCCTACGGCGAGACACGGTTTTTCGGGACGTCGGGGCGCTGTTCCCTACGGCGAGGCTCGATAATCCTTAAAGTTTTAATAAATGACTTTTTGTTTATCCGCCAATTAGTTTATATTTAATAAAATATTGAAATAATCGACTTATACGGCGACTTATTTGAAATATTATTATATTTTGCGGAGGGCTTGTTCTGATGCCTGATTGTGTGGGACGGCGAGTCGGTATTACGAAAAAAGCGGAAGAAGTTTTTTTAAAGCGAAATCTGCCATTCGGTAAGTGAAATTGTATAACGGCGGTGAAATTTGCCTGTCGGTAAGTTGTTTTGCAACCGTAGGGGACGGCGCCTCGACGTCCCGAAAAATATTGTTTATATCGCGGCATTTTTAGTATATAATGTATGCGACTTCACTCTAAAAAACTGAGTAAAAATTAAATAATCTTGCTTTCCCCTATGGGGCAGGCTCTCCCGTGACGGGAGAGGTGGCAGACGAAGTCTGACGGAGAGGGGGCGTCCGCCGCCGAGGTGAAGTGGATTTTGCGAACGGAGCGAGCAAAAGACGAGAGAGGTCGGATATCGGAGGTAATATAATTATGGAAAAGTACGCTTGGAGAGCAAAACTTATCGACGGGAAAAAGAACGAGTATATAAAAAGACACGACGAAATCTGGAACGAGATGAAGGTAGTTTTGAACGAAGCGGGTATTAAAAATTATACGATATGGTGTGACGGCGACGATCTTTTCGGGTATTACGAGTGCGAAAAGGGGTTGGAATACGCCTCGAAGGTTCAGTCGGAAAGCGAAGTCGTAAAACGATGGAACGCGTATATGAAAGACGTGATGTTTATGCCCCTCGATAAAAAGACAGGGGTTCAACCGCATCTTCAAAAAGTGTTTGAATTTAATTGATATGGAAAAAATAACTAAGGGATTAGTTACCGTTCCGACGGACGAAAGTTACGTCGAAAAGACTAAGGAATTTATTAAACTCTGGGGCGCGGACGCGGTGAGAGACTGCGACGGCGTGTCTTTGCCGAAAGATTTAAAACAGTTCGGTTGCGAGGCGTACAAGGCGTATTTTATCGTGCGCGAAGATCGCGAGTACGCGAAAAATCACAAGGAGTTTTGGCAGAACGCCGCGTTATGCACCAAGCGTTATCTCGCGACGGGGAGCGAATTCGAAATAGACGTGCTTGACGGAATTTTCAGGGAGAGTTTCGAGCCGAACGATAAAAGCGCGGAAAAATATTGGCAGGTTTTCGACCGCACGGCGGGCTGTATCCATAACGACAGAGAATTTCTCGGCGACGGCAAAGTGCGAATTTTCAACTGTAAGAAATTCCACGAATACACCGTAAATTTCTTCGCCGTAAACACTTGGGACCCCGTTCAGATTTACAATTATTTCTCGAACGGCTGGACTTGCGACAAAGATATAGACCTCGACCCGATATACCCCGAAGCCCTTTCCCACATGCTTTTCAGAATGGAAGAGTGGCTTAAAAACAATCCCGACGTGACGGTCGTAAGGTTTACGACCTTTTTTTATAATTTTCTTATAGTATACGAAAGCGGAACGAAACAGGTTAAGTGGGATTGGCACAACTACGCTATGACCGCTTCGCCCGCAATGTTCGAGGCGTTCGAGAAAGAAACGGGCGTAAAAATCACGCTCGAAGATATTATTTCGGAGGGGTATTATTCAAACAGATTCGTAATTCCGAACAAGACGATGAGTCTGTACGTCGATTTCGTGCAGAAAAAATGTTCGAAGTGGGCGAAACTCTTCGTAGATTTATGCCATAAGTACGGCAAAAAGGCGATGATGTTCGACGGCGACCACAGGATAGGCGTGGAGCCGTATTCTCCGTATTTTGCGGATATAGGTTTAGACGCCGTTGTAGGCGCGCCGTCGGGAGCGGTATACGTTCAGCAGATTGCGAATATAAAGGGCGTGAAATATACCGAGGGCAGGCTGACCCCGTACTTTTTCCCGAACGAATGTCCGGGCGACGAAAAGGGGACGGAAATTCTGACCTATGTATGGAACGGAATGAGAAGAAGCCTTTTAAAAAAGCCCATCGACAGGATAGGCTTCGGCGGATATTTAAAACAAATCGAACGTTACGAAAAGTTCGTCGCCAAGGTTAAAAGCGTGTGCGACGAGTTTCGGGAGATAAAGTCGAACGTTGAAAGAGACGGGTGCGCCGTCAAGGCGAAAGTCGCGTTCGTAACCTACCGCGGCAGACCCGATTCGTGGATGCTCGGCGGAGTGTTCGTAGACGATACGAGACAGGACGGATATTATTACAACTCCTTTACTTACGCCCTTTCGGTTCTTCCCGTAGACGTCGAATTTATCTCGTTCGACGAGTTGAAGCGAATTGATCTCAAACGGTACGACGCCGTTATATCCTGCGGACTTACGGGTACCGCGTTTCACGGCGATTATTTGTGGGCGGACGAGAAGGTCATCGAAAAAATCAGGAATTACGTTTACGAAGGCGGCGGATTTTTAGGCGTAGGCGAACCGAGCGGTTACCTCAAACACGGAGCGTATTTCCAACTTCGCGACGTGTTAGGGCTTGAAAAGGAACGTAACTTTACTCACTTTGAAAGGCGCGATACAGTAAAAATAGACGCTAAACATTGGATAACGGAAGGCGTCGACCTTTCAACCGTAAGGTTTAACGAGAAAATACAGGGCGTTTATCCGCTTACCGCGAAACTGCTTGCGGCACATTTCAACCCCGAATACCCATTGGGAATGCCGAACGCGTGTAACGCTGATATGGCGGTAAACGAATACGGGCGAGGCAGAAGCGTATACTTCTCGGGAATTTCCGACAATAACGAAGCGATAAGGCTTATTTATAAAGCGATTTTATGGCTCGGAAGAAAAGAGAGCGACCTCAGAAAGACTTACGCCGAGAGTTCGGACGTAGACGCGTATTATTATAAAGAAAGCGAAACTTACGCGTATTATAATTCCACGGACGGACAAATCCTATCTCCGATATACGATAAGTCGGGCAATAAGTCGATTATTGAGTTAAAACCGTATGAAATAAGATGGATAAAAGAGAAGTGAAAAGATAGAATTTAACCGCCGAGAACCTGCCGTAAAAAGCAGGTTCTCGGCGGCTCTTTTTTAAAGCAGAGACGATATGACTTCGGCGATATCTTCCGAAAAACATATCGACCGACTCCGTATCTCTTCGGGCGAGTACGCCAATTCTTTGTTTACGCAAACGTAATTCGCGTTTTTGTTTCTCGCCGTCAGTTTCCAGAACGGATATTTTATTATCGCGGGCGTGTTCATTCCGACCCCGAGTTCCAAAAACAATACCCTCTTGTTCCTGTTTTCCGACAGGAATTTTTCATACCTTCCTAAGGCGGCTCTCCACCCGTCGTCTTCGACGAATTTTTCGTCCGAACGCAGGTTCATAGTCATAGGCTTGCCGCAAATCGGGCATTTCGGTATGAGTTCGCTCGGAATTTTCATATTTTTCTCTGCCGCCGCCATTTTCCGAATTGCTTTTTCGTTGTCGTAAGTCTTATTATGGCAGGGAACGGAACATTGAAAAAGTCCGTAATCGCCTTGCGTATAGAACAACCTCTCCTTTGAAAACCCCGCTTTCTGAAAGCAATGGTCCACGTTCGTGGTTATAACGAAGTAGTTTTTATCCTTGACGAGTTCAAAAAGTTCGTTGTAGACGGGTTTCGGCGGTTCCGAATACCTGTTTACGAGGATATACCTCGCCCAATACGCCCAATACTCCTCGGGCGCGTCGTAGGGGTAAAAACCGCCCGAGTACATATTGTGGAAGTTGTATTTCGCCTCGAAATCGTGAAAATTTTCATGAAATCGCTTGCCCGAATAACTAAACCCCGCCGCCGTCGAAAGCCCCGCTCCCGCCCCTATCGCTATGGCTTCGGCGTTTTCGATAAGGTCTTTAAGCCTGCCGATTTTTTCCGAGAAGTCGCTTGTAAATTGCATAATCTTTCTCCGTAAACACGTTGAAAATAACTTTCGGCGAACTGTTTGTCTTCGCCTTGTACTCTCTGACCGTTTCAACTGCGACTTTTGCCGCCGCTTCTTTCGGGTACCCGAACACGCCCGTCGAAATACAGCAGAACGCAAGCGTTTTCAGATTCGTTTCGTCGGCTTTTGCAAGGCAGTTCCGATAACATTTCGCTAAATCCGATTCGTTTTCTTTCGTTACGCTTCCGTATACTATCGGCCCGACGGTGTGAAATATAAACCTGCTCGGCAGATTATAGGCTTTCGTGACGATTACTTCGCCGTTTTCGGCTTCTCTTCCTCTCATAATATCGTTGCAGTCGAGCCTTACCTGAACGCCCGCCGCCGAGTGAATAACGTTGTCGATGCAGTTGTGCAAGGGGTGGAAACAGCCGAGCATAGCCGAGTTCGCCGCGTTTACTATTCCGTCCGCGTTAAGCGTGGTTATATCGCCTTTGAAAAGGGCGATTCCGTCCGCGTAATCGAAATTATCGACGTTCGTAACTCCGCGTTCGCGACTTTTCTCCGTCAGGTATTCGTCCTGTAACGCCAAAAATTCGGTGGAAACGGGCAGGGGCGGACGAACGTTGCACAACGCCCGAAAATAATCGGGCTTCCGACTGTCGTCGAGCGGCGGTACTCGTTCGCCCCGTTCATCGCATAAAATCTCAATCAGTCTGTCAAGGGTATTCAAAATAGTCGTTATCCTTTAAAAAACATATTCGCCGTCATATCGAGGTAGTTTTTACCGCTGTAATCGGGATATTTGTCGTTTACCGCCCGTTTGAAACCGTCGGCGTTTCCGCTTTTTTTCGCGATATATTTCAAAGTTTCTATATATCTGATTTTCGTTTCCGCGTCTTTCAGATTCTCGGGCGTGTAGTGCGAAGTCAGAATAAGTCCGAAGCCCCTCGCGATATAGTCTCTCAGTTCGGAAATAATCGCGTCGGCGTGAGCGTAGTTTGCCACTATCGTGTGGCAGTCGTGTCCGAGCATGTGTGTATAAACCGCGTTTATTTCGGGAATTTCTATCGTATACGCCTCGTCGTTCGGCTTGATGACAAAGTCTATGCCGCCGATAGTAACGCTGCCGCTCGGCAGAATTTCGGTAATTACGTGAAGTTTACTATCGAAAGAACTGCCGAAAGCCGCCGTAAAATTATCTATAAGAGCCTTGCCGCCGCCGTTTTCCGCGTATGCTTTCGCGGTCGCCGTACCGTATTTTTTAACGTTCGGCAAGAAGTTCCCGCCCGCGGCGTGATAGGCTACGAGTATTCCGTCTACGGTTACGTTTAGGTTATCGAGGTAAGACGAAAGAGCGGTTTCGTTGTCGAAAAAGCACGGCGATTCGATAACGACGGCTTGACCTTTCTTTTCGACGATAAATACCTCGTCCGCCAAGGGGTCGTTCGTTTTATAAGCGTGAAGTTTCACTTCGCCGTAGTCGTATACGGTTACTTCGCCTTTTTCGAGTTTTACTGTTTTCAAAGTGTTGTTCATAATTTAATGCCTCCGTAAAATTTTTTCAATCTCGCTGATTGCGGGCATAGTATAACACCTCTAAGAAATATTTTCACGAACGTTACTTTTCTATTATTAGGTAATAGATTGGTTACTTAGTTTCGCTTTTGAACTATTGACAATTTTCAGGCGGTTTGGTATACTATGCCAGACAAGAGTAATACGAACCTTGCCAAAACGCCGCTATTTCCGTGCTTTATACCGACACCCCTAAAAGGGGACCCCTCGGTAGATTATTCGCACAGCGAATATTGACGGCAAATTCTCGTTTGAAGTACGTTCAGTACATCTGCACTCGCCTTTACCAAAAATTATCGAAAATATCGGCGTTTTGGTTGCAGGCAAGTCTAACGGTGTATTTTTAGGCTAAGACAAGGCGTGCGAACGGGTTAATACTTAACGTATAAGCCGCGAGCAGAACGAAGTATTAGTCAAAAATACGCCATTAGACCATGGTTCGTATTATTCTTGGCTGGCATGCCAATAAAAAAGGAGGACGAATATGCTGACGAAAGAGGAGTTGCCCGAGTGTCCCGTGGCGACGACCGTGCAACTGATAGGAAACAAGTGGAAATTATTGATACTGAGAAATCTGATATATAGCGGAACTCAACGCTTTACCGATTTTACGAAGACTATACCGGGGATAAGTAAAAAGGTTTTGACGGACAATCTGCGGTCTTTGGAAGAAGACGGACTTATCGAACGCGAAGTATTTGCGGAAGTGCCGCCGCGAGTGGAGTATTCGTTGTCGGACTTGGGAAAAACCTTGAAGCCCGTGCTTGACGCCTTATCGAATTGGGGTTCGGACTACAAGGCGAATATATAATTGCTCGGCATAAGTATTTATACCAATTTTTATCATAATAATGATACTAAGACCTCTATCGGCGGCTTTGCCGCCGATAGAGGTTACAACGGTCTGTAAGAAGTGACGAGGGACGTCGAGGGCGCCGTCCCCTACGATTGCCAAAATAAAAATGCTATATCCGTTAATCATATCAATCGTTTGTTCGGTATTGATAAATAGACAAATAATAAAACGTAACTAAAAACAGCCTTTTATCAATATTTAAGAATTATTGATTTTTGCCGTAGGGGACGGCGCCCTCGACGTCCCGT
Source organism: uncultured Clostridia bacterium (assembly GCA_934249325.1). GTDB lineage: Bacteria > Bacillota > Clostridia > Christensenellales > Borkfalkiaceae > UBA10281. Next base: position 129,905 of record CAKQKW010000003.1, read on the forward strand.
TTCAGTATTTTTTACAGTCCCAAAACGGTCTGTAAAGAATGAGGATTTTTTTGAAATCTTCTGCCGTACGACTGTAACTCAACTTGCCGACAGGTAAATATAACTGCGAAGGCAATATAACTTTGCGGAGCAAAATATAATTTCCGTAAGGAAATATAACTGCGTAGCCGATAAAAACCCCAACCGAACCCGATTTTCAGGCGTATCTTACGCTTAATTCATTGTTCTTTCCGTGGCTACTAACCCACGGAAACGCCGCGACTTAAACGTAATCTACACCTGAAAATTTGCGGTATCGATTTAATTTGATATATAGGGCAACCTCTAAGCCGTATTTTTAAATGATTTGTGGTAAAGGCGAACGCCGATGTACTAAACGTACTTCAAGCGAGAATTTGCTGCAAAGCGTTAAAAAGGCGGCTTAGAGGCGGGTTCGGTTGGGATTTTTATCGGCTAAGCATTACGCCGTGACGAAATTTCGGGCGGCATAGAAAATTTCGTCCTGCCCCTTTTCGTTGGGGTGTATTCCGTCTCGGCACATTAAATTCTTAAATTGCAAAGAAGTCAGAAATCTCTGTCTTAAATCTATTATGTTAAGCCCCTTTGCGTAGGAATTTTTCAGAATTTCGTTGTTGAACATTTCCTGATGGCGGTAAATCGTGTCTACGTCGCCCTTGAAAAATTCAAGCACTCTGTCGCCGTCCGCAACTTTCGATATCACGTTCGAAAAATATCTTTCGGACATTACGGGCGGAATAGTACACGGCACGACTTCGACTCCCGCGTTTAAAAGTTTGTCGAGAGTCTCTTTATAAAGTACCGAAAATTCTTCGGGCGAAGTCTTCGAGGTGTGTTCCTCGTTCGGGGTCGCCGCGACCGCTTTCCAGTCGAAATCCGCGTCGTTGCCGCCTAGTTCTATGACCGCAACGTTCTTTTTCGTCTTGTCAAGCCCCGATATATATCTGTCGATTACACCCCTTTCGCAAATTCTTTTGAGCGAGTTGCCGAACGCCGAAATGTTGTCCGTTTTGATTCCGTAAGTCTCTTCAAAAGTCTTTACGGCGTAGCTGTTCATAACCGTCGGCTTGCCCGTGTCGGTCGTTATGCCTTTCCCTATCGAATCGCCGAATACCGTTATCACTTTGTTTTTAAAGTCTCTGACAGCCATTTATCTCGCCTCCTTGCAGGTTTGTCCGATTTGCTTCAAGTATAAACCGCCGCGGCAAATTAGGCAACCTACTTATTGCTTTCGGGGTTATACGAAAAATTTTAGCGGAGTAGAGGGGGATTTTCCGAACTCTACCGACTGTAGAGCGAAAGTAGAATTGCCGTTTTCGTCCACAAATCACGCTATATGACAAATTTATCGTTGATTTTTTCGGGATAATATGCTAAAATTATTCCGAGGACTAAAAAATGGAAGATTTAAAGATTATTTTCGCTCAGAATTTAATAGCCCTCCGCAAGCAGATGAAACTCACGCAGATAGAACTTGCGGAAAAAATCAACTACTCGGATAAGGCGGTTTCCAAATGGGAAAGGGGCGAGTCTATCCCCGACGTGTCGGTGCTTATGGTTATAGCGAATCTTTTCGGCGTGTCGATAGATTTTCTCGTGACCAAACACGAAAACGACGAAATCGCGAAAGAACAGACTTCCTACGCGGCGGGCATAAAGAAGAAAAACAGGTCTTTAATCACGGCGATAACCTTTTTCGCGATGCTCATTTTGGAAACGGTCGTTTTCATAGCCTTGCAGGGAGCGAAGCCGAGTAACCTCGGTTGGAACATAATTTATTGCTACGTTTTCCCCTTGCCGATATTCGCGATAGTCGCGGTGGTGTTTTCGTCGCTGTGGTGGAGCAAATACATAAATTTCGCCGCCGTATCCTTTCTGATATGTTCGGTCGTCACCGACGCGTTTTTAATAGTTCTTCTCGCATGGAAACCTTTTCCGCTGGTATTCTTAGTGGTGATACCTGCGGAAATAGTCGCGATGATGAGTTTTAAAATCAAAGTGCTTTCAAAAGTTCTGAATACGGAAAAAAAGAAAACCGAAGATAAAGAAAAGGCTCAATAAGTCGATTAACTGCTATGAATGAGGATTTACACAAAGCCCACAGGGCAAGAATGAGAGAGCGTTTTTTAGAAAGCCCCGACTCGTTTACGAAACACGAATTATTGGAATTTTTATTGTATCAGGCGATACCGAGAAGGAACGTAAACTCGGAAGCCCACAAACTGATAGCGAAATACGGCTCGATAAACGAGGTATTGCACGCAGACCCCACCGACCTTGCCGAAGTTGACGGAATAGGGGTTGCCGCCGCGACTTTTTTAGCCGCCGTCGGCAGAGCGGTCGATATAGTGAACGAGGAAAAACAGGACGAGACGAAGATTTACAGTCTCGACAGCGTGAAAGAATACCTTGTAAATTCTATGGGCGGTCTCACGGAAGAGGTTGTGTGCGCGTTTTATCTGTCGAAGAGCAACAGAATTATCAAACGTGAAACATATACGGACAACGACGAAGGCAAAGTTTCCGTTTCGCTCGCTCCGTTCACGAGGGCGTTCGCGAATTTAAAGCCTTACGCCGTGGTAGTCGCGCACAATCACCCGTCGGGAATAGCGAAACCGTCGAAAGCGGACGATGGCGCGACCGAGAAAATGTTTCTGCTTTTCTCGCTTGCGAACGTTAAATTATACGACCATATAATAGTAACGTCGGGCGGAGTATACAGTTACAGGCTCGACGGCAGGCTGTCGGCAATAGAAGAATACACGAAAAAGAAGTTCAACGCTTGATTTTGCGATGGCTGTATTTTCATACGGAAGTTATATTTGCCTGCGGCAGGTGTTATGTGAAGCCGTAGGGGACGACGCCTCGGCGTCCCGTAAAACGGGGGATATTTTCTCGTGAAAAATTAATTTCTCATTCGGAGCAATATCCTTTATTGAAAAGAAAGTTTTTGTAAAATGGCAGCCAATGCTTCCCCCGAAGGAGGAAGCGTTTGTTTCGACCGTTTTTCATTAAATAAAAAACCAAAAAATGAGAAAACAAGATTAAAATTTCAACATTTACATAATCGCTTATGAGAAAACTCGGAATACTTTTGCCGCTTGCTTCTCTCCCGTCTGACGAGGGAATAGGTACGACGGGCAAACACGCTTACAAATTCATAGACTATCTCGCCTCCGCAGACGTTAAATTCTGGCAGGTACTCCCGCTGCTTCCCCTTTCTTACGGAAACAGCCCGTATCAACCTTGTTCGTCGGAGGCTTTTTGTCATTATTATATAGACCTCGAACTTTTAAAACAAGACGATCTCCTTTTTGGCGGCGACTATTCGCCTTCCGATTTGATTTCGGGCGAGCGTATTGACTACGGCAAACAGTTTTTCGACAAAACCGCGATTTTAAGAAAGGCTTTTTCCCGTTTCGACAAAACCAAGCCCGACTGGCAGGACTTCAAAAGGTCGGGAAAATGCTTCGACTACGCCGTGTTTATGACTCTTAAAGAAAAGTTTTCGTATAAGCCGTGGAACGAGTGGGGAGAGTATAAAACCTACGATAAACGACTTATAGACGGGTTTATAGCGGATAATCGCGATAAAATAGACTTCTGGCTGTTCACTCAGTACGCCTTTTTGAAACAATGGAATACGCTGAGAGAATACGCAAACCGAAAGGGCGTGCAAATAATCGGGGATATGCCGATATATCTCGCCTACGACAGCGTGGAAGCGTGGAAATACGGCAAAGAACTCTTTCAGTTCGACGACGACGGCGACCCGAAATTCGTCGCCGGCGTACCGCCCGACGCCTTTTCTGCGGACGGGCAACTTTGGGGCAACCCCGTTTACGATTGGGAGAAGATGAAGTCGGACGGCTATAAATGGTGGAAAGACCGCATAAAATCCGCCTTTTTAGTCTACAACGTGGTAAGAATAGACCATTTCAGAGGTTTCGACAGGTACTTCCGCATAAAATACGGCGAGACGACCGCGAAAAACGGCGAGTGGGCGGACGCCTGCAAAGCGGAAATGTTCAAAGACTTCAAGTCGGGCATAATCGCCGAAGATTTGGGCGTATACGACGACGGCGTGAGAAAACTTATGAAAGACACGGGCTATCCCGGTATGAAAGTCGAGTCGTTCTGCTTCGACGGCAATCCGTACGGGGAACACAAACCGTCGAATTACAAGGAAAATTGCGTGGCGTATACGGGTACTCACGACAATATGCCGCTTGCGGAAATGTTTTCCGCGGCGGACGAAAGGCAGGAGAAAGTCATACTTTCCGACCTAAAATCGGAGTGTCGGAAACTCGGCGTAAAACCCGTTTTAAAAACGACAACGGAACGCGTATATACGGCTATAAGGCTGTTATCGGCGTCAAAAGCCGAAATTGCGATAGTTCCGATGCACGATATAAAGGCGTTTAAAGGGGAAGCGAGAATTAACGAGCCGTCGAAGTTTTCGGACGACAACTGGTCGTTCAGATTTAAAACGAGCGACTTCGACGAGAATACCAAACGGCGAATAAAAAGTTACGCGATAAAATACGGGAGGGGAGCGGAATGAAGTTTTTACACTTGGCGGACGTTCACTTAGGTTCTAAAATCGAGGCGAAACTTCCGCAGGACAAAACCGAAGAGAGGAAGTCGGAAATAAGGGCGGCGTTTAAAAACACAATCGAGTACGCGGCGAAAGCCGATATAAAAGTCGTGGTTCTGGCGGGCGATATGTTCGACTCGGACAGACCGTTCAAAAAAGACAAAGAGTTTTTTTACAGCGTCGTGAGGAACAATCCGAATATCGATTTTCTGTATTTAAGGGGTAATCACGACGTTATGGAATCGTACGTCGAAGAGGATTTGCCGAACCTTAAAACTTTCTCGAAAGAATGGACGAGTTATGACTACGGCGAAATCGTATTCACGGGTATAGAAATCGCGCCCGAAAACGCCGTTTCTATGTATTCGTCGCTGAAACTCGACGAAAACAGAATAAACGTAGTCATATTGCACGGACAAAAAGGCGATACGAGCGGAAAAGATAAAGTAAATTTACTTAAACTCAAAAATAAGAATATCGACTATCTCGCTCTCGGGCATCTGCATACCTATATGGCGGGCAGGCTCGACGAACGGGGAATATACGGCTATTCGGGCTGTCTGGAAGGCAGAGGTTTCGACGAGACGGGTGAAAAAGGGTTTGTAGAGGTCGAAATTTCGGAAATCGGCAAGGCGAAAGCCGTTTTCAGACCGACTTCCGTAAGAAAAATCGAGGAATGCGAAGTTGACGTAAGCGGAGCGAAAGACGCTTACGAAGCGTATAAAATCGTAAGGCAGAGCGTGAAAGGTAACGACCGCGATATATTCAGAATCGTGCTTACGGGTGAAATCGAGTTTGACGGCGACGGTCTTAAAGAGGAAACGGAGAGACTTAGCGAGGGCAATTTTTATTTCGTAGACGTCAAAGATAAGACGGTTAGGAAAATCGACCCCGAAAAACTCGCGGGCGACAATACCTTAAAAGGCGAATTTATCAGGCGAGTGCTTGAATCGGACGAGACGGAAGAGAAGAAATCAAAGATAATTTCGATAGGTTTAAAAGCCCTGTCCGGCAGAGAAATAGACTGAAATACGCACAAAAAACAGATTTACAATTTCATATATTGGAGCGAGAAGCCGCGCTGGATAAGCGCGACTTCTTTTCATATATGAAAAAACAGAAACAGGAGACTACGATGAAATACAAAGAGTGGTTGGACGTGTGGTTTACGAATTATATAGAGCCGTCGTCTAAGATGAAAACGCGGGAAAGATATTCGGAGATTATAGAGCAAAGGCTGAAAGTGAAATTGGGCGAGTACGAACTTGACGAACTGACGCCTATGGTATTGCAAAATTACGTAACCGAGTTGGTACGGTCGGGGAATTTGGTCACGGGGAACGGGTTGTCGGCTAATTCCGTAAACGGAGTTATTACAGTGATACAAAATTCATTGAAATTTTCGCATACGCTCGGAGAACTGAAAGAATATACCGCGTATAAAATCAAACGCCCGAAAACGAAAGAAAAAAGCGTTCAGTGTTTTTCGTTTTCCGAGCAGAAACAAATCGAGCAAGCCGCGCTGTCGAATAAAAGCAGAAAATATATCGGAATAGTGCTTTGTCTTTATTCGGGACTGAGAATAGGCGAACTGCTCGCGCTTACGTGGAACGACGTCGATTTGGAGAACGGAACGTTGACTGTCAATAAAACGTGTCACGACGGAATCGACGCGGACGGCGTATTCGGCAGGTTTGTCGACGAGCCGAAAACGCAATCTTCTTTGCGAAGTATTCCGATACCCAAACAAATACTCGCTTTGTTGAAAAAATACAGGAAAAGCAGAATATCCGATAACGTAATAGAATCGGAAATGGGCGAGCCTCTCACGGTTCGTTCTTATCAGCGAACGTTTGAACTTTTGCAGAAAAGATTAGAAATCGAGCGGAGAGGATTTCACTCGCTTCGGCATACTTTTGCCACTCGGTCTTTGGAGTGCGGTATGGACGTAAAGACTTTGGCGGAAATTTTGGGACATAAAAATCCGACGGTAACGTTAAATCGGTATGCTCATTCTATGACGGAGTACAAAAAAAATATAATGAATCGGCTTGGAAAAATCTTTAATAATTGAATAAAAAAAGTCATAAAAAAATTCGCCTACTATCGTAATAGGCGAATTTCTGTATACCATATTATACGCTTTTCACAACTTTGTCAAGATTTTTTATCGTAAAAAACATATAAATGCGAAAAAAAGTGGGTTTTGTCAAATTTTTTGCGGTCTATAACTCGGTATTTTGTTCACCTATTACGATAATAGGCGAACAAAATCTCAAATTTTTATCGGAGGGTAAAACAGTGAATTTTGACAGGGTTGTTACCGTAAAAAAGGAACATACCAAAGAGGAGTTTTTACGCGCCGCAATCATAAAATTAGCGAGCGACCTGAAAACGCCTGTCGACGTCGTAAAAGCCGACTTCGGAGAGGTAAAGGAAAGCGTAAAAGAGGCGATTTTATGCGTCGCGCAGGTGGAATCGGATTATTCCGCGTCTGTCGGCTACGACAGAGAGGAAGAGTATCGGACGACCGATAGAAAACAGTTGTCTGCGGGCGATTGGTATACGCGCGACGGCGTGAGAAAAAGGGCTGATTACAGCGGCAGTTATACGGTAGACGTTATAAAGACGAGAACCGTTACCGATTGGCAGCCGTACAACGGGCATATCGGCGGCGAAGCGGTATGCGCCGCAATGAACGGAGAAGAGGAATACGGCGAATCGCGTCTTGTAGACGTCATCAAGTCCGTAAAAGAAGAGAATATCGAAGAAAAGGGCGAAGCGACCGTTTCTGCTTACGGCTTAAAAGACGTCAAGAACAACTGTCGGCGCGTTGTGGAAAGGAGAATAGACTTCCCCGGCGACCACATGAAAGATTTTCATAGCAACGCGACCGTACAGGTCAACGTGTTAGAGTGTTGGAAACTTCCGTATTACGAAGTCGAGTATACGTATAAAGGCGAAAAATACAAGGCGTCGGACTACGCTTGCGGAGATTTAAAGGTGGAAGCGGAATGTCCGCCCGACGATACGGATATAGTAGTCGCCGCGTCGAACGATACGAAAGGATATCGCGCGGGTATGGCTATCGGGTGGTCGCTGTTCGGAATTTTATTCGTTTTGAGTTGTATTATGATTGCGGTCGGTAAATACAGCGTGTGGATAGCCGCCGCGGTCTCTTTGGTCGTCGCGATTGTCCTGCACGTCGTCAGCGATAAAAAATACTTCGCGAGAGTGCGAGACTTGACGGAAAATAAAGTCGTGTTAAAGCGGAACGAACTCGAAGGCGTTTTGTCTCAGAAAGGATATGAAGAATTGACTTCGTCCGAAGAAAGCCTGTTCAATGCAAAAGAGCGGGGCGATATTAACGCTTACGTCAACAGGCGTAACGGGGTGAAAGTACCCGCTATATTGTGTTCTATCGCTACGGTTATTTTAATAATCGTATCTTCGATTATGGGGGCGAACGCGAAAAACAAAGCGTTGCACTCTCCCGAGCAGTTTACCGTTGCGATAACGTCGAAAACGCAGGAATACAAGGAAAACGCTTCGCCTTATACAAACGGTTGTTATTATATATATTTGGAGTTTGACGTCACTTCAAGAGAAATCGGCGCCAAGAATATGCGGTTGGAAACGACTATATACGATAAATCGGGAAAAGAAATCGGCGCGTTGAAAACGTCTTTGTCGGATATGAATATCGGGGCAAATTCAAAGAAGCGGTATTCGACGTATCTTGAGAACAATCAGCCCGAAAGAGACAACAGCAAACTCTTTATAACTCTTTACAAAACGAGATATTCGGAACTTTCGTTTAAAACCGAAATAATGAGCATTGATTTTTCGGACGGTAAGTATTGGAAAAACGAAAAATATATTTAGGCTATCAAAAAATAAAAACAGGAGGTAAATATATGGCAAATCTTTTAAAATTAACTAAACGACTTAATTGTAACAATATCGGCGTTGTAACGGGTTCCGATTTCAGAAACGGAAATCTTCCCAACGCATATCTCGGAAGAGCCGAAGAAGGGAAAACTTTGGGAATTTTTACAAAATATTCTAAAGAAAAGTTGCTTATTTACGGAGAAAAGGTAGAGGACTTTGTTTTCGGAAAAGACGACGTTCAGTCTGCCAAAGTCATGCAACAGGAAGCCTATTTTAAAATGGGCGCCAACAATCAGAAGATGGGACCGAAATACGAGGTGAAGTTCAAAAACGGGAAAACGGCGATAATAGCCGTTCCCGCAAACGACGCGTACAAGGTTGAGCAAATCATTTTTTGATTGTTCGGACGGATTGAATATATAATCGAATATAATAATACTTACCGAAAGCAGAATAGAAAGAGGAGTCGTCGATTTATAACGAACTCCTCTTTGTTTATATTATTTAATCGTTGTTTCGAGGTTTAATCGGACGATTAGTCTTTTTTAAAATATTTCTCACGGTATTCTTGTGGAGTTAAGCCGTCTCTTTCCTTAAAAAGATGCGAAAAATATGCGTGAGAGGCAAAGCCGCACATAGAGGCTATCTGCGAGACGGTGTAGTCCGTACTGAGCAGTAAATGCTCGCCCGACCTTATCCGCGTGGCAAGCAAATAGTCTTTGGGCGTAACGCCCGTCTCCTTTTTGAATCTCCGAGTGAGCGTGTTGCGATGTATTCCGTACTGCGTGGCGAAATCGTCGATATTTATCTCCACGTTGTAGTTTTTTGAAATGTAATATTCGAGTTCCTGCGTAATTCCCGAACGCCTCGGCGCGGCTTCTTTTCCCGCGCTGTAGCCCTCGTTTTTCAGTCTCATAACGAGCGAATAGTAAAAACAAGACAGATTAAGTTCGCAAACCTCCTCGTTTTTGTATTCGGTTATATTTTTATACGCTTTCAAGAGGTAATCGGTGAGTTCGTCGTAAGTTTCCCTTTTGCTTAAAACTATGAGATCTTCGCTTTTATCGGGGTGAAAAATAACGCAGTTGAGTTTTATCGAAAAATACCTGAAACAATGGTAATCCTCGGCGTTTTTCGCCTCGAAATTTCCTTTTTCGGTATGCGGAACGTTGGGGCAGATAAGATAAATTTTCCCCGTAACGCAACCTTCTTCTTCGTCGTTATACACGAGTTTGCCGTAATTGTTTAAGGGAATTATAACCTCGGTATACGGGTGCGAATGGATAAGCGACGGTTCGTCTGTGAACGCGGTATAACCGAAAGAAATCACGTCGGTTGATTTAATCAGTTCCGCGATATTTTTTGAAAATATATACTTGTAAAACATTTATCAATCGGCATAATAACACAAATCGGCGAATATGTAAAGCGAATAGATAGTCGGCGATAAAAGCGTAACGATAAAAGGTGTGGCGATAAGGGGTTTGCTTGGCGATATTAAGAGCGATAAGTCGCCGTATAAGTCGATTATTGCGTAATTTTAAAAACAAACCGGCTATTCTTATTTTTATCTCGAAAATTGTCTATAACCTTGCTTTCCCCTTTGGGGAAAGTGGCGGCGTAGCCGTCGATAGAGGTCAAAATGAAAAGATTGAAATGCTCGAAATGCTTTTAACGAGAAAAGACCTCTCTCGTCTTTTGTTCGCTCCGCTCTCAAAATCCACTCTCCCCAAAGGGGAAAGCAAGATTGGTTAGCAGAAAGGGGAAAGCAAGATTAGTTAGCAGGAAACGGTCGCTTGTTTTTTCTTTGAAGTATAGCAATTATTGCCCCGAATATCAGAAAGAGTATTATATAAAAAGACTGCGGAACTTCCTTTTCGGATAATTACGCAGTCTTTGTTTATTTGTCTTTTTCGGAGCGGTCAGCCCCGACTTATCGGTTTACTATTCGCAATTACGCTTCTTTCGCCTTTTTAGCGAATATCTTGTAGGGTATCCATATCACTATGAACGCCATAGCCGCTATAAACGCGAACATTCCGCTCGAATTGAACGTAAGTTTGATAAGGTTTAACGTGCTTGCAGTCTCTGCGGGGAGTCCCGGTATCCAACCTTTGCGAAGAGCGAGAAGAGCGATGCTCGGAATCAACGCGAAGAACATAAACGGATACCAACCGCACCAAATCGAAAGTTTCATTTTCGTTCTCATTTTACCCGTGAGAGTGTTGACTATTACTTTGACGAGTTGGTACGCCCATACGGCAACCGAGAAGATAAGAAGTCCTGCGAGAACTTTCATTACTATCATAAGAACGTTTCTCGTGTTTTCGTCTATCTGAGTCGTGAGATTGTCCGCGAGTTCGTCGGTAACGTCGGTAGTTTCTTCGGTGTTTTCGCCGTTTCCGCCCTCTTCGGTCGCCGCCGCCGTATAGCCGCCGATTGCAAGAGTAGCGGTTCCTACGAGTTTATATCCCATAGCGTTTCCCGTGTTATTGCCGTCGGGGTTCTTCGACGAATCGTCACCGATAGCGTCCTGAATGAGTTTTTTCAAAGTGTCGGCGTCGAGTTTAATATTGTCGGTATCTTTCCAAATAGTATCGAACGCCTGTTCTTTGAAGAACTTGCAAAGAATTTTTCTGCCCTCGGCGTTGACGACTTTTTTGCCGTCTTTCATTTCAAAGTAGTTTTCGTTGTTATATTCCGCTCTTTTGTACGTTTCCGAAGAATTTTCGTTTGCCTTTTTGAAATCGGAAGCGTTGTTGTCTTCTCTCATGCCGAATATGGTTTTGTTCATATCCGCGTAAACGTCGTTTCCCTCTCTCGCATACTGAGATTTCGAGGGGTCGGAAGCCCTAGTCATTATGTCTTCCATAAGCGGAATGAGATAATCTTCCGTGAAGCCGTCTTTCGTAAGCGTTATATTTCCTTTTTTGGCGTTTTTACCGCTCGTCAACGCTTCCGCGAGTTTTTCCGCTTCACCTTTAACGTAATTTTCGTCGAGTCCGATATATTCCATACCCTCTTCAAGGTCAGCCTTTTCTTCGTCCGTGAGAAGGGTGGGAATAATGTCTACCATTGCCTTGGACGCACTCTTCGTAACGTCGGTAATGATTTTGTCGAGGTGTTTGTCGTCCATAGACTCTTTAACCGCCGAACGAATAATTTTGTCTACGGGCGCAGAGTCTTTCGCGGTGAGCGAACTGAAAATAGCCGACGTGCTGAATTTAATCGGAACGGAAACGTCTACTTTGTCGTTCGCGAAGTTGTCGAGCAGGGCTTCGATAATATCCCTCGCCATTTTGTTTTCGTCTTTTGGGGACGGAGTGTTGCTTCCGTTGTCGCCGTTGCCGTTTTCGCCTTCTGTTTGGAAGTCTACCGACATAAGAACGGGCGAACCGTTCACCTTACCGTCTATGTACGCGGTATTTCCCGAATCTCCGTTTAACGATTGGTCAACGATTTTCATAATCGCTTCTTTGGTTTCGGGCGTGAATTTTACGCCGACCGAAATCGTCCAGAACGGCATAACTACGTATCCGACAATCGCCATAATGCTGAGAGCGCCTATGAGGATATTGAATACGAGCGTAACTATTTTGCTAGCGTTTTTCATTTTTTCTTCTCCTTTAATTTTTTCATTGAAAAACCTTTTCATTTATTCAACATAATTATTATACAACTTCTTCACGGTATATGTCACTGATACTTAGAAATCTAAGTGCGATATTTTGCACGGGCAGTATATATAATATTGTTATAACTTAATTTTGTTGTAAATATAGCCTTGCTTTCCCCTTTGGGGAAAGTGGCGGCGTAGCCGTCGATAGAGGTCAAAATGAAAAGATTGAAATGCTCGAAATGCTTTTAACGAGAAAAGACCTCTCTCGTCTTTTGTTCGCTTCGCTCTCAAAATCCACTTCGCCTCGGCGGCGGACGCGCCCCTTTTGTCGCTTTGCGACATTTTCCCCGTTTCATCGGGGACATTTACCCGTTTCATCGGGAGCGCCTACCCCACAGGGGAAAGCAAGAAGAGATAGAAGAAAACGAGACTTTAAGGAAAGCAAGAGAAGTTAGAAGAGAAAATCTTGCCCCTTTGGCATATATTCGACTCTTTACCATACATATAATACGGGAAAAGAAAAAGCGGAATGAAATAATTTAAAAAAATTTGCGAAAAACGGTTGACAACGGGAAACGCGTGTGCTAAGATATGTACGATGAATCTTTAAAGGCGATACAGAGATATCGGCAAGATCGGTGATTTTATTACTAAGCGTTTACAACGCCTTGCCGCTATGCGACGGGGCGTATTTTTTATGTCAAGCGATAGTTCTGAAATGCCCGGGAGATTCAAAATAATCTGAGCCGACTAAAAAATCGGCGAAAAAGGAGAAATGTTATGAAACTCATTTATGGCATTAAAGACAGACCGTCGTTCGGTAAGAACTTAGTCTTCGCGTTCCAGCAGATGATAGCGATTATGGCGGCAACCTTGCTCGTTCCCATTCTCGTATCCTCCGCAGGACTTAAATGCGACCCCGCAGCCGCGCTTTTCGGAGCGGGCGCAGGCACTATCGTATACTTGCTTTTCACGAGATTTAAAAGCCCCGTGTTCCTCGGTTCTTCGTTCACGTTCCTCGGCGCGCTTCAGGCGGTTGCCGTTCAGAACTACGGATACTGGGGTTTGATTATCGGCGTCGCTTTCGCGGCTCTCGTTTACGTCGTAATCGCGCTTATAATCAAATTGGTAGGCTCTGCGTGGATAAAGAAACTTCTTCCTCACGTCATAATCGGACCCGTTCTTGCGATTATCGGTCTTTCCCTCTCGGGAACGGCGGCTAACTGGATTATGTCCAACGGCGGACAGCACTTGGTCGGTACCATCGTCGATTTAAACGGAAAAGTAAAGAACAACATGGCTTCCGATTACAGCCTCTGGTACGTTCTTACCGGTCTCGTAACTTTCGTTGCGATAGTACTCGCTTCGGTCAAGGGCGGCAAGAGCATAAGGCTTATCCCCTTTATCGTAGGTATCGGCGCGGGTCTTGCGTTCGCGATACTTCTTACCTGCATAGGTCTCCTTGCAGATTACAAGGCAATGCAGATAGTAGATTTCACTCCCATAAAGGAATGTTTCTCCCCCATCAGATTCCAGAGTTTCTTCGATTATCCCAAGTTTACGTTTATCGAAGCGCTTAAACAGGGCGCGACCGCCGAACTCAACGGCGCGGCAATCGGAAACCTTGCGGTTCTCTTCGTACCCATCGCGGTCGTAGAACTCGCTCAGCACATATCGGATCACGAAAACCTTTCGAGCATAGTCGAAAAAGACCTTCTCGATGACCCCGGTCTTCACAACACCCTTTTGGGCGACGGCGTAGGTTCGGCTGTCGGAGCGTTCTTCGGCGGCTGCGCGAATACCACTTACGGCGAATCGATAAGCTGCGTCGCGCTTTCCAAAAACGCTTCGACCTACACGATACTCGCGACTGCCGTAATGTGCATGCTCGTATCGTTCGTATCTCCGTTCGTAGCCCTTATCAACATGGTTCCCAAATGCGTAATGGGCGGCGCGTGCATCGCGATGTACGGTTTCATCTCGGTAAGCGGTCTCCAGATGCTCAAAGACGTTGACCTTTCCGACCACAGAAACCTTTACCCCGTTGCGGCTATTCTCGTAATCGGTATCGGCGGCGTAACGCTTAACTTCGGAACCAACGCTCTCACGGGCGGCGCGCTTATCCAGATTACCGCTCTCGCTCTTGCGATGGCTGTCGGCATAATCGTAAACTACATCACCCACAGCGGCAAAGATAACGAAACGGACGTAGAAGCGGAAAAGCCCGAATCGGTCGTAACCGATTAACGGACGGAGCAATTAACAGACGGAGCAATTAACAGACGGATAAATTCTGAACCCGCCGCGAAAGGCGATTGCCTTTCGCGGCGGGTTTTGCAAGAATACGCTTCCGCGGTTTTTTTTGAAAAAACACGATTTCGGAAAAAATCAAAAGAAAATTATTTATATCCTTGAAAAATCACGGCAGAAGTGATATAATAAAAAAAATGCCGAAAATGCTTAAGAGGTAAAACTATGCAGGACTATATGAAAAACGTTACTTTAATGAACCACCCGCTTATCGCGCATAAGATAACGCACCTTTGCGACGTTACGACGAACACGAAAGAATTTCGCGAAATCGTATCGGAAATCGCAATGCTTATGGGCTACGAGGCGTTCAGAGACCTTCCCACGCAGGACGTGGAAATACAGGCTCCGCTTTCTAAATTCAAGTCGCCCGTAATAACCGAACCCATCGCGATCGTCCCCATTTTAAGGGCGGGACTCGGAATGGTAGACGGTCTTACCGCGCTTTTCCCGACGGCTAAAATAGGTCATATAGGCTTGTACCGCGACGAAGAAACGTTGGAGCCGCACGAATATTACTGCAAACTTCCGAAGGATTGCATAGACGGAACGTGTATAGTAGTAGACCCCGCTCTCGCAACGGGCGGCAGCGCGAAAGCGGCGATCGACTTCATTAAGGAAAGGGGATATAAGAAGATTAAACTCCTTTCGCTCATAGCCGCTCCCGAGGGGATAAAGAGGGTTGCGACCGCTCACCCCGACGTACAGATTTACGTCGCTCATTACGCAGACGCTCCGCTTAACGAACACGGATATATAGTTACGGCGTTCGGCGACGCGGGCGACAGAATATTCGGCACCAAATAAAAACCTCGGATAAATAAAACGGCAAAAAAAAGGACGAATTAAATTTCGTCCTCGGTGAAAACTTCGAAGCCTTCCGCCATAAGCATTTCGGCGGTAAGTCCGTTTCCTTGTTTTTTGCCGCCCGTAAACGTGCCGTCGTAAATAACGCCTTTACCGCAAGACGGGCTGTTGGCTTTGAGAATACAATAATCGACAGCGTTGTCTTTCGCAACCCGAACGGCGATTTTCGCGCCCCTCGTATATTCTTCGGTCACGTCGACTCCGACGTCGGAAACAATCTTGTCTCCGACCCTTTCGGCAGGGTGACGGGGAGTGGGCAGTCCGCCGAGTTGTTCGGGGCAGACGGGTATCAAGACGTTGTCTTTGCCGAGTTTTGCGACTTTTTCGTTGTAACAACTATCGCCTTTATATCGGCATACGTTGCCGTAAAGGCACGCGCTTACAAGAATTTTTTTCATGCGTATAACTCCTATCGAATGTGAGTTAATTGTAACATATCGGATTCAAAAACGCAAGATTAAAGCAGGTTTTTGTCCGAAAATAATAAATAAAGAGGAAATCAAAGATGAATAACTATCCCAACGTACACATTTTAGACCACCCGCTTATTCGCCATAAAGTCGCGATAATAAGGGATAAAGACACTTCGACGAAGCAGTTCAGAGAAGTAATAAGCGAAATTGCCACGCTTATGGCGTTCGAGGCATTCAAAGACGTTCCCACTCAGAATATCATGGTCGAAACGCCGCTCGAAACGGTCGAACAGACGATCGTTAAAGAAAATTCGATAGCGATAGTTCCCATTTTAAGAGCGGGACTCGGAATGGTTGACGGAATACTCACGCTTTTCCCTGCGGCAAAAGTCGGACATATCGGTATGTACCGCAACGAAGAAACGTTGGAGCCGCAGGAGTACTACTGTAAACTTCCCGTAGGTATCGACGAAAAAGTCGTTATGCTCGTAGACCCGATGCTTGCGACGGGCGGCAGCGCGTGCGACGCGATAACGCTTTTGAAAAAGCGCGGCTGCAAGCATATCAAGTTCCTTGCGATAATCGGTGCGCCCGAAGGAATAGAGAAAGTACATTCGGAACACCCCGACGTAGAGATATACGTTTCTACGCTCGACAGATGCTTGAACGAGAACGGATATATTCTTCCCGGACTCGGCGACGCAGGCGACAGAATATTCGGAACGAAATAATATATAAGTGGGCTGTCCCGTGTTTTTTCAAAAACACGGGACAGCCCGCATTTGTTTTTAAAAACCGATGCGAGTATCTAAAAGTTTTTTGATGCGGGACGCCGGGGCGTCGTCCCCTACGGCTGAAAAACGACTTGCCTTGTGGTAAGCATTGAACAAAACCGCATCGCCTTCTCGCCGTCTCCTTCGGGGAAGGTGGCTCGGCGAGTAGAAAACAAGCCGAGACGGAAGGGGGCAATAAATCACTGCTGCGTTTCGCTTTGCATTTTTTATCCCCTATCGTCAAAATCTCGCTTACGCTCATTTTGCCAAGCCACTTCGCCTCGGCGGCGGACGCCCCCTCTCCGTCAGACTTCGTCTGCCACCTCTCCCGTCACGGGAGAGCCTGCCCCAGAGGGGAAAGCAAGTTATAGACAGGGGAAAGCGAGTTGAGTTATGTTTTGCTTTCCAAAGTTATATTTATTTATCGATAAATTATATCGCTTGCGGCGGTTATATTTGCCTTGTGGCAAGTGTTGAGCGAAACCGTAGGGGACGGCGCCCCGACGTCCCGATAGTCTTAAAACGTTTGCATTTTCAAGAACGGAAACCTCTGAAAATCACTTTGAAAAATTTTTAAAATTGTTCTCGAAAAGTCGTTAAAATCGTTTGACTTTTTATTCGCCGCGTAGTATCATAATTAACGTTTTTTGAATACGGCTTTCGGGGCGAATTTTTTTAGGAACTTTCGGGTTTCTAAAAAAAAACGCCCTTTTTGATTTTATAAGTCTCCGAAAGCGGCAATTATTGCTGTTTAAGACGGTAATTGTGATAAAAAAATGCTAAAATTCGTCAAGGGTAATCTAACGGGCGAATTTTTCGAGGCGAAAAGAGCTTCGACAAACACAAGAGGAGTTATGACAAAATACGTTTTCGTTACGGGAGGAGTCGTTTCGGGACTCGGTAAAGGCATAGTCGCGGCGTCTCTCGGCAGACTTTTAAAACTCAGGGGCTATAAGGTGGCGGCGCAGAAATTCGACCCTTATATGAACGTTGACCCCGGCACTATGAACCCCATTCAGCACGGCGAGGTTTACGTTACGGACGACGGCGCGGAGACCGACCTCGACCTCGGTCACTACGAGAGATTTATAGACGAAAATCTCAACAAGTATTCCAATCTTACTTCGGGAAAGGTATTCTCAAAAGTAATCGAAAAGGAACGCAGGGGCGAATATCTCGGTCAGACCGTTCAGATTATCCCTCACGTTACCAACGAGACCAAAAATTTCATACGCAAGAACGCCGAAGTAACCAAAGCCGACGTGGTAATCACCGAAATAGGCGGCACGATAGGCGATATAGAATCCGCTCATTTCTTAGAGGCGATAAGGCAGTATTCCACGGACGTGGGCAGAGAAAATTGCCTGTTTATCCACGTCTGTCTCGTTCCTTACGTTTCGGGTTCGGACGAATACAAGACGAAACCCACTCAGCACAGCGTCAAGGAACTTCAATCGCTCGGAATTCACCCCGACGTGATAGTAACCCGTTCGGACGGCGATATAGGCGACGATTTAAGAAAGAAAATCGCCCTTTTTTGCAACGTAAAACCCGACTGCGTAATTTCCGACGTGACTATGGACTGCCTGTATCAGACCCCTATTATGTTGCATAAAAACGGACTCGATACGGTCGTTTGTAGAGAACTCAAACTTCGCGGCAAACTCGATTTGAAACCGTGGAAAGACCTCATAAAGAGAATAAACGGCAGGAAAAAGAGAGTTACGGTCGCTTTGGTCGGTAAGTACGTCAAACTTCACGATTCCTATCTTTCGGTAGTCGAGGCGTTGTACTCGGCAGGTTACGAAAACGGCTGCTACGTCGATATCAAATGGGTTGACAGCGAAGAAGTGGACGAAGGTACTGCGGACGAATTTTTCGGCAACGTGGACGGAATAATCGTTCCGGGAGGCTTCGGTTCGAGGGGAATCGAGGGAATGGTGGAAACTTGCAGATACGCGAGAGAACACGATATTCCGTATTTCGGAATATGCCTCGGTATGCAGATAATGGTAATGGAGTTCGCGCGCAACGTAGCGGGCTTAGACGGCGCGATTTCGGGCGAGTTCGACGAAAACGCGAAATATAAAGTAATAGACCTTATGCCCGACCAGCAGGGAGTAATTCCGAAAGGCGGCACGATGAGACTCGGCAGTTATCCGTGCGACGTAAAGAAAGGCACGACCCTTTACGAGTGTTACGGCGAAGAACACATAGCGGAGAGACACCGCCACAGATACGAATTCAACAACGAGTTCCGACAGCGACTTTCCGACGCGGGACTTGTTCTGTCGGGAATATCGCCCGACGGCAGAATAGTCGAAACGGTAGAATTGAAGGGCGACAAGTTCTTTTTGGGGGCGCAGTTCCATCCGGAGTTTAAATCCCGTCCGAACAGAGCGCACCCGCTATTTAAAGGCTTTATAAAGTCTTGTCTTGAATAAATTTACATTTTACGCGAGGAAAAATATGGATAAAAACCCTTTAGAATTATTTGCAAACGACGTCTTTACCGACGAGGAAATGAAAAAACGCATCTCGGATAAGGCGTACGACGATTATAAAAAGACGTTGGAAGACGGAGCCCCTCTCGGGCTTTCCACGGCGGACGAAGTCGCTAAAGCGATGATGGGCTGGGCGATGGAAAAGGGAGCGACTCATTACACGCATTGGTTTCAGCCTATGACGGGCGTTACCGCCGAAAAACACGAAGCGTTCATAGAACCCGACGGCAAGGGCGGAGCGATTACCAAATTTTCGGGCAAAGCCCTTGTTAAAGGCGAACCCGACGCTTCGAGTTTCCCGAGCGGCGGACTTCGTTCCACCTTCGAGGCGAGAGGCTACACGGCGTGGGACCCGTCGTCAAAAGCGTTCGTCAAAGACGGTTCGCTTTATATTCCGACGGTATTCTGTTCTTACGGCGGCGAGTCGCTCGATAAGAAAACGCCCCTTTTAAAGAGTATCGACGCCCTTAATACCCAGACGCTCAGAATACTTAAACTCTTCGGCGAGAAGGACGTCAAGAAAGTCGTTCCGACGGTCGGAGCGGAGCAGGAGTATTTCCTTATAGACAAATCGGTTTACGAGAAGAGACTCGACCTCGAAACTTGCGGCAGAACTCTTTTCGGAGCGAATCCGCCTAAGGGGCAGGAACTCGACGACCATTATTTCGGAAAAATCAAGAGAAGAGTGCGCGAGTATATGGCGGATCTCGACGAGGAACTTTGGAAACTCGGCGTGTACGCCAAGACGAAACACAACGAGGTTGCGCCCGCTCAGCACGAACTCGCTTGCGTTTATACGCCTGCGAACGACGCCCTCGACCATAATCAGATAGTTATGTCCGTTATGAAATCGGTTGCTACCCGTCACGATATGGTGTGTTTGCTTCACGAGAAACCGTTTGACGGAATAAACGGCAGCGGAAAACACAACAACTGGTCTATATCGACGGATACGGGCAAAAACCTGCTCGAACCGGGCGAACACCCCGAAAACAACCCCGAATTTTTACTGTTTCTGACTGCGGTTATAGTCGCTGTGGACAAGTATCAGGATCTGCTCAGAATATCCGTCGCTTCCGCAGGAAACGACCACAGACTCGGCGCGAACGAAGCGCCTCCGGCGGTAGTTTCCATGTTTATCGGCGAAGAACTCGAAAGTATACTTACGGCGATAGAGCGCGGGGCGAAATACGTCGAGATGAAGAGCGAAGAACTTAAACTCGCAGGCGGCATTATCCCCAAGATAAACAAAGACAAGACGGACAGAAACAGAACTTCGCCGTTCGCGTTCACGGGAAATAAATTCGAATTCCGAATGGTCGGCTCGGATATGTCTATCGCTTGCCCGAACATAATTATAAACACGATAGTTGCGGACGCTCTCGAAGGATTTGCGGACGAACTTGAAAAATCTTCCGACGTTTTAAAGACCGTAACCTCGATTATCGCCAAAAATTTCAAAGAACATAAGAGAATAGTGTTCAACGGCAACAACTATTCGGACGAATGGCTCGAAGAGGCGACGAGAAGAGGACTTCTGAATTACAGAACGACCGCCGACGCTCTTCCTCATTATCTCGACGAAAAGAACGTGGCGTTGTTTACGCGCCACAACGTGCTTTCCGAAACGGAAATGCGCAGCAGATACGGAATTCTTCTCGACGACTATATCAAGAAAGTCGAGGTCGAGATCAAGACTATGATCAAGATGGCGAGAAGGGAGATTCTTCCTGCCGCGATTAAATATTCCGACGTTCTCGCAAACGGACTTTCGGCTAAGGTCTCGATAGGTATTGATATAGCGAAATCTGCGGATAATCGACTTATAGGCAGACTTGACAAGTTGCTTTGCAAACTTTTAAAGGAAACGGAGAAACTCGAAAACGACTTTAAGAAAGTCGGA
The DNA here is from genome assembly GCA_934249325.1 of uncultured Clostridia bacterium. Classification (GTDB taxonomy): domain Bacteria; phylum Bacillota; class Clostridia; order Christensenellales; family Borkfalkiaceae; genus UBA10281. The sequence goes on from CAKQKW010000003.1 coordinate 150,800, forward strand.
AGTAAAGACGATATGCTCGCTCACGCGGAATACTTGAGAGATGTAATAATTCCCGATTCGGAGAAACTGAGAAAGTCCGCCGACGAAATGGAAACGCTGGTAGGAAAAGACGACTGGGCGTTCCCGACGTACGAAGATATTCTGTCGAGTGTCGCGGAGTAAGAGAAGTTATATTTGCCTGTCGGCAGTGATATTTTGCTTTGCAAAGTTATATTTGCCTGTCGGCAAGTGTTGAGTGAAATCGTAGGGGACGGCGCCCTCGACGTCCCGAAAAACGGAAGTTATATTTTGCTCAGCAAAGTTATATTGCCTGACGGCGGTTATACTTGCCTTGCGGTGACGAGCAAATTTATACGATATACGTCGTTTCCTTTTTCGGAGCAGATTGAAAAACGAAACCTCTCGCTTCCTCCTTCGGGGTAGATTTCCCCGATGAAACGGGGAAAATGTCGCAAAGCGACAAAAGGGGCACGCTCCGTGGGGAGAGTGGCGGCATAGCCGCCGATAGAGGATAAACGATAGGGGATAAACAAGTTATATTTGCCTATCGGCAAGTGGTAGAGGTAACGACTTCGCCGCTTCGGACAAGCGTCAAATTTTTCTCGTAATTTTTTCAAATAACGATTGTAAATTGCGTTTTTTTGTGCTATAATGAATCAGAAATCATTTTTGGAGGAATATTTATGCAATATTCAAACGAAGTAAAGGATATGGTATGCGTTGCCAAAGGACCTAAACACGGTCCGGCGCCCATTCCCGAAGAGGGACTTTGGGTCGAGGCGAAGCAGATTACCGACATAAGCGGCTTCACTCACGGCGTGGGTTGGTGCGCTCCGCAGCAAGGCGCGTGCAAACTTTCGCTCAACGTTAAAAAAGGCGTTATCGAAGAGGCTCTTGTCGAGACTATCGGCTGTTCGGGTATGACCCATTCCGCCGCTATGGCTTCCGAGATTCTTCCCGGCAAGACCATTCTCGAAGCCCTCAACACCGACCTCGTATGCGACGCCATTAACACCGCTATGAGAGAACTTTTCCTGCAAATAGTTTACGGTCGTACTCAATCGGCGTATTCGGACGACGGTCTCGTTATCGGCGCGGGTCTCGAAGACCTCGGCAAAGGACTTCGTTCGCAGGTCGGCACTATGTACGGCACGAAAGAAAAGGGTACGAGATACCTCGAAATGGCTGAGGGCTACGTTACCAGAATGGCTCTCGACGAAGATATGCAGGTTATCGGTTACGAGTTTATTTCGCTCGGTAAAATGACCGATTTCATCAAGAAAGGTCTCTCGCCGAACGAAGCGTACGAAAAGGCTAAGGGTCACTACGGCAGATTCGAGAACGCTTACAAATATATAGACCCGAGAAAAGAATAAGGAGGAGACGAAAATGGCTTTATTTGAAGGATATGAAAGAAGAATAGATAAAATCAACGCCGTTTTGAAAGAATACGGCATCTCTTCCGTCGAAGAATGTAAAAAAATCTGCCTTGACAAGGGCGTAGATTGCGACGACATCGTAAGAAGCACTCAGCCGATTTGCTTCGAGAACGCCGTATGGGCGTACACCGTTGGCGCGGCTATCGCTATTAAGAGCGGCGTTAAAAAGGCTGCCGACGCCGCTACCAAAATCGGCGTAGGACTTCAGTCGTTCTGTATTCCGGGTTCTGTTGCGGATAACAGAAAAGTCGGTCTCGGACACGGCAACCTCGGCGCAATGCTCCTTTCGGACGATACCGATTGCTTCTGCTTCTTGGCAGGACACGAGTCGTTCGCCGCTGCGGAGGGCGCGATTAAGATTGCTCTTAACGCAAATACGGTAAGAACCAAACCTTTAAGAGTTATTCTTAACGGTCTCGGCAAAGACGCGGCTATGATTATTTCGAGAATCAACGGCTTCACTTACGTTGAAACTACTTTCGACCCGTACACGGAAAAGGTCACGGTCGTTTACGAGAAAGCGTATTCGGACGGACCGAGAGCGAAAGTTAAATGTTACGGCGCGGACAACGTTCCCGAAGGCGTAGCGATAATGAAACTCGAAAACGTAATGGTATCCATTACGGGTAACTCGACCAACCCGACGAGATTCCAGCACCCCGTTGCAGGCACTTACAAAAAATGGTGCGTAGAAAACGGCAAGAAATATTTCTCGGTTGCTTCCGGCGGCGGCACGGGCAGAACGCTCCACCCCGACAATATGGCTGCGGGACCGTCCTCTTACGGTATGACCGATACTATGGGCAGAATGCACTCGGACGCTCAGTTCGCAGGTTCTTCGTCCGTACCGGCTCACGTCGAAATGATGGGTCTTATCGGTATGGGTAACAACCCGATGGTCGGCGCGACGGTAGCGGTTGCGGTTGCGGTCGAAAAGGCAATGAACAAATAATTCCCGTCGAGGGATAGTGTTTCCTATTATATAATAACGAAGGAGAGATAGTCTCCGACGTTTATATATAATATGTAATAAGGAATGAAAACGAATAGATCGAGGCGAGCGGAAACGCGAATGTTTCCGCTCGCCTTTTACTTTGCGATTTTATATTTGTTTTGCGGCAAGTGATATTACGCTTCGCGTAGTTATATTTGCCTATCGGCAAGTTTTTTTACAATCGTAGGGGACGGCGACTTTAAGGCGACGTCCCGCAAAACGGAAGTCATATTTGTCTGTCGGCACGTTGTTTTACAGCCGTAGGGGACGGCGCCCTCGACGTCCCGCAAAACGGAAGGTCGGCACGTTGTTTTACAGCCGTAGGGGACGGCGCCCTCGACGTCCCGAAAAAACGTATGAGACGGCGCCCTCGACATCCCGCAAAACGGAAGGTCGGCACGTTGTTTTACAGCCGTAGGGGACGACGCCCTCGGCGTCCCGAAAAAACGTCCCGTAAAACGTTTGCAAAACACAATATGTAGTGTCTGAAAAACGTTCGCTCTGAACATTTAGTCGATAATCAAAAACGTCGAAAAATACGGGAAAAGCGGTGAAAAAATATTTTAAATTTTTTTTCAAAAAACTCGTGAAAAACAGTTGACAAACACAAATGTAAAGTGGTAAGATATGCGAGCCACTCAGGTGAGGGCTTACAAAAAACGACGCTGTTCGGTCGGTCAAAAAATTTTAAAAAACATTGAAAAATGTTGAAAAAATGCTTGACAAGCGATAGGGCAATGTGGTATGATGTGTAGGCTGTCGTGAGACGGCGCTCATGGCAAACGGAAGTTTGCCGACGAAGATTAAAAACTGAATAGAAGGAAATGAATTGAAACAAACGACGA
>CAKQKW010000004.1:0-146711 GCA_934249325.1 uncultured Clostridia bacterium
AGGGGAGTGGCTCAACGGTAGAGTAGCGGTCTCCAAAACCGTAGGTTGCGTGTTCGAATCGCGTCTCCCCTGCCACAGAGAAAAGAGGCTGCATAGCCTCTTTTTTTGTGGCAGGGGAGACGCGATTCGGTAACATTTGCGGTTGATAGTCTGTCAAAAATTAAATTTTAAAGTCTAAAAATATTCTTTGATAAAAATAATATACTAATAGTATGAAAACAGAAGTCAAAAACACATTGAAAACGGTACTGTCTTGTTCCGTCATAGTATTACTCGGAGCGGCTTCCGTCGCGTTCGCGTTTATGTATATGGACGCTACGGGTATTTTTTTTCTTGTAAAGCATAAAACGCTTCTCGAAATATTAGTAACTATTCTTATCAGTCTCGTTACGATAGTTTCGCTCATTTGCCAACTTACCGATAAAAAATTCGTATATAAAATCACTATTTTAACCCTGTCGTTGATAGCGTTCGCGTTGGCGGGGTTGTACGTCGTAAAAGTCACGGGGCTGTGGGATAAAATAGACAGCATTGAAAAACTACGCGACTACGTTGCGAGTTACGGCGCGTTTACCGTTCCGATTTTCATTTTAATTCAGTTTTTGCAAGTTGTCGCTCTTCCTATCCCGGGGTTTATCACGATAAGCGCGGGCGTTGCCCTTTTCGGACCTTTCTACGGTTCGCTTTATAGCATAATAGGCATCGTTTCCGCTTCGATAGTCGCTTTTTTTATCGGAAGAGTATTCGGATATAAGGTCGCAAGTTGGCTTGTCGGCGAGGAAAATCTCGATAAAGGACTGAAACTCGTCAAGGGAAAAGATACCGTAATACTTACGTTTATGTTCCTGTTCCCGTTTTTCCCCGACGACGTATTGTGTTTCGTCGCGGGACTTTCGACTATGAGAGTTCCTTATTATCTCGTTATGATAACTATAACTAGGGTAATAAACATAGTCGTGTCGTCTTACTCGGTAAACGGTAGTCTTATACCGTACAACACATGGTGGGGAATACTTATTTGGGCGATAATTTTCGTCGCGGTCGCGGCAATGTGTTACGTTATATACAAACACGGGGAGAAAATAGAGAAGTATTTTAAATCTCTGTTTTCAAAACGTAAAACGAAAAAGAAGAAAATCGAAAACAGCGAACAAAAATAAAACAATTTTCGCCGATTTTTCTTGATAAAAATAATAAGCGGTGATATAATATACTCACTATGGTTGACGGAAAATTTTTAATTGAAAAACTTATAGCGTATGCGAAAGCGTTTTTGTATCTCGGCGATTCCGACGAGATATATATGCGTAACACCTTGATGTCGATGATGAGAATATCGTCGCCTATGGATAAAGTTCCGAATCTCGGCTTTATCAAAGAAATGTCCGTACCCGACGTTCTTTTCGGCGAACTTATCGATTATTCGGTCGAGGCAGGTATTGCGGACGACGAAACGCAGGCGACTCTTTTCGCTTCGTTTATTTTCGGCGTACTCACTCAGAAGCCGTCCGAAATAAACACTACTTTCAACTATCTGAAAGAGAAAATGGGCGCGCAGGCGGCTTGCGACTATCTGTATAATCTCAGCGTAAAGAACAATTACATACAAAAGACGGCTATATCGAGAAACCTTTTGTGGGAATATAAGGACGGCGACAACGTTCTTGAAATTACTATAAATCTCAGCAAACCCGAAAAAGACAACAAAGATATAGCGAAACTCGTAAAAGCCGATCCGGGAGCGAAAAAATATCCTAAATGTCCTCTTTGCAAGGAGAACGAAGGATATCTCGGAAACTACAATCACCCCCCGAGAGCGAATCTGAGGACGGTGTCTTTGAATTTGTGCGGCGAAGAGTGGTTTTTGCAGTATTCGCCTTACGCCTACTTCAACGAGCATTGCATAGTGTTCAATAAAAAGCACACGCCTATGCAGATGACGAGACAGACTATACTCAAATTGTTTGATTTTATCGACGTGTTGCCGAATTATTTTATAGGCAGCAATTCCGATTTGCCTATCGTCGGCGGGTCTATATTAAATCACGAACATTATCAGGGCGGCAAACACACGATGCCCATGCATAAGGCGAAACCTCTTTACGTCCTGTCGAGCGAAAAGTTCCCCGACGTCGAAATATCCATTCTCAACTGGTATAACTCGGCGATAAGGCTCACGGGTTACAACAAAAACACTATCGCCGAACTCGGCGGAGATATAGTGGAGGCGTGGAAAAAATATTCGGACGAAAGCGTAGGTATAGTAAACGGAATAGAGGAGAGGCACAATTCCTGCACCCCCGTCGCAAGATACCTTTCGGACAATAAATTCTGTCTCGAAATAATACTTAGAAATAACTATACGACCGAGATTTTCCCCGACGGCGTGTTCCACGCTCATCCCGAATATCACAACATAAAGAAAGAGGGTATAGGTCTTATAGAGGCGATGGGTCTTTACATTCTTCCCGGCAGACTTAAACGCCAGATTGAAGAAATCGCCGATATTTTATGCGGAAACGTCAAGTTTAACGCGGATGATTTAAAACCCGAGGATTCCCTTTACGTGCACAGGAATATGATAAAAGAACTCCTCAAAGACAATCCGAGCGTAACGGAGAGAGACGAGGCGTTGGAAATTATCCGAAAGAGAATAAACGAAACGTGCGTTCACATACTCGAAAATACGGCTGTGTTCAAGAAAGACGAAGTCGGAACGCTCGCTTTCAGAAAATTCCTCAATACGCTTGCGATAAAATAAACTCAATAAATAATCAAAAGTCCGCTCGTCGGACTTTTTTATTGCCTAAAATGAATAAAATTGCGTATAAATGCATAAATACTGTATAAAGTTAAAAAATATTCAAATATTTTTAAAAATATGCGTATAAATGCTTGACGAAAAATTTTTAAAAGAGTATACTCTCCTGCGTTAGTTAAAAAATAAAGGAGTTACTTATGAAAAAAATCATTACGCTTTTGTTGAGTGTTGTTACTGTTTTAGTCGCATGTTTTGCTTTCAGCGGTTGTAAAAACAAAGAGTCTAAAATAAAGGTCGTTCCCGTATCGCTTTCGAGCGAGGAATACGCGTTCGCCGTAAAAAAAGGCGATACCGAACTCAAAAATTCCGTCAACGCTTTTTTAAAGGATAAGAAAGCCGATATCGACGCTATATTTGCAAAGTATACGGCTGAAAACGTCAAGCTCAACGATTCGTCGAAATTCGGGGACGATACGATAAAAACCAATCCGAGCGGAGCGGACAACGAACTTGTCGTTGCCACAAACCTTGAATTTGCCCCGTTCGAGTATATGATAGGCAATAAAATCGCGGGTATAGATATGGAGATTGCGAAACTTCTCGCTACATATCTCAATAAAACGCTTGTTGTCGTAAATATGCAGTTTGAAGCGGTAGTTACGTCGGTTTCCACTGTTGATACTTACGATATCGGTATCGCGGGACTTACGATTACGCCTGAGAGACAGAAATCGGTTGATTTTTCAGACGCGTACTTTGGGGCAACTCAAATGCTTGTCGTAAAAGAAAGCGATAAGACTTTCGACGGACTTACAACGGCTAAGCAGGTTGAAGATAAACTTGCGAAACTCAGCGGAAACGCCGCGAAATGCGGAGGACAAAAAGGAACTACCTCTCAATTCTATATAGAGGGTAGCGAAGATTTCGGTTTCAGCGGTTTCAAGAACTTGAAATTCAACGCTTACGCGGGGGCTTCTCAGGCGGTTGCGGATATGCTTAACGGAAATCTTGCTTTCGTAGTCGTGGATAAAGAAACGGCAAACGCTCTCGTTGCGTCGTATAACGCTTGAGGTCGAAATGAGCAAGTGGGATAAATTTATAAAATCTTTCATAACCAACGAAGGTTATAAAATAGCGTTGTCGGGATTATCGGCAACGCTAAAAATCGCTTTTTTCGGTTTTTTGATAGGTATAGTCATAGGTCTTGTAATCGCTTCGGTTAAAGTTGCAGGCGAACAGAGCAAGACCTGTCGTATTATTTCGAAAATCGGCGACGTGTACGTTATATTTTTCAGAGGAACGCCTATAATCGTTCAACTTCTGCTCGTTTATTACGTTCTTTTTCCGCTTATAGGTCTTAAAATCGACAAACTCGTCGTCGCAATCGTTACTTTCGGTATGAACAGCGGAGCGTACGTTTCGGAAATTATGCGAAGCGGCATACTATCGGTCGATAAAGGGCAGGCGGAAGCGGGGAGAAGTCTCGGTCTCGGCTATTGTATGACTATGTTGAAAATAGTCTTACCGCAGGCTTTCAAAAATATTCTTCCTACGCTCGGCAACGAGATTATAGCCCTTGTAAAAGATACTTCGGTCGTAAGTTTTATAGCGGTAGTCGATTTGACTAACGCGTTCCAACTTATCGGAAGCGGAACTTACGAGTTTGTCGTGCCGTATCTTATTCTCGCGGCGACGTATCTCGTTATTACGCTCGCCTTGTCGGGGGTCGTAAAATTACTTGAAAGGAGGCTCAGAACAAGTGAACGAAAATAAAATTTCGATGGTTGACGAAACCGAAATTTGCAAGAACTCGTTTCTTAAAATCAACAACGTATTTAAAAACTTCGGAGATTTAAACGTTTTGAACGGAGTCTCGCTCGATATAAAGAAAGGCGAGAAAATCGCCGTTATAGGACCGTCGGGAGGCGGCAAATCCACCTGTTTAAGGTGTATGAATCTGCTTGAAAAACCTACTTACGGCGAGGTCTGGTTCGAGGGTAAACTTTTAACGCCTGTGGATCCTTATCTGCATTTCGATATTGTAAGAAAATCGAAAACATACGCAAAAATGGTCGAAAAAGGGATAGACGATTTCGAAGCGGTAAAGGAAATCAAAATCAACGATTTATTGAAAAAGAACGAAGGCGCGGACTTCAACAAAGCGGTTAAGTCCTTCTATAAGTCGAATTTTCAGGATATTAACGTTACGAGAAGAAAAATCGGAATGGTTTTTCAGCACTTCAATTTGTTCAACAATCTGAAAGTTATAGACAATATGACTCTCGCGCCCGTAAAACTCGGAATCAAGACGAAAGAAGAGGCGATGGAGAATGCGTTTGAACTTCTGAAAAGAATAGACTTGCAGGATAAAGCGGACGAATATCCGAATACTCTTTCGGGCGGACAAAAACAGCGAATCGCTATAGTGCGGTCTCTTATGATGAATCCCGACGTGATATTGTTCGATGAACCGACTTCCGCTCTCGACCCCGAAATGGTCGCCGAAGTTTTGGAACTCATGAAAGAACTTGCGAACGGCGGAATGACCATGGTCGTAGTAACTCACGAAATAGGTTTTGCGAGGGAAGTTGCGTCGAAAGTCGTATTTATGGCTGACGGAGTTATAAAAGAATCGGGCGAACCCGAAAAAATATTCGGCGACCCGCAAGACGAGCGGTTGAAAGAGTTTTTATCGAAAGTTTTATAATTTTTTCATTTTTAAGCATTTTTATGCATAAATTTATAAATTTATTCATTTATTTCGTAAAAAATAAAACGGCTTTTTTTTCTTGATATAACTAAATTCAATAAGTATTTAAAAAACTGAGGGGAGATATAAGAAAATATTTTATCTCCTCGCTAAATTTTATTTGACAAAAAAGGTCAGAAAATGTATACTCATTGTAAGTGTAGTATATGGTAATATGCCGAGTTTTGCTCAAATTAAGAGAACGGGCGAGTTTGAATATTATACATCAAAAAGTCGAAATACATATAGATTTTCGTATACGCTATGTTAAAAACGAGCGGAACGATACATGAGGAACGATATGAGAAATAAAATTTTTAGATTAGCGGAGATTTTGCTTTTGGTCTGCGTCGTGGTATGCGGAGCGCTCTTTTTCGCTTCTTGTAAAAAGAGAAACGATTCCGAAAGCAATTCGGCGGATTCCGCAAACGAGTCGGTAAGCGTATTACCCGAAAAGGACGAAGTGACCGTTTCTTTGGTGAGCGAAACGTATGAGGTTACAAGAATAAATTGTAAAATCGGTGCGGAACTTCCCAAAGTCGAAGAGGAAGATAAAGACTTCGAAGGGTATTGGACCGATTCGACTTATAGCGTGAAGTATGATAAAACGACCGTACCGTCCGAAAACGTTACGCTCTATTATAAACTTGCTTATCAGACCTATTCTCTCAAACTCGATTTCGGAGAAGTCGGGAGTTATTCTTACGAGGTGAGAAGAGGGGTAAACGAAAAACTGCCTTCGGTCTCTCCGACGGGTACTTCTTTGGTTGGTTATTCCGAAACGAAAGGCGGCGACCCGAAATACGTCGTTTCCGACCCCGAGAAAAATAAAGTAAAAAACCTCGCCGAAAAAGGCGGTAAGGTTACGCTTTACGCGGTATACGAAATCGAAGATATTGCCGACTTCGTTGTAGAAAACGGCGTCGTTAAAGGTTACAACGGCAGCAAAGCCGAAATAACTCTTCCGTACGGAGCAACCGAAGTTGCCGCCGAAGCGTTTAAAGGCAACGAGAAGATTACTAAAGTAACCGTTCCGAACGTTTACACGTCGATAGGTAAAGGCGCGTTTTCCGGTTGTAAAAAACTTGAGACCTTAAACGTCCCGTTTATCGGCGGTTCGAGAACTTCAAACAGATTTCTTGCGTATATTTTCGGCGCGGACAAATACGAGGACAACACGTTCTCTTTTGCGGCGTACAGACTGAATAATCAGTTGTATATGGGAGATATTCATCTCGAAACGCTTTTAATTCCCGAGAGTTTCAAAACTCTTGTCGTAACCGACAGAGTGGAAGAAATACCCGAAGGCGCGTTCTATTCTGCGTATAGCCTTGAAAACGTTACGTTCGTCTATTCGGACGACGTTAAAACGGTTGGCAGCAAAGCGTTTATGAACTGCGTATATCTCGGCAGAGATACGGGTCTCGGCGTTTACGCGAAATTCGATTGGCTTTCGAGCGTAGAAACGTTCGGAAAGAACGCATTTACCGCATATTACGGAAATTACGAGTCGTCCGTAAAGGAAATTTATCCTTATGGCGAAAGCAATAAAAATTATGTGGCGACTCTCATCGATTATCCTTATCCGTTCAGCAATCTTATGGAAATCCCGAAGTTGGAAAACGCCGTAGAGATCGGAGAAGAAGCGTTTTCATACTGCGCGCTTATACAGGATTTGGAATTCGGCAATAAACTCAAAAAGATCGGTAGAAACGCGTTTTTCTACAATATGGTTAACGACGAACTCGTTCTGCCCGATTCGCTGACGGAAATCGGCGAACAGGCGTTCTACGCGAACATGGCTCTTTATAAGGTCACGTTCGGAGCGAATATCAAGACGATAAGAGCGAGAGCGTTTGCTAACTGTATGTCGCTTTCGCAGGTTGTTTTCAGCAGCGATTCGGTTCCGACCGTTGAAAATTATGCGTTCTGCAATACGATTACGACGAAAGACGCTCCAAGCGGTTCGTCGATAATATACGAAGCGACTTACGACGAGATAAACGTTCTTGTTCCCGCAAGCAGCGTGGACGATTATAAAGACGTTCTTCCCGCTCTCAGCGATAAAATCGTTACTCCTCAGCCTTTGTCGGATCCCATTTATTGGTTTAACGAAAACGGCGAACTTGCGGCGAAATTCGAGTTCGAGCAAGGCGGAGTAGTGAACGTAACCGATAAAAATCAACAGTTTATAACTTCCGTCGATTACGGTAACGGTACCACGCCGACGTACAGCGCGACCTGCGGCGAGTATTATCCGATGAACTACGAGTTCCTTTCGGAAGAAGAATACAACAGGACCGCCGAGGGGGAGAGATACGGTAAACATAAGAAACCGCTTTACGCAAATCAGAGAATACTTCATTTGTGGCACCCCGAACTCGTAGATTATTCGGGTAAACCTTTGGATTTATACTTACGAGTCAACGAGTTTAAATATGAAGTAAACGGTTTTACTTATATTTTACCCATGGTGAAATATACGAGTCTGACTCTTTCGTATGAAAGATATTGGGGAGCCCTCGATAAGGATTACGTCGGCACCTATTACGTTTCGAGAAACAAATACGGCGCGGTTATGGTCGGTAAAGTGGTTCTCGGCAATGCGGGCACGGTAGAAGTAAAATGGCTCGACGATCCCGAGGGAACGTACTACATGGAGTTCGAAGAATCAAACGATAATGAGTATTTCGTAACTTATTACGATTCGAACTTCAACGAAATAAAGAAAATCGAACTTATAGCAAAAAGCAAAGACACCTATTCTCAATGGGATGATCCGTTGTATGACGTAAAACCCGAATATTCTTATTTTGAAGTGAAATCGACGTACAACGAAAGCAATATATTCTATCTTGACGGAATAGGAAATGCCGAAATTAAAATCGGCGACAACGCATATACGGCGACTAACGTCGTTGAGGATGCGGCAAAATTCGGGAAAGTCGAAGATTACGAGGTGTCGTTCTCGAATATTTCGCTTAACGGCGTAACCGTCTCTAATCTTACGGGTAAAGCGGTTTTCGGTAAATTGGCTTCAAACGGCAATTATCTTACCGTTAAAGTAACGATCGGAAGCGATAGTTATGAGTTTGTAAACGTAACGTACGACGACGGTTGGTATACATGGGTTTATGCCGAAAACAAGGGCGTTCAGTTCATTCTTCCCGAAAATTCGGGCGATTTAACCGACGATGCTTGGCGTTATAAAGCGTTTACCGACGTTACTCTCGGAGGGGTGATAAGAGTTTATATTCTTGCTCCCGAGGGATTGGGTAAAGCCGAGTATTGTTATTACCGCGAGTATAACGGCGATAGCGAACTTGTTTCTTTCGGAACGTTTGTAACCGAAGCAAACGGAAATATGGTATTCGGTAGCGGCGATAACGAGAGAAGAGCGGAAGTCGTAGACAACAGAGGTTCGTTTAATCTTACCGATAAAAGCGGTAACGCTAAGAAATTTACGCGTTACGTTGACTCCGAAGATATGACGCTTGCTTTGGTCGAAAGTTTCTACGGTACTACGTTGTATTATTACACCGTAAAGACCGACGGATTCGGAAATATGTACCTTTTCGATGAACATGACGACGATTTCAACGACGTATATATCGGAACGTACGACGATTATGCTTCGTTCGTTATAGACGGAAGCAAATATTACGAAATAAAATTCGACGGCGAGAAACTTGACGATAAAGGCAATTCCACAGGCATAAAGAAATCTTTTTGGGTACTTTACAAGTTCTCGACTCTCAGATATTACGACGGGGACGACAGCGACTGTATGTGGTACGGAAGCATTGCGGCGATATTCGAAGACAGAGACGATAAAGTCGTAAACGTATACGACGATTTCGGAAATCTCGTATATGAAGTTACCGCAGACGTTTACGGTAACACCTCGTATAAAAAATACTCTTACGAACTTACCTCTAACGGTACGTTTGCGAAAAAGGAAGTAATCGACGCAACCGAAACGTTTGTCGTAGTTACCGATAACGGCGGCAACATTTCCTATCTTATTGCAACAGATAAAGACGGAAACTCGCTCTTCACCGTAAGACCTGTTGAGGGCGTGAACGGAAGATTTGTTATCGCAAAGGACAGAGGATTGGTTGTTACGACTGCGTCTTCGCAGGAAGTGAATATCGAGATAGATTATTCCAAACTGAAAAAACTTTCTTAACTTTAATAAAAAGGGTTGGGGTTATCCCCTGACTTCCGCGGCGATAAACGCGGATAATCTTTAAATAAATAACAAGGAGAACAAAAAAATGAAAAAGAAAAAATTGTTGCTTACGCTTTTAGTTTTGGCTATGTCATTCGTAATGTTGTTTGCGGTTGGCTGTAACAAAAACAATAATAGCGAAAGTTCGGAACCGACTTCGACTACCGAACAACCTGCTGAAAGCGATAGCGGGAATGAAAGCAAAGAAGACCCTACTTACGTTTCTATAACGCTTGATAAAACAGAAGTTTCTATCAACGCGGGCGAAACTTTGAATTTCGAAACTCTCGGCGTTAACGTAGTAGCGAAGTTGTCCGATAACTCGGAGCAAAAAGTAAAACTTACCGAGAATATGATTTTGCCCGAAGATTTGGCGAAACTCAACGAAATCGGCGAATACGAACTTACAGTTACGGCGTTCGGTAAAACAACGAAGTTAAAAGTAACCGTGAAGGCTCTTGAATTTCCGACTGTTACTGCCGAGGCGCTTAACGTTGTATACGACGGTAACAAGAAAGTTCCCGTTTTGAGCGGCTTGCTCGGTAACGCTTCTTATAGTTGGAAATATTACCTTCTCGAAGGCGAAGGCGTAAAGACCGAAGTCGAAAACGCCGTCAACGTCGGAGAATATGAGGCGGTTGCTACTATAACCCTTAAAAATTATAAAACGATCGAAGTTTCGACTAAGATTACGATATCGCCGAAACAACTTCTTGCAAGCGATTTGTGGTGGGAAAATACCGTTTATATGTACAACGGAAAAGATATTTCTCTTAACGCAACTGCGGCAAGTCTTCCTGCGGGAGTTGAATTCGATAGATTCGAAGGAAGCGAAGACGGCGATTATAAGGCAACGGCGAAAGAAGTAGGCGAATATAAAGCGTTAGCGTTCTTTAAACCGAATGCAAACTATACTTTTGCGGTAAACGGTTATGAAGTTTCTTGGACGATTACGAGCGATTATACTCGTGTGAATTGGATTTCCGTCAACAACGGCGTTTTGTCCTCGGCTGTATTCGCGAAGAAAGACGATAAGAGCGGTACTTTGGCGTTTGACAATTATAACGTTAATTACACCGTAACGACAGACGCAAGCGGACTTCCCACGTTTACCGTTCCCTCGGAATACGGAATTTCGTTCGGTATCAACGGAGATATGCTTTCCGTTAAGACTTCCGACGCAAACTACTTCTTCGTAAGTCAGGACGCTTTGCTTAAATATTATTCGGGCGAATTCTCCACGCTTGTCGACGACTTCACCGTGGAATTCGATTTCGATAATAACACCGCGAAACTCCTTACGACTTACGGCGCGGAGGAAACTCAGGAATTCAACATTACTTTGACTTTCGAAGCGGGTGTAAAAGACGTAACGAAGGGTAAACTTCTTGTTGAAGGCGAGGATTACCACTTTGAATACTATTATTACAGCAGTTCTTACTACGGGACGACTGAAACGTTAAAACTCTTCGGATATACAAACGCGGCAAACTACGATATAGAAGAGGATATTCAACTCGCAAAGAAAGCGGACGTTGAAAATTATATCGCGAACTTCGTCGCAGGCAATTTCGTCGATAAAGAGGGCAACACGCTCAACGTGACGAACGCTGAAACGATGAAATATAACGGCGTTAATCTCGTCCTTTGGGCTGAGGATTATTACGGAGCAGTCAGATTTAACGCTTCGATAAATTCCAACAACGGCAAAGACAAAGAGTTCAAGTTCGAAAACGGATATTATACCTTCTCGAATGCGTTCTTTAACGAGAGTTATCTTGCTTACGTCGGAAAATATTTCCTTGATAACGCAACCGCTATAGATACGAAAAATACGATTTCGTTTATGGAATACGCTTCTTATGACGTCAGATTCTTGTCCGCAGAAGCGATAAACGGAGCGACTAGCAAAACGTTTACTTTCGGGAAGACTGAGGGAGACGTTGTAACTTTAAAAATAAACGAAGACGGTAATCTTGTCGCAACGTTGACTTTTAAGAGCGGTGAAACCATGGATATGGTATTCAACGCTGACGGTACGGCAAAGTTTAACGGCAACGTTTACAAGAAGTATGACAAACTTTTCCCTGCCGGCAGTTTGTATAGTCCCAAGACTTATCGTTCCGCTGACGGAAAGGAAATAAAATACGTTTCCTCTTATTCGGGAAATAGTTTTGAAATCAACGGTCAGACTTATAAAATTTACGATATAAACGTAGAAAACGGAGTTATGACTCTTACGTTTACCGACGGAGACGGAAACGAAACCAATGTTGTATACGATGGCGACGAACGTTATGTAAAGGTCGGCGAAGAATATTATTTGTCTGATGACGTTGCTTCAAAAGAAAACGGTTTCGATATGTCCGCTACGTTCGTAAACGGCGACAACGAATTAACTTTTGCTAAGGGTGTTCTTAAATTAAACGGAACCGCTCTTACGAACCTTAAATATTCGTTCGGCAAGGAAGGCAGAAAACTTCTTACCGTAACGGGCGAACTTAACGGAAAGAAATATTCGGTAGAATTTTACAGCCTTGCTTCCGTAAAGGTTGCCGAGGGTGAAAACACGGAAGTTTATATAAACGGCAATCTTTCCGTATTCATAGGCGTAGAACTCAGATATGCTGCCGACGCAAAGGACAAAATATTCCTTGTCGGTAACGACGGTAAAGTAACGTATGACGGAGCGGAAGTATACCCGTCGAACGTAACGAGCAGCAAATTGATGTTCACGACTCCTGTCGGCGGAAAACTCTATCAAATGAGTTTCGATATAAGAGCAGACAAAATGAAGATGGTCTACAACGACGGAATTACTTATAACCTCAACCTTGTTCCGACCCTGTTCTTCCTTTATGACGGACTCTATAAATCGTATGACGACAACGGTAAACTTGTCGACGTTCTTTACTTCAATGCCGACGTAATTTGCTATAACAATACAAACACCGAAGGATTTACGGTACAGAGCATGGATGAGGATTCTGCCGTAATTCTTATAGGCGGCAAGAAAGCGCAATTCTTCATTCTTAAAAACGGCACGGCAAGACTTGAATTTGAGCAGAAAGCCTACACAAGAGATGAGACGTTTGACGTTGACGCGTTCAACGGAAAATACAACGGATTGACCGCTAACGGCAAATCCTTAGAGTTTGAAGTTGCGGGTATCAAAAACGGAACTACGGTTATGCTTAAAAAACTTGTCGTAGTAAACGGTGAGATCGTTCCTGTTTTCGCAAGCAGTACTTCCTCTTGGAGTTCTTCGAACTTCTACATTTTGAAGAATACCGACGCGGCTACTTCGGGAGAGGCAAAATATATCGCCGTTGAAGATAACGCATTCAAGTATTTAGGTAAAGGCTATATTAAGCTTAACGCCAACGACAGTTCGGCTACCGAGTTCAACGTTTCCTTCTATTATGATAAAGTCGGTAAGAAAGCCGCCCTGTCGATAAAATTCGGAAACGAAGAAGCAAAGATGAACAACATGGCGGGATATGGTTGGCAGGTTGAATTTAACGGAGTTGTTTACTACGTTCAGACCGACGATTCCGGATACCTTAAATTGTATCCTTACGCTTACTATTCGTTTGAAAACAGAGAAAGCGAACTCTTCGGCAATACCATAAAACTTGCATCGCAGGTTAAAGCGAACGGCGAAAGCGTTATGATTCTCACCTTCAACGGCGAAGAAGTTAATTATACGCTCAGCGTTAAAAATGATATTACGATTCTTGTATTTACGGCGAACGGCGTTGAATACACCGCGTACGCAAGTTCTTCTTATTCGTCGACTTGCTATATAAGACCTCTTGAAGAGGCAGAGAAAGAATTTTTCTTCGAGGCAGAGACAAACGCCGCGGGCGACGCTTATCAGAACACTATAAACGGTAAAGTGTTTGAGTTTATGTTCGACGTAGCGAAAAGCGACGCGGGAACTAACGAATTAGTATTCAATCTTGCCAAGACGAAATATGACGGCAAGAATGTTACCGTTGCAAAATACTTCCATGAAGTAAAGAAGTTGTTATTTGCTACGGCTGACGGTTCGTTTGAATATGACCTTGTTGCTAAAACGTTGACCAACGTTAACTTTGGCGATAATGCGAAGTATGCGGGCGTTGAAGCCTCGATGAAAGTCGGAAGCGGTTATTACGCTCCTACGGCAACGTTTAAGGGCGTCTTGGCTCTCGGAAGCGACGGAACTCCGTACGTTGAATTGTCTTTGACTTATGGCGGCACCTATTCAAAGGTTACCGAAAAACTTACCGGTTACACCGCTCTTGAAAACGGCGATCTTAAAATTGATCAGACTATAAACGGAACTCAGATTCTTGCTTATATCGTTAAAGACGCTAAGGGTAACTACGGAATGTACAGCGCAGAGCAGTACGAACTTGCAGGCGAGTACGCGGTAAGCGGTAAGAAGTTGACGATAACCGCAAACTTTGAAAACGGAAACGTAGCCTATATGATTGCTTACGGAACGCAAGAGGCGGTAGCCGTTTCTCCCGACTTTACAAACAAGAAATTTGTTTTGAAAGTTGACGGAAAAGACTTAACGTTTACTTGGAGCGTATCTGACGGCGTTTACTCGATTGTAATTCTTCCCGATAACGCTAAAAAATTCGAAATAACGACTTCGGCGGACTATTGCGACGTTGACAGTACAGGTCCGAATATGAGTTATATCAAGAGTAGTCTTTTCAGGGAAGTAAACGAGAACGGAAAGACCGTATATAACGTAACAATCGGTTCTAATGTTTACGACGGCGTTCTCAGCGACGACGAAACATATATAACGGTTACTATGAACGATACCGTATATCGTTTCTATAAGAATGCCAAGACCGACGATTACTACAAGTACGTTGCCGTAAAAGAATCTTCCGAGGCTGCTAAATATCTCGGCGAATTCACCGTAGATGAAGATAAACTCACTATCGGACTTTACGGTCAGAGTTACGAAGAGTATGATGAGGACGACGACGAGGATTACTTTGCGGGATGCAAGGCTAAATACTTTGTAGTAACGTATAAGGGTACGACTGTAACCGTTAAATACGACGCGGCTGTTGCAAACGGTATCGAGTTCAAAGTAGGCGATAAGACTTACGTTGCAAAACTCAACGGCGGAGCAATGACCGTAAACGAGAAAGCGGCGGCTTAATAAATTAAATAAATCGCCGAATATATCAATTTAATATTCAAGCGTAGGCAATGACTGTCTGCCACGTCGGGGTTTTCCGTTGAAAAACGACTGAAAATCTCTGACAAGGCGACAGTCACGCTGTGCGTTTACGAGAAATATGAAAATCAAGTGATAAAAAAAACAGACAAGAATGAAAAAGACGTTAATTCTCAAAAGGGAAATAACGAACAGATAGACGAAGAGTTCACCGTCTCCGATATGTCGGCGGATTGGATGCCCTGGAACAGGGGATTTATGCGCAGTCCGAAGCGGAAAAGCGGCGATAACGATTCAAAAAACAAGAAGAAGAAAGCGATAGACAAAAAAGAGTATCGCAAGTTGGTATTTGCACAATACGCCGCAATGCTTCCCGTTCTTCTTTGTATAACGGCGGCGTTTATGCTCATTATACTTTTAGCCTTCCTTTGGCTAAAATAAAAGGAAAGACATAAAGATGAAAAAAATTAAGTTGAAAGCAATTCTCATATCGGCGCTATGCCTGTTGTGTTTATTTGCCGCAACGGGGTGCGACGAGTCGTACGACCCTATGAAGGACGGTTATAACGCAACGGTAATCTACGATTTTAACGGCGAAATTTTTGACGATTTACAGTCTAAAACGTACAGATATAAGCCGAATACTCCCATAATCGAGCCTTCAAAAGAACTCAATGCGGTCGTATTGCCGGCGCCGAGCAAAAAGGATTATCATATCTCGGGTTGGTACGTCGCCGAAACGGATACAAACGGCGAACCCGTAAAGGTTGACGGCAAGTATAATCTTTCCGAAAAACCCTGGGATTTTAAAACCGACCTCAGCGGGGCTGAAAATTCCCTTATTTACCTTGTCGCTCGTTGGAGCAAGAACTACACGTTCACCGTTGACGTAGGCGAGGGCGCGAGAAACGACGGAGCAAAGGATATAGTCAATACAAACTATTCCGAAGAAAGCGGTTTATCCCGTCCCGGCGTGGATCCGAAATGGAGAAATCACACTCTTTACTACTATTATTACTACCAAAAGGACGGAAAGCCCGTTACGAAAGACGAGGGCGGAGAAAAGACGAGGTTGTATGATTCGACGTGGAAAAACGTAACGATATGCGACGAAACTCCCGAAATTACGGTGTATGTAGAATGGCTCGAAGGCGATTGGGTAATCGTTACGTCCGCTTCTCAACTTGATATAGATAGCGTAGATAGTAGTCAAAACTACATTCTTGACAACGATATAGATTTCAAAAAGGGCGATTTCTCGGGAATACAGAGGTTTAAAGGTGTTTTAGACGGTAACGGTTATACAATAAAGAATTTCGTTCATACCGAAAGCCCGAGAGGAGATGCAATCGGATTGTTTACTTTCACTAATTCGGGAACCGTAAAAAATCTCACCTTTGAAAATTGTGAGATAAACTACGAATTTTCAATACTTCCGCCAAAAGGAAAGTACACGGTTGCGTTTATGGCGGCTGACGGCGGTAACGCTTCGAAATTTACGAATTTGAATTTTGTAGATTGTAAGATTAGCGTAAAAACCAAATCGCAGGCGACTGCTGCCGAGTTTGATTTCGGAACGGGCGATACTTTCGGCGTTTTCGGCAAAATAAATAAAGAAACGAATATCAGTTACGGAGACAAAGGCTGTAACATAGCAATTTTTGTCGACGGTAAAGAACAGATAAAAAGATAAAAGGAGCAAATTATGAAAAAATTTATTGCATGTTTACTTGCCGCTTTCATGTTCTTGGCATGCGCGAGCGGATGCAAAAAGAAGAATCCGACTAGCGAATCCGATACGACTTCAGAGTCCAATTCGGAATCGAACTCGGAATCGAACTCGGGCAGCAACCCCAAATACGTACCGACTGCCGCAGAGGAAAATACCCCGCTTGTTTTCGGTATTGAAGGTGCTGACGGCGTTTTCAGCCCGTATTTCTCGACTGCGGCTTACGACAGCGAAATCGTCGGAATGACTCAGATAGGAATGCTCACTTCCGAGGGCGGAACCTATAAATACGGCAACAACTACGCATGCGTTACGGAAGACCTCGATATAACCTATATCGATTCCAACAATGCGGAGACAAACGACCCCGATAAGGCTGCGTCTACCCGTTATGATTTCCTTATCAAAAACGGTATCAAGTTCTCCGACGGCGAGCCTTTGACGATAAAGGACGTTTTGTTTAACCTTTATCTCTTCCTCGACCCCGCGTATTCGGGTAGTTCGACTATTTATTCGACCGATATAGTAGGTCTTAAAAAGTACAGAACGCAGTCCGACGATGCGAATGCTGACGTAACGATCGACAGACAGGCTACGACTAACGCAGGTGTTCGTCTTGATCGTTTGGCTCAGTGGCTCACGAACCAAGATCTTCTTAAACAGGTAAATGGTGATAAATCAAAATTTACCGACAATCAGAGGAAAACGTATACTGAGGGTCTCGATAGTTACGAAACGGAAATAAAGAGCGACTTTAAATTTTTCCTTCCTCTTTTTGAAGAAGAAATCAATAAGGACTACGAAAGCGCGCAGAGTTCATTGGAAGATGCTATCAAGGAAACCATTTACGAAGAAGGCGAATATTGGCAACTTTACCTCTATAATTGGGGCATAATAAAGAGAAAACAGAATATTGATGGCGTCGATATAAAAATCGATGCAAACAAAAATGAATCGGTAACCAAAGAAGACGAAGAAAAAAAGGACGATAAAACCGGCATTTACACGTATAGGTATTATTTTGATTGGGATAACGATTATAAGTATATAAAAGACGACCTTGCAAAATATCTTGCAGACAACCCGAGTAAAGACCCTACCGAAGCGAAGAAAGAATTTGCGATTAACCTTGTCAAAAGCGCAAACTTCGGCGACGGCGTTACGGCGGATAGTTTCAATGTTTCCAATGCTAAGCCGTATGAACTCGATTTCGTTTACGATAAGCTTGCAACGATGGTCGCATTCAGTGCAAGTAGTACAGAACTTATACAGATGATGACCACAAACGAGAGGTCTAAAATCATTGAAAATACTTCGGCTAGTAAAGATAAAGTAAGAAATATAAGCGGCGTTACTTATAAAAAGACCACTTCTTTCCGTAACGAAACAGCGAAAACTCAGTACAATTTAAACGAAGAGCATGATGTGCTTTCGATAACTATTAACAAAATCGACCCGAAAGCGATATGGAACTTCTCGTTCACCGTTGCTCCTCTTCATTATTATTCTTACGCAGGAGCGGGTAACGACGGCGAATGGAACGTAAACAACAACTTCGGCGTCAGATACAACGATACCGACTTTATGAACAACGTCGTAAAAGATTCTCAGAAACTCGGCGTTCCCGTAGGTGCGGGCGCGTATATGGCGAGTAAAGAAGGCGGACTTAACGGAGCAAAGTACCCGACGAAGACGGAATTTAAGTCGAACAACCGTGTTTATTACGAGAGAAATCCGTATTTCGATTCTTTGGACGAGAACATTCCTTCCGATCCTATTCAGAACGCGAAGGTTAAGTATTTCCAATATAAGATAGTTAACTCTTCGTTCCTTCTCGATTCGCTTCAAAAGAACGAAATCGACGTCGGTACTCCTACCGCTAACGAAAAAAATATTCAAAGAGTAACCGGTATTTCTCATCTTGATATGACGACGGTTGATACAAACGGCTATGGATATGTGGGTATAAACGCAGCTTCGGTTCCCGACGTGTGGATGCGTAGAGCGATAATTAAGTCAATGAATACCGCTATGACTGTTAGTTATTTTACTTCAAACCTTGCATCGCTGATATACCGTCCTATGTCCAAACAATCTTGGGCGTATCCCGCTTATGAAGACACGGCATTCCATTTTACAGATGACGACGGATACAAAGTCGACTACGCTTACGATGAGAGTGCTCAGGATATTCTGAAAATGCTTCAAGATCACGGTTATACTGTCGCCGGAGGTAAGGTTACAGAGGCACCTGCGGGTTATGAACTCAAAACAATAACCTTCACGGTAGCGGGTGAAAGTACAGATCACCCTGCATGGCAGATGTTCACGAACGCGAAAGAAGTTCTTGCTAAAATCGGTATTAAGGTTGAAGTAAAGACCGACCAATTCGCACTTAAAAAACTTGCGAGCGGACAACTTGCCGTATGGGCTGCAGCGTGGTCATCTACGATTGACCCCGATATGTATCAGGTTTACCACAAACTTTCTACCGCGGGAAGTACATTAAACTGGGGATATAACGCAATAAAGCAGGATAGAGTAAAATATAGTTACGAATACTCTCTTATTGATAAACTTTCCAAGTATATTGACGATGCTCGTAAATCCACTGATAACAGTCCCAACGGAACCCGCGCCCAAATTTACGGATTCGCTCTTGATACCGTTATGGAACTTGCGGTAGAACTTCCGACTTATCAGAGAAAGGATCTTACGGTTTACAACAAAGAGAAGATAGATGGAGCAACGCTTAATCAGAACCCGACGTCGTTCGACGGATTATTCTCGCGTTTGTGGGAAGTCGGTTACGTCAGATAACATATAAAAATTTACGTCTATTAAATTACGTCTGAAGCGGACAAAACGATTCGTTTTGTCCGCCTACGACGAAAAGACAAGCCGATATTTTAACGATGAAGGAGTATCGGTTCAACGGAGAAATAATGTTTAAATACATCTTAAAGAGAATAGGTCTTGCTTTACTTATTCTGTTCGGCGTATCGATAATAATATATTCGCTTGTAAAACTGATGCCCGTAAACTACATAACGGACAAGTTTCAGGCGCAACTTTTAGACGGTACGATAAAACAGGAAGAAGTCGACCGAATGCTCGAATTATACGGACTTAAAGACAATTCGTTCCTCGGTATCTGCAAGGGATACGTCATGTGGATCGGCAACGTGCTTCAAGGCGATCTCGGCAACTCGTTCAAGTACGAGGACAAAGTCGCAACGGTTATATTCCAGAACATGGGTATATCTTTCGGTATCGCGTTCGTCGCTCTCATTTTCGAATTTCTCATCGCTATTCCTCTCGGAGTTAAGGCTGCCGTCAATCAGAACGGCGTTATAGACTATACTTCGAGCGTTCTTGCGATGATCGGCACCGCGCTTCCCACGTTCTTTTTCGCAGCGATTTGTATTCAACTTTTTTCGGTACAACTCGGTTGGTTTCCCGTAAACGGTTTACAAGGCACGCTTCCGAACGACGCAAGCGTGTGGGTTAAATTCTGGGATAAAATGTGGCACCTTGTGTTGCCCGTGTTTGTTATGGTTTTCCTTTCCGTTGGCTCGCTTATGAGATACACGAGAACGAATACTCTGGACGTTTTAAACGCCGATTATATTCGTACCGCGAGAGCGAAGGGGCTTCCCGAAAGCAAGGTTATATATAAACACGCTTTCAGAAATACGCTTATTCCGCTCGTAACTCTTCTGGCGGGAACTATCCCCGGACTGTTCAGCGGCGCGATGATTACCGAGCAGATTTTCTCTATACCCGGTATCGGACTTAAAGCGTACGACGCGTTAAAAGCGGGCGATATTCCGTTTATAATGGGATATAATATGTTTCTTGCAATTCTTACCGTACTCGGAACGCTTTTAGCCGACCTTATGTATGCGGTTGTAGACCCGAGAGTCAAACTCACGAAATAACGGAGGACTTACGAATGTCAGAAGAAGAAAATATCTATAAAAATAAGTCCGACGAAGTTGCGGAGAACATAGTCGCGGCAGAAGGCGAAAGCGAAAGAAAAGACGCGCCTTTAAACGGCGAGGACGAGGCGTTTAAAAACGGAGAAAGTCTCGAAAACAGAGTAAAATTTCTGTCTCCTATGAGACTTGTATTAAAGAGATTTTTCCGTTCGAAACTTTCGGTTGTGGGTTTGGTAACCTTAATCGTCCTTTTCGTATTTTCGTTTATGGGTCCGCTTCTCAGATTTATTCCGGGACTTCCCGTATACGAATCTCAGTATATAGACAGAACTCCGGGGCAGTATAAAGTCATTAACACGCCATACAACTATACAGATGCAGAGGGAAACAAACATAAAGCATTTGAGTATTCAAGAGAAAGAAATGAGTTTCTTAACGCAGACAGTCAGCCGACCTCGACGCATATTCTCGGCACGGACAACAACGGTTACGACGTTTTCTCGAGACTTATGTACGGCGGCAGAGTATCGCTAACTCTCGGCTTCGTAGTCGTAATTCTCGAAACGCTTCTCGGCGTTATTTTAGGCGGTCTCGCCGGCTATTTCGGCAAATGGGTAGACCAACTTATAATGCGTATCGTAGACGTTTTCAACTGTATTCCCACGCTGCCGATAATGCTTATAATCAGTTATATGCTTGACGCAAACGGCATTAAGGATATGGCTAAACTTTATATAATGATGGCGCTTTTAACCCTTATCGGTTGGGCGGGCGTTGCGAGAATGGTCAGAGGTCAGATATTGTTTTTAAGAGAACAGGAGTATATGATCGCTACCGAATGTACGGGTCTCTCCGTAAGTAAAAGAATATTCAAGCACTTACTCCCCAACGTTCTTCCGCAGTTAATCGTATCTATGACGTTAGGACTCGGAAGCATTATTCTTACGGAGGCGACCCTCGGATATTTGGGTTTAGGTCTTCCCGCGGAATACGCGACTTGGGGCAATATGATAAACGTACTTACGAAAGAAGTTTCTTATTGGGGATCTTATCCTTGTCAATGGGTTCCCGTCGGTATATGTATCGTTCTCGCCGTTCTGGCGTTTAACTTTGTCGGCGACGGACTCAGAGACGCGTTCGACCCGAAGATGAAGAGGTAATAATATGTCGGATAAAACAGATAAAAAAGAACTGAAAAAACATTACCTCTCCGCGGAGGAATCGAGGCGAATCGCTAAGGAAAACAGAAACGCGATGCGTTATTTCGAAAAACGCAAAAAGCGTAAACACGTTCCCGAAAGCGAATATACGACGGAGATGAAAGATCCGAAGAATATCGTAGAATTCGAGAATCTTCACACTTATTTCTTTACGGATTCGGGCGTTTCCAAAGCCGTAAACGGCGTTTCGTTCTCGATTCCCGAAAATTCCGTCGTAGGAATAGTCGGCGAGTCGGGTTGCGGAAAGTCCGTTACGAGCCTTTCGCTCATGCAACTTATACAGGCTCCTCAGGGGCAGATCGTAAAGGGTGAAATTCGCTTCAAGTCGATGGAATACAAGAAAGACGAAAAGGGCAATCCTATTCCCGTTTACGAGACCACTATGGACGAAAACGGCAACGAAGTCGTTAAAACCGTCGAAGCGAAAAACCGCAAAGGCGAAACGATATTCGATAAAGACGGTTACCCGAAACTCGTTCCCGTTCAGGCGAGAGACGAAGCGGGCGTACTTAAATACGAAACCGAAGAAAAGGTGTTCGATATAGCAAAAATGCCGACAAGCGAGATGTCGAGAATCCGCGGCAGACAGATAGCGATGATCTTTCAGGAGCCGATGACCTCTCTTAATCCCGTATTTACGATAGGTAACCAACTCGACGAGGTAACGCTCCTTCATATAAAGGACGCAACGAAAGAGGAAGCGAAGCGCAGAAGTCTCGAAATATTGAGTCTCGTCGGTATAGCGATGCCCGAGAGGGTTTATATGTCTTATCAGCACGAGATTTCGGGCGGTATGAGACAAAGGGTAATGATTGCTATGGCGCTTGCCTGCAATCCTCGTCTTATAATCGCCGACGAACCGACTACCGCGCTCGACGTTACGATTCAGGCGCAGATACTCGACCTTTTAAGAGACGTAAGAAAGAAAATGCACGGCTCTATAATGCTCATAACTCACGACCTCGGAGTAATTGCCGAAATGGCGGACTACGTTTACGTTATGTACGCGGGCAAAGTCGTCGAACAGGGTACCGCTCAGGAAATATTCAAAAATCCCTTGCATCCTTATACGATAGGTCTGCAAAAGAGCAAACCGGTAGTAGGAAAAGAAGTGGACGAACTTTATTCCATACCCGGAAAAGTTCCCAATCCCGTAAATATGCCCGATTATTGTTATTTCAGAGAGCGTTGCAACGCTTGTACAGCAAAATGCGCGGGGAAATATCCCGCATTCGTAAAAGTATCGCCGACGCATGGCGTTGCTTGCTACAAATACACCGACAAGGCTGAATCAGATGAATAAAAATATTGAAAAAGAATTTAACGACGTTTTAACGGACGTTGTAACTCCCGAGGACGAGGCGAGCAGCGAACTCGCAAGGGAAATAGAAGAGGGCGATTATCTCTTAAAAGTTTTACACTTAAAGAAATATTTCCCGCTCGAAACGGATTTCTTCGGAAAGCCGCGTTCTTTTGTACGCGCGGTTGACGACGTTACTTTCGGGGTAAAGGCAGGTTGTACGGTCGGAATAGTCGGAGAATCCGGTTGCGGAAAAACGACTATGGGCAGAACCGTTCTCCGTCTTTATTCGGTGACGGGCGGCAGGGTTATTTTCAACGGTCAGGATATCGGAGCGATGAAAAACTCGGAACTGAGAAAGATTCGTCCTGAAATTCAGATGATATTTCAGGATCCTTATTCCAGTCTTTCCCCGAGACTGAGAGTCGGCGAAATAATCGGCGAGGCAGTTGCGGAGCATAATATCGTACCGAAGGACGAACTGAAAGATTACGTTCTCGACGTTATGAACAAATGCGGACTTCAACCGCAGTATTACGAAAGATATCCGCACGAATTTTCGGGCGGACAAAGGCAGAGAATCTGTATAGCGAGAGCGCTTGCTCTTCGTCCCAAACTTGTTATTTGCGACGAGCCGGTTTCCGCTCTCGACGTATCGATACAGGCTCAGATAATCAACCTTTTAAAATCTCTTCAGAGAAACGATAACCTCGCGTACGTCTTTATTTCTCACGACTTATCGGTCGTCGAGCATATAAGCGACGAAGTAGGCGTTATGTATCTCGGAAGTATGGTGGAATACGGTAACAAAAAGGATATATTCAAAAATCCTATGCATCCTTATACTAAGGCGTTGTTTTCCGCCGTTCCCGTTCCCGACCCCGACGTCAAGAACGAGAGAATTATATTAAAAGGCGATATTCCGTCGCCTGCAAATCCGCCCTCGGGCTGTAAATTCCACACTCGTTGCAGCGAGTGTATGGAAATATGCAAAACGGTGGCTCCAATATTCAAAGATTACGGCAACGGTCACAGGGTCGCTTGCCACTTATACGATCAGGAATAACTTTTTTGGAAAATTGAAATGAACAAATTCACGAAAAAAATTGCTTTAATAACAACGAGTCTGGCGCTTTGCGTCAGCGTTGCGGTGTCGTCCGTAGCGTTTGCGTTCACGAAGAAAAACGTTCCCTCAAACGGCTCGACCAACGTTGCCGCAGGTACGCTCGAAGAAGTCACCGATCTCAAAAAAGCGGACACTACGTCGCTTATTTCCGATAAATATATTAAAAAGACGGAAGATTACACGGATCTTAAAGGCAAACAATGGGTTATCGTAACGCTTGAAGGCGACTGTCTTGCAGATAAATATTATAGCGGCGATATAAACGAGTTTATGGATTCGTTCGCAGGTTCGGTTGCGGCAAACGAAATCGAAAAGGAACAGAGAAACTTCCTTTTCAGTCTTTCCGCAAACAACATACCTTACGAACTTAAATATTCGTACAATACCGTAACTAACGGCGTTGCGATTAACGTTGACGTAAAATATCTTACCGATATTGCGAAAATCGACGGCGTTAAAGAAGTCGCCGTTTCGGAATATTATTACGCGCCCAAAGACGAAGAGGTAGACAACAACGCAAACGTTGAAAATACCGGTATTTATAAGGTAAGTAAAGAATTGCGCGATAATGGCTACGACGGAAGCGGAATGGTTGTCGCCGTACTCGATACGGGTCTCGATTCTACTCATCAGGCGTTCATGCCTGACGATTCTTCGACCTCCGTCGCTCTTACCAAATCCGACGTAAACGACAGAATTTTTGGGACTTCGGCGGGCGGTTTAACGTCGAGAACAGAAAACAAAAACATAACGGCAAACGACGTTTATTACAACTCGAAAGTGCCGTTTGCGTTCGACTACGCGGATAACGACGCGGACGTTTATCCGTCTTATTCGCACCACGGAACGCACGTCGCGGGTATAATAGCGGGTTCTCCTATATACAAGAAAAACAACGACGGCTCTTTTGTTTTAGACGACAACGGAAATAAAATCCTTGATACTATAAAGGATCAGGACGGCAACGAACTTCTTAACAAAGAAGGGGAAAAAATGACCTTTACGGGAGTTGCGCCTAACGCTCAACTTGCCATTTTCAAGGTTTTCTCGGATAACGAAAACAGAGACGGCGGTCTCGGCGGCGCGGAGACGATGGATATTCTTTGCGCTTTGGAGGACTGCGTAAAACTCGGCGTTGACGTTATCAATATGAGTTTAGGTTCTTCGGCAGGTTTTACCAAGTGCGAGAGCGAGTATATGCAGAACGTTTACGACAACGTAAGAAGGGCGGGTATAAGCCTTATGGTTGCCGCAAGTAACGATTACAGTTCGGCGTATAACGGTACTTACGGTACTAACCTTGCGAGCAATCCCGATTCCGCAACCGTAGGCGCGCCTTCGACGTATACTGCGGCAATGAGCGTTGCGAGTATCAACGGTCAGAGAGCAAAATATATTAAAGTCAACGTCGGAGGAGAGGACAAGTTCCTTTACTATACGGAAGCGTCCGACGGAAACGGAAACCAAAAAGAATTTATTAAAGAATTAAGGGCGAAATGCAATCAGGAAGAAGGACCGTTAAATCTCGAATACGTCGTTGTTCCTGGTTACGGTCAGACCGTAAACTACGCGAATATCAACGTTTCTGGTAAGGTTGCGGTCGTACAGAGAGGCGGCGACGTTACGTTCGAAGAAAAGGTCAGAGTAGCGAAAGCGAAAGGCGCAATCGCATGCGTTATTTACAATAACGTATCGGGTACCATTCGTATGAGTCTCGGAAACCTTAACGACCCCATTCCTACCTGTTCGATAACGATGGACGCTGCCGAAGCGTTTGTAAAGACTCAGAAAAACGGCAGTTTCACCATAAGCGAAAGTCAGATGGCGGGACCGTTTATGTCCGAGTTCTCGAGTTGGGGACCGACTCCCGACCTTAAATTGAAACCCGAAATCTCGGCTCACGGCGGCGAAATTATTTCCGCTGTTCCCAACGGCTGGGAAGAACTCAGCGGAACGAGTATGGCGACTCCCAACCTCGCGGGCGCGATGAGCCTTGTTATTCAATATGTGAAAAATAACGCGCCTAAACTCGGCGTTGATACAAGCGACTTACTTTCGGATGAAATTTCGGTTGCAAACCGCTTGTTTATGAGTACGGCAACGATTGCGAACGACACTTACGGTTCGCCGTATTCGCCCCGTAAACAGGGCGCGGGACTTGCCGACATAGAGAAGTCGATGAAAGCGGAGGCGTATTTATACGTCAAGGGTTCCGATAAATCGAAAGTAGAAGTCGGCGACGATAAGAACAAAACGGGCGTTTACACGCTTAATTTCAGCATAAAGAATTTCTCGTCGAACCCGAGAACTTACACGTTCGACACAAAGACGATGACAGAGACGCTCGCGTCCGATAAACTCACCGTTGCGGAAAGAGCGTATATGCTCGACGGCAACTGCTCGTTCGAGTTTACCGTAAACGGAACAAAGTTAAATGGTAAATCGTTTACCTTGGATGCTAATGCCGACTGGGACGTTCAGGTTAAGATAACCCTTAACGACAAGGCGAAAAAATATATCGACGACAGTTTCAAAAACGGAATGTACGTCGAAGGTTTCGTATTGCTTAAAGATATTACGGGCGACGCAAGTTCGGTTGACCTCAATATTCCGTGGCTCGGATTTTACGGCGACTGGTATTCCGCGCCGATGTTCGATATTTCCGATTTCGAATTATCCGAGAAATTACAGGACGACAGTATTCCCGATAAGGATAAGCCGAAGGCGCAGATGTACGCTACGCAACCTCTCGGTTCTTATTACGACGGCAAGTATATAATTCCGCTCGGCTCGTATCTCTATACGATTCCCGACGATATGAAGAAAATATACTCCTCGTCCGATAAAGCGGCTATATCTATTTACGATACGAGCAGTAATCACACGGTATATCAGCTTTACGCGATTTACGCGGGACTTCTGCGCGGCGCGAAAACTATGAACTTTACCATAACGGACGCGATTACGGGTGAAGTCGTATATCAAAAAACTACGACAAACGTCAGAAAGGCATACACGGGCGGTTCGACGGCAAGAGGTTCGCTCATTGAAGTAGACTGGTCGCCGATCGAAAGAAGTATATCGAACAACAGAGAATATCTCTTCCACATGGAAGGCGTACTCGATTCCATCTCCGATGACAGACAATTTAATTCGAGCGACTATTCGTACACGACTTCCTACGATTTCACGTTCAGAGTAGATACGGAAGCGCCCGTTATCAACGATTATAGGATTAGATTCGATTCCTATAAAGACGCGACGGACGTTATAAGATATAAAGTATATCTCGATATCGACGTATACGATAACCAGTATTCTCAATCGGTCGCTCTCTGCTATGCGGACTATAACGAAATGGCGTTGAAATTATACGATTCCAACGTTACGCCGATATATTCCAACCGTAACTCCACGACTACCGTTACGTTGGACGTTACCGACTACTATGAAGCGGTAAGAAATAAAACGATCGACGGCAAAGATTTATACTTGCAGGTTGACGACTACGCTCTGAACACGAGAGTGTATAGAATAAACGAATTTCAAACCTTTGCGGATTCTATAAATTATCCCGACACTGTAACTATTACTTCGGGAAAAGACGCTGCGGAAGGGGTTAAATTTAACGGCGAAAGTTATTCCAAAGAAATTACTATCGGCGTAAACGAATCGACAAAACTCGAAATAGCGGTAGATCCTTCGGACGCGGCAAACGTCAATCTCTTTTGGAAATCTTACGCAAGCGGAGTCGTAGAAGTAAATAACGGCGAACTTTTCGGTAAAAAGGTCGGAGACGCTTTGGTTAAGGTGTATGCGGGAAAAGACGAAACGGCAAGCGGTTTCGACACGATTCTCGTTCACGTTGTAGAATCCGACGCGAAAGATCCTTCCGTAAGCGGAATATCTTTGGGACTGATTCCGAATAAGAGCGGAGCAATGGTAGACCCGACGAATAAAACCGTCGAAGTTCATCAGAACGAACGTATTCAATTCTCGATTCTTACCGAGCCTTGGTACTACGACGACAGCGAAGTAGACGTCAGATGGACGACCTCTTCGCCCGAAGTCGCTACGGTCAACGCTAACGGTCAGGTAAAAACCATAAAAGAAGGCGTTGCGACAATTACCGCAACCATCTTCATAGACGGAAATCAGACCATTTATTCGGCAAGCGCGACTTTGTCCGTTGGCGCGGAATTCATCGTTCAGAACGGATACCTCAGAGAGTATCACGGCGCGGGCGGCAAGGTTACTATTCCGAAATCTCTCAACGTTTACTACATTTACGAAGAAGCGTTCAAGGATAACAAGAATATAACCGAACTCGAGATCTCGTCGCCTTGTACCGAGATTCAAGAGAGAGCGTTTGCTAATATGGCAGCATTGAAGAGGGTAATTTTACCGCACACGCTCAACTATATCTACAAGTACGCGTTCTATAACTGTACTAAACTTGAAGTTATAGATATGCACGCTCGTTCGATAGGCGTCGGCGAACACGCATTCGAGGGTTGTACAAATCTTAAAAAGATTAACAACTTAACGCTTCTTAACGGTATTAAGAAGGAAGACGCGGACATTCTTAAACTTACCGAGGGTACGGATTATTCTCTTTCCGCTGCGAAACTTACTACTTTGAACGCTTACGCTTTCAAAGATTGTACTTCGCTTGCCGAGATTGATCTTACCGAACTCAGAGTTGCGGGCAATAACGTATTCAACGGTTGTATTAACCTTAAAACGGTAAAACTCAGCAAGTTTACCGATCTCGGCGAGGATATGTTCCTCGATTGTACTTCGCTCGGCAAACTCGTTTATACAGACCTTACGGCGGACGACGTAGATAAACTAACGCTAACTTACGATACGAAACTTTCCCCGTTCGGTAATTGTAATATAACCGAAATCGAAGGGGCAAACGGGCTTACTTTTGACAGCGGAGTATGGTATAAGGAAAGCGAGAAAAAGACGATAATCAAAGCGTCGCAGACTCTTACGTCTTTCACCGTCCCCGCTTCCGTCGAAGTAATTTCGGCAAACGCGTTTTCAGGAAACAAGAATCTTGCTTCCATAACGTTTGTAAGCGGCTCGCTTAAAGAAATCGGAAACTACGCGTTTTCACGCTGTACGGCTTTGAAATCGGTAGAGTTGCCTGCAACGATCGAAAAACTCGGGGTCGGCGTATTCAGTTATTGCTCCGCTCTCGAAACGGCGGATTTGTCGAAAGTTTCCAATATAACGAAAATACCGAACGAAACCTTCCTCAAAGCAGGACTTGCAAGCGACGGAGAGAGCGGAAAACTCGGCTCGGTTACCGTAAATGCAAGCGTAACCGAAATAGGCGACTCTGCATTCGAAGGCAGCGGACTTACGAAAATCGATTATTCGGGGACGAATATATCCGTTTTAGGCGACAAGGCTTTCGCTTCGTGTAAATTCTTACAGGAAGTTAAACTCGGAACCATAACCGATATGGGTTACGCGGCGTTTGCGGCTTTATATGGAGACGAAGTCGTAAAAGGGGACAAAGTCGTATATGGAGACAACGTCGTCGTACGAGTACTCGGAAGCGTGTCTTTCGGCGCAGGCAGCACCGCTCTCGGCGAATATGCGTTTGCCGATCAGACAAATCTTACGAGCGTAGTTCTTTCGGACGAACAAAAAGCGATAAGCGAAATTCCGCAAGGAGCGTTCAAAAATAACGTAAAAATTACAAATCTCAGATTTACGTCGATCAAGGTAGCAGGCGATAATGCGTTTAAAAACTGTAAGGTTCTCACGCTCGATTTGTCCGCTCTTGAAAATGCGGGTAAATATGCGTTCTATGGTTGTAAAAAAATCGAGGGAACTAATCTTTCCAACCTCAAAAAGGTAGGCGAGTACGGATTTTACGGTTGCGAATTGCTCCGTACGCTCACACTCGATAACGTTACGAACGTCGGAAATTACGCGTTTGCGGCAAGCGGAGTGACAAGCGTTACGTTTGGCAAAACCATACTGCCCGAAATCGAAAAATACAAAGAGAAAAACAAGGATAAAGAAAGAGTTCTTAAAGGTATAGGCGACTATGCGTTCTATCGTTCCGCTCTTTCCGTGGACGAAATTTCGATAAAACTCGGAACTAAAGACGGAATAAGCGCAGAGATAGGCGACGGCGCATTCTCGGCTGTAAAAGGAATCGGAAAATTCAGCGTAACAGACAGCGCGAACAGATTTGAGTTTAAAGACGGTATGCTTACGAAGAAAGTAAACGCGGGTCTTGAAGTACTTGCGTTTGCAGCGAAGGGTAGATCGGGTTCGATTACCATTCCCGAAGGCGCTGTCAGAATCGCCGCTTCTACGTTTGAAAACGTCAAAGATATAGTCGAGGTTTCTTTCCCGTACGAACTTAAATCGATAGGCGATAAAGCGTTCTTCGGCTGTTCGGCGAAAAAATATTCGTTCGGTTCCCTTAACGCGCCTATCCTTGAGAACGCTATCGTATCCGCGGACGGATTTGCCGAAGGAAGCGACGAATATAAGATTTTCTCGGACGAAAAGTTGGGACAGACGTCTTACGCAAACTTCAACAACTACGTCGCTTTAATACTCAATGCAGGCAGAGACGGCGTTGTAGGGGTTAAAGGTTTCGACATCGAAGTAAGTTATACCGAAAACGCAAAGGGATTCGACAATCGTATATTTGCGGCATTCTTCTCTAAGGTTACCAAAACCGAGGTTATTGCAGACGACAACGCGAGGAGTTTCAACGCAATTTCTAAAAAGATTCCTACTGCGGACGAGATTAACGCTCTTACGTCGAGCGACAAAGCCGCGTGGAATGGATATAGGGACGTAATGACCAAGGCGAGAAACGCTTACGATAACGTCTCCGAATCTCAGAGGGGATTCCTTACCGGCGCAGACAAATTTATTGCAAGCGAAGCGGCGATGAGAGCGAAAGCGGCGACCTTCGGCGAAACGCTTAAAAAGGTCAGCATAACCGTATCGCAAAAGCCCGATAAGACCGAATACGTCACGGGTGAAACGTTCGATTCCAAAGGTCTCAAACTTACTCTTTTGTGGTCGGACGGCTCGAAAGAAGAACTCGACGGCGGATTTGATATTGAAAATAAAAATAAACCGCTTACGGAGTCCAATCGTACGGTAAGAATATCGTACGACGGGTTATACACCACTTTGAACGTAACGGTTGTTGACCCCGAGGTAGAAAAAGTCGAAATCAAAACTCAACCGACTAAGTTGAACTACGCGGTCGGCGATAAGTTCCAGACGGCAGGACTGACCCTCCTCGTAACATTCGTTAACGGTGACACCAAAACGATTTATTCGCCTAAGGAATATACCGTTGAACAGGGTGAATTCGTTGAGGGCGACAATATCGTCAAGATAACTTACGGCGGCAAAACCGTAGAAATTACAGTTCACGTTGGCGACAATAAACCCAATCCCGACCCGAAACCGGGCGAGAGCGACTCGTCCTCCGATTCGTCGTCCGATACGGATTCCACGATTACTTCGGGTTCAGATTCGTCTTCTTCGACGAAAAACAACGTCGGACTCGTTGTCGGAATTTCGGTGGGAGCAGTAGTTATTCTTGCGGGAATTGCAGTTGCGCTCATACTGATATTGAAGGAACGCAAAAAACAATAATAAATAATTTATGTGTATTATTCACATTCTTTGCATAATATGCATAAACCGATAAAAGAAATATTAAAGCGTCCCGAAGTTTAATATAAATGAGGGGCGCTTTAATAAAATTTATTTGTATTGCTGTTAATGGGAAAATATGTCGCTGATTTTGTTTTGTAAAGAAAGCGATAAACAATGATTATAATACATATTATAATTTATTATATGCATAATATGTGAATATTATTTGACAATAAACACAATTATGAATATAATGAGTATTATTATCTTTTACAACTATAAATATTAGAGTCGAAAGGATTTCAGCGGGTACCCGCTTGTTTGTTTGTTTTTACAAAACAAACAAGTAATTCCTTCAAAACTAAGATTCAAAGTTTATAATCGGGAAGATAATTATAAAAAGAGAGGAGA
Source organism: uncultured Clostridia bacterium (assembly GCA_934249325.1). GTDB lineage: Bacteria > Bacillota > Clostridia > Christensenellales > Borkfalkiaceae > UBA10281. The sequence continues at coordinate 32,319 of CAKQKW010000004.1, forward strand.
CAAGTATGAAGAAAAAAAGATTTTTGCTACTTTTACTTGCGTTGGCCGTCGCCGTATTTTCGGCTATGGCTGTAAGCTGTAAAAAGAAAACGCCGCAGGAATCGAACTCCGCCGCAACGGTAGATTATTTTGATTATAATAATTTCTTCTTTGACGGCGCGAACGGCGAGGAAAATACGCTCGTGTTCAGCGAAGGGGCCAATTTCACGTTAAAACTTAACGGCGAAACCTACAAAGGCGTTTATGCGTACGCAAACGGTTCGGTAACGCTTCCCGTAGGGAATCAGACCGCGACGCTTACCTATGCAAACGAGGTTATTACGTTCGTTTTGGGCGGGAATACCTATTATTTCAATAAGGATATAAATTATTCCGTTTCGTTCAACACAAACGGCGGAAGTTCGATTGCTTCCGTTACCGTAAAGAACGGCAGAACGGTTGCTAAACCGTCCGACCCGACCAAAGACGGCTTTGTATTTATCGGTTGGTATAAATCTTCGGATTTAACCGGCGGTAAATTTACGTTCAACGGAGAAAAGATAAAAGGAGACGTGCCCCTTTACGCTCGGTGGATAGAGAAAATCGACCCCGAGTACACCGTGTCCTTCGTTTTGGGGTACGACGCGGAAAATCCCGCTTCGATGACCACCGCGGGACATAAATTATTTAACGTAACCGCGCCTTCGAGAAGCGGATACGAATTCAAAGGTTGGTGGGTCAGCAGTTCGAATAACGCAGACAAACTTTCCTATAAATATAACGAAGAAACTACCGTATTCGATTCCGATACGACTCTTTTCGCTTTATGGGCGAAAGACGAAGCGGACGCCTTCCTTGTAAACGTTGGCGGAAGCAGAATCGAATGGGAAGGGGCGAAGGGTTCTGTTATGATTACCGTAACCTCGCCCTCTGGAGATAAACTCGTAGATAACGAATTTCAGAGTACCTCGGCGAACGGAGGAAAGAATTTTGCTTTTTCCGACAAAGCCGCGGGCGAGTACGTTATCGAAGTAACTTGTTCTCTCGGAACGGTAAAGAGATATTATACCAACAAAGCGCTTGCAAGGGCATGCGGATTCCGCGTTGAAGACGGAACGCTTGTTTTCGCAGACGTTAAAAACGCTCAAAAATACTATATAACCGTAGAATGCGGCGAACCGACCCATTCTCACGTCAACGTCGAAACCTCAACGCCGAGTTTTGACTTTTCGTCGTGCAAGATGAAAGTCGGCGGTATAAAATTCACCGTAAGAGCAGTTGCCGAAAATTACGCGGAGTCCGTTGCGCACTTCACGTACGACAGAACGCTTGCTTCCGTAAGCGGTTTGACTTACGATGAAAATACCGCGTCTTTGAAGTGGAACGCCGTTGAAGGGGCAACCAATTATTGCCTTACCGTTAACGGTACGAAATACGACACGGGAAACGCTACAACCTTCGATATGAGAAGTTTCTCGGGAGAAATTTCCGTTTCCGTAGTAGCGGAAGCGGATAGATATAATTCTTCCACCGCGGCGGCGTATTCGTTTACGAAAGCCACGCCTGCGACACCGCAGAACCTTACTCTTACGGGTAAGACGCTCACGTGGAACGCTGTAAACGGCGCGACTTATACGTTAGAGGTTGCAGATCAAAAGGGCGGCAAACAGTCCATTCCTTCCAATACGACCTCTATTGAAAAATTTGACGAACAACTTACGTTTGCCCTCACGGCAGGCAGTAAGTTCACCGTAAGAATTAAGGCTACCGTAAACGGCGTCGATTCTTTTTGGAGCGACGAACTTACTTTCAACTGCCTTGTCATGGACAACGCTCCCGAATATGAGAACGGAACCCTCTATTGGGATCCCGTTTTCGGGGCAGACGGCTACGAAATATGCGTAAACGGCGACGAAAATAATCTCTTAAAAGTCGGCGGCTCTGCGACGAGCACGAAAGTAACGCTTGCCGTCAAGGGTAAAAACGCATTTAAGATGAGATTCACTTACGGCGAAAACAAGTCTGAGTGGACAAACGAAACCGAAGTTACGGCTTATGCCGTCGAATTCGAATCAAACGGCGGTACCGAAGTGTCCGAGATGTTGATCGCGGGCGACGATAACGTTACTTTACCCGGTTCGATAAGAAAGGGTTATGATTTCGTCGGTTGGTACGACGCGAAAGAAAACGGTAAAAAATACGATAAAAAGACGTTTACGGATAAAAAGGATCTTGTACTTTACGCTTATTGGGAAGCGAGAAAGTATGAAGTAACCTTTGAATACGGTGAATACGGTTCGGGTGATGAAAGTTCCCGCGAAGTGACGTACGATTCTGACTTTACGCTTCCCGTACCTGAGGTGGATAGCAAGACTGCGATGGCGTTCATCGGTTGGTACGATACGCCTTCCGAAGGCGGACTTCAATATGCCGAAGGAAACGGAAAAAGTAAATTCAAATGGCAGTACTCGAATGGTGTAAAATTATACGCAAGATACGCTCAGGCGTTTGAATACTTTGACGACGGAAGCGGTTCGTACATGGTAAAGGCGAGCAGTAACTTTAACTCGCTTATAACCGAGTTATATATTCCCGCTACCTACAATGGTAAACCTGTCAGAGAAATTGCCGAATACGGATTTAAGGATTGCAGAGAGTTAAAGACGGTAAGCATACCCGATACGATTGAAATAATCGCCTCGACGGCATTCATAAATTGCAGTAAAATATCCAGATACGAGATTCGCGAAGCGACTCCGGGAAGCCCTGTATCTCAACCGAAATTCACCGTTGGAAGCAATGGAGAACTTCTTGAGCACAACTACTTGACCGATGACGTTGAGTTGGCGTTTATTCCGTCTACGATAACGCAAAGCGAAGGCGATTATACCATTCCTTCGGTTGTTACTAGAATGGGCGAATACCTGTTCAAAGGAGCGAAATTTACAAGAGTAATAATTCCCGCAAACGTAACTGAGGTTTCCGCTTACGCTTTCCAATCGTGCTTAAAACTTGAGACAATCGAATTCCTTGCAACCGAAAAAAGGCAGGATGATGAAACCAAGGTAGAGGTGAAGCCGTTGACAATCAGCAAAGACGCGATTGTCGGTTGTTCTAACCTTAAAGAATTAATATTCCCTGAAAGACTTCAGGAAATGAAAGATGGAGACACTCCGGTAGATATACCGACAGTTTTCAGCAAGTTTAAGAAACTTGAATCCATATCGGTAGTAGGTTCTTGCGACGGGCAGGTATATTCGTCTATCGACGGAATGCTTTGTAAAAATAGTCCGACAGGTCCGGATACGTTGGTTTACTGCCCGAGAGGGAAGGTATTTAAAGACATTAACAAAGATATCGCCGGTAAAGATGCTTATTATGTGTTGGAAATTCCTTCGCAAATAACTAAAATTGGAAGCAATGCGTTTAATTCATTCAACAACTTAAGCAACGTCTCCTATGAAGAAGGGGAGTATAAGTTGCACAAGATAGTATTCCCGAGTCTTATGGTTGAAATAGGCGATCATGCGTTCTATAAAATGCCATTACTCGAAGAGGTTGTTTTCAACGGAGACGGAACGGGCAAACATAGTGGATTGACAATAGACGCTTACGCTTTTGCAAGATGCCCGAAATTAAAAACTCTTACATTCGAGGAAGAAGGTAAGATGGAAGTTGACGGAACAACGTATACTTATGCGGCTACTTCGACTTGCGGCGTGACGGAAATAGGCGATTACGCTTTCAACAGTTGTGCTATAACCGACGTTCTTCTTCCGTCCACGCTTGACAGCATCGGTAAATATGCTTTTGGTGATAACGAAACGCTTACCGGCATTGATTTCAGTCACTCTAAAACTTCGTTGACATACGGAGACTATTCTTTCAGTAGTTGCGGTTTAACTGAACTTAATCTTACGGATAACGTATATATCGAAGGGTTCAACGCTATATTCAGATGGTGCAAAAACCTTGCCGAAGTAAAAGTTAAAGATACCAACCCGTTCTATACCACGGTAGACGGCGTTTTATACAACAAAGACGTCTCGACGGTCGTATTCTTTCCTGACGGTTATACGAAAGACTACGAACTTCCGTCAACTGTTACGAAGATTGCGGCTGCGGTATTTGAAGAGAAAGACAATCTTAAAAGAATAACTATAATCAAGAGCGTTCAGTTGATTGATACTCTTGCGTTCAAAGGTTGTAATAATCTTAAAGAACTTTTATTCGAAGAAGGTGGAACCGAAGACTTAATAATCGGAGACAGTGCTTTCCAATCTTGCAAAGCGATTACAAACGTTGTTTTGCCTGAAAGAACGAAACGTATCGGGAATAATGCTTTCGCAAATGATAGCGCTTTGGTTTCGATAACTTTGAATAACGGATTAGAAATAATAGGGAATAGTACATTTGAGCGTTCAGGTTTAAAATTTATAACAATACCTTACACCGTTCAGAAAATCGGAAGCGCAGCGTTTCTTGGTTCACTTCTTGAGGAGGTTGTGTTTGCTGAAACGCCCGTAAAAGATGCGAACGGAAATGCGGTTACTCGCGTTCCGCTTGCTTTTGAGATGGCAAAAACATATAAAAACAATGAAGTGTTTGTTCCGAACGGAAATGGAGCGTTTTCGGCGTGTGTTGAATTGAAGCGAGTTGTTCTACCCGAAAGACTTGAATATATTCCTAAGAGCACATTTTCTACTTGTAAAACCCTTGAATACGTCTTCATACCGACTACGGTTCAGAATTCTACGGTATACAATAATACCGGATCTTCTAAAAATACCAAAGTCAGAGCGATTGGAGACAGTGCCTTCTATGGCTGTTATAAGTTGGAAACCATAGAATTTGCAAAAGGCGGAACAGGCGCGCTTTCATTTGGTAGTCAAACCTTTGCAGGATGCGAGTCTTTGACAACACTTAATTTGCCGAACCGTATAGCAAGCGTAAGTACTGCTTTGCTTGACGTTTTCCAACGTAAATCTTCATCTTCGTATGAAATCGTATCTTTCGGAAGACTGCAAGATGCAAATACAAAGATTAACTATGCAAGCGGATTAAAAACCATTAACGTAGAAGAAGACGGCGAATACGCTTCTTATGACGGAGTGCTTTATACAAAAGACCTCAAGTCTGTAGTATTTTGTCCGTATGAACGAGAGGGCGCTGTTCACGTTTCATACAAAACGCAAACATTCGAGAAGGTTGCTTTCGGAGGGTGTTATAAAGTTTCCGAGATAATTTTCGACGAAACTCCTGACGGTGAGACCCCCGTTGATTTTGAACTTCAAAGCGTAAAAGATCCTAGTTCGTCGACTTATCAGGAAGTATTTTACGGTTGCATAAGTTTAAAAGAAATAAACTTCCCGTCTCGTCTTACCAAGATAGGCGATTATGCCCTTGCAAGATATTCGGATTCTACGTCGTCGGGTATTGCAAAGGATAACGCTATAGAAAGGATAACTTTTGCCGAAGGATGTAAGATTCAAGCAATAGGAAAAGGAGCATTTAAAAATTCCAGAATTTCCTCAATCACGCTTCCCGAAATTTGGACGGATGGTACGAAGAGAGGAACGATAGGTAAATCTATATTCCAGAAATGTTATAATCTTGTTTCGGTCACGTTGCCGAAGAATATTACGGCTTCCGAGTTCGTTAATATATCGACCGATATGCCTGTTTTACCCGAACTCATTATTCCGGCAGGTAGCGAAAACTTCGTAAAAGATCCCAACGGAATAGTGTACGGTCTCGAAAACGGCGTAAAGACGACGATTGCGTATGTTCCTTATATTCTTACTATGGATACAGTAGTAATACCTGCAACTGTAAAAACAATTGCGGACGGAGCGTTCAGCGATAGAACGGGATTCAAGTATCTTGAATTCGAAAGCGGAACAGAGCCTCTTAAAATAGGCGCGAATGCGTTTAAAAATTCCTCTCTTGAATCGGTGACTCTTCCTGCAAGATTAACCGAAATGGGTCTTAATGCATTCGACGGATGCTCTAAACTTACAACACTTGAATTTGCTGAAGGTTATCAGTGTGCAAGTATACCTAATTACGCGTTCCGTAATACCGCTATTGAGGGGGTGCTGGAAATTCCGTCTAAGGTATCTACGATAGGACAAAGCGCTTTCGAGGGAACGTCTATTACTTCGGTTGTATTCGGAAGGTTTTCCGACGGACAGAACTCGGTTCTTACTACAATGTCGCAATCGGTATTTAAGAATTGCAAATTGCTTGTTTCCGTAAGTACCTTGGATTACGATAACTCTTCTAAATCCGAGAATAGATACACGAGTACGTCTGTTCCTACGACGACTGCGAAAGGGTTAGGAAATAATTTATTCGAAGGATGCGTAAGTTTGGAGCGATTTGTGCTTCCTGAGGGGATGACAAGAGTACCAAACAATATCTTCTATGGATGCGCAAGTCTTGAGAGTGTAAATATACCGGCAAGCGTTACTGCGGTTGGAAGTAACGCGTTCAGAGAATGCGCCGCATTAAAATCAATAGACTTCTCGGCTATTACAAAAACAACGTTTACTATAAATCAAAACGCTTTCCAAGAGTCCGGAGTGACAGAGGTAATTGGTTTCAATAAGGTGACTTCGCTTGGTAAGGAAGCTTTCGCGGATTCCGCTCTCATCGGTTCGCTTGAAATAAACGACGTTATAGTAGTGAAAAGTGCAACCTCTGCCTTTAAGGGTACAAATATCACAAGTTTGACTATTAACGCTTCAAGTGTTCCGGCGAATATGTTCCAGGGTTGTTCTAAGCTTAAGACTGTAACCCTTGGAACAAATGTTACGACGATAAGCAGTAGTGCATTCAATAATTGCGTCGAACTTGAAAGAGTTATAAATAAATCGACGAAATTAGAATCGATTGGAGCTAATGCATTCGAGGGATGTAAAAAATTCAAAATTTTTGCCGATGAAGCAAAAACAGCGGAAATCGATGAGGGAAAAGCAAAACCGGGCTTTTACGTTACGGGGTCTGAATTCGAGTCTGTCGGTAAACTTGCCTTTTACGGGTGTTCTTTACTTAATGTTCTTGATTTTTCTGCGGCTCTGCAAAAAACAGAGATAAAAAATAAGAAAGAATATTTCTATGGTTTATCAATCGGAGAAAGAGCGTTTGCAGACTGTAGCGGCGTAAGTGAAATTACATTCCCTGATGGCTTTATAACGACTATAAATAAAGAGGCGTTCAGGAACTGCTCCGGATTAACTACGATAAAAATACCGGAAATAAAAACATATTTCTTTACGTATGCATTCGCGGATTGTTCTGGTCTTGAAACTTTAATATATGAAGGGAAAAAAGGTATTCCGGAAGGTGCATTTGAAAACTGCTCGAAACTTAAAACAGTCACGATAGACGATAATGTTACTACGATAGCCAAAAACTCTTTCAAGGATTGTGTCACGCTTGAGTTAATTGCTTTCAAAGGTCCGTCATTACCGTCGTTCGATAGAACTTCGTTTGAGAACTGCGTTAAACTTAAAACGCTTTCGGCGTCGGGCGCAACGTTTAAAGACGGTGCGATATATACTACCGACGCTGACGGAAACAAGACTCTTGCGATGTACGTCGGAGATTCGGCTTCATTGGAAGTTGAGGATGGAACAAAAGCGATAAGTGCTAATGCGTTTATGGGTAATACGAATCTTAAGTCCGTTAATCTCAAGTCCGTAAAAACCATAGGTTCCGGTGCGTTTATGAATTGTTACGCCCTTGAGTCTGTTGTGGCTCCGCAAATGAGTTTTGTCGATGTCGACGCTTTCAGAAACTGTGAAAGACTTAACAGTATCGACCTTACTAAAGTAAGAGCTCTTAAAAACGGTGCTTTCAGCGGTTGCAAGTCACTCACGTCGGTTCAACTTGTAGGAATAAAAGAAGAAGATCTCGGAGAAAGAGTATTTGACGAATGTTCTTCTTTGGTTAATGTGCAGATTGACGAAATGCTGTATATCGGAAGATACATGTTCAGGAATTGTACGGCGCTTAAATCTTTCTCTTTTGAGGGTGTGACTTATATTGGCGGCAATGCGTTCTTTGGCTGTGAAAATCTAGTTACAATAAGTAATTATGGTTCAGTGGAAACTTTTGGTACTTCAGCATTCGAAGGATGTAAGAATCTTATACTTGAAAATGCCGATTTCTCAAATGCGGAATTTGATGGTACTGCCGTATTCAAAAATTGCATAAATGTCAAAAGTCTAAAACTTGGCGGAACTGTAGCCACAAAGGATTCCTTCCTCGGATGTAAAAATCTTCAATCTGTAGAGTTTGTTAACGGATTAACTCAGATATGGGGTAATGCATTTGACGGCTGTGAAAATTTAGACATAAATAATATGGATTTGTCGGGTATCACAGACATAAAAGCCGAGGCATTCAAAGATTGCTTACAGTTGACAAAAATCCCATTGATGCCTTTAATGGATAAATTACCGGGAAATGTTTTCAACGGTTGCGTAAATATTACGGGGCATATTGATCTCAGACAGTATGAGTCGTGGTATGCAAATGCGTTTGCGGGTACAGGAATAACCGAGGTTACGATTTCGGCTGAGCAGCTAAAAGATAATTCACTTGAAGGAATGGCTTTGCTCACTAAAGCAAATATTATTGGGGACATTACTGAACTTAATAACAATGCTTTTGCGGGATGTCGTTCGCTTTCGTTTGATAATATCGACTTTTCCAAGGTCGTTACGGTCGGAGGAAGCGCGTTCAAAGGTTGTCTCGGTCTTACGGAAGTTGATATGCCGTCGCTTTTAGGAATAAAATCCAAAGATTTGTTTGCCGGCTGTGAGAATATAACTAAAGTATCGATGCCTTTACATGTAATTGATACGGCATTAGGTTCAACCTTGTCTAATTATGCGAATATGTTTAAGGATATGACTAAACTTACAGAAGTAAATATTCCTAACATGCGTAATATTGCAGACGGAATGTTCGACGGTTGCGTAAACCTTGAAAAAGTCAACGCGCCGGACGTAAGGAGCGTAGGAGCAAACGCATTCAGAAACTGCGCGAAACTCACTTCGCTTTCGACCGAAAAACTTGACGGAAAAATCGGAAACAACGCTTTCGAAGGTTGTACGCTTCTTGCGAATATCAACCTTAGTATGGCTACGGAAATCGGCGCAGCGGCGTTCAAGGGTTGTACTTCGATCGCTAAAATCGAACTCAATCAGTTTGTAACCAAGATCGGCGCGAACGCGTTCGAAGGTTGGACTGAGGGTCAGACGATAGACGTATCGAAGGTTTCAGAAAGCGGCAAGCCTTCCTCTTGGGACGACGAAATGCTTACGGGTTGCGGAGCGAAAGTTCTTTGGCTCGGAGCAAACGCGTAAAACTTAATAAAACACAGACACGAATGGCGTTTTTGCCGAAAAATCGGCAAATCAACGCCGTTCGGTTTGTGCGTTTTTAACGGGGATTTGTCGCAAACAGTCACAAACGATTGCGGAAAAACGATATCGGACGATTTTCTATTTTGTTCGGTACAAAGGAGTAAAATTTAACTTTGAAAACAATGAAAGATTCTGCTTTTAGATCGTTCTATAAAAAACTCGCGATAGAAGGAGTATTGAAATCCGTGATGTTATCATCGGTATTTTCTCTTTTTATCGTGTTTATAACGTCTGCCGTTTTGTGGTTTTACAACGTAAACGCTTTATGGGTAGCGATCGCGATATACGTCGGCGTAACAGCCGCTTTATCCGTTCTTTTTTACTTCCGTATGTTTCGTCCGACGACTACCTCTATGGCTAAAAGAATCGACGCGCTCGGATTAGAGGAGCGTATTCTTACTATGAGCGAACTTGAAAACGACGATTCATATATAGCAATGAAGCAACGCGAGGACGCAATCGGAGCGTTAAATAAGGTGAACGCAAAGGAAATAAAGTTCGGTTTCAGAACTTCGCTTATAGTCGTTTTATGCGTTTCTTTCTGCCTTTCGTGCGGTATGACTACGGTAAACGTTCTCGGCGCGACGGGGAAAATACCCGACGGCGGAGATTTAATCGACGGTATCGTAAATCCGAACGAAAGATATTATACCGTGAAATACGTTCCTGTAGATTTTGAGATGTACGTCAGATCAGGGGTACTCGTTGGAACCGAGAACGGAATGATAGACGGAAACGAAGAGCAGATTATAGCAAAGGGCGAGAGCGGCGAAGCGGTTATCGCTACCGCCGACCCCGATTATATGTTTTACGGGTGGTCGGGATCTACCGAAGGCGTAGAGCGTAGAGAAGTCGGCGTCGTTGTAGACAATTCGATGTTCGACGAGAAGAAAAAAGTTGCGTTCGTTTACGAAGATAAACTAATCGATAGTTATTTTTACGAGCCTAACGGTTGGGCTTTGGTAAAATCACCCGATACCGGCGAAATCACGATTTACGTTTTTGCGTTTATCGGTCCTATCGGAGAGGGCGAGGGTGAAGGAGGCGGAGATGGCGGAGATGCTCCGCAGGAAGAAGGCGAACAAATGCCGTCCGACGATAATCCCGACAACGAAGATCAAAACAACAGCGGCGACAACGATAAATCGGATAACGACAAGTCCGGCGACGATAGCGACGGCGAAGGCGGAAAAAGCGATAAAGACAACGACAAAATTATCGACGGCAGTCAGGACTATCATGATAGAAAGGACGAGTATTTGAGAGAATACGAGGAAAGAAAGGCTAACGGCGAAGATATCCCCGATTGGCTTCAAAAAATCATTGATAACTACTATGATTTGCTAAACTAAACAATATACAAAATAAATCATTCAGCCTCAGATAAAAAAGTCGTTAAACAACGCTGAACGGGGCATTCAAATAAAAAGGAGACAACAGAAATGGCAACAGAAGAAAGTTTTGATACGGTAAACGGAAAAAATAAAGTAACCGAAGAAAGCGTAAACAGATTCAGCAAAACTTGCGAGAATATTTTTAAACAGATAAGACGAGACGTAATCGGGCAAAACGATGTCGTTCAGGGAACGATAATCGCTATGATCGCGGGAGGTAACGTTCTTTTGGAAGGCGTTCCCGGGGTCGGAAAAACAAGACTCGTCAGAACTCTCGGAAGAGTTTTCGACCTTCCGTTTTCGAGAATTCAGTTTACGCCCGACCTTATGCCCGCAGACGTTACGGGTACCAATATAATCGTCAAAGACGAGAAGGGTAATTCGTCGTTCCGTTTCGAGCCTGGACCGATTTTCAGCAATATTATCCTTGCCGACGAAATAAACAGAGCGACGCCGAAAACTCAGTCGGCTCTTCTCGAAGCGATGCAGGAACATACCGTTACGGTTATGGGCGTTTCGAGAAAAATGAAAGAGCCTTTCTTCGTTCTCGCAACGCAAAACCCCGTAGAGCAAGACGGTACTTACCCCCTTCCCGAAGCCCAAATGGACCGTTTTATGTTTAAACTTATCGTTCCGAATCCGTCGCTCGACGAACTTATGGATATAGTAAGTCTTACTCAAAAGACAATGGCAGAAGTTGCGGAAGCGGCGTGCAGCGGCGAGGAACTTCTCGAAATGCGCGCGGTTGCGAACAGCATTCCCGTCGCCGACGACGTTCTTCGTTACGCAATGACTCTTTGTTCGGCGACTCACCCCGACAGCGAATGCGCGAGTGCGGCGGCGAAAAAATACGTCCGTTTAGGAGCAAGCCCGAGAGCGGGACAGGCTCTCATATCGGCGGCAAAGGTTCACGCTCTTATGGCGGGAAGATATAACGTTGCGTATTCCGATTTGAACGAACTCGCATATCCTGTTCTTCGTCACCGTATGAAACTCAATTTCGAAGCGGTTGCGGAAAGAATTTCGCCCGACGAAATCGTCAAACAAATAGTCGAGGAAGTTTCTGCAAAATTTAAAGGCGGCGAAAAGAAAAACGAGGAAGTAGAAGTAACCGAGGTAAAAAAGAAGTCTTTTTTCGGTAAAAAATAATGAGAACATCTTACCTTAACAATGAGTTTTTCAGCCGTCTCGAAACTACGGCTTTAAACCTCAAACCGGAACTCGCCGGTTTTTTCGGCGGAAAGCATCTGGTTAAAACATACGGACAGACCGTAGAATTTGCCGATTACAGAGAGTATATGCTCGGCGACGATATTCGGAGAATCGACTGGAACCTTTACAGTCGATTCGAAAAGTATTTCTTAAAACTTTTCACTGACGAGCGTCAAATGCATACGAGAATTTTTCTCGACTGTTCGGCTTCCATGGGTAAGGCATACCCCGAAAAAGGTTCTTATTCGATCGCTTTTGCCGCCGCGTTGGGTTTTTTATCCGTTCATAACATGGACAAACTCTCGATAAGGCTTGTAAAAGGAGATAGAGCGGTAAATCCGTTCGGAACGATAGTCGGCAAAAACTCTTTTTTCCGCGCTGTCGGCGATCTCGATAAAATAGAATTCGAAGGGGATTCCGACTTGGAAAAAGCGATAATCGGCTGCGACGACCAAGGTCAGAACGACGGGTTAACGGTCATAATTTCCGACTTTTTTACCGAAAGCGATTGGAAAAAGGCCGTCGATTATCTTCTTTACAGAAAGAGACAGGTTGTTTTGATACAGGTAATCGCTCCGCAGGAGGCAGACCCGAACTATTCGGGCAGAGTAACGCTTATCGATTCGGAATCCGACGGAGTGGAAGACCCTAAAAATATGAAAATGAACATAACCAGAGGAATGCTCAACGCGTATGAGGAAGCATTGCACGACTATATATATGATATGCGCGCCTTTTGCGTAACGCGAGGTGTCGACGTTATAAACGTTTCGTGCGACGCTCCGATTGAGAAAGCGATTTTCCAACAACTTATGAATATAGGTATAACCGAATGAAATTATTACTACCGATAGGGCTTATCGCGTTGGTTTCGCTTGTGGTATTGCTTATTATATACCTTCTCAAACCGAATTATCAACACAAGATGATTTCCTCGACGTTTGTCTGGAAACTAAGCCTTAAATATAAGAAAAAAAGAATACCGATTAGTAAATTGAGAAACATTCTCATTTTACTGTGTCAGATACTTATTCTTTCGATTGCGGCGTTCATTATCTCAAAACCCGTTACGGTTATAAATAAGCCGAAAAACGACGAGGAAAAAATAATAGTTCTCGACGCGTCTTCGAGTATGCTTGCGAAGACGGCGGGAGAAACCCGATTTGAAAGAGCAAAAAACGAAATTAAGCAAATAAGCGGAAAAGTTTTCGCAAACAACGGCGTTGTTTCTTTGATATATGCAGGACCCGAAGCTTCGGGCGTCATTTCCCGAGAAAGAGACGCCGACAAGTTTAACGAGAAACTCGACGCTCTCGAATGTTCTTACGGAAACGCCGACGTAGATAACGCTATGGATCTTGCGGAATCGATTCTCGATAAAAATCCCGACGCTTCCGTCGTTTATTTAACGGGTACAAAGTACAAGTACGCGAGCGACTCGGTCGAGGTTGTGGACGTTTCGGCAGAAGGCGAGTGGAACGCCGCCGTTTTAGACGTTAGAACCGAAATCGTGGACGGAGTATACGAAGTTCAGGTTGACGTTGCGTGTTACGGACAAAATTGCAATATCAAATTGATAGTCGAGGCTACGAATATCAACGGTACGGATAACAGATTAACTTTGCCCGAACCCGAAGGAGGAAGCGTAAACTGTATCGACGATAAAATATACACTGTAATTTACGGCTTTACCGAACGTAAATACGGCGAAAATTCGATATTTGTCGATTTAGGAGCAGATAACGCAAAATCAAATAAGTTTTGGTCTTTTGACGAAATTATCGCGAGAATTGAAAATCCTGACGATTCGATCGCCATAGACGACTACATCAGAGTGTACGGCGGTAATAAGACAAAGATAAATATCGAATACAAAAGTACTAATTGGAACCAATTTTTCCGTCAGGCATTGTTGACGGTAGGCGAGTCTTTGGGAGCCGCTAAAAACTTCGATATTACGACGATAAACAAAGGAAACAAAGATAAGGCTGAGACTTCGGGCTACGATATATACTTTTTCGAACACAAAATGCCTGAAACTTTACCTAAGGACGGTATCGTATTTATGATCGATCCCGATAGTTCGTTAGACGCGGGGTTCGATATTCTGCGTTCGGAAACGATAAAAAATTGGGACGGAGACGGCTCTTCGCTTGCGATAGGCGACAAACACCCGATAACCGAAGGAATAGACGTCAGCGATATCAAACTGACAGAATATACCGTGGTTGACAGAGATTCGCTGGACGGGTACGACGTACTAATGTATTATGAGGGTTCGCCTGTCGTTTTCGTAAAGAATACGCCGAATACGAAAATTTTTGTAATGGCGTTTGACGTTCATAAATCGAATATCGGACTCAGTTGGCGTTTTCCGCAGTTGATATATCAGGCGTTGGATTATTTCCTGCCGCAAACTTTCGATAAACCGACCTACGAAATTTACGAAAAAATCACTTTGAATGCAAGAGGTAGCGAATTGACTGTTATCGCCCCCGACAATCAGAAAACGATGGTAGATTCTTTACCTTACGAATTAAAGGTTGATATGCCGGGAACATATACGGTTAGGCAAAAACTTATGTCTGCATCGGAAGAAAATCCGCGTTATCAGGAAGAAATGTTTTTCGTCCGTATTCCTTCATTGCAAAGCAATATAACGAGAAGCGAAGATTCGCTTACGGGCCCCAACGTTACGAGGGTCGAAGAAAAAGATTATAACGAACTGTTGATTTATTTTGCAGCGGCGTTGCTCGCTCTCGCGTTTATCGAGTGGTTGTTGCAATCGAGATCGGGCGTATAGCGGAGGAGAATATGCATAATTTTAAAATTACGTTTGCCCATCCGTGGTTATGGCTTCTGCTTATACCCGCGATAGGTTTTGCGTTGTTTACTTATTTTCGTTCGCCGAAAAAATACAGACGGACGAGAAACAGAATAGTATCGTTGTGTCTGCATATCATGGTAATCGTTTTATGCGCCGCAACGCTTGTCAATACGCAGTTCGAGTATGCGGTAAACAACACTCAGAACGAACTACTGTTTCTGATTGATTCGTCTGACAGTAACGAAGTCTCGCAATCAGCCAAGGACGAATATCTGTACAACGCATTGGCTATGGTAGATTCAAAATCTTTCAGCGTGGGCGTTGTTTCGTTCGGATTCGACCAAAAGTATTCCGTACCGCTTACGAACAAAGTTTCGTCAGTATACGAAGCGTATAAGACGAGTACGGCGGACGAAGCGAATAAGCCGGATACGACCGCTACCGATATAGCGGCGGCTCTCGAATATTCGAAAACTCTGTTCAAAAATCCGCAGACAAGCAAAATCGTTCTTATAAGCGACGGCTATGAAACGGACGAAAACGTTATGTCCGTCGTAAGAGCGATATCGGCGAGCGGAATAAGAGTAGACGTTGTAGGCGTGGACAGAATTACGCCGAAAGCAGACATAGAAGTAGTTAGCGTCGAATTTCCCAACTATAACGTTGAAAAGGGCGAGGAGTTCGAAATGCAACTCACCATAAAAAGCATTTTGCCCGAAAAAACCGAGGTAAAACTTACCGTAGACGACAATAATAAACCCAATGAAACGACAATATCGCTTGCTTCGGGATTGAATACTGTTAAAATTCCGCATACTGTTTCGGACACGGGGCTGCATTCTTTCAAATTCGACGTTTCGTACTTATCCGACGAAGAGTTAAAAAACAATTCTTTGATTTCGTATATGTACGTCGAAAAATTCGATAAAATCCTCGTAATCGAAAGTTATGCGGGGCAATCGGAACAGATAAAAGAACTTTTTTCGGACTATAAAGTTACCGTTTTCGGAATAGACGACAGCGAACTTCCCGTTACTGCCGACGAACTCAGAGAGTATGACGAGGTTATATTAAACAATATATCAAACGGCGATTTAGAGAAGAGAAAAGGCTTAGACGAGGCTTTACAGCGTTACGTAAGCGAATACGGCGGAGCGATGTTTACCGTCGGCGGAAACGAACAACAGAAAGACGAAAACGGCAAAAACGTATCGCATTCGTACAACAGAAGCGACCTTAAAGGCAGTATTTTACAGACGATGCTTCCCGTCGAAGCGGTCGACTATACGCCGCCGCTCGGATTGTACGTTATCATCGACGTATCGGGGTCTATGGATTCCGATAACGGCGGAGGTATTACGAAAAAACAGGCTGCGTGCGACACAGCGATGAGCATAGTCAAGGACGATTCGTGTTTAAGCGAGAGGGATTATTGCGGAATAATGACCCTCAGCAGCGATTACGAAGCGGAAACTCCCAAGCCTGTTTCGATGCTGAATCAATCCGAACTCAGATCTGCGATAGTGAGGATAAGAGAAAGCAATAAAAGCGGCGGAACGATGTTCGGCCCCGCAATTAACGGCGCAGCACAGCAACTTTCCGCTTTGAAAAACAGTCACGTAATCGAAAAAATGCACATAATCGTTATTACGGACGGCGGAGCGGGAGATTTTACGGCAACCGAAGAATCTTCTTTCAAATCGTATGGGGAAATTGCAAAGGAATGGGCGGCGAAAGGCGTAACAATATCTTTTGTCGGCGTCGACGCGAAAGAAAAAGACGTTGAAGATATGAAATCCGTTGCGGAAGCGTGTAACGAAATCGCAAAGGAAACGGTCGGTAAAGTTTATAACGCTCAGATCGAAGACCTTACGATACAGATTAAAGGCGATATAAAAGTACCGTCGATAAAGGAAGTCGAGGAAAAAGACTTTATACCCACGTTAGAACCGAATACTACCTACTCAAAAATATTCTCTCAATCGGATATGCCGACGCTCGGAGGCTTCTACGGCGTAAAAGCGAAGAGCGGAACAACGATGTTGTCGGGCGATTACAACGTGCCGATATATTCCGAATGGCGTTACGGCAAAGGAATGGTTGGAAGTTTCATGTGCGATTTACAGGGAATATGGTCGGCAAAAATGCTCGCCGACGAAAATGGTCAAAAACTGATTAAAACAATAGCGAACAAGTTGATGCCGACGAAAAGCATACGAAAACCCGAACTTATAATGGATATTACGGAAGATAACTATATAAGTCAGGTAAGCGTTATTTCCGTAGATAAGTTAAAAGACGGAGAAAAAGTCGAATTGACGGTGACAAGAGCAGACGGTAAAGCCGCTGACGTTGTCGTAACGCAACCCTCCGAGGGAAACTCGTACACGAGGGGCGTATTGCAGATAAAAACGCCCGGAGTATATATCGTAACGGCAAATAAATATGACGCCAACGGAGCGATCGTTGCTCAGAAGAGCGTTTACAAGAGTTTTTCTTATTCAAAAGAATATTCTTTACCCGACGAAGATTTCGACGCGAAAGCCTTTCTCGATCAAATCGCGGAGGGCGGCGAGGGAACGTCTCAATCGATCGGGAACGCGGATGCGACGACCGTTTTGGACGGGTTTGTAACCGCCATTAAAAAGAATTATAATCCAACTATTCTGTTTATGATTCTCGCTATCGTATTCTTTATTACCGACGTTGCGGTAAGAAAGTTCAAATTTAAGTGGATTCACGAAATAATCAGAGAAGCCAAAGAAAAGAAACAGAAACAAAAACAATGATTTCGACTTGCGGGCGGATATTCCGCCCGTTACGGAGGATAAAACATATATGAAATTATTAAAACGAATCGGCGGTCTGACGTTTTTCGTTATAGTTTCGTTATTATTGACGACGGGTTGCGGGAAGAGTAAACTCGCGACGCCGAAAAACCCGACTATAAACGAATTAACGATGACGCTTTCGTGGGACGGCGTGGAAAACGCGACAAATTATATCGTAAACGCGAATGGTAAAAACTACGTCGTTTCAAAAAATTCTTTCGAACTAGTAAATCTCGACGCGGGGTCTTACAGTCTGAAAGTAAAAAGTCGAAACGCAAAAGGCGACTATTCGGATTCGGGTTGGACGACGACTTTGAAGTATGAAAGAGCGGAAGAAAACGGTCTTGTTTACACGCTTACGAACATGAATTCCGAGTATATGGTTACGAGCGTCGGAACCGCCCAAGGTAAAGTCGAAATCGGCGATTATTACAACGGTAAACCCGTAACGGCGATAAGCGATAAAGCGTTTTCGGCGGCAAGTAAAATCACGGGAATAAAAATAGGCGACAACGTAAAGACGATAGGTCTGAACGCATTTTCTAACTGTTCGAACCTCGAAACGGTCGAATTCGGAGCAAACGTCGAAAAAATAGGTCAATATGCTTTTCAGGGGTGCCGAGGACTTAAAAGCGTCGTTCTTCCCGAGAAACTTACTACGGTTTCCGAATACGCTTTCAGATATTGCAGAGGACTGACCTCTCTTACCATGAACAGCGGCTTAACGGATATAAAAGAGGGAGCGTTCGCTTCCTGCGACAGACTCATTACCTTGAATATACCCGACAGTGTAAAGACAATAGGCAAAAGCGCGTTTGAAAATTGCGACCACATCGAAAGCGTTACTTTCGGAAACGGTGTTACAACGATCGGCGAATCTGCTTTTTCGTCTAATACTGCGTTGAGTAACGTAAAATTCGGACAAGCGATAACGAATATCGGAACCTACGCTTTTTACAAGTGCGTAAAAATTCAGTCTCTCGATTTGCCCGAGTCTCTCGTTACGATAGAAAAATCGGCGTTCAACTCTTGTTCGGCTCTCGAAAGCGTAAACTTGAAATCGAGTTTAAAGAAAATCGGCGAGTATGCTTTCGCGGGAACAAAATTCTACGATAACCCCGAAAACGGAGTATATTACGTCGGTAATTGGGCAGTCGGAACAAAGAAAGACGCTACGGAGTACAAAATAAAGAGAGGGACAATCGGCATTGCCGACGGAGCGTTCCGCGGTTGCAACGAATTAAAGTCCGTTGACGTTCCCGACGAGGTGATTTGGCTCGGCGATTATGCTTTTACGGATTGTACGCAACTTCAAGCCGTCAATATCGGCAAAGGGGTTACGACGATAAGTAAATTTGCTTTTCAGAATTGCGTAAACTTAGGTAAGAGTTGGGTCAGAATAGGCGAAAACGTAACCGAAATAGGAAACTATGCGTTTTATGGCTGTAAAATGCTCGGCAACGCGGGTTATATAGCAAAATATCCTTTTACGCTTCCGACAAATCTATCCTCGATAGGTACTTACGCATTCAAAAACACCGCTTTTTGGTCAAGCATGAAAAGCGGCGGCGTGTATATCGGAAAGTGGTTGGTAGGTTATATACCGGGCGAAAACGAAACTGAATTTTCAATAGCGAACGGGACGATTGGAGTCGGCAGTTACGTCTTCTTTAAAAGTCCGTCGTTAGAAATAGTAACCATTCCTGACAGTCTGAAAGTACTTGGTAAAGGGGCTTTCGCGGAATGTCCCAAACTGCTCAGAGTAATTACGGGCGATTATTGTCAACTGACCGAAATAAACGATTTCGTGTTTTATAAGTGTTCGGTTTTAGAGGAAGTCGATATTCCGATAAAAACGAAAATTATAGGGAAGTCTGCCTTTTACAAGAGCGGAATAAAAGAAATAACTATTCCGAAAAACGTCGAGGAAATATCGGATTACGCATTTTACGGGTGTCAGCGTTTATATAAACTGACTTTTGCGGACGATTCGTCTCTTCGCCAAATCGGCAAATACGCTTTTTCCAAAGCGTTTTCAGAAGACGTGGGCAATATCGCTTTACCGAACGGAGTTGAAGCGATAGGCGAAAGAGCCTTCTATAAATGCGAAAATCTGAAAAATATCAGCATAGGTTCTTCGCTCGAAGAAATAGGCTTAGGCGTTTTTGAGGCTTGTTCTTCGCTTGAATCTATCGTTATCCCCGATTCGGTTAAGATTATCGGTAACCGAGCGTTTTCGAAATGCGAAGCCTTAAAACTCGTCGATTTCGGTTCGGGCGTAACGGAAATAGGCAACTATGCTTTTTATAAGTGCGGTTCGCTTAAACAGGTAACGATTCCGTCAAACGTTACGAAAATAGGCGATTACGCATTCAGAAATTGCTCGCTAACAAACCTTTATCTTGCGAATACGATTTCTGAAATGGGTTCGCATGTATTTAACGGAAATATAAGTCTTACTTTCTTCGTTCAGAGCGAAGACGTACCGAGCGGTTGGAGTTCGAGATGGAATTCTTCGTACAGACCCGTGATATTCGGGGCGAGTTTATCCGAAGACGGTTCGTACGTTTGCAAATTTGTTAAAAACGAAAACTCGATAATCAACGATACGGCGAGAAACGGTATTTCCGCTCCCGAAAGAGAGGGGTACGTCTTTGTTTGTTGGAAGAGCGATTCGGGCGAAACGTACGGCAAAGATACAATAATAAACGCACCGAACGGCGTAACTTATTACGCCGAATGGAGAGAGAAGACCCCCGAAGACGAAGACAATGCGACAGAAAGCGACGAAACGACGGATAGCGAAAGCGGAAACACCGAGTTATCCGAAGCGGCATAAAACCAAACAGGAGCATATAAAATAGATGAAATTTATCGAATCACTAAAAAACGCATTTAAAAGGAAATGGGTAAAAATCGTAGCCATAGCGGCAGGCGTTGTCGTTATCGCGGGGGCGACAACGGGAATCGTACTCGGCGTAACCTCCCAAAACAACAAAAACCTTGCAAACAACTTCGTTGTCGGCGAGGAGAATACGATAACGCTTAACGGTAAAAAGGGTACGGATATACCTTTCCCCGAAAATCCGAGTAAAACGGGATATATTTTTAAGGGGTGGTATGTAAATTCCGATTTTTCGGGTTCGCCCGTTACCTCGGGAAAATTCGACGGAAAAACGACTTACTACGCATTATGGGTAAAGGCTTCGGCAATAACTCTTGACGCAGACGGCGGCTCTTGCGATGTTACGGTGTTATATCTCGAAGAAGGAACGTCCGTTTCGGAAGTTGTTTCCGAGATAACCCCCACGAAGGAAGGGCATCAGTTTGCAGGTTGGTATATCGGCGATAACGCTATAAACGAAAATCTTAAAGCGGTTGACGGTATCGTTTTAAAAGCCCGCTATAAGACTAAGTACGTCATAAACGCTAAAATAATAAATCTCGACGGCAATACTTATACCGAGCAAGTTCTCTCGGAAGGTTACGCGTTTGCGGGCGAGACGATATCTTCCGATTTCAGCATCGAGGGTTTCTCCGCTTCGGATGAGCCTACGTTGGTCGTCTCCGAAAATTATGAAGAAAACATACTTACGATAACGTTCAACAGAAACAAATACTACTATACCGTTTACGAAAAATATCCAAACGGCAGTTCGAAGGAGTTGGAAAAGAAATACGTTTATTACGAAACGCCCGTAGAACTTCCTTCTTTAACGCTTACCGCACCCGACGGCTATCGTTTTATAGGTTGGGCGGATAAAGAAAACGCGGCGTATAAAGAGGCGTTGACCGAAAAAACTTACGTCGTTAAGGGTGAAGTCGGAATTTACCCCGTCTGGGATAAGGCATACACGGACACTTTCGGCGGTTACGATTATCTGTTTATAGACAGAGACAAAGAGAATTCGGCGACGCTTGTAAGGGGAGACGTTTCGATAAAAGGAACTTTTGATTCCGATTATAAAATGTATATATTCCCGTCTTCCGACCCCGAATTTTCGCTTAAAGTCAAACTCGACGAGGAAAATCACAGATTTATATATTACGCCTTAAACGGAGGAAAGTACGTACTTTTCGATTACAACAAAGAGCCTTATCACAATGACAAATACTACATCGTGTTCACCAAATACAATGAAGTAGAGTATCACGAGGAAGGACAACAAACGAAGGAAGGTACTTATACCGTAACCGACGACACGTACGAGGTCGTTTTAAAAGACGGTACGAATATGAGATTTTTGCTCGGCATCGTTCCCGACGGTACTAAGGTTTACAGAGTAAGAGGCAAGGAGTACGGATTCGGTTCTATCGCAATCAACGGCGCGGTAAGCAACGGTCTCACATTTACGCTTGACGGTTTCGGAAACGCGACGGTCACTTATAACGGATCTTCTCAGAGATACGAATATACGATAACTCAGAAAGAGGGAGAAGAAAAGTACTACGTTACGCTTTCTTATAACAATCAGACTATCCCGCTTAGGGTAATCGAGAAAGACGGCTCTTACGTGTACGACGTTTATACAAAAGACCTCGATACGGAATATAACGTTTTAAATACTGCCGAACAGTACAGATTCGACGGTTGCGGCAAATTCGAACATCTCGATAACGGACAAGTTAAGGGCAGCGGAACTTACACGGTAAAAACCTCCTTACTCAAAGGTTACGTCGCAACTCTTACGATGGACGGCAAAACCGGCGTATATTATCTCGGAAAAACAACCGCTGCAAACATCAAATACATCGAAGAGAAAAACGAAAACTACGCCGAATACTATTATTGCGACGACGAGGGCGGCGGTACTAAAGTAAAATCGGTTATCGCGTTAAACGGCGATAAAGCGACCGTGTATCAGGCTGCACTCAACCTTAAAGGCGAAACTATAGGATACGACGAGGTTTCGGAAGGTAATTTAATTTCTAACGACGACGGTTCGTATACCTACGAGAGAACCGAAGTAAAGAAAACCGATGCTATCGTTTCGTTTGCAACAATGACCTTTAACGTAGATTCGTCAACGGGCAGTAATTTATTCTACGTACTCGAGGCGGACGGCGCAGTCGCAGGGTCGAAAAAAGAATATATTTCGAACGAAGGCGGCAAACTCGTTCTTATATCGATTTTCGGTATTTATACGGACGGAAATACCACGTTTAAGGGCGCGTATAAAGTATCGGACAACTATTCGTATATAACCGACGGCGAAAACTATAAATTCTTTATCGTCGAAGGCGACGAGGTTTACGTTCTTTCCCGTCAGCCGATGGAACTTGCGAAAATCGAGGACGGAAAGACCGATTACAATACGACCCTCGTAATAACGGGAAAACAAATCGGAGAAGCCTACGAGGCGATTTATACGACGGTTAAAAAGATAGACAATAAAAAAGTAACGGAATCGCACAAAGGCTCTTTTGTTGAAAAAGAAATTAAACATCTTGGGGTTTCATACTACGTCGACGTATTTACGGCAAGCGACGGTTCGGGCTTTAATTTCAAGTTTTTCAGGTCTTCGAGAACGTTGCTCGGAAATACGATTATGTTCTTCAACTATTTCGATTCGGACGAAGCGGTAGAAATTATTTCGCTCGTAAAAATAGACGATGACGATTCCGAGAACACAAAAGTTAAATTCATTCTTACCGACAAAACGACAACGGACGGAAAATTCATTGCAATTTATGAAGACGCCGACGGCGTAAGAACCGAAGGAACGTTCGGAGAAGGCGTTAAAGTTTACGCTTTCGGAGAAGAAAACAGTAAGTATACCGCAAATAAGTACACCTTTACTTCGACGGATAACTCGAAATCGTTTGATTTCACGTTGCTCGGCACGGGATATTTCAGAGTTTGCGCCGAAAACGTAACCTATAATTCGAGCAAATACGGAAAACTCGAACTCGACGGCGTAATGCACGTAGCGAGATACACCGCAAAGGGCAGCAGCAGACCGTCGTACAACACCTACGTGCTTGTAGACGGCGTACTCGGCGAAAAAGCCGTTTACACGATGATAGGCGAAACCGTTGCGATTTTCGACCTTAAAGGGGAGACGTTCAGTCGCAGAGGAGAGGAAGCGAACGTTTACTACGTCGTTAAAAACGCAACGCTTACGAAACAATACGTTGCTTTGAACGGACAAGGCGGCGCAAAACTTTACGATTCAAACGTAAAAGACGACAAAGGCGTAGAATATACCTACGAAATAGTCGGCGAAAACGTAATTTTATACAATGCCGAGAAATTTCAGGCGTATATCGGAAAACTCTCTTCGGAAACCGCTTCCAGTACTACGGTAAACTTCTTTACCATTCTTACCAAAGGATTCGCGGGTGCGTATCTCAATGAAAACGACCTTTCGGTACTCGTTCTCGACGACGCGGGCAACGTAATAAAATACACTTCGTACGGCAAAAAAACCGTCGGGGATTACAAGATGATCGACGATGGCGTTATATATTATTGCAACGAAGATGCTACCGACGCAGGCGTTTATATGCTTACGGGAGGTAAGGCTGTCGCGTCCGTATACGACAGCGGGAACGGATACAACGAATCGCTTGTTTCCGCGGCATATTACGCGAATGATTTTTCGTCTATCGTATTCTACAATTACGGAGCGGCGTTGTATAACGATACAACGAGAAAATTCTTCGTTTACGATAATACCTCAAACGAGTTGAAGACTTACGAAGAGTCTTCCGACAGCAACGCTAATAAATACGGATTCAAATCGTCGGTAACGACTCTCGGCAAATCTCTCGAAGTTGACGGAAAAACGTACTATCTTTACGACGGTACCGAACTCGAATTCAAGGACGGCAATAAAACCTTGACGTTTATTCCTACCGGCGGAGCAGAGTTTACCGTTACGGCAAAACTTAAAGAGGGTAATGCGGAAAAAAAAGATTATTACGTCACCGTTGGTTATAGTAACGATAACGTTGTTCCCGACGTATATCTTGCGGAACGTTCGAAAACGTACGCAGACGGCAAAAATACGAAGGAATACGTTGTAAACGACGGTTTGGATAATTTCGCGTTTACGGTGAACTACGACCTCGCGGTGAATTTTGAAGGAAAGTCGTTTACTCTCGATATGAGTAAATACAGAAGCGGTATAGTTGCGTACAACTACGACTATATCTATATGCTTTCAAGATACGGCAGTTCGATGGCGTCGCTCATCGCTCGCTTATACGGCGGGCAAATGGGAATAATCGCCGAAACAGAAAACGGACAGACCAAATTTTCCGTTTGGGGCGTATTCAACTATATAACCGTCAATAAAAGAGACGAAAACGGCGAACTTGTTTACAACGAAAACAAGACGACGGTTCAGAAACAAACGCTTTCCTTCTCGGGCGGAGAACTCAGCAAAGCGGGCGACTACGACGGCGGACATCTTTACACGGTCGAGTTCAAAATCGGAACTGAGGAAAAATTCGATAAATATCACCTTGTATTCAGACTTTATAATCCGTCTACGGTAAGTGGTGAAGCATATTATGTGTTTAAAGTAATCAGCGTTTCAAAAGTGACTAAGGAAGTTCCTCTTAACGCCGAGAAAACCTCGATTTACTACGAAGAAGCCTACGTTTATACTTCCGAAAGAGTTTTGACGGGTACCAAGGATAAAGACGGCAACGACGAGTACTATAACGGCACGACGGCAAACGGTTCGTACCTTCCGACTTTAAGAGTAAACGGCGGACTTATTCCGTCAACTAATATCTCGGACAATGACGGATATCGCAGATTCTATTACGGTAAACGTTCAGATAAGAATATGACCGACGCGGTGTACTACTTTAAACCTGAGATGAATGAAAGCGGTGATATCACGGGCGGAACGCTTGACGAGTATTATAAAACGATCGTAAATGACGTCGACGGAAAAGAAGTGGCGGTTGTTGTTTACACGGACGGAGAAAATGTTGTCGATATAGTTTCGTTTGAGGACTTGAAAGGCGGTTACAAACCGATCGCTCCCGAATCGTATACAATCGGTTCCGACGGAACGGTAACAATAGTTATCAACGACCCGGATTACCCGATCAGAAACGGAAACTACAAATTAACTTTCGCGAAAGACGATAACGGAAAAATAACTACCGTGTCTTCCGAAAAAATCGCTTAACGTTATTTTTTCTCGGAAAACTTGTCGCAACTGACGACCGAGTGAAATATTGTTAAAATAAATTATTAAAAGGCACAAAAAAACGTGCCTTTTTTTATTGAAAATTTTTCGCGTTAGTTGTATAATATAAACATAAAAAATAAAATGGAGGAGTTTTTGTGAATAAAATAGATTTACTTAAAACTCGCAGAGCAAAATTACTCGAAGCAGGAAAGGAAATTCGCGAAAAAATTTTCTTGATTGCGGACGAGGGGAGTTTCGTCGAACTCGACGCGTATTCGTTTTCTCATAACGAATTTTACGGCGAAGACGCAGAGGGCGAAGGCGTAGTTACGGGTTACGCGACGGTAGACGATAAGCCCGTTTACATAGTCGCTCAGAACGTAAAGGTTCTTTCGGGTGGCGTAAGTAAAGCGAACTGCGGCAAAATCAGAAAATGCCTCGATAAAGCCCTGTCGCTCGGAGCCCCCGTCGTATACCTCTTCGATTCCGAGGGCGTTGTTGTCGGCGAAGGCGTAAACGTACTCGAAGGTATCGCGGACGTTTTATCCGCTTCGGAAGCCTTAAAAGGAGAAGTTCCGCAGTTTTCCGTAGTACTCGGCAACCTTTACGGTTCGTTCGCTCTTCTTGCGGCTAACGCAGACTTCAACTTTATGCTTAAAGATTCAACGGTCGCTTACGCAAGTCCTTTGGTTATTTCGGCTAAGTCGGGTAAAAATCTTCCCAAGGAAGAGGTCGGAGGCGCGGCTTCGTCTGCGTACAACTCGCTTACCACTTTCAAGGTTGAAGATTTGAACGAAGTCAAGGCGAAAATCACCGATATTCTTTCGATACTTCCTTTAACCTCGGATATCGTTACCGATACCGACGACGACCTCAACAGAGTAACCGAAAAACTCAATGAAGAACTTTGCCCCGTTTGCCTTTTAAAAGCGGCTTTCGACGATAAGAAATACCTCGAACTTAACGAGGCATTCCATCCCGAAGTTAAAACCGTTATCGGCAGAATGGGAGGCATAAGCGTTGCGGTTATCGACTTTGCCGGAGAAAACGGCGTCGAACTCGACTTCGGAAACGTCCTTAAAATCAAAGAATTTGCATATTTTGCGGCTGATAACGGACTTCCGCTCGTTACGTTCGTAAATACGCTCGGCATAAAAACCGACCTTGCGACGAGTAACACTACGATTCTTAAAGAAATCAACAATATGATTTCCGCGCTTAAATCGTGCGAGAGAATTTCCGTTGTATACGACAAAGCTGTCGGTCTCGGTTATTCGCTTTTTGCGGCCAAATCTTTAGGAGTTGAATATTCTTACGCTTTCGCAAACGCTAAAATCGCTCTTTTCGACGGCGCGGCTTCGGCTGTTAATTACGGAAAGTTCTCCGATAGTCAGATAGCAGAACTCGAAGCGAAATATTCCGACGAGAACGCAGACCCGATCAATGCTGCGAGAAACGGATATATCGACGGAATAATCGAACCTCAGTTTGTAAGGGCTTATCTTATTTCCGCTCTTCAGACCCTCGTGAGGTGAATATGAACTTATTTAACTTGCTTGACAAAACGGTTTCGTTCGGGGAAAAAGCGACGGACGGGTTTTTTACCTTTATTATAGGTATGGTCGTAATTTTCGCAGGAATGACTGTTCTTATTCTTTGCGTCGAAGGTTTCGGCAAACTTGCGTCTTACATTGCAAATAAAACCGAAAAGAAACCCGAAGAAAAAGTCGAAGCGAAAAACGAAGCGGTCTTAGAGGACGGAGTTCCCGAAGAAATCAGAGTAGCGATTATTGCGGCAATCGCCGCGTATTACGCCGAAAGTCGTTCCAAGAACGAATTTACGGTAAAGAAAATTAAAAAATTATAAGGAGAAAAACAATGCGTAATTTTATCATAACCATAGACGGAAAACAGTATCAGGTCGGAGTAGAGGAAGTCGGTTCGACCGCTTCGGAAGTTACTCCCGTAGTTACGGCGATTAAACCTGCCGCTTCCGCTCCTGCGGCAGCCGGCCCCGTAAACGGAACAAAAGTAAACGCTCCGATGCCCGGACTTATCAAACAACTTTGCAAAGAAGAGGGAGCAACCGTTAAAAAGGGCGACGTAATTCTCGTTCTCGAAGCGATGAAAATGGATAACGACATTACCACTCCCTGCGACGGAAAAATTTCGTATAAGGTTACTAAGGGTACGAACGTAGACACGGGCGTTTTGATGGCAGTAATCGGATAAGGAGCAAAAAATGAACTTTATTTTAAACTCGCTTCTTCTGAATCTGGGCGAGTCGCTTAAAAGTTTATGGGAAAGCACGGGGCTTTATACCCTAGTGGACACGTTTACTCAGGGCGGCTGGCAGAATCTCGTAATGATTCTCATATCTTTCGTCCTGTTCTATCTTGCGATTAAAAAACAATTCGAGCCGTTGCTTTTGCTTCCGATTGCGTTCGGTATGTTTATAGTAAACGTTCCCGGAGTTTATAAAATTCTTTTCGGAACGAAAGGTTATATTTTAACCGACTCGTATGCTAACGGTGAAGTTGCTCGCGGTTCATTAAACGAAATACTCGCTTTCTTGAATTTGGACGGGTTACTTGACCCGAGCGGTAATGAGGCTACTTACAAAAATTTAGTAACGCGTCTTAGTCAAGTTGAACTTTTGGACGGAGCAAGTCAAGTTGTCGTTTATAAAGGATCTATCGAGAGTTTACTCGAAGCTTTATCGCGCAATAGCGGAACTACATACGTTGCATTAGAAAGTTATCTTGCCGGAAATCAAATTGTATTGAACGACGTTTCTTACACGGCAGGACAATTAACGATGGTCGCAACGCCTATCACGTCGTTGAACGGCATTTCGTATTCCGTTGGTCAGTTGTCTATATCGACTGAACAAGTAATAGGTGATTATGGTCTTTTCTACTACATATATAAAGGCGTAGATTGGGTTATTTTCCCGCCGATTATATTCCTCGGAATAGGCGCGATGACAGACTTCGGTCCGCTTATCGCAAACCCGAAGAGTATGCTTATGGGCGCTGCCGCGCAACTCGGTATATTCATTACATTCTTCGGCGCATACCTCTTAGGCTTTACCGATAAAGCCGCTGCCGCGATAGCGATTATCGGCGGCGCGGACGGTCCTACGGCTATTTACGTTGCTAAAAAACTTGCGGAAGATTTGCTTCCCGCGATAGCGATTGCGGCGTATTCGTATATGGCTCTTATCCCCATTATTCAGAAACCGATTATGAGAGCGGTTACGACTAAAAAGGAAAGAGCGATAAAGATGAAGCAACTTCGCAAGGTTTCGAAACTCGAAAAAGTAGCGTTCCCGATAGTTGTTTCGCTTGTCGTCGGAATTTTACTTCCCGACGCTATGCCCCTTTTGGGTATGCTTATGCTCGGAAATCTTCTGAGAGAATCGGGCGTATGCGGCAGACTTGTCGATACCGCGCAGAACGGACTTATGAACACCGTTACGATTTTCTTAGGCGTAATGGTAGGTTCCAAGGCTACGGGCGCGCTTTTCCTTTCGATTCAGACTATCGAAATAATATTCCTCGGTTTGTTCGCGTTCTGCATGGGAACGTTGGGCGGACTTTTGGTCGGAAAACTCATGTGCAAACTTTCGGGCGGTAAAATCAACCCGCTTATCGGCTCGGCAGGCGTTTCCGCCGTTCCTATGGCTGCGAGAATTTCGCAGGACGTTGGCAGAGAGACAGACCCCGACAACCATTTGCTTATGCACGCAATGGGACCGAACGTCGCAGGCGTTATCGGTTCAGCAATAGCCGCAGGCGTTCTTCTCGCCTTGTTCGGTTAATAAGGAGATTATATTATGGCAAAAAAAGTATTGATTACCGACACGATTTTAAGAGACGCGCATCAGTCGCAGGCGGCTACTCGTATGACTACGGCGCAAATGCTTCCTATGCTTGACGCTCTCGACGATATAGGTTATTATTCGCTCGAAGCGTGGGGCGGAGCGACTTTCGATTCCTGCCTTCGCTTTTTGAACGAGGACCCGTGGGAAAGACTTCGTATATTAAAGTCTCACCTTAAAAAGACCAAAATTCAAATGCTGCTAAGAGGTCAGAACCTCCTCGGTTATAAGCATTATTCGGACGACGTAGTAGAGAAGTTTATCGAATACTCGATTAAAAACGGCGTTGACGTAGTAAGAGTATTCGACGCGTTGAACGACGTAAGAAACCTCGAAACTTCGATAAAGGCTATCAAAAAATACGGCGGAATATGCGAAGTCGCTATTTCGTACACGACGAGTCCCGTTCACACCAACGAATATTTCGTAGAACTCGCAAAAAAGTGCGAGGAGTTGGGCGCGGACAATATCTGCGTAAAGGATATGGCGAACCTTCTGTTGCCGTATACCGCTTACGAACTTATTTCGAGCCTTAAAAAGGCGTTGAAGCCGACTACGCTCGTACACCTTCACACGCACAATACGACCGGCACGGGCGATATGGTAAACCTCAAAGCGATCGAGGCGGGTTGCGATATAGTAGACACCGCGCTTTCGCCGCTTGCAAACGGAACTTCTCAGCCGTCTACCGAGGCCCTCGTCAAGACTTTGGAAGGAACGCCTTACGATACGGGTATAGATATTTCAAAACTTCTTCCTATTACGAACTACTTTAAGACGGTTGCAAACGACCTTGAAAAAGCAGGCTATCTTAACCCGAACGTAAGAAAAGTAGACGTAAATACCCTTGTTTATCAGGTTCCGGGCGGAATGCTTTCCAACCTTATGAACCAACTTAAACAGCAGAAGAAACTCGACAAACTCGACGCCGTTTTGGCGGAAGTGCCGAACGTAAGAAAAGATTGCGGTTATCCGCCGCTCGTTACTCCTTCGAGTCAGATCGTCGGAACGCAGGCAGTTCTCAACGTTTTAAACGGCGAGAGATATAAGATGGTAACGAAGGAATTTAAGGGACTTCTGAAAGGAGAATACGGCAAATTGCCTGCCGCTCCCAATGCGGAAGTCGTTAAAAAAGTCGTGGGCGACGAGAAAATCATCACCTGCCGTCCTGCCGACCTTCTTCAGCCCGAGTTTGAGAAGTACAAAGCGGAATGCGCCGAATACTCCGATAAAGTCGAGGATATTTTGTCTTATGCGGTATTCAACGAAGTTGCGGTGAACTTCTTCAAATGGAGACTTGCGAAAGAAAAAGCCATCGACAAAAACATGGCTAACAATAAAGACGGGGTTTATCCCGTATGAGAATACTCGTAACTAACGACGACGGTATACAGAGCGAGGGTGTAAAAACCCTCGCCGAGTTACTCTCCGAAAAAGGTCATAAAGTTACGGTTGTTGCGCCGGACGGAAACCGTTCGGCATTTTCTCATTCATTGAGTATTTATAAAAAACTTACGTTTTTACGGCAGAACATATCCGAAAATTTCGAAGCGTATTCGCTTAGCGGAACGCCTGCCGACTGCGTTAAATTCGCAGTTCATTATTTTGAAAACAAACCTTTCGATTTTGTCTGCTCGGGTATTAACGGCGGAAACAATCTCGGCAGCGACACTTGCTATTCGGGAACTGTTGCGGCAGGTCTCGAAGCAAACTTTTTCGGGATAAAATCAATCGCATTTTCAAACGTTGCGAACAAAGACTTCGATTTTAAGGCAAATTTCGAAGCAATCGACGAAATTTTCGATAAATTAGTTGAAATTTCGGACGGTGGCTACGTTTTAAACGTGAATTTGCCAAACGGAAAACATAAGGGCGTAAAAATAGTTCCTCTCGGCGTTCAGGAATATACGGACGAATATCAGAAAAACGACGACGGAACTTATATGCTCACGGGCTATCCGATTTGTCTTGAAAAGGGCGAGTATTGCGACGTCGAGTTTTCAAACAAAAAGTATATAACGGTCACGCCGATTATGTACGACAGAACCGCAAAAGATATAGTAAACAAATACAAGGATATGGAATTTTAATGAAAACGGTCGTCGCGGGCGGAGGTCCCGCAGGTCTTATTTCCGCATATTTCAGGGCGAAAAGAGGCGAGGACGTCACGCTCATCGAAAAAAACGAGAAACTCGGAAAAAAACTTTATATCACGGGTAAAGGCAGATGCAACGTTACCAACGACTGCGACGAAGAGGAGTTTTTATCGAACGTGGTTTCCAACCCGAAGTTTCTGATGAGCGCGATACACAGATTTTCCCCCGAAAAATTTATAAATTTTCTCGAAGAAAAAGTACGATTGAAAACCGAGAGGGGAAACAGGGTTTTCCCTCTTTCGGATAAGGCGAGCGACATTACGAAAACGCTCGAAAAATATGCGGCAGATGCAGGCGTAAAGATAAGACTTAACGAAAAAGTGCTTTCGATAAACGCCGAAAACGGCGAGATTTGTTCGGTTTCGACTGACAAAAATACATACCCTTGCGAAAATGCGATTGTATGTACGGGCGGTATGAGTTATCCTTTGACGGGTTCTACGGGCGACGGCTATAATTTCGCTAAGAATCTCGGTCATTCGATAGTAAAACCCGTCGCGGCGTTGTCGGGGATAAACGTAAAAGGCGATTTCTATAAAAAATTACAAGGTATTTCGCTTAAAAACGTTAGAATTACCGTTTATGACGGCGACAAAAAGATATACGAGGACTTCGGCGAAATGCTTTTTACTCATTTCGGGGTATCGGGTCCCGTGATAATATCCGCTTCGAGTTATATAAACAGAAGAGATTTATCGAAAATAAAGTTTTCGCTCGATTTAAAACCTGCGATAACCGAAAAACAACTCGACGACAGAATACTCAGAGATTTCGAGAAATTCAAAAACAAGTCTCTTAAAAACTCGCTCGAAGCCCTTTTACTAAAAGGCTTGATACCCGTTATTTTAAACGCCGCGAAAATCGACGGCGAGAAGAAAAACAACGAGTTGACGACAATCGAAAGAAAAAGGCTCGTCGAAACTATAAAATCTTTTGATTTTTATCCCGCGTCGTTACGCGATATAAGCGAAGCGATTGTGACGGCGGGCGGGGTATCGGTAAAAGAAATAAACTCGAAAACAATGGAAAGCAAACTCGTCAAAGGGCTGTATTTTGCAGGCGAAATTCTGGATCTCGACGCTTTGACGGGCGGCTTTAACATAACTATCGCGGCTACGACCGCATACGCGGCGGGTAACGCGGAATAATAATGACAGCCGAGAAGATGCTAATTATCGGCTGAAAACGGAGAACAATATGATAAACATTGCGCTTGACGGACCTGCGGGAAGCGGTAAAAGCACCGTAGCGAAAAAGGTTGCGAAGAAACTCGATATTCTGTACCTCGATACGGGAGCCATGTACAGGGCGTGCGCCCTGAAATGCCTTCTTTCGGGAGTTGACGTAAAGGATACGGACGGCGTAAAAAAGATTATGGACGACATCGACGTTAAGGTCGAGTATAAAGACGGCTCTCAGGTTACGCTTTTAGACGGAAAAGACGTTTCTTTTGATATAAGAAAACCCGAAATTTCGATGATGGCTTCGACGGTATCGGCGCATAGATTCGTTCGCGAAAAAATGGCGGAAATGCAAAGAAATATCGCAAATTCTATGGACTGCATATTAGACGGCAGAGAAATCGGCTCTTACGTTCTGCCGAACGCTAATTTCAAATATTATATAACCGCAGACAGCAAGGTGAGGGCTGAAAGGCGTTATAAGGAATTGCTCGAAAGAGGCGAAAATGTCGATTTTAATAAATTACACGAAGAGATTATTCAGAGAGACTATAACGACAGTCACAGAGAGTTCGCTCCTCTTAAAAGAGTCGCCGACGCAAAATTTATCGACACTTCGGAAATGACAGTCGACGAAGTCGTCGGAATAATCGTAAACGACGTAAAAGAGGGGAAGTCGGATGTTTAAATTGCTTTATTGGCTCGTTATGCCCTTTTATAAACTGTTATACAGACCGAAAATTTACGGAAAAGAGAATATTCCGAAAAGCGGCGGTTACGTTTTCGTGTGCAATCACTTCGCAAAAGTAGACGCCCTCGTGTTCGTCGCTCTCCATAAAGGAAAAATCAACTTTATGGCGAAAAAAGAATGGTTTAATTCTAAATTTAAAAACAAATTATTCAGATTTTTAGGGGCTATTCCCGTTGACAGAGAAAAAGCCGATTTTACCTCGATAAAAGCGTGTCTTTCAGTGCTTAAAAGCGGTAAGCCGTTAGTCGTTTTCCCCGAGGGGACGAGAAATAAAATAAACGACGAATTGCAGGAAATACACGGCGGAGCAAACCTTCTCGCTTATAAAGCGGAAGTTCCTATCGTTCCCGTCGGAATGAACAGCAGATTTAAGAAATTCGGCAAAAACTACCTCGTAATAGGCAAGCCGTATAACCTTGAAAAAACGGAAAACAGGTATACTTCGGAAACTTCCGAAAAAGCGGACGCTTTAATGAGAGAAAAACTCAACGAGTGCATTTTCGCAGCTCAGGAACACGCGAAAAAGGGTAGCGAAAAGTGAAAGTAATACTTGCTAAAAACAGCGGTTTCTGCCCCGGGGTGAAAAGGGCAGTGGACACGGCGAAAAAAATTTACGGCGAAAACGTGTGTATTCTCGGCGAGATTATTCACAACGAAAACGTGACGGACGAAATAAAGAAACTCGGCACGAAGATTGTAGACGGCGTGGACGAAGTAGACCGCGACACGGTCATAATACGCTCTCACGGAGTCGGAAAGAATGTTTACGACGAACTCAACGATAAAAAAGTTAAAATCGTAGACTGTACCTGTCCTTTCGTTACGAAAATACACAACATAGTGAAAAAATATCACGAACTCGGATATAAAATAGTCATTACGGGCGAAAAAAACCACCCCGAGGTAATCGGCATAAACGGTTGGTGCGGAAACGAAGCGATCGTTATCGACGAAAACTATCGCGAAATTGACCTCGGAGAGTCGGAAAAAGTGTGTCTTGTATCGCAAACAACCTATTCCGTAGACAAATTTAAAAAAATTTTAGAGTTTTTTAATGAAAAAACATTTAAAACGCTTGAAGTTTTTAAAACAATTTGTTATACTACAATAGAGCGTCAAGAAGAGGCAGAAATATTGTCGAAAACCTGTGATGCAATGGTAGTAGTCGGTGGCAAACATAGTAGCAATACTAAGAAACTGATGAGAATTTGTCAAGGAAATTGCGAAAACGTATATTTCATTTCAAATCCTGATGAGCTCAATTATAAAAATTTTATAAATTATAAAAAGGTAGGTATTGTTGCAGGGGCATCGACGCCCAACGAACAATCAATGGAGGTTTTCTTAAACATGTCAGAAAGTACAGAAGTAAAAAGTTCAAACACTATGGAAGAAGCGATGTCCGCTATGGGCGATAGCCAACCCAGATTCAGAGTCGGTCAGAAAGTTGTAGCGACCATTTCCGCAGCGACGGACGACGGTCTCGCTTTGTATATCAATAATACAAAGAAAGAGATAATGCTCGCTAAAGACGAAATCGACTGCGAGAGTTATAACAAGGCAGATTATGCCGCTAAGGTTGGCGAAGATATCGAAGTTATGATAGTCGAACTTAACCCCGTTAAATTGTCCGAAAAAGCAATTAAAGAGCAGAAAGAAGAGGAGGAGTTCATCTCGAAAATCGAGGCGGGCGAAATCTTCACCGTTACTTGCACGGGTTCTAATAAAGGCGGTCTTACCGCGAAACTCGGTTCTTACGACGTATTCATTCCGTCTTCTCAGATCAGAATCGGTTTCGTTAAAGACCTCGATAAATTCGTAGGCAAACAGTTGAGACTTAAAGCCGAAAAGGTTGAAAATCAGGGCAGAAGAAAACAAATCGTAGGCTCGCAGAGAGTAATCCTCGAAGCGGAAAAGGCTGAAAGAGACGCCGCAAGGGCTAAGAAAGAAGAAGAGTTCTTCTCGTCTATCAACGAAGGAGACGTCGTTACGGGTACCGTCGTAAGATTTGCCGCGTTCGGCGCGTTCGTTGACGTAAACGGATTCGATTGTCTCGCTCATATCTCCGATTTGTCCTGGACTAACGCTAAAACTCCCGCCGACGTTCTTGAAATCGGCAAGCAATACGAGTTTAAAGTATTGAAATGCGATAAAGAGACGAAGAAAGTTTCGCTCGGATATAAACAACTTCAGCCGAAGCCGTGGCAACTTGCAGGCGACAAATACTCAATCGGCGAAACCGTAAAGGGTAAAGTTGTAAGAATAGTAAGTTTCGGCGCGTTCGTAGAAGTAGAAAAAGGAATCGACGGACTTGTTCACGTTTCTCAGATTTCTCACGAATGGCTCGAGAACCCCACTTCGGTACTTAAAGTCGGCGACGAAGTCGAAGCGAAGATTATCGATATGGACGTAGAGAAGGAGAAGATGACTCTTTCGATTAAGGCGCTTACTCCCGCTCCGGAAGGCGTATCCAAGCCGAGAAGAGACCGTAAAGAAGACGGCGAAGCGGCAGAAGGAGAAGAAAAGCCGAGAAGAGCAAGAAGAGAAAGAACTGTTGAAAACGACGACGAACCCAGAGAATGGAAAGAAGGCGGCGTAGACGGCATTTCCCTCGGAGACCTCCTCAACAAATAATAAAAGAGAGTATAAAATTAACCGCATCGGAAGATGCGGTTTTTTATTTTTTTGAGTTTTGTTTGCATAAAATAAAGACTATTTCAATATATATCATCTGTCAATTCTTCAAACGAAGTTTTTAGAACTTCTATCATTTTTTTTACGTTATACAATGACGGCTCAACTTTATTACATTCCCATTCGCTTACCCTTTGTTGCGTTGTGTTCATCTTTTCGGCAAATTCTTTCTGACTCATATTATTTGCTCTTCTTAAAGATTTAATATTTTCGCCTAACGTCATAGCGGTATTTTATACTAATAATTTCGTTATGTACTTGACATACACTAAAAATAGTGTTAAAATAATAAAGAAAGTGGTAATTTTTGGAAAAATAGATAAAAGAAACGAAAAATGTCTATATATGAGATAAAATTCTTTCATTCTTTACAAAATCAAATAAAAATGTGAGGGTTTGTATGAAAAAAGTTATTGTGGCTATTGTATCAGTTATACTTTCATTGGGCGTGTTAGCGGGCGCTTCTTTTGGCGTGTATAAGATAATCAAGACTGTTGAAAAAAACAAAGAAGATAATATTGTTTACACGATAACGTATCGTGTGGACGAGGAAATATTTGAGATAAAAGTAAAAAATAATGAATTATATCTTTTGAAAAACATACCTAAAAAAGATGGTTACGTTTTTAAAGGCTTGTTCGATAGCGAAGTCGGAGGCGTGCAGTATGTTTCTTCGAAAGGTAACTGCATCGTTCCGTTTACGGAGAAGAGAGATATAATTCTTTATCCGCAGTTTGAAGGTGTAGAGTATAAAATAATATTTGATTACGGCGACGTTATCGAAGAAGGGGTAAAGTCAATGACGGCAAAAATCGGCGACGATTTACCCGAGCTTCCGCATGACTTTGAATCTGCCGACGAAAAAATGGCGTTTATTGGTTGGTATACAAGCGTGGAAACTGACGAGACGGACGAAACAGGTGAGAAAATATCCGACGCGAAAGGTATATCAACTAAGAAGGTAAAACTTTCAGATATAAATTCCGATATGGAATTTCGTCTTTATGCTCGTTACGACGTAAAAAAATATTCTGTCAATTTCTACGAGTATGATTATGAATATTCAACTTGGTCAAGGATAGGGAAAGTTGAAAATGTAATTTACGATACGCACATTGATGAAATTACGCCTAAATTCACAAGTAAAGATAATAAAATTATTAAGTGGTCTAAATCGGAGAACGGTAATCCTTTCAGTGGAACGGTAAAGGAAAATCTTAATTTATATGTTTATGAATATGAAATAACTATTAAGTATGATTATGGATACCGCAATAAAATTGAAGAGATTTTATCAACAAATTTGAAGTATGTAAATCTTTTGACTCCTGAAAGATCCGGATATAACTTCTTAAAATGGACAGACAGCGAGGGTAATGATGTATATAGTGGTATATTGTATAAAAGTCAAACTCTGTATGCAAAATGGGAAAAAGATTCAAATGAAGATATAATGGAATTTTATTCTCCTTTTGGTGCGTATGAATTTGAAATGATTGTTTCAAAAGGAGACTCCTTTGTTGTACCAAACACAACATCCGATTATGAAGCATTTTATTGTTGGAACTGTAACGGAAAAAATTATGAGGTAGGATCGGAGATTACTCCGGAAAACGATATGGCTTTTACCGCCGTTATATCTTACGTTATTCAAAGCGATAACAATATTGCTATAACGGATGAAAAGTATGTTATCCTGCGTGGCGACACAGGAGCAGTATATAATAACGTTACTGTAACAATAGCAGATTCAAGTAATCAACATGTAATTTATCTCAAAAACGTTAATATTACTGGTGGCGACTCTAACGGCGTAATATATGATAATACCACAAATGAACTGAACCTTATAAGTATGGGAACATCCAACACATTAAAAAATGTTTATGGTGGTGCGTCAATTAAAGCGACAAATCTGACAATAAAAGGTGAATCTCGTTTGTTTTTATACGGAAGCAACGGCGGTTTGTCTCAAAACGGAAATGATGGTATAAACTGCAAAAAATTAAATATTGACGATAATACAAAAATTGCAATTTACGCAGGGAACGGAGGTAATGGCGCAAACGGCGGTCAGAATCAAAACGGAGCGAACGGAGCAGATAGCGGTGTTTGTATTGTGTGTGAAGAGTTGATAGTCGGTAATGATGCTGAATTGACTTTATACGGCGGTAAAGGCGGTGCGGGCGGCAACGGTGGCAACGGCAGTAATGGCGGTAGCGGTTATAACGGGACGGATAATACCCCGTCCAACGGTGGTGGGGGAAGTAATGGGGAAAACGGTGGTAACGGCGGAAATGGCGGTCGAAGTTTAGAGGCTATCAACGCTTCAAAAAATATATCATTTTATAGCAGCAAGGTGTATATAACGCTTTATTGCGACGGAACGGGCGGTAATGGCGGTAATGGAGGCAATGGCGGTAATGGCGGAGCAGCAGGAAGTAAAAATGTAAGAAACTGGATAGGAGTTGTGACCGGATCTAAATCCGGAATTGGCGGTAGAGGAGGCAGAGGCGGAAATGGCGGCTGTGGCGGAAAGTCGGGATATACCGCTACACCAATTATTTGCGATGAGTTTTTAACCGCTGATATAATTACAAGTATTTTAAGTAACGTTACGTATGATTCTCATTTAAATAGTACCGGGAAAGGTGGTAACGGTGGTAACGGTGGAAATGGGGGTTCAAGCGGTCAAATAAATTGTTGGGGAATAGGATCTCAATATGCAGGAGCCGAAGGTGCAGGCGGAGATGGTGGTAAAAGCGGAAATTATGAATATTTAGAAGCAATCGCTGAATTGCTTGGAAAATCTTTTGATAATTCTTTGGGTTTAATTCCGTCAACGAACTCACAAGGCGGAACGAGAGGAATCCCGGGGCTATATGTTATAAAAGTAGGTCGTTCGGACGATTGCTTCAAATATAGAGATCCTGTAAACAGTTATTATGGTAATTCCGGCGGAAACGGAACTTACGAATGTATAGGATAAACTTATAGTATAAGGAGAAAAAATATGAAAAAGAAAGTTTTATCTGTTTTAATTATCGCTTTTGCGATATTATCAACCTTGTTTATGTTTTCAGGTTGTAAAAAGGCTTTGGACTACATACAAGATAAGCCTGAAAACATTGCTTACGACGGAAATTACGTTACGTGGGATAAATGCGAGAGGGCACAATATTATAACGTGACCGTCAACGACGGAACGCCCGTAAGGACTAACTCGACAACCTACGTTTACTCGTCGTCAGAAAAGTTTACCGTTACCGTAACAGCCGTATATGATAAAGGCGAGCAAAGCGTTTCGATAACGTTTAACCCGCTTGCTACAATAACAAATTTCTACGTTTCTGACGACGGAACAATCAGTTGGGACGCAGTAAGCGGAGCAACGTCATATCTCGTCAGTAAAAACGGACAAGAAAGTACTGTCGGCGAAACTTTCGTGAGCTGTAGCGAGGGGTCAACCACTGTTAAGGTAAAACCCATCGTACAGGGTGATAAATCTTTCTTTTCTTTGTGGAGTGAGGCTAAAACCGTAAAAGTGTTGTCTGCTCCGAGTAACGTAAAATACGACGGTACGTATGTATTCTGGTCTGGCAACGCGGGTACTTACGAAGTGACCATAAACGGCAACAAAACTACCTTAAACGGGAATAAAATGGAATACGTTTCCGAAAGAAAAGACTTCGATATCGAAGTAAGGGCAATCGGAAATCACGAGTCAACTTTCGACAGCAAAGCGGCAACGGAAAAAATGCGTTATCTTAGTATGATTACAAGCGTAGACGTTGTTGACGGCATTTTGGTGTGGAATCCTATTGAAAACGCCACGGCGTATAAAGTCAAGGTAAACGGAATAGAGCAGAAAACGCTTTTAACCGAATGTCAATATGACGGCATTACCCCCGGCGACAGCATTAGGGTTTCCGTTATGCCTGTAAACGAATCTAACGACGCGAACTATTTTTCTTTATGGTCTGCTGAAAGAAGTGTATATATATTAAAAGCCCCGACTATTAAATGGAACGTTTACATGGAAGCCGAAGATGGAAACGGCAATGCTAATATTTCGTGGGATGATATTGCATCAGCAGGCGGTTATGATATCCGCCTTGTCAAAGACGGAAAACCGATAGAGGTTAGTTCTGTGGGTAAAGGCACGTTTTCTTTCGCGTATCCCTATAATGACGTGGGTAAATATACTGTTCAGGTTAAAGCCAACAGAAACGGTAACAACGTAGATTGTTATGACTCGAAATATTCAAACATAATAAATATTGAAAGATTGCCTGCGCCTAAGGCGGCTGCGAAAGATTTTATTACGAGTAGAATGGAGTATTTAGACGGCTTCACTGTAAACTTTACGGAAGTTGCCAACGCTACGGGGTACCAAATTTATAAGGACGGCGTAAAAATAAATTCTACGGGTAATTCTACTTCTCGCAAAGTAGACGACATTGTTAGTAAAGACAGTATAGAAGAAAAGAAGATCAATTATAGCATTCAAAGTCTTGGAAGAACCTCGGAGACAAATGTTGTTTTACCTAGTATAAAAACCTTAGATTTTCAGATTACTGTTCAAGCGACTCCTTTAAATACAGAAATGGCAGGCGATATATTTTCTTGGAGTAGCGTTGTCGGTTGTAACGGGTATAGCGTATCTGTAAACGGTACAGTGCATCACTCGTCTACGACTTCGCGTGAATTATCAACTCTTATTGCCTCGGGGTCTCCCAATACACCGGTAATGGTTGCCGCAGAAGGCGACGGAGCAATGATATTGCCGTCTAATTACACTCCGAGTTTACAAATTCAAAGACTTAAAGTTCCTGATATAATCGGAATAAGTAGTGAAAGCAACGGGACTTTGAGATTGTCGGAAGTAAAAGAGGCAACGGGATACTCCGTCCATTTTGACGGTGATTTAGATGAAAGTTTTAAAAATCTTAGCACGATAGACCATATATATCCCAAAATTGCCACGAGTGGAACAACCGTCGCGGTTCTTGCGGAAGCAAATTATTATAACGATAATAGAACTATTTACGTAATGTCCTCGGGAACTTCGGCAACGAAAACAATTATTCGTTTGAAAGCGCCGACATTCCCCGACGGGGCGTTATCGACGGGAACGTCTTTATCATGGAACGCTCCCTCAAACATAAACACAAACAGCAAAAACGTCACGTACGTCCTGTTGAAAAACGGAATAGAAGTAAACGATCCGACGGTAGCCACTCAGTATTCGCTTGATTTCCTTTCGGCAGGTAATTATACGTTTACAGTAAAAGCAAAGGTAAATAATTATTCCTTTACAGGTACTACGGCGTTTGTTGACAGCGAAGAGTCTGACCCGATTAGTTTCACAAAATTAACGACTCCCGAACTCGAAATCGACAGGACGGGTAGATGTTACACGTGGCAAAGCGTTCCGAGCGCAACGTCTTTCGTTCTTGAAATCGACGGTAAGAAAGTAAGCAGCGACTTTAACGTAAGCGGAGGAATATATACGTATACGCCGCATTTTTCTACCGAAGGTGCTCATATTGTCAAGTTAAAAGCGGTCGGCAACGGAAAAACAAACATAGACAGCAACGCATTCGAATACTCGCAGACGGTAAAGAAACTTACCAAACCTGCGGCGACTTATACATATTCGTCCGACAGGGTCGATACGCACAACGGAAGCATAACTGTTACGGTTACCACACCGTCAGAACCGTGCACTAGATATCGTTATTATGTCGGCGGTACAACGGAATCGGAAGATGGGGGCGTGACGTACACAAAAAATATTTCGTATGCGGGAACTATAAAGATAAGCGTTAAAGCGTTAGGCGGAGATTTTGACAAAAATAACGTTTATTATATGGAATCCGATCCCTATGAGGCGGGAACTCTTATCCTTTTAGGTGCTCCTAATCTTAAAGGCGTTGCTATTGACGGATGGGGTAAAATTAAATTTTCGAGTGTTTCAAATGCGAAAGGTTATGAATATCAAGTCTCGTATGATGACGAAGAGTACGGCGAAACCAAGTATGTCAACTCAGCCGTAATAGACCTTGGATCTGAGGTGTTTAACTATAGGACTATAAAAGTTCGCATTTGCGCTCGCGGTGACGGTAAAAACATTGTATCTTCCGAATGGGTTGAATACACGTTTATAAACTCTGACGTTAATCCGAACTAAAAAAAATGATAACGGATATTATTGTAGCGTATTTGCTTCAAGTGGGCTTTACGCTTGGCGTGATTTTTGTTTTCGGATGGCTGATTTCCGTTTGTAATAAAATATTTTATTCGAATTTCGGCATGTACGGAACTGCGATATGTTATGTGACGGGCGCAATCGGTACGCCCGTCCATGAACTGTCGCACGCATTATTTTGTTTAATTTTCGGGCATAAAATCGACGAAATACAACTATT
Source organism: uncultured Clostridia bacterium (assembly GCA_934249325.1). GTDB lineage: Bacteria > Bacillota > Clostridia > Christensenellales > Borkfalkiaceae > UBA10281. Next base: position 75,248 of record CAKQKW010000004.1, read on the forward strand.
TCAGATATCGGGCGACGGAACTTTGGGGTACGTAAATCATTCGTATAACAAAAAAAATATTTACCATAGAATAGGGAATTTCTTTATAGGTATTGCTCCAATTATCGTAATATCTACCATTCTATATTTGCTTTCTTTGGTTTTACTGCCTTCGTACGTAGAAAGCATAGAAAAATTATCCTACGCCGTGCTTTCTTTTGACGGGCACAGTATTTTGGTTTCCGTTAAAAAAATAGTCGGTTCATTTTTCGGTGCTATCGGCAGTTGGCAATGGTGGGTTTTTATGGTTGTCGGAATACTTCTTGCTTTACACTCAACGCTCAGCGGAGCAGATATTAAAGGAATGTTCAACGGTTTATGGTTTCTTTTATTTGCCCTTCTTATAGTTGACGTCGTGCTTCGTATCGTATCAAAAGAATACTTTACGGCGTTTACGCAATACATAATTTCTTTCGGAACAACCGAAGTTGCGATATTATCGATTTTGCTCAGCATATCGGTTGTTGCGTTGGTTATTTCTTTTATATTTAAATACGGAAAGAAAATAAAATAATAATTTGTTGACAAAGATTAAAGTTTGAGGTATAATGAATGTACTGAATCAATGAGTTTTTCGGAGAGGAAGTCCATTAAAAAACTTTTGTCTTTCGCATGCGAATTTCTCTTGCGACGGTCAAAACGGCTATATGTGACTTTTTTACGCATACTCATTTTCGGGTATGCGTTTTTTATAACAATAAGTAAATTTCGGAGACTATTCAATATGAGAATTGCAGTAATAGGTATAGTTATCGAGAAAAACAGAAATTCCGCAGGCGCGGTGAACGCGGTTTTATCCGACTACGGGGATTACGTCGTCGGCAGAATGGGTGTTCCAGACAAGCAGGACGAAGTATACGTTATAAGCGTCATTGTTAAGGCGACGAACGAAATAATTTCGGCCATAACGGGTAAATTGGGTAAAATTGCGAACGTTATCGTCAAATCGGCGGTTACTTCGTGTGAAATCAAGTAAATATAAAAACAAAGGAGTGTTTTCAAATGAAAAAAATACTATCAATCTTTTTGGCAGTCATTATGCTTTTCGTAGTCGCATCTTGCAATAATAACGAATCGGCAAGTGATAAAACGTCAAACTCTGCAAGCGAAAGCGTAAGCGCTGAAAATTCGGAAAGCGTCACGCTTCAGAACAAAACGTTTAAAATCGGAGTCGTAGACGGCGCGCCGTCGCTCGTAGTCGCCAACCTTTGCGACGGGTTTAATTATTCCGACGATAAGTACAATTATTCTACCGAAATCGAAATAACAAACACGCCGCAGAACATTATCGCCGGTTTTGCGAATAAAACTTACGATATGGCTATCGTGCCGCTTAACCTTGCGGCAACCGCGTATAATAAAAATCTCGGCGTAAAACTCGCCACGGTAAACATTTTCGGCGTATTATATATGGTAGGCAGAGAAGAAATTACCGATTTAAACAAACTTAAAGGCGAGGTCGTATACAGCGTAGGCGCAGGCGGTACGCCCGAAATAGTTTTCAAGCATATTTTAACCGCTAACAATATTAAATTTGAAGACGGAATGCCTGATACGCCGAAAGCCGATACAGTATATATTAACATCGTCAGCGCGGCGAGCGAAGCGATCAAGGCTTTACAAACGAAAGAAGCAAACTACGCCATATTCGGCGAACCCGTAGTAACGCAGGCAATAAAAAGCACGGGGACGGTTGTCGCCCTTGATTTGCAGAAAGAATTTTCAAAAATTCATAACGGCGTAAAATTCGTTCAGGCAGGACTCGTCGTTAAAAACGAAGTTGCGGAAAGCGGCGAATATCTCAACAAACTCATTGAAAAAATGAGCGGCAACAAAGATTATCTTTATGCCGAAAAAGATAACGTTATCGCAAAACTTCAATCTAAGGGAAGTCAGTTAAAAGTCGCGCTTACCAAAGAAACGCTTGACAGATGTCTTATAGGCGTAGAGTCGGCTAAAGGCTTAAAAACGGAAATAGAGGCGTTTTTAACCCTTCTCGACGCTAAAAATTACGGCGGTAAGATTCCCGACGAAAATTTCTATCTGAAATGAAAAAATCACTAAAAAACGGTCTCGCCGTACTTGTATCGGTATCCGTTATCATACTTATATGGTTTGCGGTGTCGGCAAGAATCGACAGCGAACTGATTATACCGACGCCGTCGCTCGTTTTGAAAAACGTTTTTATAGCCTTTTCCGAGGCGAGCGTCTGGAGGGCTGTTTTCGGAACGTTGGGCAGGGTAGCGATAAGTTTTTTGATTTCTTTCGCCGTCGCCCTTCTTTTCGCTATAGCGGCTAATCGGTTTAAATATCTCGAAAAAGCCTTTTATCCGCTCGTCGCGGCAATGAGAGCGACGCCTACGATGTCGGTTATTTTGCTTTGTCTGATATGGCTTAAACCGTCGAAAAGCCCGGTTGCGGTATCTTTTATCGTCGTTTTTCCAATGTTGTATTCGGCGATACTGAACGCGCTTAAAAACAGGAATAAATCAATCGAGGAAATGGCGAGAGCCTACGGCGTCGGCAGGTTTAAAATATTTTTAGGAATTACGGTCAGAGAAGTTATAGACGGGCTTTTTTCCGATTTTATAACTATTCTTGCCTTTAACGTAAAACTTACCGTGGCGGGAGAGTCGCTCGCAAACACAAGAAGAAGCATCGGCAGAGAAATGAGCGTAGCAAACGTGAATTTCGAAACAGCAAGGCTTATCGCTTTAACCGTGATAGCGATTTTGTTATCGATAATAATCGAACTCGCCGTTAAACTTATCCGTTACGCGATAATAAGAGGTATAAATGAGTATAATCGTAAAAAAACTATCAAAACGTTATCTCTCGGCTGACGGTACGGAAACGGTCGTTTTCGAAGATTTTTCCGCGGAGTTTCAAGACGGGAAAGTTACAGCGGTTTTAGGTCCTTCGGGCGTTGGGAAAAGTACTCTTCTGAATTGTATAGGCAGGCTTACGTCATTCGGCGGCGAAATAGTCGGTGCAGGCGAAGTTGCCTACGTTTTTCAGGACGACAGACTTATACCTCACAAAACCGTTTACGGAAATATAGAGTTTACGCTTCCCGAAGCGAGTAAAGAGGAAAAGGCGTCGAGAATAAAAAGCGTTCTCGAAACGGTTGAAATGACCGACAAGGCTTCGGCTTTCCCCGAAGAATTATCGGGCGGACAAAAAAAGAGGGTCTCGCTTGCGAGGGCTTTCGCGGCAAAGAAGGACGTAATACTTTTAGACGAACCCTTTTCATCGCTCGATTTGGCTTTAAAATCCCGAATTTCAGCCGACTTTACGACAATGCTCGAACGTGAGCCTAAAACGGTAATTTTCGTCACTCACGACGTAGATGAGGCGTTGACGCTCGCGGACGAAATACTTATATTGAACGATGGCAGGATTTCGTTTAAAATTTCGGTCGAAGAGCCGAGAAAGGGCAGAGATATTACGGGAAAACATATTAACGAAGTAAGAAAAAAACTTTACGAGGCAATACTTGTATAAAATTTAATATTCGGTCAAAAATATCAATGGCAACCCCGAGATTATAAACTACATACAATAAAGTAGGGGTAAACGCCAAATAATAAGGGCGGACAAACGATAGAAATAAAATATCCGCCTTACGAGGACCGAATATGATTAAGAGAGGAGACCTGTATTACGCAGATTTAAGTCCCGTAGTCGGAAGCGAACAAGGCGGCGTGAGACCCGTTCTGGTTGTTCAGAACGACGTAGGAAACAAGTACAGCCCCACGATAATCGCAGCGGCGGTAACGAGCAAACTGACGAAAGCGAGGCTGCCGACGCATATCGAACTTGACGCGTCCCTTTACGGACTAAGTAAAAACTCAGTTGTTCTTTTGGAACAGATTCGAACTCTCGACAAAAGGAGACTAAAAGAAAAAATAGGCGAACTACCTTTTACTACGATGCAAAAAGTGGACGGGGCGTTGCTTATAAGTCTCGGATTTGCCGAAAGATCGGTTTGAAAAACAAATTTTACGCCTTATGTGAGTAATTTTGCAGATTATTTACATAAGGCGTAATTTTTTTACCAAAACAGTTTACTTTTTTATCCAAAAGTGATAAAATGGTATTATAACATAAGAGGTGAATTATGGACGACGTAGTACAGAGGATAAAAAAGTATAAACAGATGTTTTCGATAACGAGCGAGGAATTGTCTAAAAAGAGCAAAATTCCGCTCGGAACGCTTAATAAAATACTGTCTTCATCGACTAAGAGCATAAAGACGGAAACTCTCGCCGCGATAGCGAGCGGTCTCGGCGTTACCGTGTCGGATCTCGTCGGTAAGGAGAAGAGGGGCGAAACGTATACCGTAACCGTTTCGGAACCGATTTTATCTTATTGCAAAGTCGCCGCCGTCACGCCCGAGATAAAAGTCGGAGACGTTGAAAAAAATACGAAGGCGATTATCGACGCAATAGAGGAATACTCGATAAAACGCGTTAAAGTCCTTGTTTTCCCTGAACTATGCCTGTCGGGATATACCGCTTCGGATTTGTTTTATATGGATACGCTTTTAAAAGCGTGCGAGAAATCGCTTGTTAAAATCGCGGATAATACCGTTAACTGCGACACGCTCGTGTTCGTTGGCTCGCCGCTTAAAAGAAACGGCAAATTGTATAATTGCGCGGTTGCGATTTGCAAGGGTAAAATTTTGGGCGTCGTTCCGAAAAAGTTTATTCCTTCATATAACGAATTTTACGAGAAGAGACAATTCAGCGTTCCCGAAGAGGAAAATTCGACGATTTTTATACAGAGCAAAGAATATCCGTTCGGCAATAAACTGATTTTCAGAAACAAGTATTACCCCGAAATGAAAGTCGCCGCTGAGATATGCGAAGACCTGTGGACGGTAAAATCGCCGTCCTGCGATTACGCCGTGGCTGGGGCTAACGTTATCGTAAACCTTTCCGCGAGCGACGAAATAATCGGCAAAGCGGAATACAGAAGAAAACTCGTTTCGATGCAGTCGGCAAAGTGCGTGGCGGCTTACGTTTACTCCGATGCGGGAACGGGCGAATCGTCTACTGATATGGTTTTTTCGGGTCATAACCTTATAGCCGAAAATGGAAAACTGTTGTCCGAAAGTGAGATTTTTGGCGACGGAGTAGCCGTTGCGGACGTCGATTTGAGTTTTTTGGAGTATGAAAGAAGCAAACTTTTCAATTATTCCTTCGGCAATACCGACGAGTATAAATTTATAGAATTTACCGCTTCGCTCAACTTCGACAGAACGGACAGAAAGTATGAGAAAACGCCTTTCGTTCCTATCGACGATAACGAACTTAAAAACAGGATAAATCTTATCCTGAACATCCAATCGGAAGGGCTTGCGAGAAGAGTTAAACACACGAATTGTAAAACGCTCGTTATCGGCTTATCGGGAGGACTCGACAGTACGCTTGCGCTTTTGGTCGCGTGCAGGGCAATGGATAAACTTTCAAGAAAGAGAAAGGATATTATCGCGATAAGCATGCCGTGTTTCGGAACTACCGACAGAACTAAAAACAACGCGAAAACTCTTTCCGAGCAGTTGGGGACGACTTATAAGGAGATAAACATTACCGAATCGGTAAAATCGCACTTCAAAGACATAGGACAAAACGAGAAAAACACCGACGTGACCTACGAAAACTCGCAGGCGAGAGAGCGTACGCAGGTTCTTATGGATATCGCCAACAAAAGCGGAGGGCTTGTCGTCGGCACGGGCGACTTATCCGAACTCGCTTTGGGTTGGGCGACTTATAACGGAGATCACATGTCTATGTACGGAGTGAACGCTTCCGTTCCGAAAACGCTTGTAAGATATATCGTAAAACACGTTGCCGAAGAGAGTAAGGTTAAAACTAAAAAGGTTTTGCTCGACATTCTCGACACGCCGGTAAGCCCCGAACTTGTTCCTGCCGAAAACGGCGAGATAAAACAAAAAACCGAGGATATAGTCGGACCTTACGTTCTGCACGACTTTTTCCTTTATCATTTCGTTCGTTCGGGCTTCGCGCCGTCTAAAATATTCAAGATTGCCGAGGCTACGTTTGAGGGCGAATACGATTCAAAGACGATATATAAATGGCTCGAAACGTTTATAAAGAGATTTTTCGCTCAGCAATTCAAGCGTTCGTGCCTGCCCGACGGCGTAAAGGTGGGCAGCGTTGCGTTATCGCCGAGGGGAGACTGGCGTATGCCGAGCGACGCTTCCGCTGAAATTTGGCTGAAAGATTTACGAAGAGTAAAATAAAAATGTAAAAATAAAAGACGCTTAGATTATGGGCGTCTTTTTGTATTATAAGCGATGGATTTCGGGACGTCGAGGCGCCGTCCACTACAACAGGTAATAAACGACCAAGCGGTGGTATCGGGACGTCGAGGCGCCGTCCCCTACAACAAGTAAAAAACGACCAAGCGGTAGTATCGGGACGTCGGGGCGCCGTCCCCTACAACAAGGGATACACCGAAGTTTTTAACAACAAAGTGGTAATTTTGTATTACAAGCGATAACTTCGGAGCGTTAATGGCTCCGTCCGCTACTGTAACGGGGCTAAATTCAAAACTCTTATAATAACTTCAATCCTGCTTTTGCACACTATTAGATTTTATTTTTGCAAATAAAATGATTTTTAAGTTCTTATTTAAAAAAATTATAAAATCGTAGGGGACGGCGCCCTCGACGTCCCTTTTCGTATATTATTTTCTTTTTTATCGGGTATAAAAACGCTTGCTAAAATGCTTATATGGTGATATAATCATACGGTATAACAAGTATGAAAAGTATAACGAGGTGAGGATAGTTGCCAAAAGGAAAACAGGTACTCGGCAAACAAACCGAAAAGCGTATTTTCGGCACGGCGAAAGTCGGCGAAAAAGGACAAATAGTTATTCCTAAAGAAGCCCGAGAAGCGTTTGGAATAAATACGGGCGATACAATGATGATTTTCGGCGACGTTACCTGCGGAATCTTTATTACAAAAGCCGAATTGTTCGAAAAAACGGCAGACGAAATCATCGAGAGGTTAAAATAATGAATATAAAAAGAGCGTATGAAAATCTCGGCATATCGGAAGAGGTATACGAGTTCGGCGAGAAAATTCTCGAAGGACTTTCCGAGAGATTTGAAAAAATAGACAAAATTGCCGAATACAATCAATGTAAAGTGCTTTCTGCAATGCATAAGAACAAGGTTGACGTAGCGTGTTTCAACGCGTCTACCGGATACGGCTATAACGACCTCGGCAGAGATAAAATAGAGAAAGTCTACGCCGACACGTTCCACACCGAGGCGGCGCTTGTCCGACCTCAGATAGTATGCGGAACGCACGCTTTGACAGTCGCATTATCCGCGAATTTGCTCCCCGGAGACGAACTTCTTTCGCCCGTCGGTAAACCTTACGACACATTGGAAGAGGTAATCGGTATCAGACCGTCGAAGTGTTCGCTTAAAGAATACGGCGTAACGTACAGACAAGTCGATTTACTCGAAGACGGTTCGTTCGACTGTGATAAAATAGCCGAAGCGATTAACGAAAAGACTAAACTCGTAACCATTCAGAGAAGTAAAGGCTATCAGACGAGACCGACTTTTTCCGTTAAACAGATAGGCGAACTCATAGCGTTCGTAAAGAAAATAAAACCTTCGCTTACCGTTATGGTAGACAACTGTTACGGCGAATTTGTGGAAACGGAAGAGCCTTCCGACTACGGCGCGGATATGGTCGTAGGTTCGCTTATAAAGAACCCCGGCGGAGGTCTTGCCCCCGTGGGCGGCTATATCTGCGGCACGCAGGAATGCGTTGATAGATGCGCGTACAGATTATCAGCCCCGGGACTCGGACAGGAAGTCGGAGCAAGCCTCGGTGTAATGCAGAGTTTTTATCAGGGATTTTTCCTTTCGCCGACGGTAGTCGCGGGAGCGGTCAAAGGGGCGATATTTGCCGCAGAGGCTTACGAGAAACTCGGTTTTAACGTTTATCCGTCGGGAAAGACCGAAAGACACGATATTATACAGGCAGTCGAACTCGGCAGCAAAGAGGGTATGATTGCGTTCTGTAAGGGAATACAGAGGTCTGCTCCCGTAGACAGTTACGTTACGCCCATTCCGTGGGCAATGCCGGGATATGAAAGCGAGGTCATTATGGCAGCCGGAGCGTTCGTTCAGGGTTCATCGATAGAACTTTCAGCCGACGGACCGATAAGAGAACCCTACGCTATATATTTCCAAGGCGGGCTGACTTGGTATCACGCTAAAATCGGTATTCTGACTTCGCTTCAGGAAATGTTTGACGCGGGTTTGATAAAATTATAAAAGAGGATAAAATTTATGTGGTTTTTATATTCGATAATAGCCTTATTTTGTTGGAGCGGCTCGGATCTGTTCAGCAAAATAGGCACTAAGCAGGACGACAAAAACAGCCACTGGAAAATAATGTTTGCTGTCGGAATAGTAATGGGCATTCACTTTATTATTACTCTCATAGGCGGAGCGATAATAAAAGACCCCGAAAGAGTTCCGAAATTCGTTGCAAGTCTTTTTTATACAGACTTTAAATTAAACGATTTCCTTATATACAGTCCGATAGCCTTCGTTTATATTCTTGCAATGTTTATAGGTTATATAGGACTTCGTTACATAGAATTGTCGATTTCTTCGCCGATATGCAACTCGTCGGGTTCTCTCGCTTTGGTTTTTTGTTTCATAATATCGAAAATTTGGTTCAAAGACAGTCCGATAGAATTTAACGTTCCCGATTTGATAGGCGTAATTCTCGTTGCGGTCGGAATTATTTCTTTGGGTTTTGTCGAGAGCAGAGAAGACGACGAACTGAGAATTAAAAGACAGGAATACTCGAACAGAAAATACTCCAAGAGTTTCTGGGCGATTCTGATACCCGTAATATACCTCATAATCGACGCTCTCGGCGCAGTCGGCGATTATTTGCTCGGTCAACTAAATTCGGGAGAAGAGGAACTCATTTCGGAATACGCTTCAAACTCGGCTTTTGAACTTACCTTTTTAATACTTGCGATAGTATCTTTTCTGTGGTTGTTTTTTAAGAAAAAGGACGCAAAATCGTTACTTCACAACAAGGCTATATATATAGGAGCGACGTTTGAAACGATCGGTCAGGCGTTTTATATGGCGGTAATGTTTATGGTCGGAGCGGGAGTAGAAGGCGCGGCGGCAGGAATGGTTATAATTTCCGCGTATTGCGCGTTATCCGTTCTCTGGAGCAGAATATTCCTCAAAGAGAAGTTATCGTATAAGCATTATATAGCCATAGCGATTACGTTTATAGGAATTGTTTTACTCGGAATATTCAGCGATATTTAAAAAATTGCATAAAAAAAACGCTTCGAAAGAAGCGTTTTTTTTGGTAGCCCCATGCGGAATCGAACCGCAGATTCTGCCGTGAGAGGGCAGCGTCTTAACCGCTTGACCATGAGGCCGTCTTTTAAATTCAGCCTGTTTATAATACCATATTCCTTTCTTTTTTGCAAACGTTTTCAGCGTGTTTTTACAAAATAAATAAAAAATTTTAATTTTTGCTTCCCCTTTTTTCAGGGGAAGCAAATAATCAAAAGTAACTTACTTTTATCTTTTTGCCCATTTTTACAAGGCATTTTGACAGTTGGTCTACAAGATTCATTTTAATATTGAAGTTTATCGGCAAATCGGGGTTCTGATGAGCGGGGTTTATCGCCCGTCCTACATAGAAATTTATATCCGTCGCTTCTTCGAAGAGCAATCTGCTTATCTGCGACGCTCCGTCTTTTTTGAAACTCCACGTTTCGTATAACTTGTTGTCGCCGAGATAGTCTTTCGCGTATTCCAAAACCCTGTTTATAGTTATTACTCCCTCGGTAACGAGGTCTACACCCTCGATTTCAGCCGTCGGCGGAATATCGCTTTCCTCGAAATTTAAACTTGCTTTAAGGGGCTTATGAAGGTATTTCGCCGCTATCGTGGAAGTAGTGCCGCCGCAGACGATATGCTTGCCCTCTTTCGAGAAGAATAACGACATCATTCTGTCCGATTCGTCTCTGTTTGACGGCGGTCCGAAGAGAAGATTCATAGGAACTCTCTTTCTTATACGCACTACGCAAGCCGTGGCGTCGTCTCCCGGTTTTCCCTCGTATAATCTGTTGCACTCGTCAACGAGCATAGTGGATAGCGTCTTAGCGGTATAACCGCCGTAGGAAGCCGATAACATATATTCCGCTATATCGTCTCTTTTCCAGCCAAAATTGTACGAAATGCCTATTCCCGCATGGGGGCAACCGTCGCTCATTGCAATAAATATATCGTTTTCCTGTAACCTTACGGACGTTTTATATATGGTTTTGCCGCCGATATTCGATTCGGTTTTCGGGTAGTCCCAAATCTGACCGTCTCTGATAGCGATAACCTGCGGATTGTCGTACTGAATTATCTCTGCGGTCTGATTTCTGATAAAATGAAGAATAGTAAACGTAGAGTACGCAACGCCCCTTACAGAACATACGGGGAGAGTTGCGGCGATTGTCTCGACGCATTCTTCGAGCGACATACCCTCGGCAAGCATCGTAGATATGATTTTCGAGGTCAGCGTCGATAAAATACTCGCCTTAACGCCGCTTCCGAGTCCGTCGGAGAGAACTATTACAGTCGAATCGTCGCTCGGCTCGACTATTTCGACGTGGTCGCCGCAAAGTTGCTCGCCGTAGTGGTTTATGCTTTTATATCCTATATCGGAACATAAATCAATCATCGGCGATAGACTCCTTTAATTTTGTTAACGCGATTTTTGTTTCCGCTGCCGTTTCGCCGAGCAGAGAAGCGATTTCCTGTACGATTCGCATTTGTTTATCGACGACTTTATCCGCAACTTCTATCGTCTGACTGCTTATTTTTTCCTTCTTTTCCCTTTCGGCTTTTTCTTCGGTTATATCTCTCATAATCGCTACCAAAAGGTGAGAATCTCTGTCGTAAACGACCGATTCTTCGATAAAACGGCTATAATCGGCAAGATAAACCTGTTCGCTTCTGACGTCTCTGCCGGTGCGAAGAACTCTGTTAAAAATCTCGGGGTCGAGAATTCTTACAACCTGATCGCCGAGTACGTCGCTCGCGCTTCTGATATTCATCAGTTTCCTTGCGGCGTTGTTTATCTGCTGAACTTCGAGTTTTTCGTTTAAAACGATAAGTCCGTTCGGGGAGTTGTTTACTATAGTATCCGAAAAACTTTCCGCTTTTTCTTTAAGGTAGGGGAGACACATAGAGATTTCCGCTTTACCTTGATAAATAGCGATAGCCTTTTCTCTGCATGTATTATAACCGCACGAGCCGCAATTCAGTTCCTGCGAGGGTTTCGTTTTGCCCATCTGACAAAGAATGTTTTTAATTTCCTCTTCGGACGGTTTCTGCAAACGTTGCTCGATTACCGAAAAATTCTTTTTCATATCCCTTGCGGCAGGCTGAGAAACGACGAAATCTTTATCGCCTGCGTATTTCGACACCGCGATATAGTCCTTTACGATTGAAGAGCGGTGGAATTTTTCCATAACCGGACCGCCTACGCAACTACCGACACAGGCAGACATTTCGATAAAACATTTGTGTACTTTGCCGCTTAAAATATCCTTTATAGCCGAAATACAGTTTTCTACGCCGTCAATCGCAAGATAATCGTAGTCTTTCCTGTCTTTAGCCATAGTCTTTAAAATACCGCCCGTAGTCGGGAAAAAACGAGCCTTGGAGTATTCCTCGGTATCGACGTTTTTTTCTAAGACGATATTCTCTCTGTCGAGCCATTCGGTAAGTTCTTCGAAAGTCAGAACGGCGTCTACGACGCCCTCGTAATATTCCGCTTCGTCTTTTTTTGCCACGCAAGGTCCGATAAATACCGTTTTTGCGTTAGGAAATCTCCTTTTTATGTCTTTACAATGGGCTTGCATGGGCGAAACGACGTCCGCAAGGTAGTCAAGCGCCTCGGGGTAGTGTTTCTGTATCAGAAGATTTATCGTATGACAACAAGACGAAATTACGACGTCTCTGTCTTCGTGTTCGAGCATCCTGTCATATTCGTTTTTGACGATAGTCGCGCCGACGGCAGTCTCCTCTACGTCGTAAAAGCCGAGTTGTTTCAAAGCCTTTCTCATAGACTCAATGCCGACACCGTCGTAATTTGCTATAAAAGACGGGGCAAGGCTTACGAAAACGGGGTCAGTTCCGTTAAGAAGAACCTTTACTTTTTCGGTTTCGTCTACAATTTGTTTTGCATTCTGCGGACATACCACGAAGCATTGACCGCAGAGTATACATTCGTTACCGATAATATGCGCCTGATTTCCCGAAAAACGAATGGCTTTTACAGGGCAGTGACGTATACATTTGTAGCAGTTTTTACAGTTGGATTTTTTAAGAGTAAGGCAATCGGACATAATTTTTTCCTTAAAATGTTTATTTGTTAGTTTAGCCACTGCAAAAAATTTGCAGTGGCTAAATTCATTATTGCGTTTTTTATACTCTTGCTTTTATGTACTTATCGAAGAACGCGGTTACCGTTTCGGGAGTTACCGAATGGAACTCGTCGTCTACCGTTACGCAAACGCCCTGTTGGCATTTTCCCATACAGAAAGTGCCGCAAAGTTCGACCTTATCGTCGAGATTATTCTCTTTTACAAGATATTGTAACTGTTCGACAACTCTCCTCGAACCTTTAATATGGCAAGAACTGCCTATACAAACTGTAACTTTCATAATTATCTCCTTGAATATATGTTTTATTGATAATCTACGACGTCAACCCACGAAAGAAGGAACTCGCGTTCTTTTTCGTTGCCCTTAACGGACTGGGAAGCGGCTACGATAGGCATCCATTTCTGAACGTACTGTTTAGCGGTGTTACTCTTAGCGCAGAATAAATCGAGATATTTTTTCGCTCCGTTCATATCTCCGCCAAGCCAGAAGAGAAGGTAAGTACGAGCGGCGTCCGCAGAGGCGTTACCTTGCGTTGCGTGCGACCAGTCGATAATATACGGAGTGCCGTCCTCGGCGATAATTATGTTCGAGGGATTGAAGTCTCCGTGACAAACCTTATCGTGTTTGGGCATTCCTTCGAGACGAGTATGAAGGTCGTAACGAGTAGTGGCGTCGAGTTTCGTTTCCGAAATCTTACGGTTCATCTTGTCTTTAAGTTTGTTGAGAAGAGGACACTTCTTAGAAAGAACTTCGAGTTGAAGGTCGACTAAAAGAGCGATATATTCGTCTTTTTTGTCGGGGTTTTCTTCCATAAGCTGAGCCAAGGTTTTACCTTTGATATACTCGGAAACGATAGCCCACTTGCCTTCTACCATAGTAACTTCGAGAACCTTCGGAATGTTGAGTCCCGTTTCTTCTATTCTCGCCTGATTCAAAGCCTCGTTCAAAACGTCCGCTTTGGAATAATCGGCGTCGAATACTTTGATACATTTGTCGCCGTCACGATAAATCGTCTTGTGGTTTCTGACTGCGATAACTCTGTCAAGTTTCATAATTTTCACTCCCTTTAAGCCTTTTTATTGCTTTTCTTTTCGGTTTTTTTAAGTTGAGCCGCAGACGGCTTTTCGGTTTCTACGAAATGTCTTCCGTAATAAGCGTTGAGATACATCTGTTTGATTTCGCTCATAAGCGGATAACGCGGGTTTGCGCCCGTGCATTGATCGTCGAACGCCTGTTCGGTCATAGCGTCGAGACGGTCCAAGAAGTCCTTTTCGTCTATGCCGTAATCTTTAATTGTCTTTTTGATGCCGACTTTATCTTTAAGTTCGTTGATAGCCTTGATAAGGTTTTCGACTTTCTCTTCGTCCGTCTTGCCGCCGAGTTTGAGATAATCTGCGATTTCCGCATATCTCGCCATGGTGTGGGGGTGATCGTACTGAGAGAACGTTCCCATCTTGGTCGGAACCTCAGAGGAGTTGAAACGAATAACTTCTTCGAGAAGAAGAGCATTCGCAACGCCGTGCGGCAGATGATGGAACGCGCCGAGTTTATGAGCCATAGAGTGGCAGACGCCAAGGAACGCGTTAGCGAAAGCCATACCTGCCATAGTGGCGGCGTTAGCCATCTTTTCACGAGCCTCTACGTCGTTTTGTCCGTTTTCGTACGCTCTCGGCAAATACTTGAAGATATTCTTCAACGCTTCGAGTCCGAGACCGTCGGTGTAATCGGTAGCCATAATCGAAGCATAGGCTTCAACGGCGTGAGATACTGCGTCGATACCGGAAGCGGCGGTAAGTCCCTTAGGCGCGCTCATGTGGTAATCTGCGTCGATTATCGCCATGTTCGGAAGCAACTGATAGTCCGCAAGAGGATATTTAACGCCCGTCTCGCCGTCGGTTATAACTGCGAACGGAGTAACTTCGGAACCGGTACCTGCGGAAGTCGGGATAGCGATGAAATAAGCCTTTTCGCCCATAGTGGGGAAGGTGTAAACACGCTTTCTTATATCCATGAAACGCATCGCCATATCCATGAAGTTTGCTTCGGGGTGTTCGTAAAGAACCCACATAATCTTGCCTGCGTCCATTGCCGAACCGCCGCCGAGCGCAATAATCGTATCGGGCTGGAAAGCAGCCATCTGTTTTGCGCCGTCCTGCGCGTTTTTAAGCGTCGGGTCGGGCTGAACGTCGAAGAACGTGGTGTGAGCGATGCCCATTTCGTCGAGTTTATCGGTAATGGGTTTGGTGTAGCCGTTTTTGTAAAGGAAAGTATCCGTTACGATGAAAGCCTTTTTGGCGTGGCGAACGGTTTTAAGTTCGTCCAAAGCGACGGGCAAGCAGCCTTTTTTGATATATACCTTTCCGGGAGCGCGGAACCAAAGCATATTTTCCCTCCTTTCCGCTACTGTTTTAATATTGATTAAGTGTTTAACTCCGACGTTTTCGGAAACGGAGTTGCCGCCCCACGAACCGCAGCCGAGCGTGAGCGAGGGAGCAAGTTTGAAGTTGTAAAGGTCGCCGATACCGCCCTGAGACGACGGAGTGTTGACGAGAATACGGCAAGTTTTCATACGAGCGGTAAATTCGTCGAGTTTTTCCTTTTCGGTAACGGTGTTGAGGTAAACGGAGGACGTGTGACCGAAACCGCCGTCGGCGATAAGCCTTTCCGCTTTGTTGAGAGCGTCCGAGAAGTCTTTCGCTCTATACATAGCGAGTACGGGACTTAATTTCTCGTGAGCGAACTCTTCGGAGAGTTCCACGCTTTCTACTTCGCCGATAATGATTTTAGTTCCTTCGGGAACGGTTACTCCCGCAAGGGCGGCGATTTTAGCGGCGGGCTGTCCAACGATCTTAGCGTTGAGCGCGCCGTTTATAATAATCGTCTTTCTGACTTTTTCGGTTTCTTCGGGGTTAAGGAAATAACAACCTCTCGTCGCAAATTCCTTCTTAACCGCGTCGTATACCTTATCGAGAACGATTACGGACTGTTCAGACGCGCAGATCATACCGTTATCGAACGTTTTAGAGTGGATTATAGAGTTTACCGCGAGAAGAATATCCGCCGTGTCGTCTATAATAGCGGGGGTGTTGCCCGCGCCTACGCCCAAAGCCGGTTTTCCGCTCGAATAAGCTGCTTTAACCATTCCGGGACCGCCGGTCGCGAGAATTATATCCGCCTCTTTCATAAGCATATTCGTCATTTCGAGACTCGGAACGTCTATCCAGCCGATAATTCCCTCGGGAGCGCCCGCTTTAACAGCCGCTTCGAGTACGAGTTTTGCGGCGGCAATCGTGCTGCCTTTCGCTCTCGGGTGAGGACTTATTATAATCGCGTTACGAGTTTTGAGCGCGATTAAACATTTGAAAATCGCGGTAGAGGTGGGGTTAGTCGTCGGAATAACCGCGCCTATAACGCCTATCGGCTCTGCGATCTTCTTGATGCCGTAAGCCTTATCTTCTTCGATAACGCCACAGGTTTTAACGTTCTTGTAAGCGTTATAAATGTACTCGGCGGCATAGTTGTTTTTAATAACTTTGTCTTCCACAACGCCCATTCCCGTTTCTGCGACCGCCATTTTCGCAAGGGGAATCCTCGCTTTGTTTGCAGCGGACGCCGCAGCCAGAAAAATCGCGTCGACTTGCTCCTGAGTGTAAGTCGCAAAGATTTTTTGGGCTTCTTTCGTGCGCTTGATAGCCTCTTCGAGTTTCTCAACGCTGTCTACGATTGAATAGTTCTGATTGTCCATACGTATCTCCTATTTTATTTACGTTTCCGTATTTATTACCTTTTGTAGAATACCTTTCCGATATTTCCCATGATATTATAGCACGTTTTTACGCGTTTGGTAATTCTTAATTCATATAATCGGTATTATCATTAAAAATAATACCTGTTTATCGTCAGGAAATGTGTTTTCTTTTCGATTCGCACAATTTCGTTATAAATTGTCTGTCGAGGTGAGTAAATTTGTAGCCTTTTTTATAAATAAGCACGTCTTTATAAACTTTTTTGTTTTCGGGACATTTTTTAAGGACTATGCCGTATTTTTCGAGAAGCGATTCGGGCGGTGGGGAGACCCACATAAAAGTCTGAGGATTTACCGACAGCAACTCGAACTGGCTTGCCCTTTCGAATACGAATATTCTCCTTTCGATATTGTCCGAAAGTTCTTCCTTTACGACCTTAGAGAGGGGCATAGAAGGAACGAACGGGTCGGCGTGAGCGATTTCTATATATCCTTTGAGGTCGGAAAAAGCGATGTTTTCCTTTTTCGCAAGAGGACTGTTTTCACTCATTATGAGCGAGTAGGAAAACTCGGTCACCAATTCGTACTGAAAGCCTTTTTCTTCGAGCATAGCCTTGAAATACCTGTCGTAGTCCGCGGCGTATCGTATAATGCCGAGTTTGTACTCGTGATTTAACATATTGTTAATTGTCCGTTGAGAGTTTGTTTCCTTGTAGAAAATCTCGGCAGGTTCGTTCGAAAGCGTTTTTGAAAACTCGGCGAACGCCTCGGAAATATAACACGCTCTCGGTACGGAAATAGAAAACTTCTGTTTTTTCGGCGCTCCTTCTTTGTAAAATTTTTCCACGTCGTCTATCTGCTTCAGTATTTCTTTGCCGTAGTTTAAAAATTCTTCGCCCTGCGGGGTCAGAATCATACCGTTTTTCGTTCTTTCGAAAATTTGTATTCCGAGGTCGGCTTCGAGTTCTTTTATAGAACGGCTTAAATTCGGAGTAGCGATAAGCAAAGTCTCCGAAGCCTTGCCCATAGAACCGCATTTGGCGACCTCGATCGCATATTTTAAATGTAAAAGATTCAAGTTTTAACACCGTTGTATATTAGTATAATAGTATTATACCATAATATCAAAATAAAATCAACCGCTAAAAACGCCTATTTTTCAACAAATATTATCAAAATATTCGGTTAAAAAAATGTTATCATCGAATACGTGAGGTGAACTATGGAAATTAAATTCGCTTCGTCAAAAGGTTCGCTATATATTTACCTTCACGGCGAACTCGACGAATACAACGCAAAAACGGCGAAAACCGAAATAGAAAACGCAATAGCGTCCTCCGGAAATCTAAAAAGGGTGATATTTAACTTCGCAAATACTTCTTTTATGGATAGTACGGGGATAGGCGTACTTCTCGGCAGGTATAAGATGCTGAAAAAAATAGGCGTTCCGATTTACATACAAAATCCGAGCGTAAGCATAAACAAAATACTTCAAATATCGGGTATTTACGAGATAATGCCTAAAATCTGATTCGGGGTGATAAATAGAATATGAAAAATAAAATGTGTTTAAAATTTGATTCGGTATCCGAAAACGAGGGATTCGCAAGAAACGTTATCGCTTCGTTTTTACTTCCTTTAAACCCGAATATAGGCGAACTTTCGGATATTAAAACCGCCGTTTCGGAAGCGGTGACTAACGCCATCGTCCACGGTTATCCAGACAGCGTGGGAGAAGTCTCGATGATAGCGGAAATCGACGAAGAAATCGTACATATCGTCATTTCGGACAACGGGGTTGGAATAGAAAATCTCGAAGAGGCGTTAGAGCCTTTCTTCACGACAAAACCCGACGACGAACGCTCGGGAATGGGTTTTACGATAATAAAGACTTTTATGGACGAGGTAAAAGTAATATCGAAACTCAACGTAGGCACGGTCGTCGATATGGTGAAGCGTATTGCTCCGACGAAATGACTGAAAGGGAGTTTTTAAATGCTCGGAACGGAACAGACGTTGTTTTACTTACGAAAAGCCAAAGAGGGCGATAAAAAAGCGAAGGAAATACTTCTCGAAAACAACACTCTGCTAATAAAGAGCATCATAAGAAGGTATAAAAACAAAGGCGTCGAATACGACGATTTATACCAACTCGGCTGCGTCGGGTTTTTAAAGGCGATAAAGAATTTCGACGAGAAGTTCGGAGTCGTTTTTTCGACCTACGCCGTGCCTATGATACTCGGCGAGGTCAAACGGTTTTTAAGAGACGACGGAACTATCAAAGTGTCAAGAATGATAAAGTCTCAGGCTATGAAAATCAATCGTTTTGTCGAGGAATATTCGGGTAAAACGGGCGAAACGCCGACGGTTGAGGAAATATCCGCCGCGCTTTCAATCGAGCGCGAGGACGTCGTTTTAGCCCTTGACAGTTCCAAAATGCCGCTGTCTTTATACGACGCTCAGGACGAAGAAAAGAGCGATAAAAAATCCGAACTTATAGACAGGATACCGTCCGACGAACGCGAGGACGATATGGTCGATAAAATACTTTTGAAGAGTATGATAGAAAAACTGCCTCCGAGAGAAAAAAAGATTATAATAATGCGGTATTATCGCGACAATACGCAAACCGAAATCGCCGAGGCGTTGGGGGTTTCGCAGGTTCAGATTTCGAGAATAGAGAACAAAATTATCGAAACGTTCAAGAAACAAATATGATTTTCTTGACAAAAACGCCCGCAGTAAATATAATTTTCTTATGCGAATGAGAAGAAAAAGCCGATTGGACGAGAGAGTGGAAACAGCCGCTCGCGGTAAACATTTGCTCGTCGTCGAAGGCAGAGAATTTTACGATAAACCCGAAAACGAGAGAAGTCGTATTTTCGACCTTAAACAAGTTTTCGGAAACGACAATCCCGTAAGGCTCGAAATAGGTTGCGGCAAAGGCGGTTTCGCGTTTGAAATCGCAAGGCGTTACCCCGAGATGAATTTTATCGCAGTCGAAAAAATAAGCAACGTAATTATAGAGGCGTGCGAAAAAGCGGACGAATTAAAGCCCGAAAATTTGCGATTTATGAATTGCTGCGCCGAAAATCTGCCGTATTATCTGCCCGAAAGTTCGATAGAGAAGATATATCTGAATTTTTCGTGTCCTTATCCGAAATACACTTACAGAAACAGACGACTTACTTATTATCGCTATCTCGAAACGTATAAAAAACTCCTTACTATGGACGGCGAAATCGAAATCAAGACGGATAACAGGAATTTTTTTGAGTTTTCTTTGCAATCGTTCAGCGAAAACGGCTATCTCCTGAAAGATATTTCGCTCGACTTACATTCGGACGATTTAAAGGATAACATTGAAACCGAGTACGAAAAAATGTTCGTATCGCAAGGTAAAATCATCTACAAGGCTACCGCCTATTTGAAATAATCGATAATTTTCGACTTAAACCCCGATTTTCGTCGGGGTTTTTTCGTTCTATAAAAAAGTCGCGGTCATAAAGTAGTTATAGGAAATATGTTGAACTTTTTAAGCGAAACCGACCGAGAGATTATAAACGGACAAAACGCAAATCTCGAAGAGGTCAGAATACGCATAGGGCAAAAGGCGAAGGCGGTCTTTTCCGCAAACGGAAAGAGGTTCGTCGTCGCCCTCGACAATATCTACGACGGAAACGCGATAGAGGAAATAGTCTATAAATTATGCGATTATTCGCCGTTTTGTAAGGAAGAGAGTCTCAGACAGTGTTTCGTCACCTCGAAAAGCGGCGAAAGGGCAGGTATATGCGGAACGATTGTTTACGACGGCGAAAAAGTAGTAACCGTCAAGGACGTCACCTCGCTTTGTCTGCGATTTCCGAATGAAGTCATAGGTTTTGCCGAAGGGTTTGCCGAAAGATACCTTAACGGCATCGAATCGTGTCTTATAATATCGCCGCCGTTCGGGGGTAAAACGACTTTTCTCAGAGACCTCGGAAGGATATATTCGGACAAATACGAAAAGAACGTTTTGTATATCGACGAAAGGGAAGAGTTTTCGGGAAACGGAAAATTTTATCTCGGCAAAAATGCCGACGTCTTAAAAAACTCGTCTAAAGAATACGGATTTAAAAACGGCGTCAGAACGCTCAACCCCGACGTTATCGTCTGCGACGAACTGATGGACGAAGACGATTTATCGGCAGTCGCTTTCGCCTCGGCTTCGGGCGTTAAAACGATATCGTCAGCCCATTCCGACAACCTGAAAAACCTTTTAAAAAAACCGTATTTCAAAGAGATTTTTAAACTTTTTACGTTTCAGAAATACGTCGAGTTGTCCTACGGTAAAATATTGAACGTTTACGACGAAGAGGGGCGAAAATGTTGAAAATAATCATAGGTTTTTTAATCGTCGCGGCGTGTACGATTATAGGGGCGAATTACTCGGATATTCAGAAAAAGAGAGAAGAGTTTTTCTTTTGGCTCAGCGACTTCAACGCAAGGCTGATTATGAATCTCTCGTACAAAAAAGAGAACGTAAAGAGAATACTCGAAGAGGAAAAATACGTTCGTTTCAAAGAGATATACGAAAAGGGGCAAGACGGTCAAACCGAAAACATTTTCCCGAAATATCTGAACGACGAACAGAAGAAAATAGTTTCGGAATATTTTTTAAACGTAGGAAAGGGAGCGACGAAAGCCGAGGAAGAATTTTTAGATTATCAAGGCAAAATCATATCCGAACAACTCGAAATATGCAAGGCTGAAAGGATAAAAAATAAAAATATAGGAGAAAAACTCGGTTTCAGCGTCGGACTCGTAGTTTTTATACTTATCTTGTAATGGGAATAGAAATAGTATTCAAATTAGCCGCGATAGGAATTTTAATAACGGTAATATGTCAGATTTTAAAGAAATCGGGCAACGACGACATAGCGACTTTGGTTGGCTTGGCGGGACTTATAATCGCTTTAACTCTCGTAATCGGTATGATAAGCGAGTTATTTACTTCCATAAAGGATATTTTCGACCTGTACTGACATGGACGGGCTATATAAAATTATAGCGGTCGGCATAATTTCCGCTTTAATAATTATCTGCCTTAAAAACGCAAATTCTGAACTCGCGGCTCCCGTTTCCGTAGCGAGCGGACTTCTGATTCTTCTGATGACGGTTTCGTATGTAAAAGAATTCGTTTCCTTCTTCGGTGATATAGCGAGCGTTGCGGGGATAGACGAGGGGATATATAAAATCGTTCTTAAAGTTCTCGCCATATCCTACCTTTCGGAGTTTGCGAGCGGAGCGGTCGAGGATCTCGGACAAAAGAATTTATCCGAAAAAATACAGTTCGCAGGCAAGGCGATAATGATCGTACTCGCTATGCCGCTTTTAAAAAATCTCATTGAAAAAGTGGTCGCGTTACTATGAAAATGAAAATCGTAATATTTTTCATATTTGCTTTATTTATCGCGTTTTTTACAACAAATTACGCGACGGCGAACGCGGCTGAGAATAGTAAAAAAACGGAAAACGAAGTAAACGATTTAATAGACGAAATAGACTTCTCGGGGCTTAACGACTACATAAACGAGACTCTTCCGTTCTTTGCGAAAAAGGGAAGCGTAGCCGATTATTTAAAGTCGATCGTAAGCGGAGAGGCGAGCGATTTCAACTCGCTTGCGGAATATGCGATTTCTATTTTCGCAGGTAACTTTAAGGACAGGCTTCCGACTTTTATTTCTCTTTTCGTTTTGCTGATATTCGGAGGTATTATAGAAATAGCCCGACCGAATAACGCGGGCGACGCGGGAGAAATAGCGAAATTCGCCGTTTTTCTTACCTGTTCGTGCATTGTGTCTGTGATTGTGATAGGAACTCTGCAAAAGACGAGCGAGGTCATACGGGATATGGCGAAAATAATAGAGGGGGCGTATCCGATACTTCTCACGCTTTCCGTTTCGGCGGGTGCGGAGCAGTCGGCAACGCTTATAAGTCCGACGACCTTATTCGTGTCGGACGCGGTCATATCGGCGATTACGAACGTAGTGTTTCCGTGCCTGTCTTTAATGCTTGTCACAGCGATTGCTTCCAACCTGAATAATTCCGTAAAATTTAAGAATTTATTTGGTTTTTTGTCAAGTTTTCTGAAATGGGGAATAGGTCTTTTCGCGACGTTTTTCTCTATCTTTCTCGCCGTAAAAGGTTCGGCTGCCTTAACGCTCGACGGAATATCTTATAAGACGGCGAAATACGCTTTGGGAACAAGCGTTCCGTTAGTCGGCGGAATCGTAAAGGACGGACTAGATATGCTTGTGTCGTCCGCAGTTACGATAAAAAACGCCCTCGGCTCGCTTACGGTCGCAATGGTATTTTCGGTAGCGATAATACCCGTTATAGAAATAGCCGCCGTCTCGCTCTGTCTTAAATTCGTAGCCGCAGTCACCGAACCGTTTTCGGACTGCAGGGCGGGCGACTTTATCGCTTCGGCAATCACTATACTGAATTTTGCGATAGCGGCGGTAATAGTGGTGGCGTTTCTGTACGTTTCGACGACGGTCGCAATCATTAACTGCACGAGGTTCGTTGTATAATGAAAGAGTACGTTATATTCGCTTTTTTGTCGGTAGCATTGTTTACCCTCGTAAAAATCGCTCTTCCGAAAGGAAAAATAAATTCGGCGGCGACCTTCGTTATATCCGCGGCAATGTTTTTATGTCTGTTAAAACCCGTGTTCGCCTTGTTTTCTTCCGATAAAACGAAAACCGTTTTCGGTAAAAGTCGGGAATTTTCCGAAGCGACCGAAGTAACGAATTATATTGACCGCAAGACGGAAGAATATTACGAAAAGGCGTATTGCGAAGTTTTAAAGCGGGATAATCTGATATGCGAAAAGGTAAATGTCGAAATTTGCGATAATAAAATTAAAAAAATTGAAATTTATTTGAGTAATTTGGTAATTGCGGAAAACGACGAGCATATAAATATTAACGTAATTGCCGATTACGTCGCAGACCTCATAGGCGAGGAAAGGGAAATCGTGAGCGTATATGGTTAAAAATTTTCTGAAAACAATCAAAAAACAATACGTAATAGCGATAATACTTTTCGCGGCGGTACTCGTAATCGTTTTCGTAACGTTCGGAAACAACAAATCTTCCGAATCGTCGCAGACCGATACCGAAAAATACGTGACCGCAACCGAAAACAGGTTGGAAAACGCTCTCATAAAGATAGACGGCGTAAAACGGGTAAAGGTGGTAATTTCGGTAAACGGAGCAATCGAACAAGTGTATCAGACCGACGAAAAAAGCGTTACCGAGAACGGAAAAACGACCGTTACGACTTCCACGGTGTTTTCGGGCGGAAAACCGATTTTAATCGGCGTAAAATATCCCGAAATCACGGGAGTTCTCGTCGTCTGCAAGGGAGCGGACGATATAGGCGTAAGCATGGACGTACTGAATGCCGTAAGAACAATTTTAAACGTTTCCTGCGATAAAGTACGAATAATACCGCAATAAAAAAATTAAAAAAATAAAAGGAGACAAACACTATGTCAAAAAAGAAAAAGATCGTCATTTTAACCTGCATGATTGCGCTCCTCATAACGACCGCAGTCCTCAACTTCGTTTTCGCTTCGTCTCTTAACACGAACAAAAACGACGCAACGCCTACGGCGAGTTACTTCACCGAAGTGAAGACGACAAGGAACACTTCGAGAAACAAACAACTCGCTCAGATAGACGAAGTTATCGCGTCCGCAAGCGAAAACGACGAAGCAAAAAAAGAAGCCCTTGCTATGAAACTCAAACTTTCCGAGATTATGGAACAGGAAAACCTGCTCGAAAATCTCATAAAAGCGAAAGGTTATACCGAAGTCGCCGTCACCATAGGCATGAGTTCGGACAACGTGAGCGTTATCGTCAAAGACGCCGATTTCGATCAGGACGACGCGATTTTGATTTACACGATTTGCGCGAACGAAGTCAACGCCGCTCCCGACAACGTTTACATACAGGCAATCTCGTAAAAAACGTAGTTTTAAGGCGGTTTTCGGATATTAAAACTTGACAGCAAGCGTTTTTGGTGTTATAATACGTTCATATAGTAGTAATACTAATATACGCGAGGTGTAAAATGTCCGAATTGAAGAACAGCGCGGGCGAAAGAAAAGGCAAAGTCGTCTACAATATAGGCATAGTTAAGGGTATTGTGCGACTTGCGGTGGAAGACGTTTCCGGTGTGGCGATAAGAAGCAGAAAAAAATCGCCGACGAACACCGACGGAATAAAAGTCGACTTTTCAAACGGTCAGATCAACGTTTCCGTTGCCGTCGACGTTTACTACGGTTACAGTATATCCGACGTCGCCTACGATATTCAGCAAAGTATAAAGCATAGCGTCGAATCTATGTCGAAGTACAAAATCGGCAACATAGACGTCAAAGTGAACGGGGTAATTTTCCCCGACGAACAGTCGATAGACTAAAATCCGTCCGCAAACGGGTGATTCTTTTGCGGACGGTTATGCGAACTGCAATAGTTGTCAATGGCTATTGCGGTTTGTTTTATTTTTTTACGAAGAGGATACATTATGAGAAGAGACGCAAGAGACGCCGTCTACAAGATTTTATACGCAGACCTTTTTAACGACAACGACGAGGTTTTTGAAAAAGAAATATTCGGGGAGAGTAAACTCTCTAAAGAAGACTCGGAATTTGCCCGTTCGCTTCTGAACGTTATAAACGAGCATAAATCGGAAATCGAGGAAACAATCTCGTCTTACGCGAAAGGCTACAAGTTTGAAAGATTATATTCAACCGATAAGTGCGCTTTATACATTGCGGTTGCGGAACTGAAATACTTTGCGGACGTGCCTAACGTGGTCGCGATTGACGAAGCGTTGTCTCTCGTCAGGAAGTATTCCACGGACGAAAGTCTCAACTACGTCAACGGAATACTCGCTTCTCTCAAAAAGGACTTGGAGGCGTAAAATGGCGATTATCGACGGAAAACTCGTGTCTGCGGCGGTCAGAGAAGAGATTAAAGAAAAAATCGCCGAAGCGAACGAAAAATACGGCAAAACTTTTAAACTTACGGTAATAATCGCAGGTAACGATCCCGCCTCGGAAATTTACGTTCGTAACAAGGGAAAGGCGTGTGAAGCGGTCGGAATTTTGTCTGAAACGGTAAAATTGCCCGAAGATATAAGTCAGGCGGAAATAGAAAAAATCGTGCGGGAAAAAGTTGCCGACGAGTCGGTCGACGGTATTTTGGTTCAACTTCCTTTGCCGAAAACGCTCGACGAGAAAAGCGTTTTAAAACTGATACCGCCCGAAAAGGACGTCGACGGTTTTACCGACGCAAACGTAGGAAGACTCGCCCTCTTTTCGGACGACGCTCTTTGTTCCTGCACGCCCCAAGGCATGATTAAACTTCTCGATTACTACGATATTCCTTTAAAGGGCAAACACGCCGTAGTAGTCGGCAGAAGCAATATCGTGGGAAAACCTATGTCGCTTATGCTTTTGAGACGTGATTGCACGGTTACGGTCTGCCACAGCAAAACGGAAAATCTCGCTAAATACACCAAAGACGCGGATATTCTCGTCTGCGCGGTGGGCAAGAAACATATTATCACCGCAGATATGGTCAAAGACGGAGCGGTGGTTCTCGACGCGGGAATAAACAGGGTGGACGGCAAGATTTATGGCGACGCTGACTTCGACGAAATAAGCAAGAAAGCGGCGTATATCACGCCCGTTCCCGGCGGCGTAGGACCCATGACGATAACGATGCTTATGTACAACACCTATCTTGCGGGAATGAGAAAGATTAAAAAATGACAGATACGGCTTTTGAGGAAAAATATTCGGGCTATCTTGCCGAATTTATAAGTTATGCTAAATCTGTTTTCCAAAACATAACAACAGACAGCAGGCTCGCCGAATCAATGAAATATTCGTTTTTTGCGGGCGGTAAGAGAATCAGACCCGTTCTGATGCTCGCATTTAACGATGTTTTGGGTGGAAAGAGCGAAAACGTTATGCCTTTTGCCTTCACTTTGGAGTGCATACATACATACTCGCTCATTCACGACGATTTACCTGCTTTGGATAATGATTTGCTAAGAAGAGGAAAACCGTCCTGCCATGCCGCGTTTGGCGAGGCTACGGCGATTTTAGCGGGCGACGCCCTTTTGAATTTTGCGTTCGAGCATACGCTTAAATCAGTGAAAGACGAAAGGCAGATTAAGGCTCTTTCCTATCTTGCCGAATGTTCGGGATATTCGGGAATGCTCGGCGGGCAAATGGAAGATATAGAGAACGAGAAGAGCAAGGGCTTGAAAGCCGATTATGCAAGCGGAGACAAAGAGACTCTTTTAAACAGTATTTACGAAAAAAAGACGGGTAAATTTATAACCGCGCCGTTTAAGATTGCGGCGATCATATCGGACGAAGGAAAAATCGAACTTGCAGAAAAAATCGGCTCGCTTTTCGGAAGGGCGTTTCAGTACGCGGACGATTTGAAAGACGTTTACTTGTCGCCCGAACAAACGGGAAAATCTGCAGGCAAAGACGAGGCCGAGGGAAAATTGACTTCCGTTGCGGTATACGGAGCGGACAAGGTTAAAAGTTTGGTTTCCGAATATGAAAATCAAATAGAAAACCTTTTAAATTCTCTTGATAATTCGGAGTTTTTGAGAGGTTTAACGAAAAGCGTTTTAAAATGAGATTAGACCTTTACCTGTACAAAAACGGTCTATGTCGTTCGAGGACGAAAGCCGCCGAAGCGATTGAGAAAGGAGCGGTTTCGGTCAACGGCAAAACCGTATTAAAAACCTCTTTCGACGTAAAAGAGTCGGACGAAATAGAACTTCGAGAAGAAAGTATTTCTTTCGTGTCGAACGGCGGGCACAAACTCGAAAAGGCGTTCGCAGATTTCGGATTTTCTGCGGAAAATCTCGTGTTTGCCGACGTGGGAGCGAGTACGGGCGGTTTTACCGACTGTCTTTTAAAACACGGAGCGAAAAAAGTATTTGCCGTGGACGTAGGCGAAAGTCAGTTGACCGACGAGTTGAAATCGAGCGATAAAGTAGTCGTTAAGGACAATCTCAACGCGAGAAATCTCACGGCGAACGAATTGGGCGAGTACGTTGACGGAGCGGTGTGCGACGTGAGTTTTATATCTCTGACGTACGTTTTACGCCCGATTTACGATACGCTTAAAGAAAACGGCTTTGCCGTCGTTCTTTTAAAGCCGCAATTCGAGTGCGGGAAAAAATATCTGAATAAAAACGGAATAGTAAACTCGGAAAAAGCGAGAGAGGAAGCGGCTATGAAGATTTTCGACTTCGCAAATTCCATCGACTTTACGGTTTCCGATTTTACAAACGCGCCTTTAAGAGAGGGTAAAAACGTCGAATATTTATTTTACCTTACAAAAAACGGCGAAAAGAAAATATCGGCTGAAACAGTCAAAAAAAGAGTTGTCGTATGAAAAAAATAGCGATATTTGTAAAAATAGGCGATAATAACGCTGACGAGCATTTCGAAAATTTTAAAAAACTGCTCGGGGACGGTTTTGAATGCGTAAAGTGGAGCGAGGGCGAACCTTTTTACGGTTACGATCTTTTCGTCGTTTTCGGCGGTGACGGAACGGTGCTTAAAATCGCCCCTTACGCAACGGTTTCCGAAACGCCGATACTGGCGATAAATGCCGGAACCGTAGGATATTTAAGCGGCTATGAACTTAAAGATATAGACAAGTGCGTAATGCAGATAAAAGAAAACGATCTGGTAATATCCGAAAGGAGCGTTCTCGAAATCTCGGCAAAAGGTAAAAAATATCTCGCCTTAAACGACGCGGTAGTAGAGAGAAACAGGTCGGTAAACTGCAAAGCCGTAGTATCTAAACTAAGTTTTATGCTCGACGGCAAGAAGGTTTACGATTTATCTTCGGACGGAATTATTATCTCAACGCCGACAGGGTCTACCGCTTATTCGCTTTCGGCGGGCGGAGTAGTTCTTGCCCCGAGATTGAAATCGTTTATCGCAACGCCTATATGTTCGCACGGCTTGGGGGCGAGACCGGTCGTATACGACGATTCGAGTGTATGCGAAATAATCGTTTCGGAAAGTTCGTGCGATTGCGTTTTAAGCGTTGACGGAAGATGCGAAACAATGCTTGAAAAGGGCGACTCGGTCATAATAAGGAAATACGTAAAACATTTAAAAATCGTCGATAACGACTACAATTTTTATGATAAACTATACAGAAAACTCGGGTGAGAAAATGACGAAAAATTTAAGACAAAACAAAATAATCGACATCATTACGAAAAACGAAATCGACACGCAGGAAGAACTTGCGAAAATGCTTATCGACAGCGGTTTCAACGTAACGCAGGCGACGGTATCGAGAGATATTAAAGAACTCGGACTTATCAAGGTTCAGGGCAACGCAAGAAAACACAAGTACGCCGTATCGAATTTTAAAGAGAACGGCGAACACGACGACAAGTTCTTAAATTTGTTCAGAAACTGCGTTGTTGACATTATCCGAGCCCAAAATTTAGTCATCGTCAAGACTTTGGGCGGAAACGGCAATTCCGCTGGCGTACTCGTAGACAAACTGAAATTCGAGGAAATAGTCGGCAGCGTAGCGGGAGACGATACGCTTTTAATCGTAACGCACAGTATAAACGACGCCGAAAACGTAGTCGAGGCGTTGAAAAGACTTTTGTAAACAATATGCTGAAATCTTTGCAACTGAAAAACGTGGCTTTAATCGAAAAAGCCGAAATAGAATTTGAAAAAGGTCTGAACGTATTATCGGGCGAAACAGGCTCGGGAAAATCGGTCGTAATCGACTCGATAAACTTTGTTTTAGGTGCGAAAGCCGACAAAACAATGATTCGCCACGGAGAAAACGACTGCTTAGTCATTGCGGTTTTCGACGTCGAAAACCTTGCGGGAGTTAAAAACCTGCTCGCTGACAGCGGTTTCGACGACTCGGACGAAATTATCGTTTCGAGAAAACTGACTGCGGACGGCAAGAGCAACGTAAGGCTTAACGGCGAACCCGTTACTCTCGGTATGCTGAGAACTATTACGGGCAACTTAATAGACGTTCACGGGCAAAGCGACCACTTTTCTCTTCTGAAAGATTCCGAACAACTTTCCGTAGTCGATAATTTCTCGGGCGACAATCTTAAAATATTAAAAAACCAATGCTTGGATATCTGCAAAGATTTAAGAGAAATCGATGAAAAAATGCTCTCCTTCGGCGGAAGCAAAAGCGAGAGGGCAATAAGAGCAGACATCTTAAAATATCAGATAGAAGAGATTAAAAACGCCGACCCGAAAGAAGGCGAAGAGGACGAACTTCTTGCAAAACGCAAAAAAATTCAGAGCGCGGAAAAGATTGCCGAAGCGTTCGGAGAGACGAAAAACGCCATTGACGGCGAAAATTGCATTTCCGACTTGCTCGGTTCGGCTTTAAGAAGGTTAGGGCAAGTCGCATCGCTTGACGACGAATATTCCTCTCTTTTCGACCGTTTAAAGAGCGTATCCGAGGAACTTTCCGATATTTCTTCCGTTTCCGAGGATATACTCGACGGTCTCGAATTCAACGAAGAGGACGCCGACAGAATCGAAAACAGACTTGACGTTATTAAGAATCTTAAAAGAAAATACGGTAATACCGAACAGGAAATAGCGGAGTTTTTGCAAAACGCCGAAATCGAATACGACAAACTCTGCAATTTCGACGCCGAATATACCGAACTCACGACGTTAAAACAGAAGAAAATTACGACTTTAAACGATATTTATCGCAAAATTTCCGACGAAAGAAAGAATCAGGCGGAAAAACTGTCGTCGAAAGTGACGGGAGAACTGAAACAACTCGGTATGAAAGACGCCGAATTTAAAATCGACTTCGAACCGTTAAAAGAAGTTGTCGACGCCCCGTATTCGGGTAACGGCGGAGACAGGGTAGAGTTTATGTTTTCGGCAAACCTCGGCGAACCCGTAAAGCCTATGTCGAAGATAATAAGCGGCGGCGAAATGAGCAGGCTGATGCTCGCTTTAAAGACGGTTATATCCTCGTATCACGAAATTTCGACTTATATTTTCGACGAAATCGACGCGGGAATAAGCGGTAAAACAGCCGAGACGGTTGCCGAAAAGTTTGCGGATATATCGAAGGGCGTACAGATTATAGCGATATCGCACCTGCCTCAAATCGTGTCTTTTTCCGATTATTCGTATAAAATCGCGAAATACACGGAGAACGGCAAAACGTATACGGGTATCACGAAACTCGACGACGGCGAAAAAGTCGAAGAAGTGGTAAGACTTATCGGCGGCGACCTTACGAGCAAATCTGCGGTAGAACACGCCACGGAACTAATCGAAAAAGCGAAAGAATACAAACGCAAAAACGAGCGATAAAACGCTCGTTTTTTACAATTACCAATTTTTTCCGATATTCGCAATATATCCGAAATAACTTTGTTTTTCAACGTCTTCCGCGGATAAGACTTTCACCCTCGCGAACTCTACGTTGTCTTTATAAACGATAAGTTCGCCGACTTCGTCTCCCTTTTTGAGCGGTGCGGTCGCTTTCAACGGCTTAAAGTCGATTATCACGTTCTCTTTTTTATTCTTCTCTAAGAAAATAAACACGTCGTTTTGCGGATAAACCTTAACTTTATCCTTTACGCCTTTATTTACGGTCGTCTCTATATCGAGGTTTCTGCTTGAATCGACAACCGTTTTCGAGGTGAAATTGTCAAAACCGTAGTTGAACAGAGTAGAGACTTCGTTAAATCTCGTCTTGCTGTCGGGAGAATTTATCGCAACCGCAACAAGTCTCAACGAACCTCTTTTTGCGGTAGCGGCGAGACAGAAGCCCGCTTCCTGAGTGAAGCCCGTTTTGCCGCCGTCGCAACCGTCGTAAAATCTGACGAGTTTATTGGTGTTCGTAAGCCCCGTTTTTCTTCCTCCGCTATGCTGAATTTCGTCCATCCATATATGCGAAAACTCAAAATATTCCTTGTGCGAAATCAATTTAGTGAGCATATACGCTACGTCTTTCGCAGACGAGTATTGCGTAGGTTTCGTAAGTCCCGTGCAGTTTGAAAACATGGTGTTTTCAAGTTTCCATTCCTTACTTTTAGCGTTCATTGCGTCAACGCACGATTTCTCGCTTCCGCAAAGTCTTTCCGCAAGGGCAACGGAAGCGTCGTTTGCCGAAGCGATAATAACGCTTTTAATTAAATCTTTAACGAGATATTTGCCGTCTTTTTCAAGAAAGACCTGAGAACCGCCCATTCCGCTTGCGTTTTCGGAAACGGTTATCGTTTCGTCAAGTCCGAGCGTTCCGCCGTCTACCGCCTCGAAACACAAGTTGAGCAGCATAATTTTCGTCATGCTCGCGATGGGAAGTCGCTCGTTTTCGTTCTTAGAGTAGAGAACGGTTCCGTTGCCCGTTTCCATAAGATATACGGAACGGGATTTCGTCGCGTTTTCGTAACTTACAGCCTTGGCGTTATCGGCTTTCGGGTTTGCTACGAAAAATATTGAGACTATAAGCAATAAAAAAATTAAAAATCTCTTCATATTACTCCTTTATAAATCGAAAGTAGTATGAAGAGATTATTAAAAATTATTCAGAACCACAAAGTTATCGGTCGTAAAACGAACGTTAATATTATAAATTCGTATATCGCCCCCGCAAGGCAAACGCATAGCGACAACAGACCGTTGATAATCAAGTCGTTTATCCGACTTTTCAGCGGAACGCAATAATTTTCGCCATTCAGTAAAATCAACGCTATAAGCCCTGCCGTAATAATCAGATTTTGCGGTATCACAACGAGGAAAAACACGAACCCGCCGCTTATTTTATAAGTCTCGAAAAATACGACCGAAACGCAACCTATGATAAGCCCTCTGTAAAAAATAATCAGAGCGGACAGGGGAGCAACGTATTTATTGAGACTTAACGCAAAAAAGATAATAAAAAGCGACAAAATAACGAGTATTCTCCTAAGCAAAATACTGAAAATACTCGAATAAACGTCGAATACGCAGAAAAAATAATTATACGCTCCGTTATACAGCGACGGTATAAGACAGCCGTTATTCGTTATAACGCCGAGAATAATTCCGAAAACGTAGACGGCGAAGAGTATTATCCCGTATTTTAAACTTTTCTTTAAGCATTTGATTTTTTGTTTTATAATATCAGACATAAAAAAACTCGCAGACCTTATATTTAAAGTCTATGAGTTTTTTTGTCGTTAAATGCCGTTTTCAAGCATTTTGTCGATTAAAATTCCGAAACCCCTCGACGGGTCGTTTATAAAAACGTGAGTTACAGCCCCGACTATTTTTCCGCCTTGAACGATCGGACTTCCGCTCATTCCTTGCAAAATTCCGTTCGTTTCGGAAAGAAGTTCTTTATCGAGAATCTTAATCACAAGGTTTTTGTTTTCCTTATTGTTTTTGTCGATTTTTACTATGCTTATCTGATATTCTTTCGGGGTTACGCCGTCTATGCAGGTAGTAATCGTCGCTTTGCCCATAACAGCCTCGCCCGTGGTCGTAAGCGGCAACTCTTTATATTTGTAATTGCCGTCGGCGATTCCGTATACGCCCGTATTCGAGTTCTTTTTAAGCGTTCCTATTTTCGTATCTTCTACGAAAATTCCCTTTATCTCGCCCGCTTTACCTCTTTGCCCTTTTACAACGCCTATGACGGAGCATAGGTAAGAAGTACCGCCGCTTAAAGGAATTATTTTGCCGTCGTCGTCGGAAACGGGGTGTCCCAACGCTCCGAATTCGCCGTTTTTAGTAAAGTAAGTTATTGTTCCGATGCCGTTTAAATCGTCTCTGAGAAAGAAGCCGAGTTTGTAAGTTCCGTTCTGATCTTTTTTAGGTAAAACGTATTTTACTATTTTTTTACCGTCTCTTTCAAGCACGATTTCGACGGGCTTTTCTCCGCATTTGCTTAAAATCGCAGTTATAGATTTCGCACCGTTTACTTTTTTTCCGTTAATACTGATAACTATATCGCCGACTTTTATATCCGCGTTTTTCGCGGGAGAAAACACTCCGTCTTTCGTAACTATGTCGCTGAGTCCTATGACCGTCGCTCCTTCGGTTTTAATGGTAAGTCCGGCAGATATTCCCCCGAGATATAACTCCGTTTCAGCCTTTGCGGTTATTCCGTTTCCGTTTATAAATAATATAAGCGTAAGCGTCAGAATAAAAGCAAATAATACGTTTATTTTTTTCTTCATTGTCGTCTCCGAGTGGGGATAAGTATTCCCTTAGCCGCAAGTTACGGTAAATCGCCTGCGACTTGTCGAGAGGATATATTCCTGACGACTTTGCCCATTACGACAAAAGTATGAGCGGAAAAAGAGGGTAGTATACTACCTTTTTGAAGATTGTTCTATTACTTCGACCACCTTGTTTTTTAAGTCGTCAAGTCCGATTTTCAGTTTTGCGGAAACGACGACAGACTCATTGTTAAAAATCGAAATTCCCGTGATTTTATCGCATTTATTGTAAACTTTTATGATAGGCGTAACAACTCCTATATCCTTTAAAATTTCTTCGGTAGTCTCTATTTGAGCCTTATAATCGCCCGAAGCGTCTACCACGCATAAAACCACGTCGGCAGATTTTATATAGGACAGGGTAGACTTGAACGCTTCGATAAGACTTGTCGGTATATCCCGTATAAAGCCTACGGTATCGATAAACAACGCTTCGTATTTGCCTAAGTTTACCTTTCTCGCGGTAGGATCCAAGGTCGCGAAAAGTTTGTTTTCCGCTAAAACGTTACTACCCGATAAGGCGTTGAGCAGAGTAGACTTGCCCGAGTTCGTATATCCCGCGAGAGCGACCGTTATCGTATTCGTTTTCGCTCGTCTTTGATTCTGAAGGTCTCTTCTAACGTCAAGTTCGGCTAACTTTTCTTTTAATTTTTTTATTCTTTGCGAAATATATCTTCTGTCGGTTTCGAGTTTTGTTTCGCCCGGACCTCTCGTTCCGATTCCTCCGCCTAATCTCGACATTGATTTGCCTTGCCCCTTTAAACGCGGCAAAAGGTATTCTAACTGCGCGACCTCGACTTGCAGTTTTCCCTCGTTCGTTTTAGCGTTTAAAGCGAATATATCGAGTATAAGAGCTGTCTTGTCTATTACTTTTTTGTCGAAGAAATCGGACAGATTTTTAGCCTGAGCAGGGGACAGGTCGGTATCGCATACAAAGGTCGTCGCACCGACTTCTTCCGCCTTTTCCTTTATTTCTTCGAGTTTTCCTTTACCGAACAGAGTTGCGGGATTGACCGTTCGCAAATACTGAACGGCGTAACCGACCGTTTCCGCTCCCGACGAGGTAACGAGAGAGGAGAGTTCCTCGACTTTATCCTCGTATTCGGTATTTTTAAACAGCGGAATAAGCAGAAATACTTTTTCCTCGATTTTATTCATTTCGGAAACGTCAATCATTCTCGTCCTTGTCCTCCCGTAATTTCACTTTTTCGGCTGTTTGTTTTCTCGAATCTTGGTTTATCGCGGCGTAATGCTTACGGGTAGTATTTACGTCTTTATGTCCTAAAAAGTCGGCGACAGCGTAAATATCGCCCGTTTTTCGGTATAAATCGGTACCGAAAGTACTTCTCAGTTTATGCGGAGATATTTTTTTTAAGGGTGTGACCTCTTTCGCGTAGCCTTTTACGAGTACCTGAACGGCTCTGACGGATATACGCTTATTTTTAAGCGAAATAAAGAGAGCGTTTTCGTCTCTCGGCAGTTTCAATTCGTCGTAGCGTTGACTGAGCCAATTTAAAAGGGCTTCTTTTACTTCGTCGTTGAAGTAGAGTATCGTTCTGTTGCCGCCTTTCCTCGTGACGACGAACGCGTTATTGTCGAAATCGAAATCGTCAACGTTTAAGCCGACGAGTTCGCTGATACGAATTCCCGTGCCTAAAAACAGCGATAATATGGCGAAATCTCTTATTTTCAGTTTAGAGTGATAAGTCTGTTTTCGCCCGTAAAACGCATCGTCTGACTCGGCGTAATCTAAGAGTTTTTCCGCTTCGTTATCTTCGAGTCTGATAATCTCTTTTTCGTGCAGTTTAGGGGTGGCGATTTTTGCCGCAACGTTCGATTTAATCGCGTCTCTTGCGAAAAAGAAACGATACATAGCCCTCACGGTAGCGAGTTTTCTCGCTTTTCCGCGTTCCGTGCAGGAATGTTTCTCGCCTTTCATTTTGTAATTCGACAAATAATTCAAAAATCTTTCTATATCGTAAGCCGACAAATCGTCCAAAATCGAAATTTCCATTTTTTCCACGGGTATTTTCTTAACTTCCGACACGTAATTGAAAAATATTCTCAAATCGTAGGCGTAATTCAATCTTGTGAGAGCGGACGTATTATTAGCGATTCCGTAGAAAAAATCAGAGCAAAAGAAGGGTAAATCGAGTAAAAGTCCTTCGATTTTATCGTTTGATTTTTCGTTTCGTTCGGAAAAATAGTCGTTTTTGTTAGCCATTTTTTCTCCTTTAAGATTTTCCGACGGGGCATAATGAGTGCGAAATTTACGAAAAATTCTGAAAAATACACGCCCGACGTCGGGTTTTATCATTGCGTAAAATTCAAGTTTTACGCAATGATAAGCATATTTTAACATATTTCGGGTATATTGTCAAATCATAATAAGCCTCAATTATAATTTTATTTGCTAAATTTTTAAAGATAATTACATTTATTTAATTATAGAATTGACAGTTATTCCTTTCCGTGGTATAATATTTCATATATTTAATTTTCGGGAGTGTTTTTTCATGGCTGATAATGAAATCAAAGGCGGAATGATGCGCGGTCATATCGACACTATTATTTTGCTTTCTTTGGTTGACGGAGATAAAGACTCGAACGACATTCGGGACGCTATCGAAGAAAAATCAGACAATAAATACAGCGTAAAACAAGGTACGTTTTACAGCGCGATGCAAAGGCTCGTGAAACAAAATTATATCAAGGAATACCGTTCGAGCGCCGTAGACGGAATCAGAAGAAAATACTACTCTTTGACCGCAAAAGGCAAGAGTTCGCTCGATAAAAACCGCGAAGAATGGAATAAATCGAAAGAACTCATAGACAATCTCATAGAAACGCCGTCCGAACAGCCGAAAGTTCAGGAAAACAAGCCGACCACCATTGCGGACGAATTCGACGCGTTTAAGCAATTCGCAGATAAAAACGCCTCTGATTTCGAGTTTTCTTCACCCGATACTTCCGACGATTATATCGACAAACTCGGCGAGGAAGTTTTAAACGATTTAAACGACGAACTTAATTCTCTCGCAGAAGAAAACGCCGAAAAAACCGAAAATTCCGACGCCGAACATTCAGATTACGACAACGTAGACGACGCGGAAAAGGACGAAAAGACGGAAGAACCCGAAATTCCCGAAGTTCCCGAAGTTCCTGAAGTTACTGACATTCCCGAGAAAACGACGGAAATAACCGATGAATTGATAACGGACGCCGACGACGAGATTCCGACGGAATACGACAATTTTGACGAATTTAAGGAGGACAGTTACTCTTACGATTTTGAACTTCCCGAGGAAGAACCCGAGGAAGAATCTGCCGACGAGGCGGAAGAAGAAACTTCGGAAGAAATCGAACTCACTCCCGAAACCGAAGAAGTATACCCCGAACAAGAAATACTTGAAGAACCCGAAAACGTGGTCGAAGAAACGCCCGTGGAAGTTACGGAAAATATCGAAAAAGAGCAAGTATACGAGTCGGAAAACATTGCAAAATCTTCGGAAAATACAGAAGAAACGACGATTATTCCGAATGAGGAAACATATAAAGTCGTCGAGGAAGTAAAACCCGAAATAACCGAAGAAGAAAACGACGATATGCTCTACGTCGAAGAGGGAAAACCGACGAATTCGAGAGATTATAAAACGCTTCTCGGCAGACTCTTCCCCAAAGACGAAGAGAAAAAACCCGAAAACGCCTACGCCGAAAAACAGTTGAATTTCGACGATTACGAAAAGGCGGACGAAACGGAAGAACCCGAAGAAGAAACTTATTACAGCGAAGCGGACGACGACAACGAAAAGATTGTGAGCCGCGAAAAAACCGACGAGAAGTACGACTACTCCGCAGAAGAAAAAACGCCGCGCGTCGAGCGTACTTCTAACGGCGACTACGATTTCTCGGATCTATACGCATTAGCGAACAAAGAAGGCTTTAAGGTAAGAACTTCGTTTTCGACGAACAAAAACAACGGCGGAAACATTCTTATCAATAAACTCAACTTCCACGCTGCTCTGCTCCTTTACGCAATTCTCTTCGTAGAAATGGCAGTACTTAATTTCTCCCTTTCGGGACTTCTCGGTTGGAGCGACACGGCGAAAGCGATTATCGCTTCTTCCCTTGCTCTTTACACGGTCGTTACGCTTATTATGTACGCAATTTCGCCGAAAAGAAAAGTAAAGGAAATAACTTCGTTTAAAGACGCCATAGAAGTTTCTTTAATCATAGTGTTCCAACTCGTGATTATAATTCTCTGCGTTGCTCTTTTCTGCGAAGTGGATTTCAACAACGTAAAAGAAGTTCTCTCGTTTATCGTATTGCCGTTTATATTATGTATAAACCTGCCTCTGTTCCCGATTTTAAAGTATTCGTTACTCGGCAGCGGCAAATACTTCGATAAATAATCTTAAAAATAGAAAAACGTAAAGATAAAAACGGCGACCTCGAATTAACGAGGTCGCTTATTTGTTATCGGTGTAAGTTAAAAATACGTTGTTATGCCATTGTTTGCTATACCTTTTCGGAATGCTTTTTTAAAACTTTGTAAACAATCATCCCGACGCCTATAAGAACGAGAATAATCGAAATAAATTGCGACGGAGTTATCCCCGGAATCAACGCTCCCCTGTCGTCCGCCCTCAGATATTCCAAAGCGAATCGCCATATTCCGTAACCTATCGTGTAAACTATGAAATTTACGTCTTTACGTTTGAAATATAACATAGAGGTGACGGCGAACAAAGCGAATAAAAATACCGCTTCATAAGCCTGCGTAGGCAAAAAATAACCGACGTAATTGTCCGAGCCTTTATAATGAACCGTCATCTTCAAGCCCGGGAAACCGTTTACCTCTTTCCCGAAACAGCACCCCGCGAAAAGGCAACCTATTCTGCCGAACGCATGCGCAATCGTAATGCAACAAGGGGCAACCTCAAAAAGATCCGAAAAATACTTTTTGTGTTCGTTTTCCTTGAAAAGATACTTGCCGACAGCGAAAAACACCGCAAAAAAAACGATTACGCCGCCGATTAGCCCTCCGTAGAAAGTCATACCCATAAATGCGAATTTTCCCGTCTCTATCCAGTTATAGACCGACTGAAACAACCCTGCGGAAAGGATGCCGAGTACAATCGCGGCAACCCCTGCTAAGAGATAAAAATTCTGAACTTTCGACGGAATTTTTCGTCTCGACATATACAAATCGTATATGACGAGAGCCATGATTATGCCGATCGTAAGACAAATATCGTACAATCCTATATCCCAAAATAACGTATAAGGATACATAATAATTCCCCTTTAAACGCTTAAATCGGACTATTTGACCGACAAGGCGTAGTTAAGTATTTTGAGCGCGCAGAAAAACGACGCCGCAACGCATATTATCGGAAGAATAACCTTAAACGACGGCGTTAACGGGTTATAATCGGATAAAATATGCAGCAATATCTCTATAAGTATAAACAAATAAAACGTCTTGTTTTTTTCTTTTGCTTCTCTGAAAGGAAGCGTTAAAAGACTTGCGACGCCCGCCGTGATTATCGCTTTACAGTAAATGAGAAACGGGTAATATACGCCTTTTTGAAGTATAACGCCCATATATGAACCTAAATCGTTCACTTTCGTAATTTCGTAAGGAATTGCGAATACTGTTTTGTTCCCCGGCACCGCCACGAACAATTCGTCCACGAGTCCGGTTGCCGTAAAAAACATCATATATCCGCTATAGATACAAATACAGATCAGTATTTCGTTAAAAATATCCGCTTTCCCTGTTAATCTCAGATAGACAACGCAAAGAATAAAGAAAAACAAATCGTTCATTACCGCGTTGAGAATCTTAGCCAAAGTTTTATAGTCGACTAAAATCGAAGAAATACTATTTTCTATCGGATACAAGACCATAAAAGCGAAAATTCCCGAAACTATAGCGCATATTATTTCATGAATTTTTATGTTTTTACCTACGTTCAAATCGTTGAACATAACAATGCCCGACAAGGGAAAAAGAAGCGATATCAAAAACGTGTCAACTATTAAAAACGTCGTATTTTTTGAAAGAATCGCAACGAGCAATATAACGAGAGACATAAGCGCGACGGACAAAAACACCGTGAATCCGCCCTTAAAAGACGGGAGATCTACGGTTATGCCGCCTTTCATTGCTCTCTTGCTCGAAAAAAGAATAGTCATAAACGTAACTTTCTTTTTTTCGGGTACAAGTTTCGGTTCTTCAACGTCAAATTCGCTGTCTACTATTTCGGGATCGTCGGACTTGGAATTAACTCTAAGATAATCATTGTTCATTGTTCTTCACCCTCTCGAAACGCACGAAGAAATTACTGCCGCAGTCTTTCTTGCTTCTCACGCCGAATTGTAATTGATGAGCGTCAAGTATTGCTTTAACGATCGATAAACCGAGTCCGGTTCCTTTAACGGGTCTCGTATTCGTTTCGGAAAATCTGTAATATCTTTCCCAGATTGTCTCCATTTTTTCCTTGGAAATACCTTTTCCGCTGTCGATTATTTCAAGCAAAATATAGTCGTTTTCCGCGGTTAAATACACCTTAACCGTCTTATCTTCACCCGTGTAGTTAATAGAATTTCCGAGAAGATTGTATATAACCTGCTCTATTTTCATTTCGTCTACGACCGTTATAAGGTCGGGCGCGATATGATCTTCAATCGTAAAGCCCTGATTTTCGACGTAATCGGAAAACCGATCGAATACTCTTTCGGTAAGTTCTGATAAATTCACCTCTTTTTTATCGAGGGAATCGACCGACGACTGAAGTTTTGAAAGATTCAGTATGTCGTTTACGAGCATCGCGAGCCTGTCTGCCTCGTCGATTATAACCTGCGTGTGTTTTTCCCTTTTTTGCTTGTTTTCACCGGAAATATCGCGTATCATTTCGGCGTAAGCCCTTATCATGGTAAGGGGGGTTTTCAAGTCGTGAGAAACGTTGGCGAGCAAGTCTCTTTGAAGGGCTCCCGTTTTCGATATTTCGTCTTTCGCATAGTTCAACGCTTCGGCGAGTTCGCTTATTTCGTTATACGTCTGTTTAGGCGTAAAACTTACGGAAGAATCGCCTTTCGCCCAACGCTTTGCGGTTTCCGACATCTCGTCTATTGGCTTTGACAATCTTATCGAAAAATACCAGGCAAGCAAAACTCCTATTACTATTACGATAGCGGAAACAATCAGAAATTGAAACCGTATAACGGAAACAGCCTCGTCGATTTTCTCTCTCGAACTTGTCAAGACTATATACGTTCCTTCGGTTTTTCCGTCAGAACAATAGGTAATTAGCCCGTTATACTGTGAAATAACGTATTTTTCGTCACTGCTCTTCTTATCGAAAATCTGCTTGATGACGGCGCCTTCCGCGTCCGGATCTATCTCTTTATTCCCCTCAAAATAAGCGAACTTTTTATTGCC
This sequence comes from uncultured Clostridia bacterium, assembly GCA_934249325.1. Lineage (GTDB taxonomy): Bacteria > Bacillota > Clostridia > Christensenellales > Borkfalkiaceae > UBA10281. The sequence goes on from CAKQKW010000004.1 coordinate 116,300, forward strand.
GTCAGGATAGCCGATTATAAGTATCTTATAGACGTTTATACCTGCGTCGTTACATTCTATAACGCATTTATTGAAATCGTCGCTGCCGAAATCGTATTTCGAAAGAGTTTCGCCATACCCTTCGATTTTCGCAAATTTTACTTTCTGATAATGGCTTTCAAGAAAAAATACCTGAAAAAGCCATAAACATGCAATGATTATGGCTGTAAAAATCAAAAAGTAAAGCAGTACGTTAAATTTCAGTTTTCGGAGTTTTTTTCTCATACTTCGAACTTATAGCCCATTCCTCTCAACGTAACGATAAATTTTCTGTATTCTTTAAGGTTGCTTCTGAGCATCTTGATATGTGTGTCCACCGTTCTGTCGTCGCCGTAGAAATCATATCCCCATACGTCGGACAAAAGTTTTTCTCTCGATAAAGCAATGCCCTTATTATTTACCATATAGAACAGAAGTTCGTATTCCTTCGGCGTAAGTTCGGCTTTCTGACCGTCCACGAAAACGTTTCTTCCGAGCATATCGATTTCAAGACCCTCGAATTTAACCGCGGAATTGGCGTTTTTGTTGTTCTTCGACTGATTATTTCTCTTTAAAACGGCGTTTACCCTCGCCATAACTTCCTTAGGCGAAAACGGTTTTACGACGTAATCGTCCGCTCCGATTTCGAAACCGAAAAGTTTATCGTACTCCTCTCCTCTCGCCGAAAGCATTATTACGGGAATATCCTTAAATTTTCTGATTTCCTTTACCGCGGAATATCCGTCGAGTTTCGGCATCATTATGTCCATAAGAATAATGTCGTAATCGTTATTTTTGCATTTATTGACCGCTTCCATACCGTCGGCAGCCTGATCGGACTCAAAGCCCTCGAACTCGGCGTACTCGGCAAGAACCTCTCTTATTTTCGCCTCGTCGTCTACTATTAAAATCTTGTACATAGTTGCTTCCTCCGTTTTTGACAGCAATTTTTGATTACATTATATAAATGTATTATTATCACATTAAATCGATAGAGTGAAAACTCAATGAAAATCGCAGTTTAAAAGGTCTTTTTTCGGTATTGTCGTAAAAATCGCCTTTTCGGTCGAAAGGTTCACCGAATATGAATTGCCTTCGCCTTTCAAAGCGGAAACCATTTCGCCGTTTACGAAAATAACTGCGGATAGATTTTCGATACAGACGTAATCTTTGATTTTCGCGTTTTGAGATTTTGCGAAAAAATCCTCTTTTCTGTCGTCGTAATGGGGGCAAGCCCCGCCTTTCAGATAGCCGAGAGCAGGCTCGAATTCATACTCTTCCCCTACGCTGTCCGTAAACATTTCTTCAAACCAACAGATAGCCCCTGCGGAAAGTCCGCAAATAATCACGCCTCGATCGTACGCTTCTTTGATAAGTTTATCCACGCCGCATTCCTTCCACTTTTCGAGCATGTATATCGTATCGCCGCCTCCGACGTAAATCATATCGGCTTTCTCGAATTTCCCGCGTATTTTCTCGTCGTTCATCTCGCCGTAAACGGTTAAAACGCAGTCGGTTTTCAGCCCGAAAAGCCCCGTGTATGTCTTATGAAAACTGTTGTAATACGGCATGCTGTCGTGACTTGCCGTGCCGATAAAAAGAGCGTTAGCCCTTTTATCCCCCGCGTGTTTTTTTGCGAGAGCGGCAATTTGTTCGTCTATTTCGGCGGTGGCTTTTTCTCTTATCTCCCCTCCGCCTATCGCGATTATTATTTTTTCCATAAACATATTATAATACATTTCGGTTATTTTTTCAAGAGGATAAGCAATAAAAATAATAGCGATAAGAAATAAGTATACTTAAATTATGTAAATTTTCGTGATTTTTTCGTCTGTTCGTGATATAATTACGGACGGAAATTAAAAAACGAACTTTACGGAGGATTTTATGGCAGAAAGAAACGCTTACGTTGCGGAGGTTTTAAGCAGCGTCAAAGAAAGATACAAGAACGAACCCGAATTCGTACAGGCGGTCACAGAAGTTTTCGCTTCTATCGAGCCGATTGTCGCTAAAAACGAAGAAATTTACAGAAAAAACGCTATTTTGGAAAGAATAACCGAACCCGACAGGATTATATCGTTCAGAGTTTCATGGCAGGACGATAAAGGAAAAATCAACGTGAACAGAGGGTACAGAGTTCAGTTCAACAATGCGATAGGTCCTTATAAAGGCGGACTCAGATTTCACCCGAGCGTAAATCAAAGCATACTGAAATTCCTCGGCTTCGAGCAGATTTTAAAAAACAGTCTCACTACTCTCGCCATGGGCGGCGGTAAAGGCGGTTCGGACTTCGACCCGAGAGGTAAATCGGACGGAGAAATAATGAGATTCTGTCAAAGTTTTATGACGGAATTATTCCGCCATATAGGCGGCGACGTCGACGTCCCCGCGGGAGATATAGGAGTCGGCGGCAGAGAAATCGGATATATGTTCGGACAGTACAAAAGGCTTAAAAACGCTTATGATAACGGCGTTTTGACGGGTAAAGACCTCTCGTTCGGCGGCAGTTATATCCGCCCCGAAGCGACGGGGTACGGCGCGGTCTATTTCCTCGAAGAAGTTTTGAAGGATAGAAGCGAAAGCATAAAAGGCAAAACGTTCGCTCTTTCGGGCTACGGAAACGTTACGTGGGGCGTTTGTAAGAAACTCGAATCGCTCGGCGGCAAGGTCGTAAGTATTTCGGGTTCGCAAGGTTATATTTATGACAAAGACGGAGTTTCTGGCGAAAAGGTTGACTATCTGCTTAAAATGCGTTCTGACACCTCGCTCGGCATTAAGGCTTACGCCGACAAATTCGGAGCGGAATTTCACCCGAACGAAAAACCGTGGGGCAAATTCAAGGCGGATATATGTATGCCCTGCGCCACGCAGAACGAAATTCTCCCGTCGGACGCGGAAGAAATCGTCAAATCGGGCGTTAAAATCGTATGCGAATGTTCCAACATGCCGACCACGATAGAGGCGGCGAACTATTTGGAAGAACACGGCGTTCTCGTCTGCCCCGCAAAAGCGGTAAACGCAGGCGGCGTAGCCGTTTCGGGACTTGAAATGGCCCAGAACAGCGCAAGACTTGCCTGGACGGCGGAAGAAGTAGACGGAAAACTTAAATCGATAATGCGTGATATTTACGCTCAGATTAAGTCGGCGATCGAGGAATTTTCTCTGCCCTACAATCTGATACAAGGAGCGAATATAGCGGGCTTCAAAAAAGTTGCGAACGCTATGATTGCAGAAGGCGTTTACTGAAAATTTATAATACCGAAACGCGGCGTTTTCCGTTCGGAAAACGCCGCGTTTATTATGTTTACAAAAAATTTAGTTCAATATTCCGTTATTGTCCGTACTTTTGACAAAATTCCCCTCTTCGTCTTCGCTATCTTCACCCTCTAAGTTCTCCGCAATTTTCTCGGAAAAAATGGGAATTTCAAGTCTAATAACGTTTTGGTCGAACGGCAAATCGTCGTCTTTTTCTTCTTCGACTCCGAATTCGTCTGAAAGTTCGTTAAGTTCCTCAAAGTACGCCTTGAAACGCTCCGCAACGGAACTTTTCACTCTGAAAATAATCTCCTGCGAAATCTCTCTGATTTTATCGTCGTTCTTTTCGGTAACAAACGAGATTTCATCGTCTAACGCGGAAATTTTTTCGTCGTAGGGTTTCAGTCTGTTTTTTATCGTCACGTTGAGCGTTGTTATAGTACTGATAGCCTTATTTAAACGCCTGTTCGCGTCTTCTTCCGTTTCGGGCGTTGAGTTCTTTGCCTCGTTCTTAGCGGTTTTGAGTTCTTTTTGAGCGGTTTTATACTCTTCCGACTTAAAAAACTCTTTTTCCGATTTCTTTCGTTCGTTTCTGAGATTTTCGACTTTTTCGATTTTATCGAGAAAATCGGGACCGAACAACTTTGTAGCCCTGCCTAAAACGTAGTTTCTTATTTCGTCCAAATCGGACTTGATAATTTCGCAATATTTGTCTTTTAAGTCTTTCTTTAATTCGATATAACTTTCGTTTTGCCTTTGTTTTTCCATAATTCTACGCAAAATCAAACGTTTTGCAAATAATAAATTTCCTCGGGCGTGAGTTTTCTCACTTCTCCGCGGTTAAGCCCCTGCAATTTCAAATCGCCTATCTTTATACGTTTCAGAAAATCGACGTTTTTGCCGACCGCTTCAAACATTTTTCTGATTTCTCTGTTTCTGCCCTCGGTAATGGTAACGTGCATTTTTGCGAAATCTTTGCCTTCTTCCACGACTTTAATTCCGCATTTATTCGTCTTTTTCCCGTCGATGACCACGCCGTTTCTGAGCGTAATAAGTGTTTTTTCGTCTATATTGCCCTCGATTTTTACCAAATAAGTCTTGGTGATTTCGCTACTCGGGTGAGTAAGTCTGTTCGCGAGATCGCCGTCGTTGGTAAACAGAAGAAGCCCCTCGGAATCGTAATCGAGCCTACCTACGGGGAAAATTCTCGCGGTATTTTTAGGAAGCAAGTCCATAACGGTCTTTCTGCCTTTATCGTCTTTTACCGTGCAAACGTAACCCTTCGGCTTATTCATAATGTAATACTCGAACTTTCTCGCTCTCGATACTTTTTTCCCGTCAACGGTAACGCTGTCGTTTATCTCGTCTATTTCCTCGCCGAGTCCGCAAATTTTACCGTTCACTTTTACTCTTTTTTCCTTAATAATCTGATCGCAAGCTCGTCTGCTCGCCACGCCACACTCGGCAAGATATCTGTTTATTCTCATTTGTTTTGTTCCTCGGATTAAGTGTATAAAGTTTTTGAGAAAAAATCAACTGTTTTGAGCAATAAATTTTAATTTCAGCCGCTTTTTGCGATTTTTCGTCCGCATTTCTTATTTCGTTCTCGAAATTCAGTTCGCACGAAAGTTTTTCGCCCTTTTTTACCGGATAATAAAAATCGTCGGGGCTTTCAATCTCGTAAGCGTTGTTTTTTGCCTTGTCAAATACTACGTAATCGAACCTTCTTCCGTCAATCACCTTGACCATATCAAAATCGGTAAATGAGTTTTCCAGAAGTTCGCAAGAACGTTCAAACATTTGCGGACTGTTTAAAACGACCGAAACGACTTCCATTCCCTCTCTTTTCGCACACGAAACAAGGCATCTTCCAGCCTTGACGGTGTACCCCGTTTTAACGCCTTCCGCTCCCTCGAACATCGAGAGTATTTTGTTTTTATTTTTCCACAACTTTTTCTCTCCGCTCGTAATCTCCGTCGCTATATGCGTTTTCGAGTTTACGATTTTCTTAAACGTTTCGTTTTTCATTGCGTAAACGGATATTTTCGCCAAATCTTCGGCTGTTGTATAATGATTTTCGGCGTTCAGCCCGTGCGGATTTACGAGCGAGGTATTGACCGCTCCGACTTTTTTCGCCGTTTCGTTCATAAGTTTAACAAAGTCCGAAACGCCCCCTGCAAGCGCTACCGCCAAAGTCTCGGCCGCGTCGTTGCCAGAACGCAACATTAAACCGTAGAGAAGGTCGCAGACGGTATACTTCTCCCCTTGTTTAAGATATATACTACTCCCTTCAACCCCTACGCACTCCGACGGAACCTCTACCGTTTTGTTTATATCGAAATTATCTAAAACGGTAATCGCAGTTATTATTTTTGTAGTGCTTGCCATGGGCAACTTTTCTTCGGCGTTAAAGGAATACAGCATTCTGCCGCTCATAACCTCCATAACCGCCTCTGCTTTTGAAACCGTGTAAGCATAAGAAATAGTCGTATTTATCGTGAAAAATGACAATAACACAGCAAGCAAATAAGCAGATAATTTAATCTTCCTTTTCATTTTTAAAACTCTTTATAAACTCCTCTGCGGTTTCAAAGGCTTTCGTCGCCACGTCGTCGGCGATACTCACGAGTTTTACGCCCTTACCGTTATCGACGAGAAAGCCGCTCGGTTTAAGGGATATGATTGCCCCGCTCCCGCCCGAAAACGGCAACAATTTTTCGCCTTTTAAACTTTGTACTTTTCCGTACTCTCCACCGCCCGTCATAAACCCCATCGTGACCTTTGTAACAGGAATTACAACAGTACCACCGTTTGTGGTAAACGGTTTGCCAATAACGGTATTTACGTCAACAAGCGTATTTATATCTTTTAAGGCGGTACTCATTAGTTCTTTAATTTTATTATCCGAATTGTCCTTAGCCATTTTTCTTACCCCCGAACATATTTTTTACAAGCATAAACGTAATCGACAAAATATTGAAACATATACCCAAATCGAAAATAACCCCGTTCGTCTTGTTCGTCTCGCTTATTAAAACGTCGCCTTTAAAATCAACGAGCGGGTACTTTCGTTTCAAAACGGGATAAATTGCGGAATTTACAGTATTTATCACAGATAATACGCAAAACGCCCCGACGCTTTTATATCCGTCAAGAATAACGGCGTATCTTATTTTAGTTGCGTTGATATAATTTATAACGTCCGTTTCCCCGTTGCCTTTAATCAAATCGTCGTAGTATAAAGCGATTGCTTTTTTATCCGAATAATGCAAAAACGTTTTATTCGCTTTAAATTCCGCGTAGCCGTTTTTCAGTCTGATTCTTCTGAAATAGAACAAACTGAAATAGATTTTCTTATCTTTAAAACTAAAAAATGCTTTTACCGAAAAAGGTAACGGAATTATAAAAATTGATAAAACAATAGAAATAATTGCAAATTCCATAGTCGATTACAGAATTTAGTATCGTTATTTCATAAAAAAATATGTATGACATATAGAGGAAAAAAGCGAATCGGGACGCCGAGGGCGTCGTCCCCTACAATATAAAAAAGAGTGTTATTAAATATTATTCAAATGCAAATTGAGCAACAATAATTCGATATGTAATAATTAAGAAATTGATACTATTTTTTAAAACGATTTAATTTTCGTCGTAGGGGACGGCGCCCCGACGTCCCGAAGAAACAACGCAATATAATAAAAAAGATACCCGATTATATTACATAGGTATCTTTTTTTTAGTTAAAAACTTAGTTTTTATTTCTTATGCCGTTTCGCTCTCGTCGTCGCTTAAAAATGCGGGTACAGCCGATTTTTCGCTTTCTTCGTCCGCGTTTTCAACCTCTTTTACGCTCGATTCTGCAAGTTCGTCAACTTCTTCGGGCTTAGCAGCCGCGTCGCCCGACTCGTTGTTCGTTTCAGCGGTATCCGCTAAGGAATCGGCGTTTTCGCCGTCGGATTCTCCCGCGTTTTCTTCCGCCTTTGCCTGTTCGGGGTCGTTCTTCTCGTCGTAAACGTCCTTCTTGTAGAGGTAGTTACTGTCGCCGCCGTTCATCTGCTTAATCTTGTTAAGCATCTCATCATAGTCGGGCAACTCGTCGAGAGAAGAAATCTGGAAGCGTTTAAGGAAATTGTCGGTCGTTCCGAACAGAACGGGTCTGCCGAGAGCCTCTTTTCTGCCTACAACATCTATAACACCGAGTTTTAAAAGGTTCTGAATAGCGTATTCGCAACTGCACATACGAATTTCTTCGAGATCGGTTCTCGTCACGGGTTGCTTATAAGCAATTATCGCCGCAACCTCGAGCATACTCCTCGAAAGTTCGCGTTCCCTTATGGGATTAAGTACGGTCGCCACGCTGTCGGCGTTGTCCTTGTTTGAACATAATTGCAATTTTTTATTGAAAATAAGCAGTTTCACACCGCTTCCGTCGCCATATTTCTTCTCTTGCAATTTTTTCGCTTCGTTCAAAATATCTTTTTCGGGAATACCGAGTTTGTCCGAAATATCCTTTACGGCAACCTCGTTGCCCGATACAAACAAAATTGATTCAATTATACTCGCTAAGGTCTCCAACTTCTTCACTCCTGTCTTCTCTTAATGTAATTGTAATGTCGCTGAACGTATCCTTCTGCTCTACCGTAAGATATTGCAATTTAAGCAGTTCCAATAGAGCCTGAAAGGTCGTAATAATCTCGGGTTTCGACGCGTCTTCCGCAAACAGATCGTAAAAACTGCAACTCTCTCTTTCAACCATCGTTTCCTTTATGTAATTGATTTTATCCGCGACGGTATATACCTCTTTCGGTATTTCTTTCTGCTCGTTTTTAATTCTGTTTTCAAGGTCGATTTTCGCCATGAGGTTCGAAAACGCCTTGATAAGATTGTCGAGATTGAAATCGGTGTACTCTATCCTTACTTCGTTTGCCGATTCGTCGGGTTTTTTGAAGAAAATATCCGTCGTTTCGATTTCCTTTAACTTAACGCCCGCTTCCTGAAACATTTTCAACTCGTCTTCGAGTTGTCTGAAAAGGTTTTCCTTCGGGTCGTCTTCGTCGAAATATTCGCCGTTATCCTCGAACTCGTAAGCCGGTAAAATCGACCTTGCCTTTATTTCGAGAAGAGTCGCCGCCATTGCGAGATACTCGCCCTCTTTTTCCATATCGAGGTCTTCCGCGTGCCTTACGTATTCCAAAAATTGCTCCGTAACTTCCGACACGAAAATATCCCTTATGGGAATTTCAGCCCTTGTTACAAGATATAACAACAAATCGAGCGGACCTTCAAAAACCGAGAGTTTCGTCGTATAATCGACGACCGACTCGAAATTATCGGGCTTTTTATACTCGATAACTTTCTCTTCGCTTTCATTCTGATTATTAAATTCAATTTCTTCGTTTTCAGTCGTCATTTAATTATAAGCCTCCAAAACGCCGTAATAGGCTTTGAAACGTAGCCGATAAGCACGGAAATAAAATCGAGCCACGGTACACCGACGATATCGCCGATATAACCTAAAAGAAGTATTCCAAGCAGTATATAACCGCTGTATTTTCTCAAATAATAGTAAAACTTTCCCTTTCTCGTACTCAAAGCGTCGTAAAGTCTGAACCCGTCCAAGGGGTACAACGGCAAAAGATTGAATACGAACAAGCCCACGTTAATAAAATACAGAGCGTAAAAGAAATAAATTACGAAATAATTTATATAAGTCGCCCACTCTGCGGTTATAAGAAAGATATATTTTTCGCAGACAAGAATCATCAGCGGACAGAACAAAAACGCCAAAACCAAATTCGTCAGCACTCCCGCAATCGAAACCCATACGCAACCCTTTTTATAATCTCTGAAATTATTAGGGTTTACAGGAACGGGCTTCGCCCAACCGAAACGCAAAAGTATCAGCATCGCAAGCCCCAACGGGTCGAAATGCGCGAGAGGGTTAAGCGTGTACCTGCCCGCAAGTTTCGGCGTATCGTCTCCGCATTTTACCGCCGCGAACGCATGAGCGAACTCGTGGCAAGGTAAAACGATCATTATCGCTACAAAGTTCGCCAGATATTGGACGAACATCAGTATAAATCTTTCCATAATACTAATTATATAGTATTCCGTCTGAAAATGCAAGGATTTTAACTTTCGATTTTATCGATTTTAATCGAAACGCCGTCTTTGATATCGAGACATTTTCCGCAATTATCGCAAATTTTAAGCGGGTCGAGGTCACACAGTTCGCATTCGCCGCAACCTATGCACTTTCTGTCGTATAACACGCAGTCTTCTTCCTGAGTTTCTTCTTTTAAATCGTCTTTTTTCATATCTCTTATATTATACATTGTCTTTCAAATAATTTCAATCGTTTTAACATAAAAATTATGCAAACAAATGTTTGATTTTTTGCGATAAATATGTTAAAATAAACCTACTCAGACGCACAGAGGGAAATAATGGCAAAATCAAACGATAAAGCGCAGGTCATATACGAATACATAGAGGCTTTCAGCAGCGAAAACGGTTACCCGCCGACAATGAGAGAGATATGCTCCGCGCTCGCGATTAAATCGACCGCAACCTGCCAGCATTACATAAAAAAATTGCAGGAACAAGGACTGATTACCGTTTCCGACGGCAAAAAAAGAGCCATAATGGTGACGAAACCTAAAGCGGAAGCGTTCAGCGCGCCTCTGCTCGGCACTATCGCTGCGGGATCGCCCGTATTCGCCTACGAAAATTACGACGATTATATCCCCGTTCCGAAAGAATTCGGAGAGGAAAACGAAATTTTCGCCTTAACCGTCAAGGGTGAAAGTATGCGCGATATAGGAATATACAGCGGAGACAAAGTCATTATCAAAAAGCAAGAAACCGCCGACAACGGCGAGATAATCGCCGCTCTCGTAGGCGATGGGGCGACGGTAAAAAGATTCTTTAAAAAAGACGGAAAAATTATTCTCCACCCCGAAAACGAGACCATGCAGGACATAGTTTTAGACGACGTTTGCGTTTTGGGAAAAGTGGTCGGTCTTATCAGAAAATATTGATGGAATACCTTGTTATTGACACCGAGAGTTGTACGGGAAGAAGCACGGACGGTAGCCTTTGCAGTATAGGTTATGCGATCTGCGACGAAAAACTTAATATAATCGAGCAAAAAGACTTACTTTTTAACCCTATTCCGAAACGTTTTGCCGTCGGCGACAAAAAACACGCGAAAAGAACGGGCGTGACTTTTGCGTACGAAGTCGAAGATTTCAGAAAAGCCCCTAAATTTAAAGAATGCTACGAGGAAGTAAAACAACTTTTCACCGACAGGCTCGTAATAGGTTTTTCCATGGCAAACGACGTCAAGTATATCAACGACGCCTGCGACAAGTACAAACTACCGCGAATTTCATTTGAATTTATCGACGTGCAATATGTATATCAACAAATTCACCCCGAAACCAATTCGGTGGGTTTAAAAACGCTGTGCGAAAGATACGATTTAAAATACCGCGAACACCGCTCTGACGACGACGCGGCGGCTTCCGTAATGCTTTTAAATGCGTTTTTAATCGAAGAAGGTTTAACTTTGAGCGAAACTATCAATAAATTCGGCGTTCATTACGGAATAAATTCCGAAAACGGATACTATATGCCCTTTTCAGACGCTTTGATTCACGAAGAATTCGGGCTTACGAGAAGTCGCAAAATTCAATCGCTGCTCTATACGGAATACGTAAGAAGACTTCCTAAATACAAGAACCGCGAAAAAGTGTGTTTTTCTTATGCGGTCGAAAAACTCAACGTAAACTACACGAGAACGCTCATTGAGTTAATTCTGAAACAAGGCTATACCTTTACGAGAGACGCGGATCAATGCGACTACTTCGTATATTTATCCCCCGAAGAAAACGACAAAAGACGGGAAGCGTTGAAACTTATAAAGAAAAGAAAAATCACTCAACTATCTGTCGCCGACCTCGAAGAGAAACTCGGATACGAAAAGAACCTGTCCTTTTACGATGACGACGAGGACTACCTGAAAGACTTTTATATGACGAAAATAAAATAAAAAGCAGGCGTCAGCCTGCTTTTTGCCTTTCGTAAAACATTTAATTTTTCAAGAAATTATCGGCGATTTTGCAAACTTTTTCAAAACTTCCATCGCCTAAATTATCAACGGCGAAAAGATTTTGAAAACGCTTGAAAAAAGTGATTTGCCGCTTCGCGTAATGCCTTGTGTTTAACTTGATCGTATCGAGCGGCATCTCGCTTCCGTTTAATATCGCCTCGGCGGTTTCTTTATAACCTATGCCCTGCATACTCTGATTTTCGAGCGTAAGTCCGTTTTTCAAAAGTCCTCTGACTTCTTCTTCGAGACCGTTTTCAAACATTCTATCAACACGAAGATTTATCCGATTGTATAAGGTTTCTCTGTCGTAAGTCGGCATAATCGCAATAAAATCAAACCTCGGAATCATTTCATCCTTTATATCCGATTTTCTCACTCCCGAAGCCTCGAAAATTTCCAACGCCCTTATAACCCTCATTTTATCGTTCGGGTGCAACTTTTCAGCGGTAACAGGGTCGACGGTTTTCAGAATTTCATACACTTTTTCGTTGCCTTCCTCGGCGGCGATTTTTTCATATTTGTTTCGGATATCGGTGTTGCCTTTCGAATTTCCGTAACTCATTTTATAAAGTAATGAATTTATATAAAAGCCCGTACCGCCGCAGATTATGGGAAGTTTTCCGCGAGACAAAATATCGTTTATTATAGGCAAAGCAGCGTTTTCATAGTCGGAAACCGAAAACTCGTCGAACGGCGAAACTACGTCAATCATATAGTGTTTAACGCCCCTCGTTTCCTCTTTTGTAGGCTTAGCCGAACCGACGTCGAGTCCCTTATAAATAGCGACTGAATCGGCAGACACGACTTCCCCGTTATACCTTTTCGCCAAATCGACAGCCAGAGCGGTCTTTCCCGAAGCGGTCGAGCCGCACACAACGATTATTTTACCGCCCCTCATACGATTCTCTTAAACCACTTGTCGATTTCGGCTCTCGTTATTCTTACGGTAACAGGTCTGCCGTGCGGACAACGAAGTCCCATATCGTTATTCATCGCCTTTAAAAGAGACTGTATCTCCTCATCGGATAATGTCTTTCCGGATTTGATGGCCGCTTTACACGCTTTCATAGCGATTTTTTCGTGTATTATCTCGGGTACGTTTTCGCGTTTGAATTCGGCGTCCGACAGTATATCGTCGAAAAAGTCTTTAAGATTTATCCCGTCAAGCAAAAGCGGAACGCAGTAGACGTTAAAAATGTTATCTTCTCTCGAAATATCGAAACCGTTCTTTTTAAGTTCGTCGAGTTTATTTATCAAAACCTCCGTTTCCTTTTCGTTCAGCCTCAAAGTATACGGTATAAGCATCGACTGTCGGTTTATAACGCCCTTTTTGTATTCTTCCATAAACTTATCGTACAAAAGTCGTTCGTGGGCGGCGTGTTGGTCTACGAAATAAACGTCCTCTCCCTTTTCAAGTACGAGATAAGTCGTAAGAATCTGCCCCACGACCCGAAACTCTTTTCCGACGTCATATTGTTCCTGAGATTGCCTCTCTTTTTCAGCCTTTTCCGCCTCGATTTTTTCGATATACTTCTTATTTTCGGCGAATATATCGTCGAGATTTTTGTTCCTTTCCTCTTCCTCGGCAAGCCTCTGATTTCTTTCTTTTAAAAAGTCCTCGAAACCCATCATAAGCCCTTCGTTTTCTTCTTCGGTCTTATCCTTGGTTATCGTAGAAAAAATCGAATTATTAGAAGTCGGAACGTATGGTTCGTCCGAATATACCCTTCTTATATCCTCTGCTTTTACCACAGGTTTTTTGACGATAGGTCTCGATCCGGGGTCGATTTGCATATAATTGTTGGGTTTAATAATATTGAGAGCGGACGCAGAACCGTCTAAAACCTTTGAAACTATCGAATAAAGCGTTCCGTATACGACCTGATTATCCACAAATCTGACGTCAGTTTTATTAGGATGGACGTTTACGTCAACCATTTCGGGCGACATTTCAATTTCGAGAACGTAAAAGGGATATTTACGTTTCATAAGATAACTCGCATAGGCGTTATGGATAGCCGACTGAATGGTAGAATTTATGATATATCTGCCGTTTAAAATTATCGTCTGATAGGACTTATTGGGCTTCGTGAAGTAATAATGCCCGATATAACCGCTGACTCTCATTCCGTTTTTAACGGTTTCAATCTTGATGCAATCGGTTATCGCGTCGTAGCCGTACATTTCGACGATAGCCTCGTCAAGTCCTCCGCCGTAAGACTGCAATACCGTTTTTCCGTCCGCAACGTACTTGAACGCAACGGACGAATTAGCCAGAATAAGCCTCGTTATAATGCTCGTAATATCCGTTTCTTCGTTTTTGTTCGGCTTTAAAAACTTTGCTCGCGCAGGCGTGTTGTAAAAGAGTTTTTCGACCGTTACCGTAGTTCCTTTATCAGACGGGTACGCCTCGACTTCTCCTATAACTCCGCCGTTACACGATATAGAATTACCGATTTCGGCGTCCTCTGTTTTCGACGTTATAGTCGCCATAGACACAGCACCGATGGAAGCGAGAGCCTCGCCTCTGAAACCGAGCGTTAAAATGTCGTCGAGATCTTCAACGTCTTTAATCTTACTGGTAGCGTGTGGTAAAAATGCTTTTTTAAGGTCGTCCGCGGATATTCCGCAACCGTTGTCTTTTACCGAAATAAACGACTTTCCGCCATCTTCGATGGTGATTTCGATTTCGTCCGCGCCGGCGTCAATCGAGTTTTCCACAAGTTCCTTGATTACCGAAAAAGGTCTTTCGACGACTTCTCCCGCGGCTATTCTGTTGTATACTTTTTTGTCAAGTAAGTTAATTGTCGGCATAATTTTTATCCGTTAAGTTTATTTTTTAAATCGTAAATAAGTTTTAACGCTTCCATGGGCGTCATGGAATTTACGTCCGTTTCCGCGATAATTTCTTCGATTTCGCTTCTTTGTTCGTCCTCGTAAGTCTCTTCTTCGGGAACATTTTCCGAGTTGTCTACCCTTTTTGTCAAATCGTTTTTTTCGAGTTTTTTCAAAATGACTTTCGCCCTGTCGGTAACGCCTTTCGGAACGCCCGCAAGCGAAGCGACCTCGATTCCGAAACTTCTGTTCGCGCTTCCTCTCGCTATTTTTCTCAAAAACACGATTTTGCCGCCCGATTCTCTGACGGTGATTTTATAGTTTTTCACGCCGCCGAGCGACCCTTCGAGTTCCGAAAGTTCGTGATAGTGCGTAGCGAAAAATGTTTTAGCCTTAGTGTTTTCCGAAAGATATTCGACTACCGCCCAAGCGATAGACAATCCGTCGTAAGTGCTTGTTCCCCTTCCGACCTCGTCTAAAACGAGCAAACTATTATCCGTGGCGTTCAGCAAAATATTCGCGACCTCGGTCATCTCGACCATAAACGTACTCTGATTGAAAATGAGGTTATCGCTTGCCCCTACCCTCGTAAATATCTTGTCTACGATAGGAATTTCAGCGGACTTGCACGGCACGAAACTGCCGATATGAGCCATTAAAACGATAAGGGCGTTTTGTCTCATATAGGTGCTTTTACCCGCCATATTCGGACCCGTTATGATCATTACTCTGTTTTCGTCCGAATCGAGATAGGTATCGTTCGATACGAACGGTTCGTCCGAAACGGCTTCGACGACGGGGTGCCTGCCTCCGACTATATTCATAGGCATATCCGACTCCACGATTTCGGGTCTGACGTAGCCGTTTTTCTTGGCTACCGTCGCGAGCGATAAAAGGGCGTCGAGACAGGCAACAGACTTGGAACTGCGTTGAATTTTTTTCACGTTATCGGCAAGAACGCCTTTGATTTTCGAGAAAATATCCAACTCCAATTTCAAGGCTTTCTCGTCGCTCGAAAGAATTTCCGCTTCGAGTTCTTTGAGTTCCTCCGTAATGTATCTTTCCGCTCCCGCAAGGGTTTGCTTTCTGATATAATCGTAAGGAACGAGACTTTTAAAAGAGTTCGTTACCTCGATATAGTAGCCGAAAACTCTGTTGTATCCGATTTTAAGGTTTTTAATACCCGTTTTTTCTCTTTCTCTGTCCTCTATTTCTTTTAAGGTCTTTTCGCTGTCTTTTTTAATATTTCTCAGTCTGTCGAGTTCGGCGTCGAACCCCGCCTTAATATATCCGCCGTCTTTCGTAACCTTTCCCGCAGTTTCGGAAATCGCGCCGATTAAAAGTTTGGAAAGTTCGGTAAAATCGTAAATGTTTTCGTTTACGTCCTGTAAAATCTTTGAATTAACGCCGAATAAATGAAGTTTTATATTCGGGAACGCCGATAAAGATTCGCCCAGAATACGAGCGTCTTTCGGAGTAAGATTGCCGTTCGATATTTTTCCCGCAAGTCTCTCGGTGTCGCGGACAAAACCCAACTGCTCGGAAATTCCGGCGCGAAGTATTGAATTGTTAAACAATTCCTCAACGCCCGAAAGCCTGTATTCAATCTTTTCTTTGCTCTGCAAAGGCGAAATGAGCCACGAGTTAAGCGTTCTCGCCCCCATCGAAGTGTCCGTTTTATCGAGTACCCAGAAAAGCGAGCCGTATCTCTTCGAGTCTCGCATATTCTTCGTTATTTCGAGATTTCTCATCGCCGAAAAATCAAGATACATTACGTCCGAATTCTTCTCGATTTTAATGCCGTTTACGTTAATAAGAGCGTGCTTCTGCGTTTCTTTGAGGTATGCGACGAGCGCGCCCGCGGCAGAAATCGTCGCCGACGAGTCGGATATTCCGAACGCGTCGAACGAAATGACGCCGAACTGCTCTTTCAGTTCGATTTCGGCGTTTCTGCGCATAAAATATATATCTTCTACCCGTTTGAACGCAGGAATAACGTTGTGAGCGACAACGGGAAATTCTTTCGATTTCTCGGCAAGACTTGCGTTGCAAATTATTTCCGACGGGTTAATCCTCACGAGGTTGTCGCAGATTTCGTCGAAAACCTTATCGCTCTCGCACTTTTTGGCGTAAAAATCTCCCGTCGTTATATCGCACCATGCAAGTCCCGCCGAAGCCGCCGAACCGTATACGCAGGCGATAAAGTTGTTGCTCTTCTCGTCTAAAAGTTCCTCTTCCGTTAAAGTCCCAGCCGTAACGATACGAACTACGTCTCTTTCGACAAGTCCTTTAGCCGTGGACGGATCTTCGAGTTGCTCGCAGATTGCGACTTTTTCTCCCATTGCGACGAGTTTTGCGATATATTCGTCCGCCGCGTGGAAAGGCACGCCGCACATAGGCGCTCTTTCAGCCATTCCGCAGTCTCTTCCCGTAAGCGTAAGGTCGAGCATCTTCGAAGCCTTTATCGCATCGTCGAAGAACATTTCGTAAAAGTCGCCGAGTCTGTAAAAAATTATACAGTCGGGATGAGCCGCCTTTATCTTGTCGTAATGCTCCATCATCGGAGATTTTTTTTCTTTTTTATATTCTTCGCTACTCTTTTGTTTAGCCATTATCCGCTCTCTCAGTCAATTATTTTCTTTATCTTACCGATTAAGGACATTCCGCCGGTCGAGGTTATTTCAACCTCCGCAAACTTCCCTACTACGTTTTCGGGATATTCGCAGTAAGCCATTCTGCCCCTCTCGTCTCTGCCCATATACTTTTGTTTTTTCTCGTCGTAGTCCTCGAACAAAATTTCGACGGTACTGCCGACGTACTTCGAGGATTCCTCTCTGTTGATCTCGTTCTGAATATCGACGAGTCGCATTATCCTGTCTTTTTTAATGTCCGCAGGAATCTGACCGTCCATAGCGGCGGCTTTCGTCCCTTCTCTCGGCGAATAGACGAACGTGAACGCGCCGTCGTATCTGACTTTTTCGACGAGCGATACGGTGTCCTCAAACTCTTTCTCGGTCTCCGTCGGGAAACCGACGATAATATCGGTAGTAATCGCGCAATTCGGGATAATATCGCGTATTTTGGCAACTTTTCCGAGATAATCTTCAACCGTATAACGCCTGTTCATCTCTTTTAAAATTCTATCCGAACCCGACTGTACGGGCAAGTGAATAGCCTTGCAGGCGTGAGGATTTCTTTCTATCGCCTCTACGACTTCTTCCGTGAGGTCCTTCGGGTGATTGGACATAAAACGCAAACGGAATTTGCCTTCGAGTTTGCCTATTTCGTCTAAAAGCGACGAAAAAGACGAACCGTCTTTCAAATCTTTGCCATAAGAGTTTACGTTTTGACCAAGAAGGGTTATTTCCTTATAGCCGTTTTCAACAAGCCCCTTTATTTCTGCTACGATTTTGTCCGCCCTTCTGCTCCGCTCTCTGCCTCTCACGTAAGGCACGATACAGTACGAACAGAAGTTGTTGCAACCGTACATTACGTTTACCCAAGCGTTCGGAAAACTCGAACGAAGGGGCGTTACGCTTTCGCTGATTTCACCGTTCTTTTCAAGTATTTCTACAAGACGTTTTTTGCTCTCGATTTTCTTCGCCAGAAGTTCGCCGAATTTATCTATGTTGAAAGTGCCGATAACCAAATCGACGTAAGGATAAGATTTCAGAAGTTTTTCGGAAAAATTGCCTTGTTGCGTCATGCAACCGCATACAGCGATTACGAGTTCGGGTTTTTCCGCTTTGAGTTTTTTAAGCATTCCGATATTGCCGAAAGCGTGCTGCTCGGCGTTTTCTCTTACGCAACAGGTGTTAAAGACGATTACGTCCGCGTCCTCGGGGGCTTTACATTCGAGATAGCCCATACCGCTTAAAATACCCGCAATTTTCTCCGATTCGTGTACGTTCATCTGGCAACCGTAGGTATGTATTATATAACGTTTACTCATATATAGATTATACATTAAAAACCCGAAAAAAATCAAGCAAAAGGAAGTGAAAAATTAACATAAAAGACGAATTAAAACTCATAATAATCGTAACTCATGAAAAAATTCTTAAAAATAACGTTTATAACCGTTACGGTTTTAGCGATAATCGCCCTCTCTCTTATCGTGTGGTATTTGTCCGTCACGGCAAATACCGTTTTCGACGAAAGCAAACTTAACTTCTCTTCTCAATCGTGCGTCGTCTACGATAAGGACGGAAAAGAGTTCAAGGACAGCCGCAAAAGGACTTACGTCGCCGGCGATAATATTCCCGAAACGGTTAAGAACGCTTTTATAGCCGTCGAGGACAAACGATTTTACACTCACGGCGGAATCGACCTTAAAGGAATGCTCAGAGCGACTAAAAACAATATCTTTTCGGGCAAAATCGTCGAGGGCGGTTCTACCATAAGTCAACAACTCGTCAAAAACGTTTTTTTGAGCGGCGAAAAAACGATAAACAGGAAATTCAACGAGATAAAACTCACGAGAGAACTCGAGAGACGATACGGCAAAGATAAAATACTCGAAATGTATTTAAACTCCGTATACTTCGGAAAGGGGATTTACGGAGTCGCGGACGCTTCTCTCGCCTTTTTCGGAAAAGAAATAAAGAGCGTATCGCTCGGCGAAGCGGCTGTTCTCGCCGCGGTCGTAAAGTCGCCGAAAAAGTATAATCCGGTCGATAACGAGCAAAACGCAAACGAAAGAAAGAACGTAGTGCTGAAACTTTTAAAAGAGCAAAACTATATTTCGGATAAAGAATACAAAAAAGAAAAAAATATAATAATCACCGCAAAATATACAAAAGATTATGTTTCAAAAAACGTCGAAATTCAAGAGGTGAAAAGAAACGCTTGCGAGATTTTAGGTTTCGATAACGAAAGCGAATTAAACGATTATAAGATTTATACTTCGCTTGACCGAAAAGTGTCCGAATACGTTTCCTCGCCCGAAACTTACAAACTCGATTGCGACTATACCGTCATAATAGCCGACGTCGAAACGGGTAAAATAACGGGTTTTAAAACGTCGTACGGCGACATTTCGAGATGTCCCGCTTCAACGGCAAAACCGTGGCTTATATACTCGCCCTGCATAGACGAAGGCATCGTAAACGAAGCGACGAAGATACTTGACGAGAAAACAAACTTCGGCGGATACTCTCCGTCGAATTACGGAGACAAATACTACGGCTACACGAGCGTAAAAAACGCTTTATCGAAAAGTCTTAACGTTCCTTCCGTCAAACTTGCCGAAACCCTCGGGACAGAAAAAATAATAAAAAATGCCGAAAACTTCGGCGTAAAAATAACAAATACAGATTTATCCGTCGCGCTCGGCAATATCGACGGCGGCACTACTCTTTGTCAACTCGTTTCCTGTTACACTCCGTTCGCTAACGACGGTAAATATTCGGAAGTATCTTTTATCGAAAAAATAGTAAACCCGAAAGGGAAAACCGTCTATCTGAATAAAAAAGAGACTAAACAAATAATAAAGCCGTCAACGGCGTTTATAATAAACGATATTTTAAGCGAAACGGTAAAAAGCGGAACGGCTAAAAAATTAAACGACTTACCCTTCCCCGTCTACGCTAAAACGGGAACAAACGGAAATAAGGACGGAAATAAGGACGCTTATTGCATAGCGTATACAACCGAACATATAGTCGGCGTATGGCTCGGAAACTCCGACGACAAAAATATGGACAATTCGGTAAGCGGCGGAACATACCCGACGATGATTGCGAAAGACGTACTTGTAAATCTTTATAAAAACCATAAACCCGAAGCGTTCGGCATACCCGACTCCGTGGAATACCTCTATATCGATAAAAACGCTTATAACGACGATAACGAAATATTACTCAAAGACTCTGACGGCAAGGATTCGATAGGTTTTTACTTCTCAAGCGAGAATAAACCCGAGAAAAAAGCGACGGAAACACCCGTTACGCCTGTCGTAAAAGATTACAAAATCACATATAAAAACGGTAAAATCACCATTTCAATAATAACGGAAGAAGGAGTTGGTTTTTATCTTTTCGACGGTAGCGGCAAAGAACTTTTAAAATCGGCGGAAAGCGGAAAATACGTAATGAAAGACGTAAAACAGGATACCGAATACTCTTTTTTCGTAAAGCCTTTTACGGTATCGGACGGCGTGGAAGTTTGCGGCGAGATAATAAAACTCCCGTCCGTAAAAACGGACGGGGGTCTCGAAAAAATCAAAAACTCACCTTGGTGGGAATAACGTTTAGCCGATAAAAACATCAAACCGAACCCACCTCTACCGTCTTTTTTACGCTTTGCGGCAAAAAAGACGGCTTTAAGGCTTTATGGGGTTTTTATCGGCTATCCGGTTATCACAGTTCGATAACTTCGACGTTTTGCATCGCTCGTTTTATCAACTCTTCTACGTCGAGTCTCGACTCCTCTTTAAGCACTCTGTCCATTCTTGGTTTTATTGCGGGGAATTTCGGAAGAAAGACCGTACAGCAATCCTCGTAAGGAAGTATCGACGTTTCGTAAGTGCCTATTTTATTTGCAATCTCGATAGTTTCGAGTTTATCAAAAGCGATAAGCGGTCTGAAAACGGGCATCGTCACGACGGAGTTCGAAGAAGTAATACTTTCCGTCGTCTGACTTGCAACCTGTCCTAAACTCTCGCCCGTTATAATCGCCTGTCCGCCGTGATAATTCGCAAGCCTTTCGGTAATACGCATCATAAAGCGACGCATCATAGTTATCATAAACTCTTCCGAGCATTTTTTGTGTATTTCTTCCTGAATTTCGGTAAATTTCACAACGTACAAGGTCATACCGGCAGAATACTCGGAAATCATCTTGCCGAGAGTTATTACCTTTTCTTTCGCCGCTTCACCGGTATAAGGATAACTATGAAAATGCACGGCGGCAAGTTTCATTCCTCTTTTTGCCATCATATACCCCGCAACGGGGCTGTCGATGCCTCCCGAAAGCATAAGAAATCCCTTACCCGAAGAGCCTACCGGCATACCGCCGACGCCTTTTATAACGTCTTTATAAATAAGCGATTGCCCGTTTTCTCTTATGTCGATTTTAAGAATGTTTTTCGGCTTTTTTACGTCAACGTAAAGGTCTTTACCGTATTTTTCCAAAATTCTTCCGCCGATTTCAGCAGAAAGTTCCAGCGAATGCAGCGGAAACGCCTTATCCGCCCTGTTCGTTTCGACCTTGAACGACCCCTTCATATCCTCGCACTCCGCTATCGCCGCTTCCGCTATTTTATCGACGTCGCTTTCGACGCAGTACGCCACGCTCATAGTATGTATTCCGCACACTTTAAGCAGTTTCGACATAATAAGGTCGTACTTATCCTCGTCGAAATTTTCGACGAGATAACGCATTTGCAGTTTTACAAGGTCGTATTTTATTCCGTCCAACGCCTTTTTAATGTTTTCTTCCAAGAGATTTACGAAATAAAATCTGTTTTTGCCTTTTAAAAATATCTCGCATACCCTTACGATTATTACTTTATTCATTATCTTCTGTCCATTACGCCCTTTAATTTATTTACGCACTCGCCGAGTTTTTCGGCGGCGAATATTACATCGTCTTTCGTGTTATCTACTCCGAAACTTATCCTTATAGCCCCGTCTAATACTCCTGCGTTGTAGCCGCAAGCCTTTAATACTCTGCTATGCCTCATTCTCGAAGAACACGCCGAACCTGTTCCGACGATTATGCCGAATTCCTCCAACATGTGAAGAATTACCTCGCCGCGAAGCCCGACCGCCGATAAAGAAAGAATATAAGGCGAAGCGTTTTCGCCCGATATGATTTTTATAAATCTCTTGTCGAGATTATCCAAGAAAATCCGTTTTAATTCCGCGATTTTTGAATAGTTTTCCGAAATGCGTTCAAGCCGTTTATAAGCCGCCGCGCCGAAATCTATTATACCGAAAACGTTTTCCGTGCCGCTCCTTAGTCCGTTTTCCTGTCCGCCTCCGAAAATGAGCGGAACGAGCCGAACGCTCTTTTTAAACACGAGACCGCCCGTCCCCTTTAAGCCGCCTATCTTATGCGCGCTAATCGAATACAGATCGACTTTATCCGAAATTGCCGTCGGAAGTTTTCCGAACGCCTGAACTCCGTCGCTATGGAAAACGGTAGACGGGTTTATCTTCTTTACCCTGCCTGAGATCTCGTTTACGTCGTTTATCGCTCCCGTTTCGTTATTGACTCGCACCACCGAAACAACGGAAGTCTTTTCATCGACGAGAGACAATAAACTATCGACGTTTACGCCGCCGTCGGGGTTGAGTTTCGCAAACCTCGTTTCAACTCCTCTCTTTTTGAGTTCGTTAAAACACTCGTAAATAGCGGAATGTTCCCCCTCGGTAGTAACTATATTACCGCGTTTCGCAAACGAAGAAACAGCCATATTGTCCGATTCGCTTCCGCAAGAGGTGAAAATCATATCGTAACCCGTCGGGAATACGGATAAAATTTTCGACTTTATTTCGGCGATTTTCTTCTTTACCTCTAAACCGCCCGCATATAATGCGGACGGGTTAAAATAGTTTTCTTTATAATACCGCTCGGCAATCTCCAAAGCCTCTTCGTCGGGTCTCGTCGTGGCGGCGTTGTCTAAATATATCATTTGAAGTCCTTTTCGATTATCTTTCTGCCTGCGAAATTAACGAGATTTACAAGATAATCTTCCTTACATTCGAGTAAAACAAGATAATTTACGCCGTCTTTTATAAGCGAAACGTAATATCCGTTTTCGATATATCTGTTCGGCGTTGCGAATATTTTTTTTATTTTCGGCGTCGCTGCGATTTTCTCAAAAGTCTCGCTGCCTATTTTTCCTATAGTCGTCACGTCTTCGTAATCGAACAGAAGCATTTTCCTTCTGTATTTGTAATTGACGACTTTTACGATTCGGGTATGTCCCGAAACAAAAACGAGATCTATACAATAGTACACTTTCGTCCTCAAATACCAGAATGCGACCGCGGACAAGACCAAAAAGGCGAAAAGGAACCACGCAGGTATAAAGAAAAGCAACGCAAAAACTATAAACGCCGCAACCATAAATACCCAAAATAGCACCGAATATATAACGTAAATCGTCTTATGGAATTTAAAATTGGTCGGATTGAACGACTCTTCGTACAAAACATCTTTCATATCGCTGATTATACCATAATTTTTTCATAAATGCAAGTCAATTAAAACACCGCGCTAAGCCGTAACGTAAATCTCGACGAAACATGATTTTCAGGCGTTATTTTATCGGCGTTTTAGTCATACTTCATTTCAGTTTAACGAACGTGACTCCTCTTTCGCCTTCGCCGTATTTGCCGAATCTGTAACTAACGACGTTTTTATTTCTCTTTAATGCGTCGTGTATGGCGGTACTCAATATCTTTAAGCCCTTGCCGTGAATAATTTTGACCTCTTCGAGATTGTTTATTATCGCCTGATCCAAAAACGCGTCGATTTCCGGTAGCGCCTCCATTACCGTTTCGCCTATAACGTTGATTTCGGTTATCGGCTGAGACCCTGCTTCGCGTTTGAGAGTGACGGAAGTTTTAGGCTTAGTCGCCTCGGACACGAAGTATAAATCTTTGATTTTCGCGTTTAAGCGAACAGACCCCATAAATATCTCGCACTCGCCCTTTTTCGGGTTTACGCCCGAAACTTCGCAGAACGTTTCGGACGGCTTATAGTATACCCTGTCGCCGATTTTGACTTTCGTCGGATCAACGGGCTTGTAGTTGACGATTTTCTCCTCGACGTCCTCGAGCGAGTACTTTTTATCTTCGAGCCTGTTTCTGAGAGTTCGCGCCTTTATAAGGTCTCCGCTGTCGAGTTCGGCTTTATCGAACAAAACCTTGATTTCGTCGATTATTTCGTCCGCTTCTTCGATTTTTTCGTTTACTATTCTTCTGCTTTCGGCTCTTGCTTTCTGATAGAATTTTTCCTTTTCCGCGTTGAGTTTCTCCCTTTCCGAGTCGATTTCGTTGAGTTTTACGCTTTCCTCGCGTTTTATATCCTCCACTTCGCGTTTAAGATTTTCCGCTTCCTGTCTCGACTTTTCAGCCTCTTTGAGAACTTTTTCAAAAGATATTTTTTCGCCTTTCAGAAGCGAATAAGCCCTCGCCGTAAGTTTATCGTCCATACCGAGAAGTCTCGATATTTCT
Source organism: uncultured Clostridia bacterium (assembly GCA_934249325.1). Lineage (GTDB taxonomy): Bacteria > Bacillota > Clostridia > Christensenellales > Borkfalkiaceae > UBA10281. Next base: position 140,711 of record CAKQKW010000004.1, read on the forward strand.
ATTGCGTTCGACGAACCGGGCATACCCATGTTGATTTTATAGAGGGGAGCGAAAGTTTCGGGATCGAACTCCATAGAGGCGTTCAATATACGACTGTCGGAATATGCGTACTCTTTAAGCGAGGAATAGTGAGTGGTCACGATGCCGTAACTCCCCTTATCCAAAAGCCTTTCTATTACCGCCCTTGCGAGCGCGCTTCCCTCGTCCGGATCTGTTCCAGCGCCGATTTCGTCGATTAAAACGAGCGAATTTTCGTTTACGTTTTCGGTTATTTCGATTATGTTTTTAATATGCGAAGAAAACGTGGACAAACTCTGCTCTATGCTCTGTTCGTCGCCGACGTCGCAGAAAATATTATCGAAAAAGGATATTTCCGTTCCCTCGGAAGCGGGTACGAATATACCGCTCGCCGCCATTAAGGAAAACAATCCGACCATTTTTAAAGTTACGGTCTTGCCACCCGTATTGGGTCCGGTTATAAGAATGTAGTTGTAATTTTCGCCGAATGAAAGAGAGACGGGAACAACTTTGTCCTTAGGTATAAGCGGATGTCTGCCGTTTTTTATATCCGTTTTACCTTTACGATTGAAATCGGGGCAAACCGAACGGGTCTTGTAAGCGTAAATCGCCCTCGCGTAAAACCCGTCTATATCGGTCAGAATCAGGTCGTTGTCGATAATCTTCGTCGCTATAACGCCGACTTTCTGCGATAACTCCGCCAAAATTCTTTCGACTTCGTTTTTTTCTTCGATAGTCGCGGTCTTTAAAGCGTTGTTTAGTTCCAAAACCGCCGCAGGCTCGATAAATACCGTCGATCCCGTGGACGACTGATCATGAATAAACCCGCCGATCTGACTCCTGTATTCGCTTTTAACGGGCAGAACGTATCTGTCGCCACGCATCGTGATTATGTTTTCCTGCAAGTATTTATTGTTGCCGTTTCGTATGAACGACTGTAATTTTTCTCTTATCTGCTCGTTTAATCTCTTGATGCTTTTTCTCAGCGAAGAAAGCCGTTCGGAAGCGTTGTCGCTCATCGTATCTTCGCTTAAAATCTTTTCCCTTATTTCGTTTTCAAGATAAACGTCAACGTATATTCCCGACGCTTCCTGTCTGATATACGGGGCTTCGCAAGGGCTGTCGCATACGGAAGTATACAGTATTCTGCCGCTTTTCAATATTCTCGAACATCTTAAAAGTTCGCCCATGGAAAGGGTTGCGCCCTTTTGAGCCCTTTCGGCGCAGTCCTCTAAGTCGTCGTAAAATTCAACCGAACTCACGCCGTGATTAAACAGAAGATCGTAGGCTTCCTTGGTTTTCGCCAAATAAACCTGAGACTCGAAGAAATCTTCGGACGGCGCGAACTCGCATATTTCCGATTTCGTTTTCTTTAAAACGCAATACTCCGAAACGATTTTCAGGACCTTATCGTATTCGAGAGATTTAAGCGTTTTCTGACTTATCATAAAACACCTCTTATATAGTTGCCTTTCGTGTAAGTTTTATCCATGGGCGGCTCTTTGCCGTCTAAAACATCGCGTGCTTCCGTTTCGGAAAAACCTATAAAATTGTAGAAATTTGCTGAACTTTTTGCATTTTTTAAAATACTCGGATTATAGAGTTCGAATCTGCATCTTCCGCCCAATTTATATCTTAAAAGTTCAAACGTTCTCCCCGATTCGTCCGTCAATTTAAAGCGGTTTCCCCTTTTGCAATCGCCGCATTTTTTGCCGAACGGGCAATACAAAAACTCCGCTACCCTGATACTGCCGAAAGTAAACGCGTAGCCGTTTCCTTTTATACTTTCGATTTCCCTCGAAGATAATTCCTGCGAGAAAACGATCTCTTTCACTCCTCGCTTGTTCAATTCGTATAAATCGACCGAATTAAATACGTTTAGCCCAACGCCCGCTATTACCTTTTTACCCTCTTCTTCAGCAAGAGAAAGTCCGTAAAGCCCGTCGGCGTAAACCCCGTCGAAATACTTCAAAAGATTTTTTAAAACTATTTCGTCCTTTTCGTTTATAAACGACGGAACGAACAAGAACTTGTCCGTCGTTACGTTTTTCATCTCTCTACCGATTTTCTCTACGTCGTCGTAATCCGTAGGGCGATAGACAAAGGCGTATCCGTCAATGTTTTTTAACGCCTTGTCGCTAATAACCACGCCCTTGTATCCCAAATCGTATAAACTTGAAAATTCTATTTTATTATCGAGTATTTTTAAAGGTTTTACACCTTTCAGAAATACTTTTTCATATAGCGAAGAACGAAGTTTGTTCAATTTTGATTTAATAATAAACGGTCTGCCACGAACGATTACGTTCGCATTTATCGAGAAAGGATACTTGTCCGTCTTGCTAAGATTGTCCTTTATTTCTTTCTCGGTAAGCGGAACGGTTTTTGCGGTTTCGAGCGTTTCGTCGCCCGTTATCGTAACTCCGTCGCTGGTCAGAACGGGTTTCTCTCCCTCTGTAAAATAAGCCTCTACGTTTAACTTCCTAAGTTTTTTCGGCGGATTGACAAGTCGGTTTATCAGACGAATATCTTTCGTAATATACGCCTTGTCGCCCTCTTTAACGTCGCCTTTATAGGCAAGCCCTCTTTTGTCGTCTGCGATAGCGTTCCCCGCTTCCCGACCGTCTCTTAATATTTTAAAACAATCGCCGACGGCGTAATTTAAGTTATCAATCGTCAGCCTGTCCTTTCCGACGCTTTTTACAATGCCGAAAAATTCGCCCGTGTGATTCTGTATTTTGTCGGATAATATATCGCCGTCGAAACCGAAAGCGTAACCTTTCGTATAATTCCCCCTGTTATAGGTTCTGTAAATTTCGCTATTGTCGATATATTTGCCGTCTATAACCGCTCTATAAAGCCTTACGGCGGCTGCAACGTATTCGGGAGATCTCATTCTACCCTCTATTTTTAAACTGCCAACGCCGAGATCTTTGATTTTCGGGATATAATCGTCGAGTTTCAAATCGGAAAGCGATATTGCGTACTCGCCGTTTCCGACTTTCGTTTCGAGCGTATACTTTTTACGGCACGGCTGTTTGCAAAGCCCTCTGTTGCCGCTGTTGCCGCCTATAAACGAACTCATATAGCAATGTCCCGAAAAACAACTGCATAACGCTCCGTGAACGAAAATTTCCGTTTCTATTTTTTCGGCGATTTTCTTTATCTCGTTTTGCTCGGTTTCCCTTGCGAGAATTACTCTCGAAAACCCGTAGTCGGCGGCAAGATTCGCCCCTTCTAAGTTGTTTACGCCCGCCTGCGTGCTGAGATGAAGTACACAGGACGGAAATCTGCTCTTTAATAGCGGAGCGAGAAATATATTCTGTATTATAAGAGCGTCCGCCCCTGCCGACAAAGCGTATTCCGCCTCTTTTAAAAAAGCCTCCGTCTCGCAATCTTTTACAAGGGTATTCAAGGCAACGTAAACTTTTACGCCTAAATTACGCGCGTAATTGACGTAAAAAGCAATATTATCCTTGTTAAAGTTTCCCGCGTTTTTACGAGCCGAAAAACCGCTGAGTCCGAGATAAACGGCGTCGGCGCCGTTCTCTATCGCCGCGAAAAAACACTCTTCGTTTCCTGCGGGAGCAAGTAATTCCATCATACCTATATTTTAGCAGATTTCAGTCCGTTTGAAAACAAAAAACAGGGACTATTTAACGGTTATAAAACTTTTTTTATCCTTTTACCTCTCCTTTCCCTATCGTGAACGGCGTTATCATTACCGAAGGCACTTTTCCGACTATAAGATTGTCGAACACTAAAACGGAAATAGTTTCGTTAATACTTTTAGTCGCCGTTTTCGTCACGATATTCACGGTACAGTTTATATTCAGATATAAAGAATGTCTCGTCTGATTTATTCCCGCTTGCGTAAAAGTAGAAATCATATCGCACTTTACCGAGGCGACGGAAATAACCTTCATTTTTACGGTCGGACCGAAACCGCTTATAAGTCTTATTCCCGTAAAAGCGCAAACGGGTACGTCTACGCCTTTTTTTATCTCGCCCGTCAGATAATTAAACGCATTCGTCGCAACCGTCGTGGAGAGCCTGTTCACTTCGTAACTATCCGTCACAACCATACTTATCTGCCCGTCCTTGTCGGTTTTTACGTCCACGAGGTCTGCGTATCTGTATTTTTTATCGACTATTACGTCCACGGCGTAATAGGAAGCGGAAGAAATTGCAGAATCGAAGCATTTTACGGCATAGTCCACCACTATTCTGTCCGAAGAAAAATAAAGAGATGCGACGAGCGTTAAAAAAGCGATTAAAAAACAAAAGAATTTAAAAATTTTCTTCTTTTTACATTTCATAGTAAATTATATGGAAATATTTTACGAATTATTTTTAAAGCAAAGAACATAATACTTGTATGAATTCTACGGTATTTTTTAAAAACAAGCCGTCTATAATCGCAACTGCCACCATAGCGGGACCGAAAGAGGGCGAGGGTGAACTCGGAAAATATATCGAGAAAATAGTTAAAGACGATATGTTCGGCGAAAAAACATTTGAAAAAGCCGAACGAACAATGCTTACAAGCGTTATAAAGCAAGCCCTCAAAAACGCAAAACTTACGGAAAACGGCGTAGGAGCGTTAATCATGGGTGACCTTTTGAATCAGATTATCTCGGCAAGTTTTACTGCGAGAAGGTTCGATATTCCGTATCTCGGGGTATACAACGCCTGCTCTACGATGACGGAATCGCTTGCCATTGCCGCCGCTTTGGTTGACGGCGGGTATTTACCAAACGCCATAGCGGCGACGGGAAGCCATTTTTCGACCGCTGAAAGACAATATCGCTATCCGTTGGAATTAGGCTCGGTAAGACCGCCTCAGTCGCAATGGACGGTCACGGCGGCGGGAGCGAGCGTCGTAGCGATATCTGAAGGGCATTTTCCGAAAATAACCTCGGCTACTTTCGGAAAAGTAATAGATTTCGGCGTTACGGACGCAAACAATATGGGCGCTGCAATGGCTCCCGCTGCCGCCGACACAATCGTGAGACATTTTATTGAAAGCGGAAAATCGCCCGACGATTACGACCTCGTTTTAACGGGTGATTTGGGGGCTTTGGGCAGCAGGCTCGTTAAAGAACTATGCCTTGAAAAGAATATTGATATAGAAAAAAATCACGTCGATTGCGGAGAACTTATTTACAATATCGACGAAGAAGAATTCCAAGGCGGCAGCGGCGCGGGTTGCAGCGCGGTAGTTTTTAATTCGTATATATACGGCAAAATGCTGAAAAAAGAGTTAAACAGAGTTTTATTTGTCGCAACGGGAGCATTACTCTCCACTCTTTCGACTCAGCAAGGCGAATCGATACCCGCAATATCGCATGCGGTGAGCATAGAAAATTGAGGTGAAAAAATGCTTGAATTATTATATATGTATTTAAAGGCTTTCGTAGTAGGCGGGGCAATATGTACGATTGCTCAACTGCTCATAAATTACACGAAAATTACTTCGGGTAAAATTCTCGTTTATTTTATGCTTTCGGGACTTTTTCTCCAAGCCTTCGGACTCTATCAGTATATCGTAGACTTCGCGGGCGCGGGAGCGACCGTACCCATAAGCGGTTTCGGTTATCTGCTCGCAAACGGGGCGATTAAGGGAGCGAAACAAGGTCTTTTCGGGGCGTTTACGGGCGGACTTGCGGCGGCTTCGGCAGGAGTTACCGCGGCGGTAGTATTCGGATATTTCAACGCGTTAATATTCAGATCGCGTTCAAAGAAGAATTGAAAATAACGTGTAAACGCCGACATCAAATCGAACGCAATTTCATTTATCTTTTTATAATATTTCGCATACTAACGGGACGTCGAGGCGCCGTCCCCTACATTTACTACAAACTTAATACCATTGCAAAATAAATATGCCGATTTTTATTAAAGTTAGACTAATAATTTAATAAAAATATTTCGAAAATGAATTCTTTTTTGACCTGATATTTTATATAGCGTTGCCGTAGGG